>DATAWI010000008.1:0-180510 GCA_036267295.1 Acidobacteriaceae bacterium | reverse complement strand
GCCGCCCCTCCGGCAGGACATTCTTCCAATCCCGCACTGATAGACTTAAACCCTATGGAAGTTCGCACAGGAAGCCGGATTCGGGAAGATTTTCTGCGTTTTTTTGAAGGCAAAGCGCACCGCCGCGTGCACTCCTCCTCGCTGGTGCCACAGAACGATCCCACCCTGCTGTTCACCAACGCCGGCATGAACCAGTTCAAGGATGTCTTCCTCGGCGCGGAGAAGCGCGACTACTCCCGCGCCACCACCTCGCAAAAGTGCGTGCGCGCCGGAGGCAAGCACAACGACCTCGAAAACGTCGGCTTCACCCGCCGCCACCACACCTTCTTCGAAATGCTCGGCAACTTCAGCTTCGGCGACTACTTCAAGAAGGACGCGATCGCTTATGGCTGGGAGCTGGTGACCTCGCCGGAGTGGTTCGGCATTCCGAAGGACCGCCTGTACGTCACCATCTTCGAGGGCGATGCCGAGGTGCCGCGCGATGACGAGGCCGAGCGGCTGTGGATGGACGTGGGCGTGCCGAAGGAGCGCATTTTTACCTACGGGCGCAAGGACAATTTCTGGCAGATGGGCGAGACCGGGCCGTGCGGG
Organism: Acidobacteriaceae bacterium; assembly: GCA_036267295.1. Lineage (GTDB taxonomy): Bacteria > Acidobacteriota > Terriglobia > Terriglobales > Acidobacteriaceae > Palsa-343. The sequence continues at coordinate 179,919 of DATAWI010000008.1, read as the reverse complement.
CCGTGCTCGGAGATTTTTTACGACATGGGCCTCGAAGCGGCGGAAGAACCTGGCGTGGATCGGCCTTTTGGGCAGGATGACGCGCGCTATGTCGAGATCTGGAATCTGGTTTTTATGCAGTTCGATCGCTCGGCGGAGACGGACGCAAAGGGGAACGTTGTCGGTTACACATTGACGCCGCTGCCGAAGCCTTCGATTGATACGGGGATGGGGCTGGAGCGTACGGCTGCCGTGTTGCAGGGGGTGGTGAGCAATTTTGAGACGGATTTGTTCACACCGCTGATACAAAAGGCGGCGGAGGTGACGGGGGTGAAATACGAGGTGGGCAATGCAAGCTTGCGCATCATCGCCGATCACGCTCGTGCATCCACTTTCCTTATCAACGACGGCGTTCTCCCTTCAAATGAAGGGCGCGGCTACGTGCTGCGCAAGATTCTTCGGCGCGGCATTCGTCACGGGCGACTGCTCGGCCAGGAAAAGCCCTTCATGAACCAGATGGTCTATGCCGTCCGCGATGAGATGGCGGGGGCGTATCCGGAACTGAAGGAGAGCGCTGAACGCGTGGCGAAGGTCGTCGAGGCGGAAGAGAATCAGTTCGCGCGGGTGCTGGAGATCGGCTCCGCGCGTCTTGACGAGGCGATTCGCGGCGGCAAGCTCGATGGGCGCGCGGCTTTCCACCTCTACGAGACTTTCGGCCTGCCCCTCGACTTTATGGTCGACGCGGCCCGCGACGCCGGCATTGAGTTCGACTTGGCCGGCTTTGAGGCTGCTCGCGCTGAAGAGCAGGCCCGCGCGCGTGCTTCGTGGAAGGGCGGATCGCAAAAGTCGGCGTCGCCTGCTTTCCGCGATTTGCCGAAGACCGCATTCGAAGGCTACCGCCAACTGCGCGTCGATGGCGCTACGGTGCTGGCTATTGTGAAGGATGGCCAGGGGGCGCCTGCTGCCGCGGCCGGGGATGCGGTGGAGGTCGTTCTCGATCGCACCAGCTTCTACGCCGATTCGGGCGGCCAGATTGGCGATACCGGCTGGCTCTACTCGGACGATCACAATTCGGTGGTCGCTGACGTCTCCGGCTGCACGAAGCCGGTGCAGGGGATCTTCGCGCATCGCGCGATCCTGCGGCAGCCGCTTGCGCTGGGAGACAAAGTGGACACCGTGGTCGATGCGAGCTTTCGCAATGCGACGCGCCGGAATCACACGGCTACGCATCTGCTCCACGCGGCGCTGCGGGAGGTTCTTGGCAAGCATGTGAAGCAAGCCGGCTCGCTGGTGGAGCCCAATCGGCTGCGGTTTGATTTTTCGCACTTCGCCGGCATCGCCGATGAGGAATTGCAGGACATTGAAGACATCATCAACCAGCAAACGCTGGCCAACACGCAGGTGGTTACGCTGGAGGATGTCCCCATCGACGTGGCGGTGAACGAATATCACGCCATGGCGCTGTTCGGCGAAAAGTACGGCGAAAAGGTCAGGGTTGTGAAGATCGGCGACTTCTCGACCGAGCTGTGCGGCGGCATACACACTGGGGCCACTGGCGAGATCGGCGTGGTGAAACTGATGGGGGAGGGAAGCGTGTCGTCGGGCGTGCGCAGAGTGGAAGCGGTGACCGGCCTGGGCGCGCTGAACGAGTTCCGCCGCGATTATCAGGTGGCGCAGATCGCGTCCCAGCTTGCTCCCAATGCGGAGCTGACACCTGCCGACGCGCTGCGCCAGCGGCTGGCCGCGCAGGAAGACGAAGTGAAGAAACTGCGCCGCGAACTGGACGAGGCGCGCATGAAGTCGGCTGCGTCCCGCGTTTCCGGAGCGGCTGACCAGGCGGTCGAGGTCGCTGGGATCAAGGTCCTCGCGCAACGCGTGGACTCGCTCGACCGCGGGCAGATGCGGACCCTCGTCGACAATCTGCGCAACAAGCTTGGCTCGGGCGTGGTGGTGCTGGGCGGCGCGCAGGAGGAGGGCAAAGTGGCGCTGATCGTCGGCGTGACCAAGGACCTGATCGGCAAAGTGCACGCGGGGAAGGTGGTGGGAGAGATTGCGAAACTGGTTGGCGGCTCGGGCGGCGGACGCCCGGACATGGCCGAAGCGGGCGGCAAAGACGCCTCACAACTGGACGCTGCCTTGCGATCCGCGCCCGCAGTGGTGAAGTCGCTGCTATCGTAGGGCCTGCTGATTTTGGCAGTTCGGGCCGCGCACCAACGTTTCGCTGAGGATTCTGCTGATGACGACTACCTGCCGCTCCGCTGTTGCGCTGTTCGCTCTTGCCGCCGCCCTGCCCACGCTTGCGCAGACCGCGCCGATGACGCCCGACGTACCGCCGACATTCACGCCGCCGCACATCGGGTACGACTACGTGAAGCGCGTGGAGATGATTCCCATGCGCGACGGCGTCAAGCTCTATACCGTCATCGTGATTCCCAAAGGCGCGCACGATGCGCCGATGGTGCTGACGCGGACGCCTTACGACGCAGCGGGCCGCGCCGAGCGCGCCGATTCTCCGCACATGCTGGACGCGCTGCCGCTGGCCGACGACATCTTCGTCCGTGCCGGCTACATCCGCGTTTATCAGGACGTGCGTGGCAAGTACGGCTCGGAGGGCGCCTACGTCATGACGCCGCCGCCCACCGGGCCGCTGAATCCGACTGGCCCCAACGACACGACCGATGCGTGGGACACCATCGACTGGCTGGTGAAGAACGTCCACGAATCGAACGGCCGCGTGGGGATGATCGGCTCGTCGTATGAGGGGTTCACGGTGGTGATGGCGCTGATCCATCCCCACCCGGCGCTGAAGGTCGCCTGCCCGGAAAGCCCGATGATCGATGGGTGGATGGGGGACGACTGGTTCCACTACGGCGCATTTCGCCAAATCAACCTCGACTACTTCACGGGGCAAACCAGCGCGCGGGGCGGCGGTGTGTCGATCCCGCGCACGAACGCCGATGACTACACGGATTTTCTCGATCTGGGCTCGGCCGGCGATATTGCCCGGTATGGCGGTCTGGAGCAGCTTCCGTTCTGGCATAAAGTGGAGGAGAACGCTGCCTACACGCCCTTCTGGTCGGGTCAGGCTCTGGACAAAATCATGGCGTCGACGCCGCTTAGCGTCCCGACGATGTGGCTGCAGGGCCTGTGGGATCAGGAAGACATGTGGGGAGCGATCCACAGCTACGAGGCGGTCGAGCCGAAAGACACGCACAATGACAGGAATTACCTGGTGATGGGCCCGTGGTTCCACAGCCAGGTGAACCGCGACGGCTGGAACCTGGGGCCGCTGCGCTGGAAGGGCAACACCACGGCGGAGTTCCGCAGCGATGTGCTGCTTCCGTTCTTCAATCAATATCTTGTGGCCGGCGCTCCCAAAGCCGATACACCGCCGGTTCTGATTTACAACACCGGCGAGAATCACTGGGACCGGTTCAGCCACTGGCCGCTGAGTTGCGACCAGGGCTGCGACCATCCGGCAAAGCCCCTGTATCTCGAGGCCGGCAAAAAGCTTTCGTTCGATGCGCCCGCCGCGGATGCGCCGCCGTTCGACGAATATGTGTCGGATCCGGCGAACCCGGTGCCCTTCTCGCCCCGTCCTTTTTCGCCGAGCGACAACGGCGCATGGACGACGTGGCTGGTCCACGATCAGCGCTTTGTGGATGGGCGGCCGGATGTCCTCACCTGGCAGACCGATCCGCTGACGGCGCCGGTGCGGGTGAGCGGCGCACCCCAGGTGCATCTGTTTGCCTCCACCAGCGGGAGCGACAGCGACTGGGTGGTCAAGGTCATCGACGTGTATCCCGGGACCACGCCAAACGATCCGGGCATGGGTGGCTATGAGCTACCGATCTCGCTGGACATCTTCCGTGGGCGCTACCGTACCAGCTTTTCTGATCCGCAGGCCATCACGCCGAATCAGGCGCTGCTCTACCAGTTCGGATTGCCGACGGTGAACCACGTCTTCCTGCCCGGGCACCGGATTATGGTGCAGGTGCAGTCCACGCTGTTCCCGCTCTACGACCGCAATCCGCAGACGTTTGTCCCCAATATCTTCAACGCCAAACCCGGCGATTACCGCACGGTCACCGAGCGAATCTGGCACGCGCCGGGGACGGCGAGCTTCGTCGATCTCCCCGTCGTCCCGGCGGAGTAGGGGGCGCTGCTGGGTCGAGTACGCCTCGGCGGCCGCTTTGGGTCCTGTCCTGATGTGATTCAGGTCACTTTTGAAGCTGCAACTAACGTGCGATTCAAATAGAGTGGCCATGGGTTTCGAATCAATCGGGGGAATCTTGTCCAGCGGTGGTTTTCCCCGATGACCGGCCTCTGCGGCAGGGGGAGGACCCTGGCGCAGCGGCAACGGCCGGGCTGGGGTGGATTTGAGTTCAGTAGCGCGATGCCGACAGCAAGCGGGGAAGGAGAGCGGCGCAGTTCTCGCTCCCCGTCACGGGCTTGCGTGGATGAGGGGCGCCCTCGCCTGGTGGTCGCTGATCGTCCCCTGTGCCGTTCCGGTATACGCCGCCGCGCAGCAACCGCTCACGACGCTGCGCCAGGTCCACGTCCTCAGCGATGTGCAGGCCAATCAGGGACTTCCGGTTGCGTTTGAGGCTACCGTTACGTACTACGACCCGGGTCTGCTGGCGGTGTGGGTGCAGGACGACGGTCTGGCGCTCTACGTGGAAACGGGTGGGAAGACGGCGTTCGTTCCGGGCGATCAGGTTCTGATTCACGGGACGACTCAGGGCAGCTTTCGGCCGATTGTGGTCAGCAGCGAGATCACGGTGCTGCGCCACGGAGCGCCTCCCGCGCCCCAGACAGCCACGTTTGCGGATCTGATCAGCGGCGATCGGGATTGTGTGCGGGTGACGGTGCGGGCCACGGTGCGGGCTGCCGATCGGGGATGGTATGCGGACCGGAGCGTCATCGACCTGCAGTTGCTGATGGACGGGGGATACATCGAAGCGCTGATACCGAGTTCCGACGGGAGCGGACTGGGCGGCCTGCTGGACGATCAGGTGGAAGTTACCGGGGTTGTTTCGGGGACGTTCGACGGGAAGAAGCAGTTGACGGGCGCGGCGCTCTTCATCAACTCGATCGGCGATGTCAGGATTCTGCAGCGTCCCGGCGTGGTCTCGCAGTCGCTGCCGGTGACCCCCATGGACCGGGTGCTGCGCGGGTACCGGGTTGAGGACCTGACGCAGCGAATTCGCGTGCAGGGCACGATCACGTATTACCAGCCAGGGGCGACGGTGGTGCTGGAAAACGGGGCGAAGAGCATTTTGCTGTCGACGCAGACGCAGCAGCCGCTGCGGGTGGGCGATCTCGCGGATGGCTCCGGATTTCCGGACAACAGCCTGGGATACCTGACCCTGAACCACAGCGAGATCCGCTCCACGGGGACGCGCCAGCCGGTAGAGGTGCGGAGCGTTACCTTATCCGATCTGCGGTCCGGCGCCAATGCCTTCGACCTCGTCTCGACTGACGGAGAATTGTTGATGGCGGTGCGGGAGGCCAGCGAAGACGACTACGTGCTGACTTCGGGGGGGCACATCTTCTCCGCTGTCTACCGGCATCCGGGCAACGGGCAGACGAAGAATCTTCCCCCGTTCCGCCGCTTCGACACGCACTCCACTGTACGCATCACCGGAATCTGTCTTCCAAACGGGGCGGACCCGTTCAACAAATCAAAAGATGTGGATTTGCTGCTCCGTTCGCCTGACGATGTGTCGCTGGTCGCACCGCCCTCCGTTCTCGGCGTCCGCAACCTGGTGATCGTGGTCGGCATGCTGCTGCTGGCGGTGATTGTGGCCTGCGCGTGGGGCTGGGCGCTGTCGCGGAAGGTGAACCGGCAGATTGAGGCGATGGCGCGGCGCGTTGAGGCGGAGGCGGCCCTCGAAAAGCGGCGCAGCGGCATTCTGGAAGAAATCAACGGCGCACGGCCGCTCGAAGAGGTGATCGCGTCGATTACCGAACTGGTGGCCTTTAAGCTGGGCGATGCGCGGTGCTGGTGCGAACTGGGCGAGAACGTCCGCATTGGGGACAGCGCTCCGCCAGGCGGCGGCTGGCCGATGCTGTCCCAGGAGATCTCCTCGCGTTCCGGGGCGGTGCAGGGAATCCTGTCGGCAGCCGTTAATCCTGCCGGGCACGGGCAGGCGGACGCGCGCGAAGCTCTCTCGATCGGCGCATGGCTGGCGACGATGGCCATCGAAACGCGCGGACTGTATTCGGATTTGAAGCATCGCTCGGAATACGACCTGCTGACGGATATCTACAACCGGTTCTCTCTCGAAAGGGAGCTTGGGGATCTGATTCAGAGATCCGGCGCGAACGACCGCTTCGGGCTTATCTACATCGACCTCGACGGCTTTAAGCGCGTGAACGACAGCTACGGGCACCAGGTGGGGGATCTGTTCCTGCAGCAATGTGCGCTGCGGATGAGGAACGAACTGCGTCCGGGCGATTTGCTGGCCCGGATGGGCGGGGACGAATTCGCGGCGCTGATTCCCGACATTCACGGCCGGGCCGACGCCGAGGAAATCGCGCGGCGGCTGGATTGCTGCTTCGACGACCCATTTGCCCTGCAGGGCTCGATGGTGCGCGGCGCCGCCAGCGTGGGGATCGCCCTCTATCCGGAGGACGGCACGACCAGCGACAGCCTGCTGAGCGCTGCGGACGCCGCGATGTACGTGACCAAGAACGTAGGGAAAGCAAACGACTCTGGGTCGCAGAGGGAAGCCACGACCGGCCGCGCTCCGGACGAATAGACGGGCGGGATTGCGGGTTTCGTATCCCTGGCAACGGGCGGCGTTGACTTTCGGATTGCATTGCAGGCTTTCGAGTGTTTACGATTGCTCGGTTGCGCCCGGAGCCGGTGAGGACGCGCGACCGGGAGGCTGACCCCCATGCGGCGCAGGGATTTTCTGAAAAGCGGAACTGGTTTGGCGATTGCGGCTGGAGCAGGACTGGCGGGGGTTCCCGCAGGTCGCGCGGAAGGGTTTGTTCCGGCGCATAACTGGGGAAAGTACGACTTCGGCTCGGGACCGGCGGTGAGCGATCGCCTGGATCAGGGACCGTTTCCGCAGTATCCGCCGGATGCGGTGATCCCCGGCGACGATGTCGTGATGACCACGACGCCCTCGGACGAGGTGGTGCCCAACTACGGCAAAGGGCTCATCACCTACATCACGGCGGACAAGGGCACGGAAGAGATTCAGTCGAGCGACGTGCCCCGCGCCATTGAAGACCTGGTCGCGTTCCCGCTGGGCGAGAAGCTGTACGTGCGGCCTACATGGCGCGAGGTGCAGCCGCGGCCGGGCAAGCTGGTGCTGCCGGAATATCTGACGCAGGTCTTCGACCTGGCGCGAACGAGCGGCAAGCGCGTGGCTTTGCGGGTGCAGATGTGCGCGCCGGATTACACGCATGCGCCGGCGCTGCCGGACTTTGTTCTGAACAAGGTGCCCATGGTGCCGCTGGTGCTGACCAACCAGCAGGACAGCGCCTCGGCGAAGCGGTATCTCGAGAATCCCTGGTCGCGGGCGCAGCCGCGCTACGACGATCCGGTCTTTCAGGATGCGTTTCGCGAGCTGGCAGGGCTGCTGGCGGCGGAGTTCGATGGGCATCCTTCGGTGGAGTTTGTGGACACCTTCATGTACGGGTTCTGGGGCGAGGGCCACACGTGGCCTTTCAGCAACAATCCGTTTCCGGATTACGCGACGGCCGAGCGGACATGGGTGCAGATGCTGGAAGTCCAGTTGGATGCGTTTCGGAAGACGCCGCTGGCGACCAATACGCAGCCGGATTTCAGCCGGGTGGGCAATTCGGAGGTGCTGGACCGGACGGTGCGCGCCGACAACTGGATCCGCAGCGACACGATCTTTATCGAGAACGAGCAGATTGAGGCATTGAGCAATCGGCCGCCGTGGGTGGCCGCGGTGCTGGAGCAGGGGCTGCCGGTGGGTGTGTCCGAGGCGCGGGACGAGGACGGCATTGCACCGGCGGAAAACATGATTGCGCATGTGCTGGATGTGGGCGTGAACTACTGGTCGCTGTGGAACTTTCACGCCATCAGCGCGGCCAATCTGGAGCGCAGCTACCAGGCGTATCCCGAGGCTTTCAATCGCATCGCGCGGCGGATTGGGTACCGCGTGCGGCCATCGTTCCTCTGGAGTTACAGCGACGGTCCGCAGTGCGGTCTGGTGGCCGGATTCGCCAACGATGGCATCGCCGCGGTGCCCGGTGTGCTGCGGGTGACGGTGAAGACGGAGGATGGCAAGGTGCTGGCGGGCGGCTGCCTGGATGCGGGGTATCCGCTGCCGGGCAAGATTCGCCAGGCGCAGCTGGTGCTGCCGCCGGAAACGCGCTGGGAGGGGTTGCGGCTGAAGGCGGCGATTGAGGTGAAGGGAGTCTCGTGCCCGGTGCGCTGGGCGTGCCGGCAGAAGCTGAATGCGGACGGCTCGCTGACGCTGCGGCGGAATTTGCGCGGGGCGTAGCAACTCCGTATGCCCTGTCTCGCGCCATGACGCGAATTGCTCTAGAATCGCCGCGGAGTCCGCATGGCCTTTATCCTCGCGCTTGACCAGGGCACCACCAGCTCGCGCGCCATCCTCTTCGACCAGCAGGGCCGCATTGCGGGCGTCGCCCAGCACGAGTTTCCGCAGATCTTTCCTGCGCCGGGCTGGGTCGAGCACGATCCGCTCGACATTCTGACCTCGCAACTCTCTGCCGCCGTGGAAGTGCTGGGCAAGGCGGGCATCGGCCCGCGCGAGGTCGCCGCGCTGGGCATCACAAACCAGCGCGAGACGACGATTGTTTGGGATCGCGAGAGCGGCAAGCCGGTGTGCAATGCGATCGTCTGGCAGGACCGCCGCACCGCGCCGCTGTGCGCGCGCCTGCGCGACGAGGGGGTGGAAGAGACCATCCGTCAAAAGACCGGGCTGCTGCTGGATCCATATTTTTCGGCGACGAAGATCGCCTGGATTCTCGACAACATTCCGGGGGCCCGCAGGCGCGCGGAGCAAGGAAAGCTCGCCTTCGGCACCGTCGATTCGTGGCTGATCTGGAACCTGACGGATCGGAAGGTCCACGTCACGGACCGCACGAATGCGAGCCGCACGCTGCTCTACAACATCGTCGAGGATCGCTGGGACGACGATCTGCTGCGCATCTTCAATCTTCCGGGCAGCCTGCTGCCGGACGTGGTCTGGTCCAGCGAAATGGTCGGACGCGTCACCGCTCCGCTGGGGCCGGCTGGCGTCGCCATTGCTGGAATTGCGGGCGATCAGCAATCTGCGCTCTTCGGGCAGCTTTGCGCTGCGCCGGGGGACGCCAAATGCACCTACGGGACGGGCTGCTTTCTGCTGCAGCACATCGGTTCGCAGTTTCGCCTGTCGCAGCAGCGGCTGGTGACCACGCTTGCGTGCAGTCCCGCGCGCCAACTGGAATATGCGCTTGAGGGAAGCATCTTCATCGGCGGCGCGGTGGTGCAGTGGCTGCGCGACAACATGCGCTTTTTTGCGGCGTCGCCGGACGTGGAGGCGCTTGCGGCGTCCGTTCCCGACTCGGGGGGTGTGATTTTTGTTCCCGCGTTTACCGGATTGGGCGCGCCCTATTGGGACCCCCACGCCGCCGGGATGATCATCGGCATCCGGCGCGGCACGGGCATCGGCCATATCGCGCGGGCGGCCATTGAGAGCATTGCCTTTCAGGTGGCTGACGTGCTCCGCGCCATGGACGCGGACACTGGGATTCCGTGCCGCGAACTGCGGGTCGACGGCGGGGCCGCGGCCAACGATTTGCTGATGCAGTTCCAGGCGCAGTTGCTCGGGATTCCGGTGCGCCGCCCAGCGATTTTGGAATCGACGGCCCAGGGCGCGGCGTACCTGGCGGGTCTGGCCACCGGCTTCTGGAGCAGCGTCGATGAGATTGCGCGCACGCGGGAGGAGACCATCTTCCGTCCGCAGTCGGACCACGCCGGCGTGGATCGCCATTACGCCCGCTGGCGTGACGCCGTGCAGCGAGCGCGAGGCTGGGACGCAGACGGCGCTCTTGTGTGATTTGGATCACCGGCCCGACCCCGGGTTGCCGGACTATGATCAGGGCGCCGGATCCCCACATTCCAGGCGGCCCCGTCCCAACGATGAGGCGAAGGAGCAACGCGTCCATGTGTCTCGCCATTCCCGGGAAGGTTGTCGAAATCTATCAGAGTGAAGGGCTGCACATGGCCCGCGTGCAGTTTGGGGGCGTGACCCGCGATGCCTGCCTCGATTATGTTCCGGAGACACAGGTGGGCGACTACGTGCTGGTGCACGTCGGCTTCGCGATCAGCCGGGTGGATGAAGAAGAAGCCCGGAAGACCTATGCTGCGCTGGCGGAACTGGATCAGCTTGGCGAGCTGGATGCTCCTTTTAGCGATGAGCTGATGAGGGGCACGCCGTGAAGTACCTCGACGAATACCGCGACGGCGACATTGCGGCGAAGCTGGTGGAGCGCATTCGCCGCGTCCAGACCAGGCCCTGGGTGATTATGGAAGTCTGCGGCGGGCAGACGCACTCCATCGTCAGGAACGGCATCGACCATCTGCTGCCTCAGGGCGTTGAGCTGGTTCATGGTCCGGGGTGCCCGGTGTGCGTGACGCCGCTGGAGATGATCGACAAGGCGCACGCAATTGCGCGTCGACCCGATGTGATTTTTTGTTCGTTCGGCGATATGCTGCGGGTTCCTGGATCCGACGGGGACCTGTTTAGCATCCAGTCAAAGGGCGGGGATGTTCGGGTTGTCTATTCGCCTCTCGACTGCCTGAAGATTGCCCGCGCCAATCCCGACAAGCAGATCGTCTTCTTTGCCATCGGCTTTGAAACCACGGCGCCCGCCAACGCGATGCTTGCCTGGCAGGCGCGGCAGATGGGCCTGACGAATGTCTCACTGCTGGTGTCGCAGGTGCTGGTGCCGCCGGCGATCGAGGCTGTTCTGAGCTCGCCGCAAAATCGGGTGCAGGGATTTCTTGGGCCTGGGCACGTTTGCGCCGTGGTTGGCTATACGGAATATGAGCCGCTGGCTGCGCGCTTCCATGTCCCCATTGTGGTGACGGGCTTTGAGCCGCTCGACATTCTGGAGGGCGTGCTGATGGTGATTGAGCAGCTCGAAGTGGGGCGCGGCGAAGTCGAGAATCAGTATTCCCGCATCCTTTCGCGCGGCGGCAACCGCGCCGCTCAGGAGCTGATCGGCAAAGTTTTTGAAGTCTCGGACCGCAAGTGGCGCGGGGTGGGCAATATCCCCCACAGCGGCTTCCAGCTGCGCGACGAGTTCCGCAGCTTCGACGCGGAGCATCGCTTCAGCGTGCAGGCCATCGACACCATGGAGCCAGAAATCTGCATTTCCGGGCTCATTCTCCAGGGAATCAGGAAGCCGCACGACTGCCCGGCCTTCGGCACCGAGTGCAATCCGCAGCATCCGCTGGGCGCGACGATGGTCTCCGCGGAAGGCGCGTGCGCCGCGTATTACGCCTATGGGCGGCACCTGAAGGAGTCGGATCTTGTCAGCATTGGAGGCGGTCGCCGATGAGCGCTGAGAAGATCGAAGAGCACACGTCGTCGCAAGATGCCGAGTCGTCGGCTCCGCTCGGCCCCTTTGGCGTGTGTCCGCTGCCCATCTTCGACCATCCGCAGATCGTGCTCGGGCACGGGAGCGGCGGGAAGCTGTCGGCTGAGCTGATCGACAAAGTCTTTGTGGCGCGCTTCCGGAATCCCACGCTCGATCGGATGGACGACCAGGCCATTCTTGACATTGGGGGCACGCGGCTGGCATTCACCACGGATTCGTTCGTGGTCACGCCGATCTTTTTTCCCGGCGGAGACATCGGCTCTCTTGCCGTGAACGGCACGGTGAACGATCTTGCGGTGGGCGGAGCGAAGCCGCTGTATCTGGCTGCTGCGTTCATTCTGGAAGAAGGGCTGCCGGCTGCGGAACTGGTTCGCGTCGCCGACTCGATGGCGCTCGCCGCGCAGAATGCCGGCGTGCAACTGGTGACCGGGGACACCAAAGTGGTCAACCGGGGCAAGGGCGACAAGGTTTTTATCACGACGACCGGGATTGGGGTCGTCGAGCGGGCGACGCAGCTTTCCGCCGATCGCGCGCGGCCGGGCGACAAGATTCTGCTGAGCGGGTTCATTGGGGATCACGGAATCACCATTCTGTCGCAGCGCGAGAATCTTGAATTTGAGAGCAGCCTGGCGAGCGACTGCGCTGCGCTGCACACGCTGATCGCTTCCATGCTGGACGAGGCGGAAGCGGCCGGGGATTTGACGGGCGTGCGCGTGATGCGCGATCCCACGCGTGGCGGCGTGGCGACTGTGCTCAACGAGATTGCCGTTCGCTCGCATGCCGGCATGGTGCTGCGCGAGTCGGCGATCCCGGTGCGCGATGCGGTTCGCGGCGCTTGCGAACTGCTGGGGCTCGATCCGCTGTATGTCGCCAATGAGGGGAAACTGGTCGCCGTGGTCGCGCCGCAGATTGCGGATCGCGTGCTCGCCGCCATGCAGCGCCATCCGCTGGGCGCGGATGCGTGCATTATCGGCGAGGTGATCGAGCAGCCCAGCGGCATGGTCCTGATGAAGACCGGCGTGGGCGGCACGCGGGTTGTGGATGTGCTGTTCGGCGAGCAACTGCCGCGCATCTGCTGAGGCGTCTTCAAGAATTGCAAAGCGATCCAGCCGCTAGTCCGCGGGAAATGTCTCCGAGGTAAAGGTCGACATCGGCAGTCCCGCTGCGTTGAACAGGTTGTCTGCCATCACGCCCATCCAGCCATAGCGCACGTAGACCGGGTGGGGCATCTCGGTTGAAGTCACCAGCACCGTCTCGCCATCGATGTGCGCCTGCGCGGGCACAAAGTGGTGATCGGCCCCGGCCACTTCAAATCCTGTCATGGCGGTGCCATGCGCCGTCAATCCCTGCGCGTGGTCGAACCATACCTGCATGGCGGTGGTCCCATCGGGCTGCAGTTCCGGCGTGGCCTCGCGGAAGAGCGGCGACGCGTAGGCGACGTTTTCGCCGTAGGTGATGGCGCGCGCCGCCAGCGCGAGGCGGTGTCCCACCGTCTGCTTGTCGGGAGGATGGACGTTGTCGGCAGAGCCGACGTCGAGGGTCACAGCCATTCCGGTGTTGGCCAGGTCCAGGGTGCGGCGCTGGGCGTCGCGGACGCGGCCCCAGTCCTCGCCCGGCGAGTTGAAGCTTGCAATCTGCACGAAGTAAAAGGGCAGGGTTCCCTGGGCGAAGTGCATGCGCCAGTCGCCAATCATTCCCGAGAACAGTGTCTTGTAATAGGGTGCGCGGTCATGCGCGGAGTTCGTTTCTCCCTGGTACCAGATGAATCCGCGAATCGAGAGGGGGGTGAGCGGCGCGATCATCCCGTTGTAGAGGCCCGCGGGCGACCAGGAGACCTCGTCGGGATGCCAGGGGAATTGCGGTTTGGGTTTGCCGGCCGCGAGGGCTGCGGCGGTCGCTGCCTTCTCGGCTGCTATGCGCGCGTTCAGATCGGATTGCTCGTCGGCAAAGTTTGCCCGCGCGGCAAAGGCAGGGAGCAAATCGGGATGGGTGCCCAGCGTGTCCATGCTGACCCAGGAATCGGCGGGCGTTCCACCCCACGTTGAATCGATGAGTCCGACGGGCACATTCTCCTTCGCGGCGATTTCGCGGCCAAAGAAGTAGCCGACTGCTGAGAATTTGCGCGCCGTTTCCGGTGTGCAGGCCGTCCAGGTGTCCGGTTCGTCGTCCAGCGGGACGTCAGAGGCTTGGTGATCCACGACCAGAAGCCGGAGATTCGGGTGGGTCGCGGCTGCAATTTCCTGATCCGCATTCTTCAGCACGGCGCTGTTGGGGAATCCGCCCATCGGCATTTCCATGTTCGACTGCCCGGAGGCGATCCACACATCGCCGACGAGCAGGTCTTCCACCGTTACATCGGGGCCGTCGCCGCTGACGGTCAGCGTGTAGGGGCCGCCCGCCGTCTCCGGCGCCAGGTAGGCGCTCCACTCTCCCATGTCGCTGGCCACTGCGCTTACGCTTTGGGCGTGAAAGCGGATGGTGAGATGCGCAGAGGGCGTTGCCCATCCCCATATATGGATAGGGCTATTGCGCTGGAGGACGGCGTGATCGCTGATCACGTGCGGCAGGCGCACCTCGGCGGGCGCAATGCGGGCGAGCAGGGAGACGCACAACAGCAGGAAGACGATCCGCGACAATTTCATGCAGGAATCCTCGGAAATTATTTCGGCGGGCTTTCGGCGGGCAAAGGCGCGCGTTCCGAGTCTATCGCGGGATCGAGTTTACGAGGGACGACGCGGTGCTGCTGCGAGACCGAGTTGCAATGGCTCTCGGCGTCTACAGCGAACGGGAAACTTCGTCGCGATCCGCTGTTCTCTGCGCTGGCGTGGGCATGCGCAGATAGAGCAGGCGCATGACCTCAGCGTGAAAGCGCTCGCCGATCGCCTGCGCGGCGAGTTCGGGCAGATCTTCCTGATGATCCTCCGCCTGCTCTTCGGCCACAAAGGCTTTGAGATACAGCTTGTCGAGCAGCGGAGCGGAGTACTCGACGGAAGCGAAGCGCAGTTTTTCCTCGCGATACAGAGTCAGCGCCAGATCGGACGCGCGGTGGAAGGCTGCCCGGTCGAGGTGGTTGCCGCTCTCGTAGGCATCGTTGAGCGCGCGCGCCAGGATGGCCAGCGAAACGGCGTGCACAGAGAGATCGTCAGCGTGATATTGAGCCAGTGTGCAAAGGTCGTCCATGGAATTGCTCCTCTGGGGTTGGAGTCATGGGCCCGATAGGGGAACAATGCCAGAGGCTGGGAGCGGAGGATGTGAGATTTATCACGCAGCCGAAAACGGCGGGAGGACGGGAGGAAGAGATTCCAGGGAGGGGAACGGCGGGATTTCTGGAGCCGACGACCGGACTTGAACCGGTGACCTGCCGATTACGAATCGGCTGCTCTACCAACTGAGCTACGTCGGCCTTTGCTGCTTCGATTTTATCGTCCACCTGTTGCTATCTCCAAATCTCGGCTATCCTTCTCCCCATGCTTCCCAGCGCCGCGGAAGAGTGGCAACGCCTCACCACGCGCTATCGCGAAATGAGCGACGAAGAGTTGCTCGATCTCGCCGCATCGTTCGGCGACCTCACCCAGGTCGCACAACAGGTTCTCCGCGACGAGATGAAGAAGCGGGGCATGGAGCCTCCCTCCGTAGCCAAACAAGCAGAACGAAGGACGGATCGTCTATGGTGGGCTGAGTTTCGCCCCCTCCAATATGGTGAGCAGCTTCCTACCAGGGACGGAAATCGCTATGACCAATCTCAAAATGAGATCCCCCATGTTCTTCTTTGCGAATGCGAGACCAACAAGCAAATGACTGAACTGGCCGAAGCGCTCGCGCGGGCTGGTATTCAGTCGTGGTATCAGGACGTGAAATATCGGCCGGGAGCAACTCTCGACGCCGCTCGAGTCCTTGTCCGCGCCGAACAACTCGATGACGCGCGCGCGATCCTCCTGAAGCCCATACCGCAGAACATCATCGATCAGTCGAAAGCGCCGGCCGAAGATTTTGTGGTGCCGGCGTGTCCGCAGTGCGGCGCTCCCGATCCGATTCTCGAATCGATCGAGCCGGCGAATACCTGGCGCTGCGAAATCTGTAATGCGGAATGGAGCGATGCGGTGGATGAGGATTCGGCGACAAAAGCCGGCTCCTGAAGTGTCGCCACAAACGAAGAAAGGCCGCCCGGCAACAGGGCAGCCTTTCCTTCAGGGAGAATAGTTCCAACGGAGGCAAAGCCATCAGAACTTTCTGGCGAAATACTATGGGCGGCTCAAAGGGGTGTCAAGGCAAAATCCTGTGGACGCGTAAGCCATTGAAACAAAAGACCATCCTGGAGCCGTGTTTTTGCGTTGGATGGGGCTACAGATTCGCTTCTTCTTCGCCGAAGACATTACGAATACCGCCCTTAATCCGTTCCTTTTGTGGAAAATAGGGGGCGAAACGAGGAAAATCGGGCCATTTCCTCACAATAACGGGCACTGGGATGCTCTGCACCCCGCACTCAACCGCCCAAATGCAGTGAGATGAACTCTTCTTCCGACAAGGTAGACGCCGATTTGCCGCGGAGTATGCGCAGCATAGCGCGGCCACCGCCCAGGAAAACTCCCAGAAGAACCGCGGCGCCTGCCAGCACCATGGTCAGCACCGTGATGCCGTAGAGCAGACGGTAGAGCTTGGCTCCTTCGCTGACGTAACCCTCGGGATGATTGATGGTGACGGTGTCGTCGAAGTGAATAGAGTCGAGCAGCGTTTGCGCTTTCTGCGCAGGGAAATTGCCGCTGACCACGGCGAGCAGCGGACCGCTGCGTTTTGCGAGGCCGATGCCGTGACCCCGCTGCGCCGCGCTTTGCATGGCGTTCAGGTGCGCCTCGGCCATCTGTGGCGTGGGGTACATGACCAGCGTGAGGGTCGCCTGCGCGCCAGCCGGCCCGTACTGAGCGGTGAGCGCTTCTTCGTCCTGATCGAAGTGGAGGACGCTGGCGGGAAAGGCGCCGCCCGTGGCCGCATACGCTGCCGGCCCGATGGAATAGTGCGTGCTGCCGGCGTCAAGATCGGTGCTCGGCAGATAATGCGGCAGCGAGGGCGCGACGCCCTCGGCCCCGTGGACTTGAGGCAGAGTCGCGGCCAGCGCGGTCAGCGCGGCGGTCTCATCGGGCGCGTGGCGCATGAAGGTGGCATCCACGACTGTCGCTCCGGTCCAGAACACAAAGTGGTCGCCGGTGGCCGCGCCACCTTTGCCGAGGTCGACAGGATGCATCCCTGGCTGCCGGTAATAGGTGAAGGCGCCGTACGCGCCGGTCGCATCCTTGAATTGCCAGGCGTGCACAAGCACTTCGCCGGAGCCGTTATCGTACAGCGCTGAAGCTTGTGTCGACAGGCCATCTTCCTGCAGGATCGCAGCTTCGTCCGGAGTGGGGCCCGGGGGCGCATCCTTGGCGAGCCTGATTGTCCATCCGCCAAAGCTCTGCGGCATGAGCGGCGCCGGTTGTGCGGCGGGCGCGGCAAAGGCCATGGAGCCGGAAATCAGGAACGCGCAGGCAAGGAGTCGGGGCATCGCTCTGTATCTGATACTACTGAGACACCGCCATCGGATGGAATGTTTCAGTCGAATGATTTTCAGGTGAGGTCGAACGGCTGCCCGCCAGACTATCTCTGGGCCACACGCAGCCCGTTCATGCTGGAGACGTAGCGCGCCACGCCGCGATAGAGCGACTCCGCGATGCGCTCGCGATACCCGCCCTGACGCAGCTCCTGGGCGTCCTGAGGATTCGTCACAAACGAAATCTCCGCGAGGATGGACGGCATGTTCGCTCCAATCAGCACCACGAAGGGAGCTTTCTTGACGCCGCGATCCTTCAGGCCTGGGTTGCCTTCTTCGAGTCCGGCATACAGGCTCTGGTCCACATCCTCGGCGAACTCGCGCGACTCGTTGATCTTGGCCTGGAGCGCGATTTTCTTTACCAGGTCGGAGAGCTGATGGATTGACTCGTCCGACGAAGCGTTTTCGCGCGCCGCCACTTCCAGGGCGTCGGCCGAACTGGTGAAGTTGAGGTAGTAGACCTCGACGCCGCGCGCGCTGGCGTCGGGACTGGAATTGCCGTGGACGGAGATGAACAGGTCGGCCTGGGCCTGATTGGCGATGGCGGTGCGCGTCTCCAGGGGGATGAAGGTATCGTCGCTGCGGGTGTAGACGACACTGGCGCCGAGGCGCTCCTTCAGGAGAGTCCCGAGACGCAGGGCGACGTCGAGCACCACGTCTTTCTCCATGAGGCCGCCGGGGCCGAGGGTGCCGGAGTCATGGCCGCCGTGCCCGGCATCGATGACGATGCGATTGATCTTCAGCCCCAGAGCCCGCATCATGTTGGGGCTGTGGGCGTCGAGCGTGCCTGGGCCCGCGGTCATCGAGCTGCCGCCGACTGGCCCTGCGCTCGTTGAGGCGGTGGTCCTCGGCTCCGCAGTCGCCGGCCCTGCCGGGATTCCAGG
This sequence comes from Acidobacteriaceae bacterium, assembly GCA_036267295.1. GTDB lineage: Bacteria > Acidobacteriota > Terriglobia > Terriglobales > Acidobacteriaceae > Palsa-343. The sequence goes on along the minus strand of DATAWI010000008.1, from coordinate 161,877 downwards.
CTCACCCGCTTCCGCCGGGGGAACATCATCCGCCGCGCGAACGGCAGCGGGCTGGGCGGCGCGCGGCGATCGCCGTGTGGTGGCGGCCGGCGGATCCGCATCCGGCTCCGCCGCGGGTGTGGTCCCCGCCACGGACGCCACCACCGGGGCGGTTGTGGGGCGCCGGGTCGCTCGCACCTCATTGGGCTGACGGCTGAGGGAGGCTACATCGGCCAGGGCTGAACGGGGCTCGGTCGCGCTGCGGTTCGGATTCGCACTCGCGGCCCCATCCTGCGGGGCGCGGATGCCGGTCGGTGTCCGCGCACGCATCGGCGTCGATACGGCGCTTCCGGCGGTGCGCGTCGCCGCGTCGCCCGTAGTGGCAGACCCAGCCAGGGGAGGCCGCGCTTCCAGCGGGCCAATGCCAATGCCCGCTCCCAGCACCCCGTTCTTTGCCGTCTCCATCGGCGGAGGCCCGCCGCGGCGTCCATGGACGTCGATGATGAGCCGCGAGGGGTTCGACAGAAAGAAGGCCGAGTAGTCGCTCACGCTGTTGACGTCCAGCACCAGGCGGACGATGTTCGACCCGAACTGGGCCACGCGAATCTGCGACAGGAATCCGTCGTCGGTGACTTCGACGGAGCGTCCCACCAGTTCCGGCGAGAGCCGCGTTCCGTACAGATCGAAGAAGATGCGATCCGGGCCGGGCACCCGCGCCGCGGTGTACCGTACTTCACTCTGCAGATCGATCGCCACCCGGGTGTAGACCGGGGTCGACCAGTGGCGAATCCCGGTGATCAGCGGCAGCGGACTGCGCCGCGGCGGGGGAGGCGCATTCAGGTCCGCGGCGAGGGTGGTTTCCGCCAAGGGCTCGCTGCCTCGGCGGGTGGTCGTGGCCGACGGCCCAACCTCGGTGGGAGGCAGCAACGGCGGGATGTCGCTCTCTTCCATCTGCGCTGGCGTTCCACGGGAAACGGCACCGCGGCTGGGAGCGCGAGCGGCCGATCGATTCGCGGCGGGCGGCGGAGTTGCGATGCCGGCCGATGCCGGCTGGCGTTCGGATCCTGCAGCCGACGCTTGTCTCGGCGATGACTGCCGGGCATTCTGCGAGGCGAGGGCCGCCGTCAGCACAGCATTGCGATGGCTTCCGCCGGATGCCGAGGTTCCGGAACTGGACGCTGCCGGTCGGCTGCTGGTTTGTCGGGCGGACTGCTCGGGACGCCGTGACGCCTGCGCGCGCCGAATGTTCCGCAATTCGGATTTGGCTTCCACGGCGAGCGGGCTTTCCGGATACAGCCGCAGAAACTCCAGGTAGGTCGCCTTCGTCTCCGCGAGATCGCCGAAGTCTCCCTGGTAGATCTCTCCCTCGGTGAGCAGCGCGCTGAAGCGGAAACGGCTCTCCGGATACTGGTGGCGCAGAAACTCATATTGGCCGATGGCGTCGCGGATCAGCTTCGCATCCTGAAAGACGCGGCCCTCTTCGGCCAGCAAGTCGGCGACGGCGGCGATTGACGCATCGGCTTTGGGAGAGGCGGGATCGCCGTGGTAAATGGCGCGGTAGGCGTCGAGGACGCGGTCATATTGCAGGCGGGTGCGCTGCTGCTCGGGACGACCCTCCAGCGCCTCGCGCATGCGTTCGGCGCGGGCAAACCCGGTGTTCCGCCCAGCGCCGTACTGCGGACTGGCGGCGAACGCCCCAGCCGGGAGCAGCGCGGCGGCGGCAAGAATCCATAGAGCAGGATGTGAGGCCGCGCGACGGCGCGGCCGGGGGTCAGGCATCGGAAATCGGGCAGCGCGCTGCATGGGTTCGCTGGGTTCTCGAGAATGCGGGAGCCACCGCTCCGTCCTGAGCTGCCGCCGAAGACACCCTTGATTATAGGTGGGGGTATGCGCGGTTGAAGCGCACGAATCGCCGACCCTTCACTCACCCGAACCCGAATCGTCACGGAGGGTTGCGGCGGCTCGGCGCAGTCGGATCTGCGCGATGACGCGGCCGCATAGACGGCGAGTCCCGGCTGGTCACCTTGCGCCCCTGCTGCCGCTCTGAAACACTGATTCTGCTTCCCATGGTCTGCCATTACCTCGTTAAAGGACGCGTTCAGGGCGTTGGATTTCGCTGGTATGTCCATCGCGAAGCGGCGGCATTGCATCTGGCCGGCTGGGTGCGCAACACGGAAGACGGCCACGTGGAAGTGGTGGCCGCGGGTCCGCCGGAGACCCTGGCCGAGCTGGGTCTGGCGCTGCGCAAAGGTTCGCGCGGCAGCCGCGTCGATGCTGTCCTCGAGCACGAACTGGATGACAAGGAAGCCGAATCTCTCGGGCCGTTTCAGATTGAAGGAGCCTGGTAATTGTGATGACACCCTGCACTACCGACTGCGAGCCACTGAAGGCGCTTGTCCGCACCATCCCCGACTTTCCGAGAGCGGGGATTCTCTTCTACGACATCACCACGCTCCTGAAGGACCCGAAAGGATTCGCCACGCTGATTGATGCGCTGGCGCAGTACTACATCGATAAGGAGATCGACCTCGTGCTGGGCATTGAGGCGCGCGGCTTCATCTTCGGGCCTGCGCTTGCGTATCGGCTGAATGCGGGTTTCGTTCCGGTGCGCAAGCCGAAAAAGCTTCCCGGGCCCACCCTCCGCGTCACCTACGATCTCGAGTACGGCTCGGACAGCCTCGAAATCCACGCCGATGCCATTGTTCCCGGCCAGCGCGTGGTGCTGGTCGACGATCTGCTGGCCACGGGCGGCACCATGGAGGCGACGATCAAGCTGGTGCAGCAACTGGGCGGGGAGATTGCCGGCCTCGGCTTCGCCATCGAGCTCGACTTCCTGAAAGGCCGCGACCGCTTCAAGGACTACGACGTCTTCTCGCTGCTGCACTACGATGAGTGAGAGCGTTCGCGCAACGCTGCCTGCCCCACTTCCGTCTATACTGCCCTTTGCCATTCCGGAGGGCATTCCATGCAACGGCGTGATTTTGTGAAGCTGATGGCGGCAACGGCCGCCTCTACAGCGGTTCCTGCGTTCGGCAAGACTGGTTCTGAACCCGCACCCGCCGAGGGCGCGCTGCCCGGGCCCGCCGAGGCTGGGCTGCCCGCGGCCGCCGCGCAGTCCGCCGACGCCGCCGCCGGCTTCGGCAAGTTCACCATGGATTACGAACAGTACTGCGCGATTCCGGAAGCGGAGCGGGTTTTCTACGCGCTGGTGGACGGGAAGATTGTCGCCGAAAAGCTGGACCCCAATGACTGGAAGCCCACAGGGTGGGGCGATCCACCGGCGCTGCCGGTCCCCGGCGGATCGTGGGATGGCGTTCCGCTGATCGCGCCCATTCCCAACCTGGCGGGCGACGGACCGTACCAGCCGACCTGGGAATCGCTGCTGCAGTACGAAGTGCCGGAGTGGTACCGCGACGCGAAATTCGGCATGTGGGCGCATTGGGGACCGCAGTGCGTGCCGGAAGACGGGGATTGGTATGGCCGCCAGATGTATATCGAGGGTCATCGGCAGAACAAATATCAGCTCGAGCACTACGGGCCTCCGTCGCGCTTCGGCTTCAAAGACCTGTGCGCGCAATGGACGCTGCTGAACTGGCAGCCCGACGAACTGATCGCGCGCTACAAAAAGGCGGGGGCGCGACTGTTCATCTCGCTCGCCAATCATCATGACGCCATGGACGCGTGGGATTCGAAGCACAATCCGTGGAACTCCATGAACATTGGCCCGCACCGCGACGTGGTCGGGACCTGGGCGAAAGCGGCGCGCGACCAGGGGCTGCGCTTCGGCGTTACCGTGCATCAGGCGCGAAACTGGTGGTGGTTCCAAACCGCGCACGGCGCCGACAAGACGGGCCAGTTTGCCGGGGTTCCCTACGACGGGCGGATGACTCTTGCCGACGGAAAGGATCAGTGGTGGCAGGGTCTCGATCCGCAGCGCCTCTACGGCGTCAAGCATCCATTCAATGCGCTGCCGGACCCGGCGTTCGTCAAGAATTTTTACGACCGCACCTGCGATCTGGTGGTGCAGCACGATCCCGACCTGCTCTACTTCGACAATCCGCTCTTCCCCATGGGCTGGGGCGGGATGAACGCGGGCGCCTTCTACTACAACCACAACCTGAAGACGCACGACGGGAAGATGGAGGGGGTCGTCACCATCAAGGAAGTGCCGGATAAGTGGGCGAAGTCGGTGGTGGTGGACTACGAGCGCGCGCTCACCAAACAGATCATGCCGTACCCGTGGCAATCAGAGACCTGCATTGGCGACTGGCATTACGACCGCGCCCTCTTCGATAAGCCGGGCGAGTACGGCGGCTATCTGACGCCTCGCGACGTGATTCACTGGATGGTCGACACGGTCAGCAAGAACGGCACGTTCATCCTGAACATCCCCGGCCGGCCGGACGGGACCATCGACAGCAAGGAGATTGCGATCGTCGATCGCATCACCGACTGGATGAGCGTCAACGGCGAAGCTATTTACGAGACGCGTCCCTGGAAGGTCTACGGCGAAGGCCCGGACACCGTCGACACGGGGAGTTTCAAGGGAGACAGCGTGAAGGTGCTGACGGAAAAAGATATTCGCTTCACGCGGAATAAGGCGGGAAACGTCGTCTACGCGATCGTTCTGGGATGGCCGGCGGGAGAAATCGCGATCCAGTCGCTGGGCACGGCGAATGCCACGCAACCGGGCAAGATCGGCCATGTGGAGCTGATCGGCACCGGAGCGCGGCTGCGGTGGAAGCAGGGTCCCGATGCGCTGCGCGTCACGCTGCCTGCGGACTACAAGCCGGCGGTCGACTTCGCTGCGGCGCTTAAAGTGTCGATGGGATAAGGCTGGAATTCGCGGAACAAGAATCGCGAGGAAGAAAGGGAATGGGCTCGCTGTCTACTGAGGCGAGCCCATTCTTTTGCAGTTACCGCAGGCCGCCGCCGGCGCGGACGAGTTCGCCGGTCAGCCATTTCGCGTCGTTCGAGGCGAGGAACGTCGCTACCGTCGCGATGTCGTCGACCTGGCCGATGCGGCCGAGAGGGGTTTGCGCCACTGCGCCTTTTTCGAAGTCTGAACCGATGATGCCGGCGGCATGGGTGCCTTCGGTTTCGACCATGCCTGGGTTGATGGAGTTGACGCGGATTTTCTTCGGCGCCAGTTCCCGGGCCAGAACGCCGGTGATCGCGTCCACCGCGCCCTTGGTGGCGGTGTAGACGGCGCTGTTGGGCGGGGTCAGGCTGCTGACGACCGAGCCGATGTTGATGACGCTCGCACCCTCGCCCAGATGCTTTGCCGCGGCCTGCGTGGTCAGGAGCAGTCCCAGCACATTGACGTTGAAGATTTTGTTGAAATGCGCTTCGGTGATGTTCTCGAGCGGCGAAAATTCGTAAACGCCGGAGTTGTTCACCAGGATGTCGAGGCGGCCGAAGTTCTGGATCGCCGCGTCGATCAGCCCCTGGGCCTGGGCTGCCTTCGAGACGTCTCCGCCGACGGCAATCGCTTTGCCACCGGCTTTCGCGATGGAGGCAACGACAGCCTCCGCGCCGGCTTTGCTGGACGCGTAGTTGACCACCACCGACGCTCCGTCGGCGGCCAGCGCTTTGGCAATGGCCGCGCCGATGCCTTTGGACGCGCCCGTGACGACTGCTACTTTCCCTGCGAGTTTGCTCATAACTTGTCCTTATCCTTTGCTGCTCGAAATCTGATTTGCTGCCGGAAGCCTGGCTGTGGCCCGGATTCCGGCACAGCGAGGTAGATGGGGCGGGTCCTGTGGAAGATTCAATAGTTCCGAAATAACGAACTATTGAACCTTTGCACGGAGGCGATTAATCTTATGGGCATGCGGCCCCTGTTCCACCCATCGATCGAGGAAATCACGGTCGAGGGCATCCTGTACGCGCTTTCCGATCCGGTGCGGGTGGCGATCTATGCCGATCTGGCGGCGCAGGCGTGTACGCAGAACTGCTCCAACTTTCTCGAGGTGAGCGATCAGGCGATTCCCAAGTCGACGCTGTCGCAGCATTTTCGTATCCTGCGGGAAAATGGCCTGATTCGCGGCGAACGGCACGGCGTGGAGATGCACAACACAACGCGCTGCGCGGAGATCGACGGCCGGTTCCCCGGGTTGATGCAGGCGATCCTCAAGGCGCACGCGATTCAGTTGCGGTCGGCGCGCGCTAAAAAGCCGCAGCGATCGAGGCGGCCGTCCGCACAACGATGAACGCGGGGCGTACTGCGTGACTACTGAGGCGTGAGCGTGAGTGGCGCGATATTCCAGCCGTCGACCTTGACGACCGGCGCGTCCGTTCCCGCGGGTATCACGGCGGTCAGGGTGGTGGATTCGCCCGGCGCGAGTTCGATCCAGTTATCCGACCAGAAGACCGGGGCGACCAGGTCGTCCGAGGCGGTGCGGATGGCTGCGCTCACCTGGAATGCGAGATTCCCCGAGGGGTTGGCGAGATCGATGCGCACGGCCCGGCCCTGCGGCGTGGTGGTCCAGTGGGCGCTGGCCGTAATCTGCGCCGCGGGCAGGGAAGCGAGCGCGGTCAGGTCTGCCTGGCGATCGGCCGGGGTATGGGTGTAGTCCGTGTCTTCCCAGTTAAATGTCGTCAGCGTGGTCGGCACCCAGTAGAAGTTATGGCTGAGCCGATGGCCGCTGTCGTCGTTGAGGGTGAGATCGATGAAGAGAATCCGGTCGGAGCCGGAGTAAAGATGCTCGGGAATCTGGAATACGCGCTGGGTGCTGTCGGCGGCGGAGCGAATCGTGGCATCCGCGGCGTAGACCTCTTTCCACGACAGGTTGTGCACGTGCACAGAGGCATGCAAGTCAGCGGCGGGCTGATACGTGCTGTTGACTACCGCGATGGAGCGGTCGTCGTAGGCGTATTGAATATGCAGCGGCTCGCAGGCCTTCTTGGCGCCGAAATAGCCGCCGCCGGCGTCGAGATAGTAATCGTAGAGGTGCCAAATCATCGACGGCCAGGCGTTGTTCAGCATCCACTGGATCACGCCGGTGGTGTCGTATTTGTTTTGGGAGTAGGCCTCGAACATGGCGCGCTCGGAGTCGTACTCCATGGTCTGCGCTATGCGCGTGTAGTCGGCTGCGGACTTCGGTGCGGCGTAAACCGCGGCCATGGCGCTGTCAAAGGCGCGGAGAGTGCTGAATCCGCCGCCGCCGAAATGCAGGCTCCAGTCGGCCGTGGGCGGCCACGCATCCGGATCGGAGAGGAATTTCCTGCGGCTGGCGAGCGAGGGAATCGCCGGACCGGGGCTGGTCTCCGTGTTGTAGCCCCATGCCCCGCCGAAGCGGCGACCGGTGTAATACCAGTAGCTGGGGGCGACGTAGTCGTAGGGGCCAGTCATCTTGACGCCGCTTTCGCCGGTCACAGTGGTGGGCGTTTCCGAGGCCGACGAGAGAATGGGATTGGGCCAGTGCGTCTCCTGTTCGACATTGAGATAGGCCTGTTCGACATCGGCGGGAGGGGGGTTGTCGCTGCCGTTGAGCCACACCAGCAGGCTGGGATGAGAACGCAGGCGCAGCATCTGGGAGCGCAGGGAGGCGGTCGCAATGGTCAGGTCGTCGGCGGTCCAGGTCTTCCACCGCTCCCAGTGATCGCAGCAACACCAGCCCAGCATGACGAGGATGCCCTGCCGGTCGGCGAGGTTGAAAAACTCATCGGTGTCGAGCTTGCCTTCGAGCCGGATGGTGTTGAGTCCCAGATCGCGTACCAGCTGAAATTGTTTTTGTAGCCGCTCATTGTCCGCGCGCAGCAGCATGTCCTGGGACCAGCCGCCGCCGCGAATCAAAATGCGTTTGCCGTTCACGCGGAAGAGCCGGCTGCCATTGGCGGTCAGCTCCGAAGTGATCTCGCGAATGCCAAAGTCGGTGCTTTGCTCGTCGGTGACGTGACCGTTGACGGTGAACGACATCGTCAGCCGCTCGAGGTGCGGATCGCCCATCTGCCGCGGCCACCACAGCTTTGGATTCTGGATGCGCAACTGCGGAAATTTTTGCGGCGTAAAGACGACGGTCTGGTCCTGATGCGCGGCCAGTTCTATGGGCTGTTCAAAGCGCACGCCCGCGGCCGTTCCCGCGACCACACCTTTCACCGCGCTATCGGTTGCGTTGTGCAACTCAGCGTAGACGGTCAGGTCGGCGGTGGTGTCGGTGTCATCCTCAAAATGCGTGACCGCCATGGGCGAGCGCAGCGCGACCGAACCGGTGGTGACGAGGCTGACCGGGCCCCACAGGCCCATGTCTTTGTCTGGCGGCGCGGGATTCCAGTCCACCCAGTTGATGCCGAGGTCTTTTTCTGTGGGCGCGAAGACTTCGACGGCGAGCACGTTGCGGGCGCCGGGCTGGAGCGTTCCGGTCACGTCCACGTCGTAGGTGCGGTAAGCGCCGGCGATGGATTGCGAGTCGGCGACCTTATGGCCGTTCAGCCAGATATCGGCGCGGTAGTTGATGCCCCCGAAGTGCAGCGTGGCGTGGCCACCGGCTTGTGCGGTGGGCGGGGCAGTGAACTCGGTGCGATACCACCATCCGCAGGCGTAGGGACTGTCGGCGGGCATGGGCAGATTCGCAAAGTCCTGGCCGACGGGATAACTCTCGCCCGGAACCTTGCGCAGGTTATCGCCGAAGTAGGGATCGGGAAAGACCCCGGCGGCCACCTGTGCCGCGAAGACCGTAGACGGAACGGAGAGGGTGAGCCAGTCTGACGGCTGAAAGGCCGCGGTTGCAATCGCGCCGCCGTCGGCGGAGAGCTTGCAGGCAGACTGCAGCTTCCATCCATCGTGTAACGGGGTGGCGGAATCGGCGGCGAGTGCGGCGGGCGCAAGGCTCAGGAGGAGCAGCGCAGGGGAAAATATCCGGACCATAGAACTAACTCCAGGGTAAATCTGCCTGGTTCCTCCACGGCGTTCGGTGGGCCAGCGCTTCGGCTAGAAACTGAAGCGTGAGGCGACCTGGAACTGCCGCGGCAAATTGGAGGCGCCGGTAATCTGGCCAAACCCTGCCATATTCTCCGGCGTGTTGTCGGGATCCCAGAAGACGCTCGGGTACCCAAGCTGAACCGAGTTAAAGAGGTTGTAAGCGGCGATTTCAAAGCGCAGGTTCCGCTCGCCGTGCATGGGGAAATTCTTGTAGAGCGAACCATCCACCTGATGCGCGCCGTTGGTGCGTACATCGGAGAGATAGGCGGGCGCGGTCCCTGGGCGGAATGGGTTCGCGGGTTGGGCAAAGCACTTGTAACTGAACCACTCCGCGGCGGTGTGCGGGGCGTGCCTGGCCGGATTGCAGACCTGGTCGACGCGCTGGTTGAACCACGGATCGTTGGTGCCGTTGGGAACGTTGATGGGCTGGCCGCTGCTGAGGTAAAGGATGCCGTTGACGGTCCAGTTGCCGAGGAGGCTGTTGGCGAAGCCATGCAGATCGAGGGCGCGGCCTTTGCCCGCGGGCAGGTCCCAGGAGACGTCCCCGGTGAACTGATACTTCACATCCTGCGGGCTGACGGAATATTCGAGGTTGAGGTTCTTCCAGTCCTGTGGGGCTCCGACGCCGTGATAGCCGACGAAGGACAGCGGCGGGGCGGAGTCGTTGGAGAGAATCTTGCCCCAGGTATAGGAGGCCAGCAGGTTCCAGTGATCGCTGAGGCGCTTTTCCACTTTGGTCTGGAGCGAATTGTATTCGGACATTCCGACGGGGTAGCCGTCGGTGAAGACGCCGCTGTTGGGGCCGCCATTGCTGTATTGCGGATACGGCTCGAGACCCAGCCAGAAGGGCACAGTTCCCTGTCCATAAAACGCGGAGGTGGGGGGGAGCGCGGGCTCCCAGGTGTTGGGGATGTTGTTGTTGAGCGCGTTGCCGTACTGGCGGAAGACGCTGAGCGGCAGTTGATTGAGGTCGAGGCCGTTCATGGGGAGATCGATCCCGTGGCTGCCGACGTAGGCGACATTCAGCGTGATTTTGGCGGGAAGCTGGTATTCGAAGCCAAAGTTGTAGTCGTATGTGGTCGGCTCGGGTTGGGAACGCAGTGACGTGGTGAGCGGTGAGCCGAGGCCCGTGGCTGGTCCCTGCGACGCGCCGGTGGCCTGCACGATGCCGGCGGGGAAGGGATTGCTGAGCGGGTTGACCATGACGGTGTTGCCGTCGGCGTTATAGGCAGTCGCGTTCCAGGAGGTGGTGCTGGAGAATCCCTGGGAATCTTCAAACGGGCCGGAGACCATGTGGGTGCTGGGGCCGTAGTAGATTCCGGCGCCGCCGTGAATGACCAGCGGCGTGGCCGCCTGCCAGGCAAAGCTGAAGCGCGGGCTGAGGTCGGCCAGGTTGGTGTGGAAGGGCGTACGGCCCGTCCCAGCGCCGGCAAAGACTTCGCCGCCGCGGAGGGCAACGCCGGCGACGTTGTAGTCGAGCGTGGGATCGAAGTACTCCAGGCGGTTGTGGCGCTCGGTACGGCCGCCGAAGAAATCCCAGCGCAGGCCGAGCGAAAAGTTGACTGCTTTGGTGAGGTGATAGCTGTCCTGCACAAAGAATCCGTAATAGGGGTTGGATTCGGCGGTGAAGATATCTTTCGAGAAGTTGCCTGCCTCGTTGCCGGGAATTTCGCCCATGCCGATGAGGAACGACGCCATGTCGGAGCCGTCGCCGGCAAAGGTGGTGGAACTGGTGGCCGAGTCGTCAAAGAAATAGACGCCTGCCGAGGCAGTAGGAAATCCCTCGTTCAGGAACATCTTCTGGTATTCGGCCCCGGTGCTGATTTCGTGCTTGCCGATGGTGGTGCGGTAGGTGGCGGAAACGTCGCTGCTCTCGCTGGCGAAGAGGAAGTACCATCCGTCGACGTCGCCGCTGCCCAAAGCGCTGGTGAAGTTGCCGAAGCCGACGTAGGGCAGGGTGGGGTAGTCGACCTGGCTGGCCAGCGAAGCCGGGAAGCCAAGGTCGGTCAGGCTGGTGCCGCCCTGGCCGGGGTCCACCTGAATTTCGTGCTGGCGGGCGAACGAGTAGCGCAACTGCAGAACGGATTTGGAGTTCAGCGTATAGTCGTCGCCCACGACCGCGTTGAATTCAGGCGTCGTATTGCGATAGGCGTCGGGATCCCAGTCGTTGGTCGCGCCAAAGGCCAGCGCGTTGCCGAAATAAAGATGCCCGTAGGAGAAACGGCTGAAGATGCGTTGCTTCTGCGATGGGTCGTAGTCCACGCGCACATCGAATTGCTGCCCATTGTTCGGATCGAGGCCGTTGTAGTTGTAATTCAGCACGTGGTACGCGCCCTCGCCGGCGGTGTTGGGCATGGGGAAGTGCTGCGCGATCAACTTCGCGGCCGGATCCATGTTGGCGGAGACGTTATTGTTGGCGAAAGGCTGCCGGTTTCCTGAAGGGGTGTCCGCCAGGAAAGGATCGTAGACGGTGTAGGCGTCGGCGGAGAAATCGCCGGCTCGTTCCGCTGCCGTGGGGAAGGTGAACTGATCGGTTTCCAGGTTCTCCTGCCACGTGGCCTGATAGTCGCCGAAGAAGAACAGCTTGTCGTGATGCAGAGGTCCGCCAATGGCGCCGCCGGTCTGGTAGCGATGGAAGTCGGGAGTCTGATTCTTTTGTCCCGAACTGGCTTCGTCCTGCTTCACGAAATAGTCGTTGGCCGCCAGCGCGTTCGGCCGGATGTACACGAAGGCGTCGCCGTGGAAGTTGTTGGTGCCCGATTTGGTGGCGAGGCTGATGACGCCCGCGGCGCCGCTTTGATAGGAGGCGGGCGCGTTCTGCGTCTCCACGCGGTATTCGTCGACGGCGTCTTCCGGGATCTGCATGGCGGGCAGAAGCGTCGCGAGGTTGTTTTCGGGCAGACCGATGGGGCTGCCGTCCACCATGTAGTAGGCGTTGCCCTGGAGAGCGCCGTTGATGGTGTAGGAGGAGACATCGATGAGCGAGCGCGCATTGAAGATGGTGGGCATCTCGGCGGAATTCGGGGTTCCGTTGGCCGGAATCACGCCTGCGCTCAACTGCACGAGTTCATACACATCGCGGTTGAGCAGGGGGACGCGGTCGATGGTGGTGGAATCGATGAGCTGGCCGACGGTCGAGTTGGTGGTGTCGAGGACATCGCTCGAAGCATTGACGGTCACGACCTGACTGACGTTGCCGACCACCAGCGTCATATTGGCCGAGGTGGCCTGGTCAACGCTGACCACAACATGATCCCGGACCAGAGTCTCAAACCCCTTCTCCGACGCGGTGACCTTATAGGCGCCGGGCGGCACGGCGGGGAAGGAGTACAGTCCGGCGGCGGTGGAGACGGTGGTCTGGCGCACGCCGGTGGCGGTGTTCTGGAGGACGACGGAGGCGCCGGGAATGACGGCACCCGTGGGGTCGGTGACGAGTCCGGAAACTCCGCCGCTGCCCGCCTGACCGAAGGCGGAGAGGCTGGCGGACAACGCCAGGAAACAAAAGCCGAGAATGTGAAGGACAGAGCGGTTGCGCAAGGTTGGCATCTTCATGCTGTCTCCTCTCCAGCCACGGAGGGTGTCGGACTGCGGGAACAGGACGGTGGGCCCAGTGAGTGGGACCGAATGGCCGCGTATTGAATCGTTTTAACACTTAAGCAAAGAATTGATCCTTTGTCAACAAATCGTTTGCATTTCCCGATTTTCCGCCACGCATTTTGAGCGATTCAGGCCAAGCTGTGTGGCTGTTTAATTCGTCACAATTCATCTTGACAACGCGAGTCGCCGCCTTATATTAATGCCTCCATTGAAGGGTGTACTGGACGCTGGTAACTGCCCGTCCAGTCCGATCTGATTCCCGCCGCATCACCCTCCAACTGCCGTTTCGGCCCCCACCGGACCTGATCCGGCCTCATCTCCAGGCCACGATGCGTCACGCAGACATTCGCCCCTGTTGCTCGGTGCAGGGCGCGCGAATGCAAGATCATTTGTCTGCAAAAAAGGCTGTCCCACGCAGTTTGCCACCATCGGGATCCCTACCCCGCGCAACGCGATTCGCGTGAAAGGTTTATATGCAACACCGCAACACCACTTCTTCTGCGTTCCCGGCGAAAGCCATCGGCTTCCTCCTCGCCCTCACCGCCTGCATCGCAACTGCACCCGTCGTCCGAGCGCAGACCGCGACCCCGGGCCAGATCACCCTGCCTGCAGCCAGCACCAGGCCGCTGAATGTGCAAACGCCGTCGCAGGTGCTGGAAGGCACGGCCCTGCAGGTGAGCCATTACAACCCGGAACAGAAGTTGCGCCTGGCGCTCGCCATCCAGCCGCCGCATATGGCGGAAGAGGAGCAGTTCATTCGAGACCTCACGACCAAGGGCTCGCCCGGCTTCCATCAATTCCTGACCCAGGACGAGTGGAACGCACGCTTTGGCCCGTCGGTTGAAGACGAGCAGGCGGTAGTGGATTGGGCTGAGAGCCAGGGCCTGACGGTGACGCACCGGTATCCCAATCGGTTGCTGGTGGATGTTGAGGGTACTTCGGGCACGATTGAGAAGGCTTTTAACGTAACGATCAATAATTACCAGGTTGGCGAGGAAGTGGACTTCTCCAACGACCGGGATCCGGTGATCCCCGGACATCTCGCGGGCATTCTTCATGCGGTTCTGGGGCTCAACAATATCGAAAGGGCCTATCGGGTCGGAACGAAGAAGCCCACCATCAAAGGCGCCGACTATGTTGCCGGCCCGGCCGTTTCCGGAAGCGAAAACTCGCATCACGACGGGGACGCGACGAAGGCTCCGGCGAGCCTGGCCGCGAGCGGCAAAAATGATGGTTCGGCATCGAGCCCAAACCCCTCCGATAGCTATCCGCTGGACTATAAAAGCGGCACCTATGCCGCCGATCCGGATAATATCCAGAGCTCCGAGGGGTACGACTTCAATGCGCTGCAACGGTTAAGCCACTGCTGCAATGAAACCGGCAACCCGGGGAGTTCGCCGCCGGAATCCTCGATCGCCCTGGTCGGGTATGGCGGTTTCAACACGAGCGACACCAGCGCGTTCTTCCGTAACTACGGGATGGCCTGGGACATCAACGGGTACTGCATCGGCGGCTCGCCTTGTCCGGCCGTGGACGGGGAAGCTCCGCTGGATGTCGAGTACGCGGGCGCCATGTCGAACAACTACGGTGCGTACCAGAACACCGCCCACATCTTTGAATATGAAATGACGAACAACCTCTATACCACCTATGCCGACACCTTTAACCAGATTGTCACCGACAACCTCGCGAAGGTGGTTTCAACCAGCTATGGCTGGGAAGAAAATGTCGGCTTCTCCGGCACCCAGGCCACCGGCACCATGCATCCGATTTTCAACAACATGGTGGGAACTGGATGGACGCTGATCGCCGCTTCCGGCGACAGCGGCGCGAGCACCGGGTGCGGCGATGCCACCGCGGTGAATTATCCGGCCTCCGACCCTGACTTCATCGCGGCGGGCGGCACACAGCTACAGTTGGACGTCAACGGCAACTACGTGAGTGAAACGGGCTGGCAAGGCGAATTCGGGAGCGGGGCCTGCGGCAGCAACCACGGCGGCAGCACCGGCGGACGCAGCGTCCTTTTTGGCGCTCCCTCCTGGCAGAGCAGCCTTGTGTCTCCTTATTACGAGTGGATCGGCTCTCAGGAATATATCGTGACCGGCAACACGAATCGCCTGGTTCCGGACATATCGCTGACCGCGAACCCGGATGTCATGGGTGAGTGGTACTACTCCGGTGGCGGATGGGGCGATGAGGGCGGCACCAGCATCGTGGCCCCCGAACTGGCCGGCTTCTTTGCTCAGGAGAACTCCTACCTCGACTTCGTCGGCAACAAATGCGGCACAGGAAGCTCCGCATGCTCCCCCATCGGGCAAGCCAGTCCCCTCTTCTATCTGGACTTCACCCTTTACGCGCCGCACAATCCCTTTTACGACATGACCAGCGGCTGCAACGACAACGATGTAACGACGGCTGACGGGCTGGTGTACTACTGCGCCGGTACGGGCTATGACCTGGTCACGGGCCTGGGATCCGCGAATATGCTGCAACTGGCCTGGGGCATCAACTGGTGGGTAATTGCCGCCGCAGGCGTGCCCTCCGTTACCTTCACCGCCGGTCCATCCCCGAACGCCTGGTATAACTCCGATCAGTACGTCGCCTGGTCCGTCACTGACAGCGGCGGTTCCCTTCCGGCACCGGGCGTTGCCGGATTCACGCAGGGATGGGATTCGATCCCCTCCGACCCGACTTCCGAGCCCCATGGCGGCGACGGGAACTCCTTCTACAGCGGCCCGCAGTACTCGTTCGGCACGAACGGCTGTCTTTCCTTCGCCGGTGGCTACGGTTGCGCGGGCGGATCAGGTCAGGGCTGCCACACCGTCCACGTGCAGGGATGGGACAACCAGGGTCGTACCACAACCAACAGCTACGGGCCGGTTTGTTACGACTCGGTTGCGCCCACCATCACCGTCTCCAACAGCCCGACCGAACCCGGCAGCGGCTGGTGGAATCAATCGGTCGTTGTCACCCTGAGTCCAAACGACTCGGGCGGCAACAATGCATCGGGCATCTACAGAACGTATTATGCCTTTGATAGCGGCGCGTGTTATCCGGGGAATCTCGGCGGCTGCAACATCTACAACGGCGCCCTCACCTCTTCAGCGACGGGCATTCATTACATGTACTACTTCACCGAAGACTACGCCGGTAACTTCTCCAACGAGTATTACGAATATATCGACATTGACGAGGGACTCCCCACGACGACGGCCAGCCTGAGCGGAACCGTGGTGAGCGGAACCACCTATTCCTCCGATGTGGGGATAACCCTCAGCGCCACCGATGACCTAAGCGGTGTGCAGACGATCTACTACCGAGTGAACGGCGGAGCGATTACCGCTTACACCGGACCGTTTTCGGATAACGTCATCGGGTCGCATGTCCTGCGATACTGGAGCGTGGACAACGCGGGGAACGTCGGGCACCAGAAAGTCGTGGACTTCACCATTGAGTCGCCCACCACCGCAAAGCTGGTCGCGTCGCCCAGCCCATCGAACTATGGCCAGTCCGTCACGATGACTGCGACGGTCAACGCCACTCTTTACGGCACGCCGACTGGTACCGTCACCTTCTGGAATGGAGCTACCAACCTGGGAATGTCGGCGCTTTCCGGGCACACAGCTACTCTGACCACGTCCAGTTTGCCGGCTGGCAATCTCACCCTGCAGGCGTCGTATTCCGGCGACAGTAATTACATCGCCACGAACTCTCCGCCCTTCGACCTGACCGTGAACCAGTTGGCTCCGATCATCACCTGGTCCACGCCTGCCGCCATAACCTATGGCACGACCGTCAGCGCAACCCAGGAGGACGCCACGGCCAATGTGCCGGGAACCTTCGTCTATAACGAGCCGATCGGGTGGAAGCCCAAGGCCGGAACCAAGAGCATTCAGGTGACGTTTACGCCAACCGACAACGTGGACTACAAGACGGCGACGAAGACCGTCACCCTGATCGTGAACCAGGCGGCGCCGGTGATTACGTGGGCAACTCCCGCGCCGATCACTTACGGCACGCTGGTGGACACGACCCAGGAGGACGCCACGGCCAATGTGCCGGGAACCTTCGTCTATAACGAACCGATCGGATGGAAGCCCAAGGCCGGAACGAAGAGCATTCAGGTGACCTTCACGCCCACGGACACCACCGACTACGTGACGGCCAAAAAGACAATCATCCTGATCGTGAACCAGGTGGTGTCGGTTATTACCTGGCCGGCGCCGGCGGCCATCACGTATGGGACCGCCCTGAGCGCGACGCAACTGGACGCGACTGTGAATGCGGCGGGAACGCTCGGCTACACTCCGGCGGCGGGAACCGTGCTCGCTCTCGGAGTGCAGACGCTGTCGGTGACCTTCACGCCCACCGATAGCGTGGACTACACTGCGCCGACGGCGACGGTCACGATCACCGTCACACAGGGGACACCGGTTATCACGTGGCCCACACCCGCGCCGATTACGTTCGGCACGCTGGTGAGCGCTACGCAGGAGGACGCCACGGCCAATGTGCCCGGGACCTTCGTCTACTCGCAGCCAATAGGCTGGAGGCCGATCGTGGGGACACACACGCTGTCAGTGAAGTTCACACCGACCGACACGACGGACTACAAGACGGCAACGGCCAGCGTCACGCTGACCGTGAACCCGGCTCCCTGACGCGGAGAGGGGCGGGTCACAGCGGTAACGCAAGCGAAGACGTTCCGGACTCCAGCGATGGAGTCCGGAATTTTTTGAGGGCGATTGCTGCGGCTGGGCAGAGCAAAAGAGGTGCGGACTACTTCTCTGTCCGGACATCCAACGCGGCGACCGTTGAATCCCGCAGCACCAGCGAGGGCGGCAGCATGCGCACCAGAGGGGAAGTGTCGCCGGCTTCGGCGGTGTTGAGGATGGTGTCCAGCACAAATTCCGCGGCCAGGTTCCCCATGGTTTCCATCGGCTGGCGGATGGTGGTGATCCCGGGCGTACTGAGCAGCGCCGGGGGGACGTCGTCGAATCCAATCACGGAGCAGTCCTGGGGCACGCGCAGACCGGCGCGGGCGTGCGCCCGCACCGCTCCCAGCGCGGTGAGATCGTCGAAAGCGACCATGGCTGTGAACGCGGCGCCCGCGCGCAGCAGTTCCTCGGTGAGCGCAATGCCTCCTTCGAATCCCGATGCCGGGTCCTGCGCGTCGGGCAACTCCCGCACGCAGTCCGGATCGATGGTGAGCCGGTGCTCGGCGGCAAAGCGCTGGATCCCCTCCCAGCGGCGTTTGCTGTCGCTTAATCCCGCCGGCCCGCGGATCACGGCGATTTTTCGATGCCCCAGCCTATGGAGGTGCTGCATGGCCAGATAGCCGCCCTGCTCGTTATCGACGATCACCGAGCGCATGCCGCTGGCCGACAGATCGCGTCCCACCACGATGGTCGGCAGGCTGCTGTCGCGCACCCGGCCGAGCAGACCGCCCTCTTCGAAAAGCCAGTTGGCGACCACGATGAGGCCTTCGACTCTGCGCTCCATCAGCATCTCGAGGTAGCCTTCGAACTGGCGCCGGTCGTTGTGCGCATCCATCATGATGGGCAGGTAGGGGGTAGGCAACAAAGCGCGTTCGATGCCGCGCAGAATCAGGGTGCAGAACGGGTCGGAGATGTCGAAGATCATGACCCCGATGGTGTTGCTGCGGCGGCTGCGCAGCGATCGGGCTGACGCATTGGGGCGATAGCCGAGCGTCTGGGCGGTCTTGCGAATGTGCTCTTTGGTCTGCGCCGCCACGTAGCGCGAAAGGGGCGCTTCATTGAGGACGATGGAGACGGTGGAGGGAGAAAAGCCGCTGACCCGTGCGACATCCACGATCGTGACATGCTTCGGAGGAGTTCTGCGTCCCGGCATGCGGTCTGCTGCTCCCTTCACAGGAAAATGTAACTGCGGCGGCGACAAACTCTCCGAGCGTGGCCCGCTAGTCAGCCTCCTCAGGCGGAATCTCGAAGGTCACCAGTTCTGACCGGAAGCCCCGCGTGCGAATGGCTCCGTAGATGATGCCGGCGGTCATCCACACCGCGCCCAGCACGAGCGCCGGTCGGCTGAGGTGAACCCAGATGAAGGCGCAAATCACGAAGCCCAGCACGGGAACGAGCACAAATCCCGGGCTACGTTTCCGCTCGCCCATGACGTAGTGGACAAAAGCCGCAGCATTCACGCCCATAAAGGCGATGAAGGCGCCGAAGTTGAGGGCCTCCGCGCCAATCTCGTAGGCTCCTCCGCCTAAGCGGCTGGAAAAGAACTCGAGCAGGGCCGCGCCGACCAGGGCAAACGCTCCCACGGCAATGATGTTGTTGCGGGGCACATGGCGTTTGGGCTCGATCGCGCCGAAGAATGATTTTGGCAGCGCGTTGCCGCGTCCCATGCCGTACAGCAGCCGGCCGGCTGCCAGTTGCGAACCCATCCCGGAGCCCATGTTGGCGATGAGGAGGGTGAAGTTGATGATCTGAAAGAGAACCTGTCCGCCCACGCGCCGGGAGATGATGGCGAAGGCCGATTCGACGCGGTCCGCGGGAAACGGGGTCGAGCCCCAAACCAATTGCGCCGCGTAGACTTCAACGCCCGACAGCACGCCGGTGATCAGGCATACCAGCACAGTCGCCAGCAGAATATTGCGGCGGGGATTCTTCGCCTCCTCGGACAGCGTGGAGACGGCGTCGAAGCCGATATACGTCAGCACGGCGACCGAGGTCCCGGCAAAAATGCTGCTGGGGTGGAACGTCTTCGGATCATAGAACGGATGGGTGAAGAATCCGGGATCGTAGTGGGCGTGCCAGACCCAGCGGGAGACGGCAGCGAGAAAAATGATGACCACCAGCACCATGCCCGCGCACAGCGCCTCGTTCATCTGCGCCGAGGTGCGGATGCCGCGCAGGTTGATCCAGGTGAAGAAGGCGGCGAACAGAATGATCCACACATAGTAGGAAGGCCCGGGCAGGATGTTCATCGCCGCTTTGGCGCAGAAGGCGGTGCAGATGAGCGGGTTGAGCAGGTAATCCATCACCATGCCCCAGCCCACGATGTAACCGGCGGCCGAATGGATCTCCTGGCCGACGTAGGTATAGGCTGAGCCGGCGCTGGGATAGATCCGCGCCATGCGGCCGTAGCTGATCGCGGTGAAGAGCATGGCGATCATGGCGATGAGGATGGTGGTGACGACGTGTCCGCGCGCCGTGTTGTTGATGACGCCGTAGATTCCCATCGGAGCCGTCGGCTGGATGATGACCATCCCGATGATGATCAGGTTCCACAGCCCGAGGGTGCGGGTGAGTCGGACGGGGCCGGAGTTGGCGGCGGTTTGGACTTTCTCGGCCATCATGGAATTCCAGGAAAAGAATGCTGAGCGGCGCGGCAGAGACCGCCGGCGCTGCATGCTCCGCCGGCGGGCGAGAACCTCGCGATCAGACGACGGCCCCCGGAATGTCTGGCAGAACGGGCCGGGGACGATACGGCACGTCGATCATACCGCATGGTTCAAACGATTCAATCGCGCAAATCGATCCATTTCGCGAAAGCTCGAAAGGCTGCGGGGTGGTCGAAGTTCGAACCGGTCCCAAGCCTGGTTCGCGAGGCTGGCGGCGCCCCAGTCGAAGACTCTGGACTTACGTTTTCCGCTTGACATTATGGATATTGGCCATTAAAAGTAACTTGTCGTAAGCTGTCAACTATTTCCTTTCCTTACGTCTTCACTCTCCGGAGGCAGCGCTATGATGATTCGTCGATGGGCAATGCTCGCTGGAGCATTGCTGGGGATTATTTTTTCTGCGGCAACGCTGCCAGGACAGTCGATCAACGAAACGCAGATCCGTGGGACGGTCACCGATTCCAGCGGCGCGGTGATCGCGGGGGCGAACGTCACCATCACGGATGCCGGGACGAACATATCGCAGTCCACGGTTTCGAATGGCCGTGGCGGGTATGCGTTCACGGCGTTGCGGCCATCGAACTACAAGCTGATCGTCAAAGCCACGAGCTTTGGGACCGTCGAAAAAGACGGCATTACGCTGACGGTGAATCAGCAGACCACGCTGGACGTGACGCTGATGCCCTCGGGAGCGACGGAGAGCGTGCGGGTGGAATCGATTCCGCAACTGCTGGATGCGGACTCGCCGACGCTGGGCACCGACATTCCGAGCAAATATCTCACGCAGGTGCCACTCGAAAATCGCGATCCTTTCGGCATTGCCTTTCTCGCCGCGGGTGTGACGGAGTCTGCGGGCTCCGGCATCATGGACTCCTATCCCTCGGGAACCAACTTTGTTTCCAACGGACAGCGCAACTCCACCGCCAACATACGGCTGGATGGGGTGCTGATCTCTGCGCCGGAGCAGGGGGAAGGCGGGAACTCCAACCTCTATTACCAGGCGACGGTGGAAGGCCTGCAGGAAGAAAAGGTGCAGAACAACAGTTTCTCCGCGGAATACGGCGGGGGCACGGTGGTGGATGAGGTGATGAAGTCCGGCGCGAACCACGTGCACGGGAGCGGATATTGGTTTAATCAGGATTCCGCGTACGACGCTCGCGACTACTACAACACCGGGCCGAGGCCAGGGCATCTGCAAAACCAGGCAGGTTTCTCCGTCGGCGGTCCGATCCTGCGCAACAAGACCTTCTTCTTCGCCGATCTCGAATCGGTGCGGGCCAGCAATCCTGTCAATATCGTCGCGACCGTGCCCACCGCGGACCAAATCAAGGGCGACTTCTCCGGGGCGATGACCTACGACGAGAACGGGAACCCCGTCCTCAACCAGATCTTCGATCCGTTCAAGATCGATCCGGCCACGCAGATTCGTCCGGCGTACAAGGACAACGATATCCCCACGACGGAGATCGACCCGGTGGGTCAGGCTCTCATGGAGCTTTACCCCAAGCCCAACAGCAGCGGAGATCCGGTCACCGGCGCCAACAATTACCGCGACGTAATTCTCAGCACCTTCGACTCGCTGCAACTGGATATCAAAGTGGATCAGCAGTTCAGCCCGAAGTCGTCTCTCTCCGTCCGCTACAGCAGCATCTTCGGCAGCGGAGCGACGCCCACGGTGCTGGGCGACGGCGAGTTCAACGACGGGACCAAGTTCACCGAGCAGATCTACAACGACGGCATTAATTATTCCTACACGCCGACTGCCAATACGGTCTGGACTTCGACGTTCGGACTGGACCGCGTCGCGCAGCCGACCCAGAACAACAAGTACCCCAGCCCCACCACTGTTGGGTTTCCGTCGTATCTGATCCAGAACGGTATCGCCCGGATGCCGTCGATCATCATGGAAGATTCGCCGTGGAGTTCGCTCTTCGATCAGTGCTGCGTCGATACGGAGTTCGCGCATACGCTGCTTAACTACTCGTCTGCGTTCGCATGGACGCACAGCCAGCACACGATGAAAGCAGGCTTCCAGCAGCAGATTTTCTATAACAACTTTTTCCAGCCCAACTATCCCGACGGCTATTTCAGCTTTGCGCAGGACATTACAGCGCAAATGCCCTACGACACGAACAACGGCATTGAGGGTAACGACTTCGCGGCTTTGCTGATCGGGTGGGGGGACCCCGGAGGCAGCGCCATCAACGTCACGCAGTCGGTCGCCGACCGGTCTCTGCAAACGGGTTTCTATGTGCAGGACGATTGGCGCGCCACGCCCAAGCTGACTCTGAACCTGGGACTGCGCTACCAATGGGATACGCCGTACACCGAACGCCACAACAACAGCCAGTTCAGCGATCTGACCGGCGACAGCGGAATCACGGTGCCCGGTCTGCCAAATCAGTCCGGAGCGCTGAAGGGGACCACGATCTTTGCGTCGTCCAGCCGCCGCAGCGTGCCCGCCAACTACAGCGACATAGGACCCCGCGTTGGATTCGCGTACCTCTTCGACAAGAACACCGTGGTGCGCGGCGGAGCGGGCATCTATTTCGGATACGGCGTCGCGACGAACTACCAGTATCCAGGCGCAGCCTACACGGCGAGTCCGGAAGTCTTCTTTACTGAAGACGGCGAATTGACGCGCAGTGCGACGCTGGAGAATCCGTACCCGGGCGGGATTCCGGCGGCGCAGGGCAACGAATACGGCAAGCTCGCGTTGTGGGGCCTGTCGAATGAGAACAACCTGGGGACGCAGGCCGCGAAGGACGCCAACATTTACCAGTGGAATCTGGGAGTGCAGCGGGCGCTGCCGGCCAGGATCGTGGTGAGCGTCAACTATTCGGCCAATCGCAGCACGTTCCTGCCCTGGGCGGGCACCGATAATCGCAACTTCATTGCCTCGTCCATTCGCAGGCAATACAGCAGCGCCGCACTGGAGGCACCGGTCAACAATCCGTTTCAGCCGCTCTTCTCCGGTCCCAGCGCCATCTTCAATGTGCCGACGTCCCAGTACGGCAATTCGACCCTGCCCCAGATCAATCTTCTGCGCCCCTATCCGCAGTTCGATGGGCCGTTCGAGACGTACAAGGTGATTGGCGCTTCCTCGTGGTACAACGCTCTGCAGCTTGTTTTTCAGAAGCGCGAGGGAAAATACGTCAACTTCGAGGGCAACTACACCTGGTCGAAGAACATGGACGACTCCTCGGCTGGACCCAACAACTTCATTGGCACGTTTTACCAGGGTTTCCCGCAGGAATTGGATCATCTGAAAGCAGAATGGTCGATCAGCGCCAACGATGCTACGAATCGCGCGGTGCTCGCCGGGATGTTCCAGCTTCCGATCGGGCGGGGCGGCCTGATCGGCGCGCATATGAACCGCGTTGTCGACGGTTTTGTCGGCGGCTGGCAAGTGACGACGCTGCTGACTTACCAGACCGGCCAGCCGCTCGACGTTTTCGTGGGTAATCCCCGGCTCGCTGATGGCACACAGCGCGCAAATCAGAGCTGCAAAATGGGCTCGCTCACCACGCACGTCAGCATTCACAAAGCCGGCCGCTACGGTGTGCCGTGGCTCAACGCCAACTGCTTCGCCGATCCGGGCGATCAGCAGCCGGGGAACGCTCCCCGGTACTATTCTGCGCTGCGGTCGGACAGCATCCGCCAGGCGGACCTCTCGCTTGAGAAGATTTACACGCTGGGCGGCGAGAAGGGTCAGATCGAAGTCCACGCCGACTGCTTCAACTGTACCAACACGGAGCGCTTTGGCTTGCCGGATACGGGATACGAAGACTCTACGTTCGGCATCATCTCTTCGACCGCGGGCGGCTTCCTGCCGCGCAATCTGCAACTTGGGGCCCGCTATCAGTTCTGACGCGGGCCGCGGGCAAGCTTCTCACGTTCCAGCCTTCCGCTGAGGTATCTATGCGTGGTGTTCGCGTTTA
The DNA here is from genome assembly GCA_036267295.1 of Acidobacteriaceae bacterium. GTDB lineage: Bacteria > Acidobacteriota > Terriglobia > Terriglobales > Acidobacteriaceae > Palsa-343. The sequence continues at coordinate 138,053 of DATAWI010000008.1, read as the reverse complement.
TTCAGCTGGCCGAGGCAGCCTGGCGGTGGCACTGGCGCTGGCCGCTGCGGGCAGCCTCGCTGCTCAACAATCCCCCACTCAGACTTTCGACGGCCAGCAGCGCGACTGGATGCGCCGCGTGCGCATCGCTGCGTACGGGCTGACACCGGACAATGCGCAGCAAATCGTCCAGAAGGCCACGGCCAGCGGCGTCTACGGCATTGAGGTGGACAACGATATACCCGGGCGCTACGAGAGCCTGCTCGACCCGTCGACCAAGCTCGAAGCCATTCGCCGCGTGGCTGCGGCTGCGCACCAGGCGAATAACAAGGCTTTCGTTTACGTCGCGGGGCTCGAATGTATTTCAAAGAATGCGGACGGCCCGCACACGCTCGCCAAAGATCATCCGGGGTGGCTGCAGAGAAAGATCACAGGGGAGCCTGCCATCTTTACGTCGGGCGCGGCCTTCTGGATCGCGAAAGGTGAAGAAGACGTCTGGGTCAGCCCGTGGGCTCCGGACTGGCGCAAGCTCTACATGCAGCGCATCCGGCAGATCGCCGGCACCGGCATCGACGGCATCTACGTCGATATTCCTTACTGGATGACGCACTTCACGGGCTGGGAAGACACGTGGGCGAGCTTCGACGACGCGACGGTGGCCGAGTTCCACAGGCAAACCGGCCTGGACGCGCGCAAGGACATCAAGCTGGGCGACGCGGAGGATCCCGGCTTCCGCAAGTGGGTCGCCTTCCGCATCCAGACCATTGACGATTTCATGGCGGAGATCCGCAGCAACGCCGTTTCCGTCAATCCGCACATTGCCGTCATCCCGGAAATCTATCCAGGGATTGAAGACGCTGCGCCGCGGGTCGGAGCCGACGTTTATCAACTCTATCCGCTGGTGGATGCCATTGCGCACGAATACGAATTCGGCGACGGTGACGATCACACCGCGGCTTCGCGCACGCCGTTCGACTGGTTCATGTATCAGATCGGGATGCGGAGCTTCCGCGCCTTCGCCCAGGCGAAGCCCACATGGATTCTGAATTATTCGTGGGACGGCGCGCCGCATGTGCAGCCGCACGACGCGATGCTGAACCTGGCCTCATCGCAACTGGCCGTCGGCGCTAATTTCTGGGACGCTCGCGGGCACGTGATGTCCGGCTCCAACGACATGCCCACCCGCGTCGAGATCTTCCACTGGATCGCGCAGCACGAGGACATTTTCGGCGCGGTGCGCGAGCCTGTCGGCGAAACGGGCGTCTATTTCTCCGATGCCACGCGCAACCTCTATCCCAACGAGTTTGTCGATTCTTATCGCGGCGTTCTGCTGCTGCTGCTGCAAAATCACATTCAGTTTCAGATCGTCACGCCGCGCACGGTCGCGCAGTTTCACGGCAAAGTGCTGGTGCTGCCGGAGGTAAAAATCGTGAGCGGTGAGGAAGCGTCGGCGCTGGAGCGCTATGCCGCGCGGGGCGGTTCTGTGGTGATGACCGGCGCGCCCGATCCGCTGCTCGCTTCTTTGCCGGGAGCGCGATTCGCCGGGCGGCCGGAGGTGGAGTTCCTGCACCGCGCCCAGAGCAATTTCTCGGCGTCCGATCCGGGGAGCGAACCCGATTTGCTCCGCGCCATTGAGAGCCACACGGAGCTGCGCGTTACCGCGTCGAAAAATGTGGCCGTGCATCAAGCGCACATCGGCACCAGGACGTACCTGTTCTTTGCGAACTTCGACGGACTGGTGGCCGGTGGCAACGCAACCCCCGTGGTGCAGCGCGACGTCGAGGTAGTAGTCCCGCAAGCTTTGGGAGCTACCATGCACTGGCTGCCGTTCTTTGGTGTTGAAACGACGCTGAAGGGAAGCGCCGCGCCCGACGGGCTACACTTTACGATTCCGGAACTGGATCGCGGAGCTGTTGCGTGGTTTGCGCCGGCTGCGCGCTGACGGGATCGAGGCCGACGCCATCGCGCAACCTGCGCCGCGCGGGCGAACAGCACGCCGTTGCGACGCTGTGGCTTTCCGGCAACACTTCTGTCTTCGGAGGGATCGTGAACCGCTTATTCGCCGGCATAACTCCTGTCGTCCTTCTCGGCGCTGCTCTTTGCGCGTCTCCCTACGGCGCCACCGCGCAACAGAGCGGCCTCGCTGTCTCCATTGCGGCCAACGGCGATTACACGATCGGCGCTCCGGGCGCGACGTCTCCGATTGTGACGGCAAGCGTGGCGGCCAAAGTGGACGGCGCCTGGATTCACTCCGCCGATTACCCGCACCACGCCGTCAACGAATCGAACGCCGACGGCTACCTCGGCGGGTTCCACGTCTGGCAGATTGTTTTTTCCGGACTCGCCGGCAAACCCGACCTTGCCTGCCGCGTGCGGGCCTACACCGCCGAGCCCTTCGCCGATGTGCAGGTTACCGTGCGCAACAACACGGGAAAATCCGTCACCGTGCAGAGCATCCGCGTCCTCGAGGCCTCCGGCGGCAGCATTGCCAACCTCGGCGGTCCTGCTGCCGCCGACCGCGTGCTCTCGGACAGCTTTAGCGAGGATCGGCCGGCGATGCAGATTCACGACCTCGGCGATGCCGAGCATCAGATGCACCGCGCGGTCGGCAGCCAACTGATCTACAACCGCGAGAGCCGCCAGAGCCTCTTTGTCGGGACGCTCACCTCCGACCGATTCCTCACCATTCTTCGCTTGCACCTCGATCGCACCGGCGCCGACCCGCACATCGCCCGCTATGAAGTCGACTCGACCGGCACGACAGAAATGGAAGAGGAAAATTCGCTCCAGGATTCTCCTGCCGTCGACCGGGTCGAGCTTAGCCTGCCGGTTCCCGCGGGCGGCGAGCTGTCCTCGGAAACGCTGGCCATCGCCGCCGGCATGGATTACCACCGCCTGCTCGAGGCGTACGGCGGGCTGATCCGGCAGATTCACCACGCGCGCGTCTCCGCTCCGCCGCTGATGGGCTGGTGGAGCTGGACCGCCTACTACTTCGGCCTCGACGAAGGAGCGGCGCTCACCAATGCCCAGTGGGAGGCGCAGCATCTCAAACCGTTCGGCTATGACCTGTTTCACATCGACGAGGGTTACCAGTTTGCCCGGGGAGAATATGTAACTGCCAATGCGACAGTTTTCCCCAACGGCCTGGCGCCGATGGAGTACCAGATCCGCGGCCTCGGCCTCACGCCCGGCATCTGGACCGCGCCCTTCGAAGTGTCGGAGCGCTCGGCCATCTTTCGCGATCACCGCGACTGGCTGGTGAAGAATGCCCAGGGGCAGCCCATTCACGCCGGCAGCGTGGTCGACGGCAAAGATGCGCTCTACATCCTCGACAGTACGAATCCCGGCGCCCAGGAATATTTGCGCGACACGTATTCGCGGCTCGTGCGCCAGTGGGATATCCACTACATCAAGATGGATTTCATGGACGACAGCGCCATCGAAGGCTATTACTACAAGCCGCACACCACGGCGATGGAAGCGCAGCGCATCGGCTTGCAGATCATTCGCGACACGGTCGGCGACGGTGTCTATCTCGACAAAGACGGCAGCGCGATGCTCAATCCCGTCGGCTACGTCGACTACGGCCGCATCTCGCAGGACACCGGCCACAGCTTTGGCGCCAGCCGCGACGCGGCCACGGGGATCGCCGCGCGCTACTTCATGGATCGCAATTATTTTGTCTCTGACCCGGATGCGTTCACCGTTTCGACGCAGCGCATCAGCGATCAGACCTGGCATGAGGGCGCGCAGCCGTTGACGCTCGAAGAAGCCAAAGTCTCCATCGCGCTTGCTGCGGTTACCGGAGGGATGCTGGAGATCGGCGACAATCTGCCCTCGCTCGAGACGACGCCGGACCGGGTGGCCCTGCTGGAGAATCGCGACCTGATCAACATGGTCCGCCTGGGCAAGGCGTCGGTGCCCCTCGACCTGATGAGTTATACGGCCGAGGATCAGCAGCCGAGCATTTTCTATCTGCACGAATCCAATCGTCAGAGTGTGCTCACGGTCTTCAACTGGACGGAGCACCCGACCTCGCACACCCTTTCGCTCGCCAGCCTCGGCCTCACGGCGGCGGACCAATTCACCATCACCAACATTTTCGACGGCGAGAACCTTCCGGCTCCTGCGAAGGGGTCGTTGCAGATCGACCTTCCCGCGCATGCGGTGCGCGTGCTGAAGATTGTCGATGAAAGTGTGGCTGCTACTGCGCCGCAGATTACCATCGATTGCCCGGCAACCGGGAAATCAGGCGACGCCCTTGCGTTCTCGGTGCATGCTGAGCCGGAAAGCCCGGTGCTCTCCTGGCGCTGGGATTTTGGCGACGGTGTGCAGGTGGATGGGGCGAAGGTAACGCATGCGTGGACCGAGCCTGGCGACTACCCGATCAAGGTTGCGGCGACCGGCCTCGATGATCGGCAGAGCGAGAAGACGTGCAGTGTACACGTCACTGGTTATCTCTCCACCGTCTTTGCGCCGACGGCCAATCGCCGCTATGAGCCGCAGTAGGGCGGCTGCGCTGCGCGGGCCCGGCTGGACGAATCCGGTTTGACGGATCCGGTTAGACCAGCACTACTTCGATGTTTTGCGCGCGCAGCGCCTCTTCCGTCGCCGCGGGAAGATTCTTATCCGTGATGACGCAATGGATCGCTGAAGGCGCCACGATGCGCGACAGACTGCGCTGGGTGAACTTGGTCGAGTCGCAAACCGCCACCACGCGGGTTGCCGCCTTTACCATCGCGCGATTCACCCGCGACTCCAGCAGATTCGGCGTGGTCAGTCCCACCTCCGGATCGAATCCGTCGACACCGAGGAACAGAATGTCGGCGTGCATTTCTTCGAGGACGTCCTCGGCGAGCGGCCCCACCAGCGAAAATGAATTCTTCCGGAGGCTGCCGCCGACCAGAATCACTTCGAGATTGGTACTGGCGAGTTCCGCCGCAATGTTCAGCGCGTTCGTGATTACAGTGAGGTGAGAAAACCTCCGCAACTCATGGGCGATGGCCGCCGTCGTCGTGCCGGAATCGAGCATCACGCACTGGCCTTCTTCCACCATCTTCACGGCTGCCGCTGCAATGCGTTGCTTCTCCTGAGAGTGCTGCTTCTGCTTCTCCTGGAGCGAAGGATCGAAGAGCGCGCTCGACTGGATCCGGAGCGCGCCGCCATGCGTTCTCTGGACCAGTCCGCGCGACTGCAAGTATTCGAGGTCCTTGCGGATGGTGATCTGGGAGATGCCGAGGCTGCGCGACAGTTCTCCGACGAGGGCGCGGCCTTCAGTCTGGATGAGGGCGAGGATGTGCCGGCGCCGCTCGTCGATGAGCAGTTGTCCGGGCTCGGCGGGGGGAGAATCAGGGGGTTGCGTCATGGTTTCGTCTGCTTTCCTTCGGAAGGGTACACCAAACCCCGTTGAAGAGTCACGCCGGTTGGGAGACTGATGATCAATATCATTTTTTTGTTCACGTTAGCTGCCGGATGAAGGCCGTCCGTGGTCGCGGACTCCGAAAGCGGCTTGCCTGCGTTTAGAAATCAATGGTAATAATACGGAATCGCTGCCATGCCCGCATTCGATATCACCATCGCCGGGGAGGTCAACCTCGATCTCATTCTGTACGGCTTCGAAGAATCGATCCCCGTCGATCGCGAAATTCTGGCTTCCAACTTCGAAATGACCCTGGGCAGTTCGTCGGCGATTCTCGCCCACAATCTCGCCGTCCTGGGCGCGCGCGTCGGGTTCGTCACCCGCTATGGGGCCGATGAAACGGGACGCATCGCCATGGACCGCCTGGCCGAAGGCGGCGTCGATACGTCGCGCTGTGTCCGTGGCGCGGAAGGCTCGAAGACCGGCATCACGCTGCTGCTCCCGCACGGGCGCTCACGCCGCATCCTCACGTACCCCGGCGTCATGTTCGACCTCACCTGCGACGATCTCGACATCGAGTACCTGGCCGCGGCTCCACATTTTCATCTCTCGTCTCTGTTTCTTCTGCGCGGGCTGCACGCCGGTCTGCCGGCGCGGTTTCGCGCGCTCAAACGCCGCGGCGTTACGCTGTCGCTGGATACCAACGACGATCCTGACGATCACTGGGACGGCGTGCTCGAGGAGATTCTGTCGCTGGTCGACATCTTCCTGCCCAACGACGATGAAATTCGCCGCATCGCGCGCCGCGATACGGTCGAGGAAGCCCTCGACGTGCTCTCGGCCACGGTGCCGCTGATCGCGGTTAAGTGCGGGCGCCAGGGCGCTCTGGTGCAGCAGGGCGGCCGGCGCGTCGCAGTCCCCGCAGTGAGCGTCGATCCCATCGACACCATCGGCGCGGGCGACAGCTTTAATGCCGGTTTCCTCGCTGCGTGGCTTCGGGGCGCCACTGCCGAAGTCTCCGCGCTCGCCGGCAACATCACCGGGGCGCTTTCGACCCAAAAGCCGGGAGGCACCGAGGCCTTCCGCGATCCAGCGCTGCGCGATGCCTTCCTGCGGCAACACGCGTTTCCGGTCCCGCGCAAGAGCCCCGCCTGAACTGGCGGGAACCGCGAATCCCGGCGGAAGCGGGACGCCGAGGCCCTGGCGGAATTTACGAAAATTTCGAATTGAATTGATATATTCCGTTTTGTTACGATACGCCTTGCACGGTCCGGACCCGTCCCGCGGCCGGAAGGAGACTGCCAGGTGGACCCTCTTTCAGTACTGCTGAACCTTTCCGCTGCCGAAAAGATTGAGCGCGGACTGGAACACACTCCCCACGAGATCGCCCAGCAGCCAGGCTCCTGGATCACGACCTTCCATCAGCTCCAGGCGCAGCGTCAGCCGATCGCTGAGTTTCTCGCCGCCGCCGGGGTTGAAGCAACTGAAGCGCAGAAGCCGACCGTGTTTCTTATCGGCGCGGGCACCTCCGATTACATCGGACAGTCGCTGCATCACCTGCTCCGCACCCGGTGGCAGTGCGAGGTGATCCCGGTGGCCAGCACCAACCTGCTCACCGATTTCGCGGAGTACATTCTCCTCGGCAAGCGCTATCTTTGGGTTTCTTTCTCGCGTTCCGGCGACAGTCCGGAAGGGGTGGCGGTTCTGGAGCGAGCGATCGCCGAATGCCCCAACGTTTCCCATCTGCTGGTCACCTGCAACAGCAGCGGGCGCATGAGCCAGGCGATGCAGGGTCGCGCGAATTGCTTTTCGCTGGTGCTGGACGATGCAGTGAACGATCGCGGGCTGGCGATGACCAGTTCTTTCACGAATATGGTTCTGGCGGGCCAGATTCTGGCGCACGCAAGGGACGTCGACGAATTTGAGCCCATTCTGCACCAGCTGGTCAGCGCCGCCGAGTCATTTCTGCCGCGCGCGGCCACACTGGCGTCCGAGCTTACGCACTCCGGCTACCAGCGTGCCTGCTTCGTGGGATCGGGCGTTCTTGCCGGTGCGGCCATGGAATGCGCGCTCAAGACTCTGGAACTGACCGCCGGCAAGGTGCAGACGATCACGCAGCCCACGCTTGCGCTGCGTCACGGCCCCATGGCGGCGCTCGACCGCGACACGCTGCTGGTGAGCCTCGTCTCCAGCCAACCCCAGCGCCGGCAATATGAAGTGGATTTGCTGCGCGAAATCGGCAGCAAGGAACTGGTGCGCACGCGGGTCGCCGTCGCAACCGATCCACACCACCTGCGCGCCGACGCAGAGTATGTCCTGACGCCCGCGGGCTTAGATGCTGTGCCCGACCTCTACCGCCCGGTTCTCGATGTCATCTTCGGGCAGTTGCTGGGGCTCTTCGCGTCGCTACACGTTGGACTGAAGCCGGATGTCCCCAGTCCGAACGGCGCCATCAGCCGCGTTGTGCAGAATGTGGGCATTTACCAGAGCGCCGGCAAGCGCGCTTCAGGTTTATTGTGACGGCCCCGCTGACCCACCCGCGGTCAGGGTGCGAATGATCTCCGCTTCTCTCTCGCGATAGGGCCGGCCGTCCGGATAAAAGACATCGTGGAACCAGATCGGCGGCTGTTCCAGCACATACGGACGCTGCCACGAATCCCAGGGCAAATTCGTCTGCGTCTTTCCCAGGACCAGACCCCAGTTGATGGCGCCCACGTTGTATTTCTTCGCGAGCGGAAGAATCGTATCGAACAAGCTGCCCGCGCCGCGCGCCATGTATTCCGTGCAGATGATGGGGCGATGGTATTGCTGGAGGTCGCGGACGCGCGCTTCGAAGTCCTCCGGCCAGCCGTAATTGTGGAACGTGACGATGTCCGATTCCCCAATCTGCACCTTCGCCATGGGGGACAGAGAGGCGAAGGTGGACCAGTCGCCGGCCCAGATGCCGCTGGTGACGGGCTGCGACGGCCCGGCAGAACGCGCCCACGCGAAGACCTGCGGCAGCAGGCGCAGCACGATCGCCTGTTTGTCTTTGGGCTCGTGGCTGCGGTAGGAGCCACCGTTGCCATTGTCGGGCTCATTCCATAGATCCCAGGCGAGGATGCGCGAATCGTTGGCGAAGGCGCCGATCACGCCGCGAACATAGTCGGAGAGCAGGGTATCGCTGGCCGGATCGGCGAGCACGGCGGCGCCCGGACTCTGCACCCAGCCCGAATTGTGCACGCCCGGAATGGGCGGATGCTGCGGGCCCAGCTTCGGGTCGGGATCCCAGCAGGAATCGAAGAGCACAAAGATGGGCCGGATGTGGTGGCGGGCCGCAATGGTGAGAAACATATCGATACGCGCCTGAAACCCTTTGGGGTCCTGCCGCCAGAGGAGATCGTGCAGGAATACGCGCATGGTGTTCATGCCGATGGATTGCGCCCACCCCAGTTCGCGATCGATCTCCTGGGGGTCGAAGGTAGCGGCTTGCCACATCTCGAGCTGATTGATGGCATCGTCCGGAACGAAATTGGCGCCCACCAGCCAGGGCTGCTGCGCGTACCAGGCGTTGGCCTGGGACTCGGTCCACCGGGGACGACCCTGCGCCGCAGTCGCGAGCGGGATCGTCAGGGCCAGCAGAACAACCGCCATTGACCAAACTTTCTTCTTCATTGAGACCATAAAGACAAGATCCTCGGCGCTCTCAACCTATCGCGACCAGCGCGGCTACCAGCTTAATGCATGTGCATCGGCAAGCGTCGCGCAGGGAGGTTCTCTCGACGGTGCATCGATCGATGCGCTGGGCCGCCCGTTTTCGATGGCGAGCGGAACCGGGAGTTTCGCCGGATTCCGGAAACGATGGGTGCTTTCCTCGAACCGATACGCTTTCGCAAACCATTTGAAACGCGGCGTCTCCCCGTGCGGAGTTGTTTTCCCGAATCCAAACGCACGCGAATTCATCTGAAGGGGAATGCTCGTGCGGCCGTTGATGCAGCCGCGCAGAGCGAAGGCTTCCCAGAGCCGAAGACCAGAAATACCCGGAGAACTTATATGCTCAGCCAGAGGCAGCGGTCGTTGACCGCTCAGGCGCCGATTTTCGGAATCTTTGCCGCAATGTTGGCGACCAGCGTCGCGGGTCTCGCCGGGTGCGGGCGCGGCGTGGCGGCGACGCGCTCGGCTGCTCCACCGGCCATGCCGGTGAGCGTCGTCAAAGTGGAGGAAAGCGATGTGCCCGTCACCGGCGAGTGGGTGGGCACCCTCGACGGCTACGTCAACGCGCAGATTCAGCCCCAGGCCAACGGCTACCTCATCAGCCAGAATTATCGCGAAGGATCGCTGGTCGAGAAGAACCAGGTTCTCTTTCAGATTGACCCGCGCCCGTTTCAGGCTGCGCTCGATCAGGCAGAGGGGCAGTTGGGGCAGGCGCAGGCGCAACTGGAGCTTGCGAAGATCAATGTGAATCGCGACACGCCGTTGGCCGCGGCGCGAGCCATCGCCAAAAGCCAGCTCGATAACGAGACCCAACAGCAGTATTCGGCGGAAGCTGGGGTGAAAACCGCGGAGGCCGCGGTGGCCACGGCAAAACTGAATCTCAACTTCACGGATGTGCGGTCGCTGATCACCGGCATCGCCGGCCAGGCGACCACGCAGGTGGGCAATCTGGTCAGCACCTCTTCGGTGCTTACCTCGGTCTCTCAGCTTGACCCCATCAAGGTTTATTTCTCCATCAGCGACAGCGAGTATCTTGCCCTCGCCGAGCGGGCGCGCAAGGGGGGCAGCGATCTGCTGCACGGCGCATCGAAGATTCCCCTCACGCTCACACTCGCGGACGGCGAGGTCTACCCGCACAAGGGGGAGATCGCTTTTGTGGACCGGCAGCTGAATGCGCAAACGGGCGCGATCCGCATCGCAGCATCGTTCCCGAACCCCGGCAATCTGTTGCGGCCCGGCCAGTTCGGCCGCGTCAGTGCAGAGACGCAACTGCTGCATCATGCGATTCTGGTGCCTCAGGTCGCCGTCTCGGAATTCCAGGGCGTGCAGCAGATCTACACCGTGGGCTCCGATGACAAGGTGCACGTGAACAACGTCACGCTGGGTCCGCAGGCGGGCAAGGACTGGGTCGTCGAAGACGGGCTCGCGGCCAACGACCTGGTGATTACCGACAACCTGCAGAAACTTCGCGAAGGCGCACGGGTTGCGCCCCAGACCGCTCCGCCGCAAGCCGCGGCCGCACCAGCAGGAAACTGACCCATGTCAAAATTCTTTATTCGTCGCCCGATTGTGGCGATCGTCATCGCGATTCTCACCGTGATCGTTGGAGCGGTGACGCTGTTCACGCTGCCGATCTCGCAGTATCCGAACATCGTTCCTCCGGAAATCCTGGTGACGGCCACCTATCCCGGCGCCGATTCGCGGACCGTCGCGCAGGCCGTTTCCACGCCGATTGAGCAGCAGATGAACGGCGTCGACAACATGATCTACATGAACTCCGTGAGCGCGAACAACGGCGTCATGCAGCTGTTTGTCGACTTCGACGTGAAGACGGACCCGAACATCGATCAGGTTCTCGCGCAGTTACGCGTGGACCAGGCGCAGTCGCAGCTTCCCGCCGAGGTGACGACGGCCGGCCTGACCGTGCAGAAGGCCCTGACGTCGCCGCTGATGCTGGTGGCCGTGAACTCGCCGGGCGGCAAGCTGAGCCAGGACTTCCTGACTAACTACGCGATCATCAACCTGCAGGATCAGCTCGCCCGCGTGAAAGGCGTCTCGCGGGTGCAGGTATTCGGCGGGCAATATGCGCTGCGCGTCTGGGTGGACCCTGACAAGCTGGCGCAGCTCGGCGTCACCGCGACGGATGTCATCCACGCCATCCAGACGCAGAACAACGTTAACCCCGCCGGGCAGATAGGCGGCGAACCGATCCCCAAAGGCCAGCAGTTCACCTACACCGTGCGCACCCAGGGGCGGCTGGTCACGCCCGAAGAGTTTGGCAACATCATCCTGCGGGCCAATCCTGACGGATCCATCCTGCACTTGCGCGATGTTGCGCGCATCGAGCTGGGCGATCAGGCGTACACCATCGCCGCGCGCTACAACCAGGCGCCTGCCGGCGTGATGGCCATCTATCAGCTGCCTGGCTCGAACGCAGTCGCAACCGCGGACGGCGTGCGCCAGCGGATGAAGGAGCTTTCCGCCACCTTCCCGCCGAGCATCACTTACGCCATCCCCCTCGACACCACCAAGGCGGTCACGGCGGGCATTCATGAGATCGTCCTGACGCTCTTTGAAGCTCTCGGGCTGGTGGTCATCGTCGTGTTCGTATTTTTGCAGGGCTGGCGGGCGACGCTCATTCCGCTGCTGGCCGTGCCGGTGTCCCTGATCGGAACGTTCATCATCTTTCCGGCGCTCGGTTTTTCGATCAACACGCTTTCGCTCTTCGGTCTGGTGCTGGCCATCGGCCTCGTCGTCGACGACGCCATCATCGTGGTGGAAGCCGTCGAGCACCACATCGACGAGGGCATGACACCGCAGGAAGCAACGATCAAAGCCATGGAAGAGGTCGGCGGTCCGGTCATCGCCATCGCGCTCATCCTGGCCGCTGTGTTCATCCCCACCGCTTTCATCCCCGGCATCACCGGACGCCTCTATCAGCAGTTCGCCGTCACCATCGCGATCTCGGTGCTGATCTCAGCGTTCAATGCTCTGACGCTTTCCCCCGCGCTGGCTTCGCTGCTGCTCAAGCCACGGGAAGAAGGGCGCAAACCGAGCCTCTTCGATCGCGGTTATGCGATCTTCAATCGAGTCTTCGGCCGCACCACCGACGGCTTCGTGAAGCTCTCGCGCGTCCTGATTCACAAATCTACGCTGGCCATGATGGCCCTCATCGGCGTCGCCGTCCTCGCGGTCTACCTCGGCAGCACGCTGCCCGGCGGCTTCATTCCCACGGATGATCAGGGCTACATGTTCCTCGCGCTGCAACTGCCGGACGGGGCCTCCGCGCAGCGCACCGATGCAGCGGAGCAGAAGATCACGGCGTCATTGCTGAAAATGTCCGGCGTCGAAGGCGTAATCGCGGTCAAGGACTTTTCTCTGCTCACCCAGGTGCAAAGTACCAATGCGGGATTCTTCTTCGTGAGTCTCAAGCCCTGGGCGGTGCGCAAAAACAAAGACGAGCAGCTCGCCTATATCCAGAACAACCTGCAGAGGCAGCTCGCGGCCGATCCTGACGGCATCGCGTTTGCTTTCCCGCCACCTTCTATTCCGGGCATCGGGACCTCGGGCGGCGTCACGATGATTCTTGAGGACCGCTCCGGCTCCGACGATCCCGCCGCGCTCACGAAGAATGTTTTCGGCTTCCTCGGCGCAATCGCAAAACGGCCTGAGATCGCCGCTGCCATTCCTTCTTACCAGCCCGCTGTGCCGCAGCTTTACGCCGATGTCGATAAAGAGAAGGCACTGCAGCAGCAGGTCGACCTCGCCAATATCTACACGACTATGCAGACCTTTATGGGCGGCTATCTCGTGAACTACTTCAATCGCTTTGGCCGCGAGTGGCAGACCTACGTCGAGGCCGAAGGCACGTCGCGCACCAACATCGCGAATATCAACCAGTTCTACGTGCGCAGCGCCAATGGCAGCCAGGTGCCGCTCGGCTCGCTGGTCAAGGTCACCCAAACTACGGGTCCTGAGTTCATCTACCGTTTCAACGAATTCAACGCCGCGCAGCTGAACATCACCGGAGCCCCCGGATACAGCTCCGGCCAGGTGCGCAAAGCGCTGGAGGAAGTCTTCCATCAGACCATGCCGTCCACGGCGGGATTCGATTATTCGGGCATGTCGTATCAGGAGCAGCAGGCGGAGAAAGGCGTGCCTTCGTGGGCGGTCTTCGGTCTCTCGCTGCTCTTCGTCTTCCTGATTCTGGCGGCGCTGTATGAGAGCTGGACCCTCCCGTTCAGCGTCCTGCTGAGCACGCCGGTTGCGATCCTCGGCGCGTACGTCGCCCTGCACGTACGCCTGTTCGAGAACGACATCTTCGCGACGATCGGCCTGGTGATGCTGATCGGACTCTCGGCCAAGAATGCGATTCTGATTGTCGAGTTCGCCAAGCTCAACCTCGACAGCGGCCAAAGCATCTGCGACGCCGCGCTGCACGCGGCGCGCCTGCGCTTCCGTCCAATTGTGATGACCGCGCTGGCCTTCGTCTTCGGCTGCCTGCCGCTTTGGGTGGCTACCGGATCGGGCGCGGCCTCTCGCCAGATTCTGGGCACCGTCGTCATCGGCGGCATGACGCTCTCCACGGTGCTGGGGCTCATCTTTATCCCGGTCACCTTCGCCGTGGTTGAATTTCTCTCGCACCGCTTTGTGCGGGGCGGCAAGGGAACCACGATGGATTCAATCTGCGGGCCGGGAACACCGCCGCCGGGGCCGGTCTCGGGCCGCGCGCAGACCGAAGGAGGACAGGCATGATGCGCTTCCGTCAGATTTTCATTGCTGGCCTTCTTTGCATGGCCGTCGCCGGCTGCACGGTCGGCCCGAACTATAAGCGGCCCGCGTACGCGGCGCCGCCCGCCTTTCGCGGCGCGGACGGCGCGGCTGTGGCGTCGGATGCGAAGACGTCTCTGGGCGACGAGCAATGGGCGGCGGTTTATCACGAGCCCGAGTTGCAGGAGCTGATTCGCAAGGCGCTGGATGACAACTACGACGTGCGCATCGCCGCGCAGCGCATCCTCGAGCAGCAGGCGCAGGTGCGCATCACGCGTTCGCAGCAATTTCCGACGGTCAGCGTCGGGGGCACCGGCATTGGCGCGACGCTGCCGTCCTCGTTGGGCAACAACATTCCCAACCCGCTGGTGGATGGCTCGTTCAGCCTGTCGGCTGCGTGGACGCCCGATTTCTGGGGCCTCTATCGCCGCCAGACCGAGGCTGCCCGCGCCCAACTGCTGGCGCAAACGTGGGCGCAGCGCGCCGTGCGCCTGACACTGGTCGAAGAGATCGCGACTGACTATCTCGAAATTCGCGCTCTCGACGGACAGCTGGAAATTACAAAAGAGACGATCAAGGTCCGGCAAAACTCGCTGGACCTGACGAAGACGCTGGAGAGCGGCGGCTCCGTTCCTCTGTCCGACGTGCGCCAGGCCGAGCAGCTTTATTACACTGCGACCTCCGAGGTCCCGCAGCTTGAAGAGCAGATCCAGCAGCAGGAGAACGCCATCGCGTTTCTGCTCGGCGAGAATCCAGGGCCCATCGTGCACCAGGATCCGAACGCGCTGGCGCCGCCGCCGCAGGATCTCCCCGCCGGCCTGCCGTCGCAGCTTCTGGAGCGGCGTCCGGACATCGAGCAGGCCGAGGCGACGCTGATCTCCGCTAATGCGCAAATCGGCGTGGCCCGCGCGCAATTTTTCCCCAGCCTCTCGATCAGCGGCTCGGGCGGCGTCGGGGGAGACAGCCTCGCGACCATCTTCGACCCGGCCGGCAAAACCATTTACGGCCTTGGCTCGCTCACCCAGCCTCTCTTTGAGGGCGGCAAGCTGCGCGGCCAACTCCAGCTTTCAGAAGCGACGAAGCAGGAGATGGTGCTGAATTATCAGAAGACGATCGCCGGCGCTTTCCGCGACGTCTCGAATGCGCTCATCGCGCTGAACAAGCAGCGCGCCTATCGCGAGCAGCAGGAGAAGCTGGTTGCCGCCGCGCAGGATGCGGTCCGTCTTGCCAACATCCGCTATCAGGGTGGCTCGACGGCCTATCTGGAAGTGCTCACCACCAGCTCGAATCTCTATGCGGCGCAGCTGAATCTGGTGACTGCACAGCAGGGCGAGGCGCTGGCGCTGGTGCAGCTCTACAGCGCCCTCGGCGGCGGTTGGCAAGCCTGAGCGGGAGCACGACCCGCCAGCATCGAACGCGGCCGGGTGTCGCAGCGAGCAGTTTTCCGCAGGGGTGGCGGTGGAAGGAGTCTTTCGCGAACCGCTCTCCAGCGCTGTTTCCCTGCTAACAGGGAAAAATACAGGGAATTTTTCGTTTTCCGGGGCCGAAATTCGCTGGAGAATCTCTCCATATGTCAGACTCCAAATAGCTTACGCTTTCGGCGCCGCGTTTTGGCGTTTCGAAGAGCAGGGAATTTAAATCGCCATATCAGGGAATCTGAAAGGCCCCATCAGGGAATATTTCTCGATTATCAGGGAATGATTGTTCAACATTTCCGCTTCTTGCTGAGCGAATCGGTTCCGGTTCAGGCAGGAGCTATATCCGAGCGGCGATTCGGGATACGCCATGCATGCAGATGTTGAGACCGAGCGTGAGCCGCAGCAGCAGAAACGCGAGGGCGAAGCTGTCCAGACTCGGTTTCTTCGGGGAACTCACATTCTTCTCCACGATGCAGCTTTGGACAGCGGCCGCGGCTTACGCTGCCTTTGCCGGATCGGCAATCCAGCCTAGCTGGGACGCAAGTGCGAAGATCTCCTGGATGGTTGCGGCCCATTGTTGGGATGCGAGTTTGGCGCCGTCAAGGGCGTGACCGACGGCAGCATCTATCGTATGGCCGTCGCGAAGAGCGGTAAGCAACCGGAACTGCACTCGCGTAAGGCGGCGGTGATACACGGAATCGTCGTAGCGATGAACGGCCAGATAAATTTCTGCTCGGCGCATTCGTGGCAACTGCAGCTGCGCCGGTCGTTTGCGCATGGTCGCCGCGCCGCTCACGATGTCGATGGCCGGTTTGCTGTGGTGGACCGCCAGAACCATCTCGTCGACAGGAAAGCGGAGCTGGAGAATCTGAAGGTGAGGCTGAAGCGCGAACACGGTGGCAGACGAAGCGCGCAGCGCTTCGGATTCCGTCAGCGGTGGCAGACCGGCCCCGTCGAAGGCCTCGACGCAGGCCCATTCCAATCGGGCTGCATCGACGGCGAGGTCGTGGCGCCTGCCTGTGAACTCCGGATGCCGCTCAACCCAGGCGGGCAGATTCCTGCCGAGATTCCTCAGAGTAAAGGAGGTCGAGGGATTGTCGTGGAGATAGGCGACGACCAGGGCCTCGAAGCGCTTTGCGCCGACGACGGCACTGAGCGCGGGAAAGTCCTCAGAGAGGGCATCGATGACGCGGAACCAATACTGCCGGTTATAGATTTCGAGGCGTTCAAAGGAGGTGAGAGCCGCGTTCGGTTTGATGTAGCCAGAGACTCTCTTCGCGGTTGGCTGGCCGTCCCCGGCGAGGATTTGCATCCCGAAATCCGGCGTCAGGGGCCGGCGCACGTCTTCTGCCATGCGGCGCTGCAGATCGAGGAGGCTCATGCTGCGACCTCCTCAGACGGGGGCGTCGATTCTGCAGTGGGCCGGCGGTCCAGCAGGAATCGGTCGGCCTTGAGGGCCTCGGCATGAACTTCCTCGAAGGAGGGGATGTTGTCGTCCCATTCGAGCAGAGTAGCGGTGGGGCCTGTGCGCTCGATGGCACGCGCATAGAGCCTCCACACGGGATCAAGCACGGGATGATCGTGCGTGTCGAGGGTGTACTTTTCGAATTTGGAATGGCCGGCGATGTGAATTTGCGCGACGCGCTCGGCATCGACGGCGTTCACGTACTCCATGGGATCGAAGCCGTGATTCTGCGAGGAGACGTAGATGTTGTTGACGTCGAGCAGAATGCCGCAGTCGGCAGTGTGAACGACCTCGTTGAGGAATTCCCACTCGGTCATCTGCGACTCGTTGAACTCCGCATAGCTGCTGACGTTTTCGACCGCGACCGGAATTTCGAGATAGTCCTGCACTTCGCGGATGCGCGCAGCCGTGGTGCGGATGGCTTCAAGAGTGTAGGGCAGAGGCAGCAGATCGTGTGTATAGCGGCCATCCACGCTGCCCCAGCAAAGATGATCCGAGAGCCATGGTGTATTGGTGCGCCGGGTCAACTCCTTCAGCCGCCTGAGATGTTCGCGGTTCAGCGGTTGGGCCGAGCCGAAGTACATCGAGACTCCGTGCTGCACGACGCGGTACCGATCGAGGATGCGGTCGAGCATCTTCAACGGAGGGCCGCCATCGACCATGTAGTTCTCGGAGATGATCTCAAACCAGTCGACGGCGGGTTTGCGCGAGAAGATGTGGTCATAATGCGGGATGCGCAAACCGATTCCCACACCGTATTCCGTAAAGGCATTGAAGCGATTGGCCGGCATCGCGAACTCCTGAGGGCTGAAAAAGCTGCCGCCGGAGGCTTCAAAAAAAGAAACCCCCGGTAGCAACGCAGTGCTTAAATGAAGGAGGGTTTGGAGCCGTCAGTGGCGCAAGCGCCCTGGCCCTTGCAGGAGTTTTTACCCCAGTGTTGCTTATCACCACCACCTTGCCCTTTGCAGTCGTTCTGTCCTTTGCAGGAATGCTTGGGCAGCTTCTTCGCGTCCACCCCAACCATCACGCCAGCGGTTGTCGAAGAACCGGCAGTGATCTGCGATTGGCCAGAAGCCGTCTGGGCGTGGAGGCGAGCCGATGTTCCGCCAAGAAGGCCGGCAACGGCGGCTGCGAGTGCGAGATTGTGTACGGTGCTTGTCTTCATGAAGAATACCTTTCTTCGGTTGGGCCGCACCCTGTTCGGGGCCGGGCGTTGCTGACTCGGAATTCCGCAGACCGGCATGGAGGAATTCCCATCGAGGCCGCTCCTTTGTCTGCTACGCAGCCTGCTACACCGATTGGAGCTATTTCGGGGAGCAAGGTTACAGGCTGCGCGGAGAATCGAATCGAACGCCTGGAATAGGTAGAACGGCGCGCCGCGCGGACGACTCACCGAGAAGGTGTGCCCCTGACTCCGAAATGAGAACTGGAACTGCATCTGTAACTATTCATTCCCTCGCTGCTCCAATGGGGTGCAATCCAATTCCTCCCCGGTGGCCATGCCATGAGTTCCGTAACAGCGATTCGACCCGGGAAAGGCGCGAAGCCGGTAAGCTGGTTTGTGCGGATGTACGAACTCTTCCGCGGCGGGGGCACTTCCCTCCAGTCGCCGTTTCTACTCGCTGTGCGTCTGTACTGGGGATGGCAGTTCATGCAGACCGGATGGGGCAAGCTGCAGCATCTGTCGCGGGTGACAGAGTTCTTCGCGAGCCTGGGTATTCCCTTTCCGGCTTTCACTACGCACTTCATTGCGGGGCTGGAATTCGTGGGCGGGCTGCTGCTGATCGCCGGCCTGGCTTCGCGGCTGACCGGCTTTCTGCTGGCGGCCAACATGTTCGTGGCTTACTGGACCGCGGATCATCAGGCGCTGGTCTCGGTCTTTTCGGATCCGGGGAAGTTCTACGGGGCAGACCCGTACACTTTCCTTTTCGCATCGCTGGTGGTCCTCATCTTCGGAGCTGGCTTCTTTTCTCTGGATGCAGCAATCGCAAAGCGCTGGAGGGAGCGGGCGTGAGGTTAGCCGTTGCCAGGGTTCCAGAGCGGAACGAGGCACAGATGATTGCCGCCATTCTGGCGGGCGACAGGGAGCTCTACCACAGCCTCATCCAGCCGTACGAGCTCAGCGTCTACCGCATGGCGATGTCCTTTGTG
Organism: Acidobacteriaceae bacterium; assembly: GCA_036267295.1. GTDB lineage: Bacteria > Acidobacteriota > Terriglobia > Terriglobales > Acidobacteriaceae > Palsa-343. The sequence continues at coordinate 119,218 of DATAWI010000008.1, read as the reverse complement.
AAGGACGAAACAGAAGTGGAGGATGTGGCACAGGAGGCCTTTCTGAAGGCCTTTCGGAATCTTGCGAATTTTCGCGGAGAGTCGAAGTTCAGCACCTGGCTGATCAGCATCACTCTCAACGAAGCCCGAAGACGGCTGCGGCGGCAGAGTACGGTCCGGATGGAGTCACTCGACGAGCCCTCTGAGGATGGCGGCAAGGTCTCCCCGGCGCTGCTGCGGGACTGGCGGGAGATTCCCTCCGAGGCCCTGGAGCGGCGCGAATTGCGAGCACTCCTTCAGCAGGCGATCGGACAGCTTTCGCCGACCTATCGGGAAGTACTGGTACTGCGCGACATCGAAGAACTCACCATTGAAGAGACAGCTGGGACGCTGGCAATCAGTATCTCTTCGGTAAAGGTACGGCTGCATCGAGCCCGTATCATGCTGCAAAAGGAGCTCGCCCCTAAACTGAAACTGGCGGGTCCGAAGAAAAGGAGGTGGTTCTCGTGAAACTGGAATGCAAACACGTCTGGGACTACATCTCCGAATTCCTCGACGACTCGCTGCCGACGGAAACAAAGGAACTGGTGCAAAGGCACCTGGAAAACTGCGAAATCTGCTCGGCCATTCTCGACTCCACGCGCAACATTCTTATCCTCACCGCCGATGATCGCGTTTTCGAGCTGCCTGCCGGCTACAGCGAACGTCTGCACGAGCGGCTGGCGCGGGAGATCCACGGCGTAAACAACCGCCCGGACAAGCCGACGCAGGACTAAATGGCGCCGTGAAGGTAGATGTGGAATCCCCATTCCACAGCCACGAGCAGCAGAGTCAGGATTGCCAGCCCGACCTGCCATGACTCGGAACGGAGCTGCTTGGCAGTGGCGGGTTTCATTCTCCACTGAGAAGCGGGCCGCGAGCGCAGCCTGCGAATCCGACGGACAGCAAACAGATTCACGACGGAGCCGGCGATGGCAACGATTTCCATGGGGATGCGAAACGGTGCGGCGTGCAGCGCGCCCATGAATTTGAGCCCCGTGGTTGCTGCGGCCAGTGCGCCCACGCCGATCAGCAGCCGCAAACCGCTGATGGCCATAAATGCGGTACACGCGCTTTGCAGCAGGATAAAAAACAAACTGGTGAGTCCAACCGCGAGGCCGCGGCTCTCACTCTGTTTTGCTTCTGCCAGGTTACCTTCCACATCCTGTTCGGGCATCGCGTCCTCAGTGTATCGAAATGAGTCCGGACGGAACGGCATTTTCACTGGACGATTGATCGGCGCGTTCACGAGTCGGATCCGTTCTTCTGAGAGCGGCGTACCGCCGCCCTCGGAAACGAGGCTAAAGCACTCGCGCCTTTCACTCCTGCTGTCAGCGAAATCCGCAGCACCGCCGAGATATTTGACGATTTTCCGGCGGAAATGTGCATTCACGTAACTTCCAACGGCCCCGTTGACCTAACGATGGAGAGGTGTCATCGAACATGGGAAAACTGGATGGTAAAGTGGCGGTCATCACCGGAGCGAGCTCCGGGATGGCACTCGCATCGGCGAAGCTGTTTGTGGAAGAGGGCGCTTATGTCTTCATCACCGGCCGGCGGCAAAAGCAACTGGACGAGGCCGTGAAGTCGATCGGGCGAAATGTGACGGCAGTGCAGGGGGACTCCGCGATTCTGGCCGATCTGGACCGGCTCTATGAGACCGTCAGGAAGTCGATGGGTCAAATGGATGTGTTGTTTGCGAGCGCAGGAGGGGCCCAGGGTGCCATGCTCGGCGCGATTACTGAGGAGCAGTTCGACCAGACCTTCGCGCTGAATACGCGGGGGACGTTGTTCACAGTGCAGAAAGCGCTGCCGCTGTTTCGCGATGGGGGATCGATCGTCCTCAACGGGTCGATCGCCGGCCTCAAGTCAATGCCCGGCTTGAGCGTCTACAGCGGCAGCAAGGCTGCGCTGCGCGCCTTCGCCCGGACCTGGGTGCTGGAGCTGAACGGCCGCGGGATTCGGTAAACGTCCTGAGCCCCGGACCCATCGATACAGCGATCCTTGAATCAGCTCCAGCCGAGCGCAGAGAATACTTCCGTTCCCTAATTCCCCGCAAAGAACTAGGGCGCCCGGAGGAGATTGCCACGGTCGCGTTGTTCCTCGCTTCCAGCGATTCGAGCTTCGTGAACGGCATGGAGATCTGCGTCGATGGCGGTACCTCGCAGATTTAGTGCCGGGTCGTGACGGTGCTCTTAACAACCCCAGGAATCGATGCGTGAAGGGGCCACAGGCGGAGCCGAGCAGGGGCGTTCCGGCCCGAGAAGGGCCGGAATGCTACGTCTGGGGAATTCGTCGATATGCTGAGGCTGTAGCGTGAGAAAGAGTTTAGTTCGAGATTTCTTTTCAGATTCAGCATCGCTATAGCGCGGAGGGCTCGCGCCCTTCGGATAAAGGCAGGGGACGCGAGCCGCGAACCGCGGGTTAGAGGGCAGCGATGCCGTTGAAGCCGGCTCCGGACGGCAGCCCGCCGGCCTGGGTGAGCTCTTCGAGCGAGCCATCGGACCGGATGGCAAAGACGCCGACGGCCCCGACTTCTCCATTGAGAGAGAAGAGGAACTTGCCGTCGCCGCTGATCGCGATGTCGAGGTTGGTGCTGCCCGACGGGTTCGACCCGACGATGGTGCCGTCAATGGGTGTGAGTGCGCCGCCCTGGCCGATGGTGAAGCCGGCGATGGTGGAGGTGCCGGCATTGGAGACGTAGACGTCCTTGCCGTTGGGCGAGATTGCGTTCCAGCAATTAGCGGCGCCGTCGGTCGAGAGGCTCTGAGTCACCGGAGTGAGACCTCCGCTGGCCTGCACAGTGTAGGAGGAAATGGCCGAGCCGTCGGTAGCGCTCGCGGGGCCGGTTTCAGAAACGAGGAGGTTGCCGCTGGGATCGAAGCGGGCTGCGAAGGCGCCTGCGCCGGGGCTGGGGTTCACAACAGCGGGAGAGATGGTTCCGTTGGCGCTGACGTGAAAAATGTCAATGTGGTTAGCGATGCGCTCGACGACAGCGACAGTGCGGCCGTCAGGGCTTACGGAGATGGACGAGCCACCGGTGGCATTGGCAGAGAGAAACTGAGTGGAGTTGGGAATCTGCTGGAGTCTCCCGAACGGCGTGATGTGGAAGCCGACGACGCTGCCGGCGCCGCCGGAGTTGAGCACATAGAGCGTGTTGCCGGACTGGGCGAAGGAGACAGGCTGAGCACCGCCCGAGGGCTCTTTATCGGCAACGAAAAGGCGATTGCCGACGACGCGGAAGACAGTGATTTCGCTGCTGCCGCCGTTGGCGGCAAAGAGCAGGGAGTGGTCCTGGCTGAGGGTGAGAGAGCCCTGGGACTCAAGCGGGTCATTGACGCCGCCGGTGCCGCGGCCGAAGGTATCGTAGCGGTTCTGCTCCTGAAAGCTTCCGTTGGGTTCGCTTTGGAAAGCGATGACCTGGTTCCGGCTGACGTTGTTGGACATGACAAAGACGGTTTCCGGCGTGAACGACTGGGCGCCGGCGCTGAGACCGGGCGCGAGGATACCGAGGGCCATCGCGGCAGACAGCACGCCGCGCACTGAATTCAACATAGGGATACTCCTTCAGCTAATGCAATTTGCGTGCAACGCAGAAACGCGCGGAAATGGCAGTGTGCAGCCGCGGGCGGTCCGAGTTGTACGCGACCATTGGAGACGGGGCGAGGCGAAAGGTTACGCGTGTCGACGAAGAAACATTCGCTTTCCAGGCGGAATTTCTCTGCCCGAAATTTTCATGCGGCGTCGACAAGGGAATGACAATCCAGACCCGGGGCTATGGAACGATACTCGCTGCCGCGGGCCCCGGAGTCCCCCAGGAGCCTCTTTTAAGTCCGTCGTTGCTTCGCCACGAGCGGAGGCGAACGGACCTTTCCATCGGTGTCTCTTCTACTCTGAGGCCGACAGTGGATTAAGCCTGCGGCCCGGTCGCGCCGCGCCACGCAAGGGAATCCGCCGTGAAGCCCACTCCGCCTTCATGGCGGACACCGACTGCGGCGATGACACACTCACATCATCGCAGGGAGTTGCGCAAGCACCTCTTCGGCGGTGGTCCGATCGCCGTGCGAGTGGCTGACCTTTTCGAACAGGATTTTGCCGCGACGGTCCAGTATGAACGTGGACGGATATGCGGTCTCATGAGGTGCATCCCACCGAAGACCGTACTGGTTGGTCATCTTGTAGTCGGGATCCGTCACCAGTTGGACGTTCCGGGGCAGTTCGGCCTGCTTGGCAAGAAACTCCTTCGCGTGCTGATCCAGATCCGCAGGGGGTCCCGGATAGACGAGCAGGACATCGACGTGCTTCGCTGCGAAATCCGGAGCATGGTCTACAAAATCATGTACCTGCCGGACGCAGTAAGGGCACTGGTAGCCCGGAAATCCGCGCAGAACCACCAGCACCGTAGTGCCTTTCTCTGTCTCGTTCGCGAGACTTACGGGATGGCCAGTAGGCGTAAGCAACGTGAAATTGGGCGCCTGCGCTCCCATCGCGGGTACCTGCATTCCCGTCGTGGGCGTTTGTGCCCATGCCAGGACCGCGGTTGCGAAACTAAACACGAACAGGACCAGTAACGCTGGTGTCGAACGGAAACGCGAGAAGAGACGGCGAAGCGCGGCTATTCCGTGGTGCGGAGTGTGAAGGGTCATGCGAGGCTGCTCCTTCCTGTCGATTTGGGCTATCCCCCAATGGGATCGGACAACGCGCAAAAAGTTACAGCTCCGGGTGGCAGATGGGAGATGAATGAAGGCTCCACTCCGCAGAGGTGCCTGTCATTCGTTGGACCGGGAAAGACCCACAAACATGCCTGCCGCCGCCTGTCCTTCAAGGTCACAAGCGCGCAATGCTCGACGACAGGGCAGTTGTCACAAAGCTCAAAGCCGGGCATGATCTCTTTTTGCGCGCCGATTGGACCCGCTACGACCCGGCGATACCGGGGAACTTTCATCGGTCGGGCGCAGAGGTGGACCTGCCTATGTAATCCACCCGCCGGAATCCGGATCGAAACCCAGTGTACTTCCTGAATTATTGAGCGTGAATGCGCTGCTGAGCGCCCTCTCCACCTCCTGATCTTGAAGGGTTACACGGAGGCCGCTGGGGCTGATGGCTCCTGCGAAGGCACTTCCATTCCAAACCAGCCGGCACGGCGAGCCTCGTGGAGCTGATCGTCCAGATAACGCCAGAGCGCGGGACAGCCGTCCCCGATCTCTGGCGCTATCCTGGCGACGACACGCTCATAACGGATGCCGTTCTCCCGCCAGCTCCCGCCGTCGTTGGCCAGGTTCAGCAGCACGGGCATGGCACGGTCGATCGCATGCGCAAAGCGGGCCTCGGCTGTCCGGCTCTCTTCGAACTCCTGCCAGAGCGCAAGCAGGGGCGTGCCGGCATCGTCCGGCAGCAGCCCAAAGATTCTCTCCACCGAGCGCCGCTCAGCGGCCTTTTGCTCCGCCCATCCATGCTCGGCAAAGACGATTGTGTCTCCCGCATCGATCTCCCCGACGTCGTGGACCAGAAGCATCCTGATGACATGATCGATGTTGACGGGCTCGTTGGCGTAAGCTACCAGCGAGATCGCGAGAAGAGTGATTTGCCAGCTGTGTTCAGCCGTATTCTCATAGCGGGCCAGACCGCGAGGGTGAACCTTCCTCGTTACGGATTTGAGCTTGTCCAGTTCCAGAACAAAGTTGATGACCTGCTGCACTTTTATTCCTCACTATGAGGTTGCATCCGCCGCGAGCCGGCGGAGGGGGATCCTGCAGAAATCATGTGGCGCAGCGAAGCCACCTCTTCCGGGTGGCCGACTGCCAGGACGACGAAACAAATCGCGAATACCGACCAGTTGAGGGAGGCTCCCCAGTACATCCAGAAGGCTGCGTGTGGCCCGGGATAACCGCCCGAGAGCCACATCGCCAGCATGAGTATGCACCCGAAGATGCTGGCTACACGGCAGAGAAGACCGGTCAGCAGTGAAATACCGATCAGGAACTCCCCGTAGCCCACGGCAATGGCCGTGGCAGTGACCGCGTGTGCCAGGATCCAACACAGGACAGGAATCATGAAGGGGTAAGCTCCGTTGTGAACGAATCCCTCTACGTAGTCGCGAAAGCCGGCGTGAACAAAGCCGGAGCCGAAGACTTTGTACTGGCCGAAGATGATGAAGAAGAGCCCGACGGCGATGCGCAGCAGGGCAAGCGCAACGGCATTGGCATTATTTCTCTGCTGAAGTGCCGGCGAATCGCAATCGACGTCGGACATCGAAACACCCCCGTTACCTGGCGTTGCTCCAGGTTGGGTCATATGCAGGGATTCATAGGCAGAATAAGGCTACATCCGCAAGATGCCGCCCATGCCAGATGCGCGGCATTTTTCGGAGTTTCTGTAACCATTTCGGAGCTGAAGGTTCCAATGGCGCAGGAGGAAGCTTCAATGGATCAGTTCGCAATTTTGGCGATTCTGCAGGCCAGGACCGGAAAAGAGAAAGAGGTCGAGGATTTCCTGAAAGCCGCACAGCCTCTGGCGCTCCGGGAGACGGGCACGACCAGCTGGTTTGCCGTCAAGCTCGGCCCCGCGCAATTTGCGATTTTTGACACGTTCCCCGACGCCGCCGGTCGAGATGCTCATCTGACGGGGGAAATCGCCCGCGCGCTTTTTGCAAAGGCCGAAGAGCTGTTCTCCGAACCGCCCCGTGTTGAGCAGGGTGCGATTCTTGCCAGTAAGACTCCGCGGCGTTAGAGCGAGTCTCCGCAGAGGAAAGTGTTCTGCGTCTTCGCAGCATCATGAAGAACCACCGGCGCAACCGTGCGTCGCTGCACCAATCTCGACCCGATGCGAGTTCTGTATGAATCACCAACGTGCAGCGGCTGAAGTACCTGAACGAAGGGGCACTCGACGCCATGAAGGTCTTGGGGGCCTGGCCGGGGCGGGCGCTGACGGGATGCAACTCGAAACCAAATCTCCAGCAAATTGCTGGCAGACGTTCAGCAAACAATCTTTTGAAATTCGTCCTGACACCTTCTGTCTTTGACGAAGGTAGCGTAAACCGCCGGTTGCTCCCTCAGGACAGACCCACCGTTACAAAGACAGGGGCAGGTCGGACAACCATGAAAAATCCAGTCTCCAACTTGAAGCGTCCGTTTGGGTAGTGGGTCAATTTGATTCCACAGGGGGCTTCTCAGGAGCCTGGATGACTCTTCCGGGTCGCAAGCCAGCTAATCCCGCCGCATCATTGGCATGTCGGGAAAGAAGCACCGGCGGTCAGTGACTCAGGACTAGAGAGGCCATCTGCGGGAACCGAGGTAGTGAAGCGCAACCGGCCTGACGGTTCGGCCCGGATTCCGAATGAAGCCTAAAGTTGGCTGACCGGACGTTGGGGATCGGTACGACGACACTATGGGATTGCCGGTGAACTGTCACCCTCGCCAACGTCGGCCATATTCGTCCCACCGTCGCACTCCAGACAGGACAGAGCGCTTGTGGCAGAGCAAACGATTCCGGCCTGCGGGTGTGCCTGCAAATCCTCTGGAAAGCGACCATCACCTGCCCGATCAAGTGACAAGACTGCAATCAGTGCGCGCGGTCAAACGGGATTACACCCTCGCCGCCGTGTACGAGGGGCGTGCGGTGTCTTGCTCTGTCCCGATTCGCCCAGGAGCAGCCGGAAATGCTCGCGCGGCTGCTTAACGGTGCGATCAAACGGCTCGCCGGAGCCGTAGGAGCGTAACAGCGTCAAGGCACCGTTCATGATTGCTCGCACATATGTCGCGAACGACTCAGATTCTGTCCCTCGAGGAAGCGGATCTTCGAGCGCGTCGATGCATTCGCGCACTCCTCCGATCGAGCCTTGGAAGTTCTCGGCGATCAGTTTGCGGGGGGCGGTTTTCGGAATCGATTTCCAGCGCGAGGCTCCCCAATTGGCAGCCATACTTTCTCTCAGTCGCCGAGATCTGCTCTCGGCAACCAACCAGGATCTCGAATATTCGCTCAGTTGGCTCATCGGTTTTTTCCAAAAGCCGGGTCGACAACCGTAGGCCGGAACGCATGCAGGTATCAGCTCACAGACAGGAACGAGCGAAGTCGATCTCGAAATCGGTGGCTATGCGTGTTCGGTGATGGGTTGGTTATGGCTACCCATCTTTCCGCCTTGAGAGACTCTTTGCATTCCACGCAAGCGATAAACGTGGGACGCATTCTGCGGGCCAGGGCTTTCCAGGATGCGCCAGGAAGAATTCAAACCATCGCTTTGGTCGAACAACTTGTTTGTCAATTCACAGGAGGCACAGGTATGAATTCCATCAGACGCCCGGCGTCAGCATGTTTTGGTGCGCCAGGCTCATTGCTTACCCGCTTCGGACTGATGATCGCGGTGATGTTTCTGGTTACGACCGTTCCGGCACACGCTCAGCAGCTGACCGGTACTTTGAGCGCAACTGCCTACGATACAACGGGCGCCGTTATTCCGGGCGCGACCGTCACCTTGAAAAACTCGGAAAGCGGCGACCTCCGCAAGACCGTAACTGACGGCTCCGGATACTTCACTTTCACGGCCGTGCAGCCGGCCACTTACACGATTTCGATCAGCGCCAAGGGATTTACGACATGGCAGTTGAGTGGAATCGTCATGGACCTGGGCGCATCCAAGACCATCCCCAACATCGCACTGAAGGCCGGTTCTGAGGGTACGACGGTCGAGGTCGTGGCCGACAAGAACGTCGAAGTGCCGATGGACACACCGGAAATCAGCAACACGCTGACCGCGAACCAAATTGAGGATCTTTCACTGGGCGGCCGCGACGCCGGCGAGTTGCTCAAGATGATGCCGGGCGCTGCCTTCACCAGTGGCGGCACACAGGGCTCGATGTTTAACCCCCAGGTGACCGGAACCAACAGCGGCCCGGTGGGCAATTACTCGCTGAACGGCACACAGCCGTACGGCGCGATGGCGTACATGCTGGATGGCGCGAACCTGGTCGATCCCGGCAACGCCGGAACCCAGATCGCCAACATCAACGAAGACATGGTGCAGGAAGTGAAGGTTCTGACGGGCAGCTATGGGGCGGAATATGCCTACGGCCCGGTGATCTTCGAAGCCTTCAGCAAGTCGGGCGGCAAGAACCTGCACGGCGAAGGCTACCTGTATTCGCGTAATTCCACGCTGAATTCGTGGGAATCTTACGCGAAGGAAACGTATTTGTCGGATATAGCTTCGGCGTCGGGCGCCGCGCAGGCTGCCTCTCTGGCCTCGATCGGCTACCCGTACGAATACTTCTATTACATGGGCGGCAACGTGGGCGGTCCGGTTGTGCTGCCGTTCGTCAACTTCAACAAGAACCACGACAAGCTGTTCTTCTGGGGCGGGTATGAATACATGATTCAGCACCCCAACCAGAACGTGGCCTATTACAACGAACCGACGGCCGATCAGCGCAACGGCATTTTCGATTGCGGTGGGTCCTACGGCGGCGGCGCGCAAACCAACAAATACAACGGTGTGCCTTCGCTGTGCGGCTCGACAGATGAATTCGAAGCGCTGGAATCGGCAGATCCGACCATCGGTTATGCCTACTACCAGCCGGCGCAGAGAACAGCCCCGGGCGGCGCGGTTGTGGCGCAAGACGCGAACTGGACGCAGGACGCCAGCGGCAACCTGCACATTCCGACCACCGATCTGGATCCCAACATCACGACCCTGGTGAGCAAGGCATATCCTGTGCCCAACCTCACCGCCAACGCCAACAACGGCTGGAGCAACTATGCGTTTTCGCCAAGCATCCCGCAAAACCGCTGGGAAGCCACCGGCAAACTGGATTACGCGATCAGCGACAACACGAAGTTGAGCGGAACCTATGCATACCAGAGCGAAGTGGATCAGCACCCGATCACGATCTGGTGGGCCCCGCCCAACACGCTGCCGTATCCGACCCCGGTGCAGGCGGACGTGAATGCGCAGGTCATCCTTGGCAACTTCACGCACCAGTTCAATGCGACCACGACGAACGAAGCGGTGTTCACGCTGTCGCGGTTCATCAACCCGAACACGACATCGAACAACACGCGCAGCCTGGAAGGAATGAGCGGAATCACAGGCTTGTTCGGTCACACGTCGACCCAGATGCCGAACATCAACAACTCGGCGTGGGGCGAAGCGCTGTCCAGCATCGACCAGGAACCGTTCGACGGCGGGTTTGCCGGCAACGGCTTCGGCAAACTGGCGCGCGTGCCGCAGTTCTACGACACGGTCAGCAAAGTGATCGGCTCGCACACCGCCAAAGCCGGTTTCTACTGGTCGCAGCCGTATAACAGTCAATCCAGCGGTAGTGACGACGGGGGCGAGGACCAGGGACAATTCAACATTGGCTGGCCGGCGAACTACGGAACCGGCAACATCACGGCCGACTTCCTGCTGGGCACGGTCGGCAGCTACGAGCAGCTGAGCGGCGTTCCGCTGGACGACATCAAGATGAACAACTGGGCGATCTGGGCGCAAGATTCATGGAAGGCGAACAAGCAGCTGACCCTGAACCTTGGACTCCGCCTCGATCACGTTGGCCAGTGGTATGGTGAGCCGGCCGGCAACCAGGTATGGGTGCAGTCCGACTATGTCGACGCAAATCCGGCCCCTGCGAATACCGGTCTGGAGTGGAATGCTACCAACAAAAACGTTCCTCTCTCCGGGTTCTCGTCGGCGCTGTTCTATCCGGATCCCCGCATCGGACTGATCTACGATCTGTTCGGCACGGGCAGAACGGTCCTGCGCGCTGGCTTTGGGTCCTACCACTACCAGGACTCGGTCAACGAAGCAACTACCGAGAACGTGGCAGACGGCCCGAAGGGTGTCATTAACTTCTCGTCGCCGACCTCATTCATCGGATACGCGAACGCCGATACGTCAGGCACACCGCCGACCAGCGTGCAGGAAAGCTGCTGGCTGTGCGGCAACAGCGTTGGCGGCGACCTGCTGGGCGACAACCGCACACCAAACACGCTGGACTGGAACGTATCGATCGATCAGGCCACGAAGTGGCAATCGCTGGTGGAAATCTCTTACGTGGGCAATCACACCACGGGAGAGGAATTCAACGGCGTCAACGGAAACATCAACAACCTGAACAACGTACCGATCGACGCGCTGTTCGCTGCGAAGGACCCGATTACGGGAGCAACCTGCTCAGCGTCGGCGGTCAGCGGCGCGACCGGCTGCACGGACAACGATTTCCGTCCGATGCATAACTACACCAACGTTTACCTGTTGACCCACCAGAGCTACGAGAAGTACAACTCGCTGCAGGCCTCGTGGAGGAAGAACGGCGCCAAGCTGAACTTCCAGGCGAACTACACCTTCAGCAAGGTGATGGGTATCTGGGACGGCGATACGTCGAACGGATCGGGTAACGGCACCACCGTTTGGCCGTATCTCCTGGGCGACAACTACGGTCCCCTGGACTACGATCACACCCACATCTTCAACATCTGGTACATCTACAACCTGCCGAGCCCAATTCATGGGAACAGGCTGCTGGGTGAAGTGATCAACGACTGGAAAATGTCTGGTTACAACACCTACCAAGCCGGTGCGTCTATGCAGGCAAACATCCCGAACATGAACGCCAGCTACCCCAGCGCCAACGCTGGACTCTTTACAATGCCGAATGGTCAGCTGGCACAGGGCCAGACTACTTCCAGTTGGCTGGGCACGAACTCGGTCAATGATCTGATGCCGCTGCTCACCTGCAACCCGGCAAAGGGTCTGTCGTCCGGGCAGCACTTTAACCCGAATTGCTTCGCAGCGCCGAGTGTCGGCCCGTATAAGGATTCGGCGGGTGTTATTCATCCTGGTGTGGAAGGCCCGCTGCACTGGCCCTATCTGCGCTACCCCGGTTACCTGGATAACGATCTCTCGATCTTCAAGAGCTTCCCGACCACGGAAAGCCAGCGGTTCGAGCTCCGCGTTCAAGCACAGAACTTTGTCAATCACCCGAACCCGCAATTCGACCTGGACGGTAACAACGACGACATCCAGGTTGGCTTCAAGACACTTGGTGGAGCCAATACGGACACAGGTGTGACCGGAAAGCCGTTCCATACCACCGGCCAGCGTCTGATGATGTTCTCCGGAAAGTACTACTTCTAAGCAGACCGGAACAGACGCCTGCAGGAGACAGTGAACTTGCAATGACTGACAAAGCGGAAGTCCTGATACTAGCCCGGCATGTCATCGAATCGAGCACCAGGGTCATGCCGGCGCGAAAGCCAAAGCCTGGCAGGAGACGGTTCCCACAGCCGCAACTCCTTGCTGTGCTTTGCCTGATGCGGTAGGTGGGCTGGACTTTCCGCGAGGCAGAGATGTGGCTAGGGGCGGATGCAGACCTTCGCAAAGCCGTGCAACTGGAATCCGACCCCGACCACAAGACACTGTATCGCTTTCTTGCGCGGCTCAAACCTGGTGATCGGGAAAGAGTCGAGGCTGCGTTAGCCGCATCAAGACTGCCAAACGCGTATGCAACAGGGGACCGTCATCGAACCTTGCTCCAGCTTCCGTGGGGCGACGTCAGGTTCGGAGTTCTCTTCCCTGGAACGATCACCACTACTTACCTGCCAGCAGCCGATTGAGAGTCGCATGTTGCAAGAATTCAGTAGGTTCCACCACTGTGAACCGGGCTGCGCGCTTTCTAAGAACGCACCTCACATGATTGTTTGCCAGCCATTTTCCGGCACCGATACAATGTTCGCAAATGGCCGACAAATCAACAGGAATCTTTCCTGTGATTCCGATTGACCGTGAGTCTGCCACACCCCTTCATCGTCAGGTCTATGTCGGATTCCGGGAAGCGATCCTGCGCGGAGACCTGACGCCGGGTCAAAAGGTTCCCTCCAGCCGTGCGCTTGCGGACGACCTCGCCATCTCCCGGTTTCCCGTTTTGGATGCGTACGGCCAATTGCTTGCTGAGGGGTATTTTGAGAGCCGCGCCGGAACCGGAACATTCGTTTCCGAGGCCCTGCCGAACCCGCCGGCCAAGCCCCGACAGTCTCAAAATCCAGAAGATGACACGTGCTTCCCGTCACGCCGATCGGAATTAGTGCCTCGCTACGAGCCAGCTCCCTGGAGAAATGGTTTGGGGGCGTTTGGCGTCCATCAGCCTGCCCTTGACCGGTTCCCGTTTGACGTTTGGTCCCGGCTAATCACGCGCAACAGTCGCAGCCCTCGGCTTCACGCAATCCACCACATCGATCCGCTCGGACTCGATCCATTCCGTGAGGCGATCTGTTCGTACCTCCGGACCGCCCGCGGCGTGCGTTGCGACCCGAGCCAAATCATGATCGTGTCCGGCTCCCAGCAGGCTCTCGACATCACGGCAAGAGTTCTGTTCGATCCCGGAGATCCCGTTTGGATTGAGGAGCCCTGCTATCCATTGATGCGTTCGGTTCTGTTGGGCTCGGGGTGTCGAACCGTACCGGTACCGGTGGATGGGGAGGGTTTGGATGTTGCCGCCGGCATTCGCCTCTGCAGGAACGCCCGCGCGGCGTTTGTTACACCCTCACATCAGTATCCTCTCGGCGCTACGATGACAGCCGCGCGCCGCCTTCAACTGATCGAATGGGCGCACCAGTCCGGTTCATGGATCGTGGAAGACGACTATGACAGCGAGTACCGCTTCGAGAGCTTACCGGTTTCGTCGCTCCAGGGACTCGACGACGGCTTCCGCGTCGTTTATATCGGAACTTTCAGCAAAGTCCTTTTTCCTTCCCTCCGCCTCGGCTATATTGTCATCCCCCCAGGCCTCCTCGAGAGCTATATCGCCGTCCGCTGGGCAACGGATATCTTTCCGTCGTATCTCTTCCAGGAAGTGCTTACGGAATTCATAAACTCTGGCCAGTTCGGGCGGCATATTCACCGCATGAGAGCAGTCTACAAAGCACGACGCACGGCGCTGGTCGCGAGCCTCCGTTCCGAATTTGGCGATTTCCTCCAGATCCACGGCGCAGAGGCCGGTATGAATCTCGCAGTCACCCTGCCGGATCGATTCATGGACGTCGAGATCGCGACGCGGGCTGCGAACGACAAGCTGTGGCTGTGGCCGCTATCGCAATGTTGGTCTGGAAAGAGAGCCCGGCAGGGATTTATCCTCGGCTTCGGCAACATTCCTGACGATCTGATCCCCGCCGCCGTGGCCCGACTGCGGCAGGTCATCCGGCCCTGATAGGACCTCAATATCCTGCAGATTATTGCATTGGAACGGGGCCGCCTGAATCGCAGGCGGGGCAGGAGTCGGATTCCGGGCAAATCATCGCCTGAGGTGAGAGGATGATTGCCATGGCGGCCCGATACCCATTTAACACGCCCCCCGTCACCCAATTCCTCGGGCTCGGCAACCGTATGGCGTTACTTTGGTTATCGGCCCATTCAATGGCCCGTTGACGCTACTCTTCGACCCCGCGGTCCAGGTTATCGCGGCCGGCAATCCATGCATTCTCAAACTCTCCGAGGGTTTGCCCGCCACCAGCAAGGTCTTGCTCGATCTCGTTCCGAAGTACTTCGATCCTCGGGCTGTCACTGCCGTCACGGGAAGCAAAGACGAGGTGACAGAACTGCTCAAACTGCCGTTCGACTTCATTTTCTTCACTGGCAGCGTCAAGGTGGGCAAGATCGTCATGGAGGCGGCGGCAAAGAATCTGACTCCGCTCCTTCTCGAACTCGGTGGGCAGAATCCGGCCTTCGTTGATGCGACGGCCAATATCCCGGATGCAGCCAAGAAGATTGTCTGGGGTGCGACTGCCGGGGGTGGCCAATGGTGCACCTCGCCGGGATATGCCTATGTGCACGAATCAATTGCCGAGCAGTTTGTTGAGGAGTGCAAGAAAGCTGTCATTGAGCTTTATGGGGATGATCCAAAGAGCAGGCCCGACGACTACTCTCGCATCATCAGCCCAAAGGCTACTGAGCGGCTGGCAGGCCTGATCGATCAGAGGAAGGTCGTCGCGGGTGGCGGGTCCGACCCTGAGGCCCGATATCTCGATCCCACGGTCATTTATCCCGTGACATGGGACGATCCAATCATGGAGGACGAGATCTTTGGGCCGATTCTTCCTATCCTGACTTATAAGGAAATGGATGCGGCGATTCGCGAGGTAAAGAAACATCCAAAGCCTCTCTCCGGTTTCCTCTTCAGCCGCGACCAGAAAGCCATCGACCACTTCCTCGCGAGCCTGTCCTTCGGAGGCGGTGCGATCAATCAAGTGAACATTCATCTTTTCATCGAATCCATGCCATTCGGAGGAGTCGGATTTTCCGGTATTGGGCACTACTACGGGAAGGATGGTTTCGACGCTCTCACACACGCGAAATCAGTCCTGATTTCGCCGCCCGAGGTCGCCATCGACCATTTGTTCCCGCCCTATACAGACGAGAAGGTCAAAGCGCTCAGCCAGTGGTTTGAGTACTAAGCCACGAAGATCAACTCCAGAAAGGGGCCAGGAGGAGGTATGAGATGAGAACGAACGCGAACGATTTCTTATCGGCGACGCGACAATTCTTCGCTGCCTATGACGCACACGCTGTCGAGGGCATGCGCGCTCGTTGTGCGGATGGTGACCGATTCGGCACCCAAAGGCGCAAACATTGCAAGTTGGTTCTGGTTGCGATCTGCATTCGCGGGATTGGTCTTAGCTAAGCCTGACGTAGCCGGGCGAGATCCAAAGGAGAAAATCTCTGTGACCGATGCAAGTAACATCACCGCCCCCACACAATTCATCGAGACCAAGCTCGAAAAGTATGCGTATCGCCGGTTCGGAAATGAGGCCGGCCTACCACTCTTATGCCTCCAGCACTTCACTGGGACCCTGGACAATTGGGATCCGGCGGTAACAGATCCACTCGCCTTGGAGCGCGAGGTGATTCTCCTTGAGAGCGCCGGTCTGGGTCGATCCACGGGAGAGGTACCGGAAAGCATGTCCGGTATGGCAGGGCATGCGTTTGCGTTCCTCGAAGCGCTTGACGTCGCGAGAGTTGATATCCTCGGATACTCCCTCGGGGGAATGGTCGCGCAGCAGGTCGCTCTCGAACACCCGTCGCTTGTCCGTAAAATGCTTCTTGTCGCCACCGCCCCGGAAGGCGGGGAGGATATCATGCACATGGAGAAGCCAGAGATACGGAAGATCACCGAGGATCCGAATCTACCGGGAATGGAAAAGCTGGTAAAGCTATTCTTCGCGCCGAGCGAGTCGAGCCAGGCGGCAGGCGAGGCCTTCGCGGCGCGACTCGCGGGACGTCAGCGGGATCGTGAGCCCATGGCCGGCCTGAATGTTGCCATGGCTCAGATCAAGGCCTTTCGTGCCTGGGAAACATTCAGCGGTGAGCGTTTCGCCAAACTGGGCACAATAGCTCAGCCGTGCCTCGTCATCAATGGGGTCTTCGACAACATGATTCCTGTTCGCAATTCATATATGTTGAGCGAGCATCTCCCGAACGCCATGCTGATGACCTACCCCGACGCCGGACACGGGTCACTGTTTCAGTTTCACAGATCTTTCGTTCGACAGGTTTCTCAGTTTCTAGATTCGGATAGCATCAGCTGAGACTTCGCACGTACCGGATACCAATTCTGAAAGCGCGAAGAAGAGAGAGGGCGAACGAACTGGCGGTGAAGCTCTGCCAAGACGTGGGGCGCTCGATTAAGCGCAGTTCTTTGTTGTTGAAAGGGAGGATAAATTGTCGATAACAAGGATCGAAATAGAGCGCTTCAGCGTGACATCTTCAAAGCCGTTCGAAGCCGTCCTGGCCGCTTTGAAAGCAGGCGTCGGACGACTTGATCTGGCAGCATTCGCGAAGGCGTCCAAGTCGCCGGGCCCTTTTTCGGCGCTGGAAGAAGTGATTAATCGAGACATGGGCAACACAGGGCTCATGTTGTTTCTGGAATTTGATCATGGCGCGGTCGTCCGCAAGGAGACGGGACTCGACAACCCGAAGATTATGAGGCTTGTGATAGGCAATCCCCTCGTCATGAAGGAAATGGCCAAGCACGTTCCCGACGCAGGATCCTACGCTCCGGTCACCGTCCTGGTCGATGATCGGGAAGATGGCGTGCATTTGTCCTATGACACCATGGCCAGTTTTCTTGCCCCTTATGGAAACCAGCAGGCGCTGAAGATCGCTCAGGAATTGGACCGCAAAGTAGAGACGTTGCTCAGCGACGCCGCGGTCGAGGTGAAGACCCAGTCCTCAAGTTGCTTGACACGGGCCGCCTCCTTGCGGATCTGATCGCATACCGGCTACTCCCGCGGAGCGAGCACCATCCGCCACAGCTTGTCGCGATGAATGGCTGCGTTGCATGAACTCCTAGTAAGATACTTTTTCAAGAGCTCTGAGGGTTGATCTTTATAGACCCCCATTTGAAAGCCGTGGAAACGCCTTGAGCCTGATACAAGATCTGCAATTCTCGTTGCGCCAGCTGCGCAAAGCGAAAGTTTTTGCAATTGTCGCAGTGGTGACCCTCGCGCTTGGCATTGGATGCAACACGGCAATCTTCAGCGTGTTCTATAGCGTGCTGTTGCGACGGCTTCCGTTCCCCAATTCGGATCGCCTGGTAATCGTCTCGGAGCGAGCGACGCGTTTTCCCATGCTCACCGCCTCGTGGCTGAACTTTAAGGACTGGAAGGCGCAAAGCACGTCGTTCGAGGAGTTCGGAGCGACCCGCATAACGACGATGGCACTGACCGGTGCCGGCAAGCCGGAGCAGATTCCCGGGCAGATGATCAGCGGAAATATGCTGCACATGCTTGGCGTCAACACGATTGCCGGCAGGCCGATCAGAGCTGAGGACGACCAGCCTGCATCTCCTGCCGTGGCGCTGCTGGGCTACGGGTTGTGGCAGCGGAGGTTTGGCGGAGCGGAGAGTGTGATCGGGAAGTCCGTCGCCCTCGATCGCCAAACCTACACGGTAATCGGGGTGCTTCCGCAGGGTTTCGAGTTACTGCAACAGGCGCCGGACTTCATCGTTGCCATGGGGCCGTGGGCAAGCAAACTGCCGGATGACCGGTCCTGGCATCCCGGCATCAATGCGATCGCCCGGCTGAAGTCCGGGATTTCTTTGAGCCAGGCACGTACGGAAATGAGCGCCATTGCCAGGCGGCTGTATGCCGAGGATTCGACAGACAATATTGCGATCGATGCCGTCGTGAATCCTGTGCAGGCGCAACTGGTGAGCGAGATCAAGCCGGCGCTGACGATGCTGATGGGTGCGGTGATCTTTGTACTGCTGATCGCGATTGGCAATATCGCCAATCTAATGCTGACGCGCGCTACAGCGCGGCAGCGGGAAATCGCCGTCCGCATGGCGCTGGGGGCATCAGACTGGACGATTATCCAACAGCTTATCGTGGAAGGGCTGGTGCTTTCGCTGACGGGCGCGGTGGTTGGAGTCGCGCTTGCGTATCTCTTGATGCCCTCGCTGCTGCATGCCGCAGCGGGTGTGCTGCCTCCTGGCGCGGATGTCCACATCGATGTTCAGGTTCTGGGGTTCGCCGTCACGCTGTCGATTTGCGCCGGTGTGTTTTTTGGCTTCGCCCCAGCGGGTCATATCCGCATGAGGGACTTGCGGACCGTGTTGAATGAGACGGAGCGAGCCGGAAGTGGCAAACGCACCCGGCTGCTGCGCAATGGGCTGGTGGTCTCGGAGATTTCGCTGGCGCTGCTGCTGCTGATGGGAGCGGGACTTTTTGTGCGAAGTCTGAGTCGACTATCCGCGGTGAACCTTGGATTCTCGGACGATCACCTGCTGGTCGCCGATCTTCCGGTACCGCCAGCCGGCACCGCTCCGGCCGAGGCACACCGCAATATGGACTTCTACGAGAACACGTTGCGGGAGCTGCGAACGCTTCCCGGGGTCAAGTTCGCCGCCGCCTCATCGTTTCTGCCGGCGAGCGGAAGCGGGAGTGCCATCCACTTCAACATCCAGGGCAGACCGCCGCGCAATCCTTCCGAGTATGTAATAGCGAATTACCGCGTCGCGAGCTCGGAGTATTTTCAAGCGCTTCAGATCCCGCTGATTGCAGGACGCTGGATCGAAGAATCCGATCGCGAAACTGCGCCGCCAGTAGTGGTCATCAATCTCGCGATGGCGAAGACGTACTTCGGCGATCAGTCGCCGCTTGGAAAGAAGATGCAGCTCGGAGCACTGCCCGACAACACCACTCCGTGGATGACGGTGGTGGGTGTGGCAGGCAATGTAAAGCAGTCACTGATGACGGATGTCCCGACCGAGATGTACGTCCCATACCGACAGGCGAATGAGGTTTTGCCGGTTCGAACGATGTCGGTGGTGATGCGAACCGAAGTCGACCCGCGTCTGCTAATCCCGGATCTGCGGGAGACCGTACGTCGAACCAATCCGGATCAGCCGGTGGTCCGCATCCGAACGATGGAAGAGAATGTGGCGCAGAACTTTTCGCAGCCCCGGTTCCGCACGCTACTGCTGTTAATTTTCGCTGGCCTCGCGCTCACGATTGCGGCGGTCGGAGTCTACGGGGTGATGGCGTACTCGACCGCCCAGCGCTCCGGCGAAATGGCGATTCGGATGGCGCTTGGATGCAGCGTCGAGCAGATCTTCCTCCTTGTGCTCAGGGATGGGCTGCGGCTGACGTTGATCGGGGCTGGGATTGGGACCGTTTTGACGATCGTGCTGGGGCATTGGTTGCAGTCGCTACTGTTTGGTGTCTCGTCCACGGATGCGGTGACCCTGATGGGCGCAATTACGGTGGTTGTGGCTGCAGGGACGGCGGCTACGCTGCTTCCGGCGAGGCGGGCCTCGCGAGTTCAGATTTCATCTATGATGCGGGAGAACTGAGGTCCCCGATTCGTTAGTGGGTCACCATGCAGCGGGTGGATTGACCTCGAATTTGGCGAGTCGCTGTTTTCCTCCAGGCAACACATTCCAGCTTGCGCGGCTACTGCCGAGAGCCCGCAATCCGAGACTCAACCACTTCATGGTGCATCATATCGGTTGGTCTCTCTGACTACCGCGACCTGCTCATTAATCGCCCAAAATAACTCCCACGAGGACCGTGGATGCACTCCCAGTGAATATTTCGCGAAATTCAAGCGCTGGCTCTGCCTTTGCAACACGGGAAACCAATTCGGCGTAAGCTTTGCAAGGAGAAAGAGCATTGGTGTTCCCTTGTGTGCGCGTATCACCTTTCCATATCCCAAGAGCTTATGGGGCTGCCACGTCTCACCCTTGAATGACCTTTTTCGCGTCATACCGACATACCACGGCGTATATCCTTTCGCCGCCTTTAGCGCGAAAATGTAGCAGCCGACTGCATCAGAAAGAGATGGAGTGTCTTCCTCAACAGTCGCCCAAAACTTCTTCTTGTGCGTCATGTTGATTTCGCCGTCAGAACGCGGCAATTCAAAAGGTCCATGCGGTTCAAATTTCATGGTTGGTTTCAATGTTCGCAGGGGTCGGACAGTCGTGTCTAGGGGAAACTGCGAGCGAAAGGTGGACCTATCTTCTGCCCCAGTGGCCTCGCTTTCAGATACCTGGAAGATCAAGAACTTTACCTGCCGCTGCGTGGCCCATGACCAAATCGTCCCGGCCGAAATCTGAGGATCGGTCCCGGGAAACGGGGTTCCCACCAGGTTTTCGCTGGACAGATCCGCCGGCACCGATGCTCATCACCAACAGGGATACTGATCCGGCATCAGCGAACAAGAGGAGAGCGACTGCACGTTTGTTGGTTTCGCGCACCAGGCGGTGTGCAGGAAGTGCGCCGACAATTGGCCGTTCCGCGAATCGACGGACTGCATATCGAGTCCTGATCTGGACTAGGTCCAGATCATCGCGCGGGCAATTCTTCCTGGAAGCTCGCCCGATTTACGTGGGGTACTTCGCTTGTTGTCCTTGAAGGCTCTTACTGCTAAAATTTCGATTACAGTGGGCATCTTTCGGGAATTCAGAAATGCTGTAAGCTATTGAAAATAAATGGTCGGGGAGAGAGGATTTGAACCTCCGACCCCCTGGTCCCGAACCATCTTCTCGGCGTGGTCGCCAAGCGCCGCTGATCTGAGACGAAGTCCTAAACTGCATCCCTTCGAAGATCTTTGCTCTATCAATATATATATTTTGGGGCGTCCTAAATGACGGACTGCTTATTTCTTATTTGTGTGTGAAGGTCCTGCTGCCTCGGCCCGGAACCGTCCTCCGCGAAACGAGCCCGCGGTCCACACGCGTGGGAGACGACGTTATATTTGGCCGTCCTCGGTCACTTGTTAGATCTCGCAAAGGGACTGCGAAATTCGGCAAGGGAGAAAATAGAGGTCATTTCCGCCGGGCGGGAGGGCAGAGGGTTCTCTCTGGTCGCTTTTCGGTCTGACTAGTCGTGAATTTGGCCGAAAAAGCGTCAACACTTCAAATCTTCAGAGTAAATCTCCGCATATAAAGACTGTATGGCGGAGGGAGAGGGATTCGAACCCCCGGTACCCTTGCGGGCACAGCGGTTTTCAAGACCGCCTGTTTCAACCGCTCACACATCCCTCCGCGCGAGCGAACGTGTTTGCTTTGTTTATTGTATGACGGCGGCGATCAACGTCCGAGGAGGCCGGGGGAATGAAAGGGCCGCCCCGGAACCCCGCCGTGGCGGGGTGGGCGCAGCCTGCCTCACCGAGAGGGCGCTTCCGTACCGTACTGTTCAGGTCCATGGGGTCAGGTCCGTGGGGTCAGGTCCGTGGGCGCTACTGGTCAGGTTCAGGGGCCGCTTATTTCGATATCGGCGTGATCTCGCCGACTGCTATACTCCCGCTCTAGCTTCCCCTTTATGGAAACAGATTTGCTGCTGCGCCTGGCATGCCCGGGTCGCCGACAAACATTGTTGCGGGACCAGGATATCGGTCGACTCGCTCCCAACTCTTTTGCATGACCAGGAGATTCCAGTGCTGACTTCGTCCCGCTCATTCCGCGGAGTATCCACGGCAGTCCTCATCACCGCGGTTTCAATCGTTGCCGGCAGCCCGGCGCATGCGCAGGTGCAGCCACGGCATATCCATCCGCCCGTCCTTCCGCGCACGTCTCCATCGAGCAGGCCGGTCCCGCCGGGGACGCACTACGGCGCGGCCAACGGTGTGGCGGGTCCCAGTGAGAGTCTCAATTCGAGCTTCTGGACCGCGATCGGGCCGGGATCTCTCCAGAGCGGGGGAGGCCTCGTCAGCGGGCGCATCGCCGGGATTGCGGTGGATCCTACGAATGCCAACAACATCTATATCGCGGCGGCGGGCGGCGGAGTCTGGAAAACCACCAACGGAGGCACGAGCTGGACGCCGCTGACCGACAACCAGGTGACGCTGGCCATGGGGGCTATCGCCATCGCGCCCACCGATCCGATGAAGATTTACGCGGGGACGGGCGAGGCAAACAACTCCGAAGACAGCAATCGCGGCTACGGCATTCTGGTCTCGAACGACGGTGGCGCTACCTGGACTCTGTCGAACGCGGGCGGCGCCTTCACCGGCGTGGTGATCGGCCAGATTGCAGTCGATCCCACGAACGAGAACACCGCCTATGCTGCCGTGGGAGGCTATCCCGAAAACGGCAACTACTACCTCAACACCGGCGTCTGGAAGACGACCGACGGCGGCACGACCTGGACCAATATGACGAGTGCCGCATCGCTGGATAGCCAGATGGCCTGGTCGGCGGTGGTGGTCGATCCGAATACGCCATCCATCCTTTACGCGGCGATAGGAGATCTTTACAACGACGATGGGGACGATGGCGTCTACCGCTCGATGGATGGCGGGACGACCTGGTCGCTTCTGGCCAACGCCGGGCATACGTCGTCGACCGGCAGGATCGCCCTTGCCGTTTCGCCCGCCGCCAACCAGTCGGGTCAACATGTGCTGTATGTGGCAGAGCAATCCACGGCGACCTTCGGGCTGTACTATTTTGGGCGCACGAGCAACGCCGATGCGGCGACGCCGACCTTCACCAACCTCACATCCGGCACCCCGAATTTCCTCGGAGGCCAGGGGTGGTACGACATCGCGGTCAACGTCGATTCAGCCGGGGTGGTGTATGCGGCCGGCGTCGAGAACTATAACGCAGGGGGCGCGGACAACATCATCCGCTCAACGAACCTGGGCGTGAACTGGTCCGATATCTCGACGGTGGCCGGGGTCGAGCCGCATACGGACAGCCACGCAATAGCCTTCGATTCGAGCAATCGGATGCTGATCGGCAACGATGGCGGCATCTACCGCTATGACTCCACCGTGCCGAGCTGGACCGATCTGAACGCCAACATCAACACCATTCAGCTCGAGGGAATCGGCCTGCACCCCACCTCCACGGGCATCGCT
This sequence comes from Acidobacteriaceae bacterium, assembly GCA_036267295.1. Lineage (GTDB taxonomy): Bacteria > Acidobacteriota > Terriglobia > Terriglobales > Acidobacteriaceae > Palsa-343. The sequence continues at coordinate 95,862 of DATAWI010000008.1, read as the reverse complement.
GTGGCCGGCAGCCAGGACAACGGTACGGAGGTGTACGGCGATAACCTGGAGTGGACGGAGACCGACGGCGGCGACGGCGGATTGGCGCAGATCAGTCAGACGGACCCATCCACCTGCTACTCCATCCACCCGGTTGCCAGCTTTGGGTCCAGCAGCTTCTTCCAGCGTTCCGACAGCGGATGTTCAGCGGGAAGCTGGTCGAATGCGACTTCCGGGCTCAACAGCGGAAACTACAATTTCTATCCTCCGTTTCTGGTGGACCCCACCAATGGCAATCACCTGTCGCTCGGCCTCGACAACGCTTACGAAAGCAGCAATGCGGCGGCATCCTGGACCAGCATCGGCGCTCCTGGAACGAACGGATTCGACGGCAGCGATACCGACGTCGATTCCGTCGCGCTGTCGCCCGCTAATGGTCCCTCGCCGCAGGTGCTGTATGTCGCCACCGGCGGATCGTTCGCGTCGACGAGCCAAATTTTCGTCAGCACAACCGACGGAGCCGCGTGGACGGAGCGCGATCTTCCCGCCTGCAACGTGAATGGCTACATTTCGCAGGGTTGCCGGGTGAACGAGATCACCATCGACCCGAACGACCCCACCGGAGCGACAGCCTTCGCGGTCACCAGCACGAACAGCGACACCAGCACGCACGTCTACCGAACCGCCAATGCCGGCGCCACGTGGACCAGCGTCAGCGGCAACCTGCCGAACCTGCCTACGTGGTCTGTCCAGATTGACACCGACGCGAATCGCACCGCGTACGTCTCGAATGACACGGGGGTCTATTCGTCCCCCAGCCCCTATTCCACCTGGACGGCTTATGGTTCCGGGCTGGCGAACGCTCAGGGCTTCGACCTGCGCCTGAACAGCAGCCTGCATCTGCTCGCGGTGGCCACGCACGGCCGCGGCGCGTGGGAGATCCTGACGCCGCCCACGCAGTTCACCCTGACCGTGACCACCCAGGGCAACGGCACGGTCACCAGTTCGCCGCCGGGCATCAACTGCGGGACCGCCTGCACCACGACCTATCCCGCTTCGACCAGCGTGACGCTGACAGCATCCGCCGCCTCCGGCTCGAGCTTCTCCAACTGGATCGGCTGCGATTCGAGTTCCGGGGCCACCTGCATGGTCGATATGACCGCAGCGCGATCGGTGACCGCTACCTTCTCGACAGGGAAGTCGACGCCGGTCATCACGTGGCCGACGCCTGCTCCGATCACCTTTGGCACCTTAGTCAGCGCGACCCAGGAAGACGCCACCGCCAATGTGGCGGGAACCTTTACGTATTCGCAGCCGATTGGGTGGAGACCGAAGGGGGGAACGCATCCGCTGGCCGCCTATTTCACGCCAACAGACCTCACCGACTACAGCAAGGTCACGACGACCGACACGCTGACGGTGAACCCGGCAACGCCGGTGATTACCTGGACGAGGCCGGCAGCGATCACCTACGGCGCAGCGCTGAGCGCAACGCAGCTTGACGCCAAAGCAAGCGTGCCCGGAACTTTCCAATACACGCCGGCGATCGGGACGGTGCTGACCGCGGGGACGCAGACACTCTCGGTCACGTTCACGCCCACGGACAGTACCGATTACGCAACGGCGACCGGGGGCACGACGCTGACGGTGAACAAGGTGACGCCGGTCGTCACCTGGCCAACTCCGGCTGCCATTACCTTTGGGACCCTGGTGAGCGCGACTCAGGAGGACGCGACAGCGAACGTGGCGGGAACCTTCACGTATTCGCAGCCGATTGGGTGGAGGCCGAAGGGGGGAACGCATCCGCTGGCCGCCTATTTCACGCCAACAGACCTCACCGACTACAGCAAGGTCACGACGACCGATACGCTGACGGTGAACCTGGCTGCACCGGTGATCACCTGGACGAAGCCGGCGGCGATCGTTTATGGCACAGCGCTCAGCGCGACGCAGCTGGATGCCACGGCGAACGTCCCGGGGACGTTCCAGTACACGCCGGCGATGGGGACGGTGCTGACGATTGGGTCGAAGACGCTCTCGGTCACCTTTACGCCCACCGACGCCACGGATTACGCAACCGCAACCGGCAGCACGGCGGTGACGGTGACCAAGGCGACGCCGGTCATCACCTGGCCGACTCCTGCTCCCATCACGTACGGAACAGCGGTCAGCGCAACCCAGGAAGACGCGACTGCAAATGTGCCCGGATCTTTCACGTATTCGCAGCCGATTGGGTGGAAGCCAACGGTCGGAAGCCATCCGTTCGCGGCTTATTTCACGCCCACCGACAACACTGACTACATCAAGGTGACTACGACCGTGACGTTGACCGTAAATCCGTAGCCGTGAGGCCGGGAAAGGCAGGCTGCTTTCAGTCCCGCGCCGGGGCAGCCTGCTTCTCCACCTGGGCGATCAGTTGCGTCACCTTGTCGCGCCCGGGGTAGTTCGGATTGGCCTGCAGGAGCAGCTTCCAGTCGGCCAGCGCGCCCGGGTCGTCGTGTTTGCCCTGCCACTTGACGAGGCCGCGATTGAAGAGCGTATTTGGATTGTTGGGGGAGTCCGCCAGCGCCTTGCCGAACTCGGTCAGCGCCGCGTCGGCATTGCCCTCGAACCACAGAGCTGTGCCGAGATCGGTGCGCACTGCCGCATCGGCAGGCCTGCCCTGCAGGGCCCGCGTGTAGTAATCGATTGCCGTGGGATACTGCTGAGCGTCGTAGTAGAGATTGCCGAGGCTGGTCAGCAGATCCGGACTGGCCGGGCTGGACTGCAACTGCACCAACAGCGGCGCCGCGTCGGCGTCAGCGACGGCTTTGAGCCGCGCCGGGTCTGTGGGTCGTCCCGCCGCCAGCGCGCCCGGCGCCGCCGCCCGGCTCACCGTGCTCGCCGAAGCCGACGGCCTTGCAGCCTGTCCCACGCCGTGCCACGTCCGGATCATCCATCCACCGGCGATGCCCGCCAGGAGGCAGGCAGTCACGAGCAACATCGCCTGCTGCCGCGTCCACCGCTCAATCGATGCTGGGTTTGTGCCCGCCATGGTTACGACCTCCTCCCGTGCCCGGTTGCGCGTCCATCGTGGTCATCACATCGGCCATTAGCCTGGTCACCACCGCCTTGCGGTCGGGACTCAGCTGCGGATTCGATTTCAGTAATTGCTGCCAGGCCGCCAGCGCGCCTTTGCCGTCCGCCTTGCCCTGCAGGCGGATCATGCCCAGGTTGAAGAGGCAATTCGCGTCTTTCGGATCTTCGCGGAGAGCCTCGTTGAGCTGCGCCAGGGAGCCGTCCACGTCGCCGCTGCGGTAGAGGCTGATAGCGAACTTCGTGCGCAGCTCCACGTTTTTCGGGTCGGCCTGCGAGGCGCGGCCATACCACGCGGCGGCCTGGCTGAACTGGTGGGCAATGTGATACATCGATCCCAGTTGCGCGAGCAGTGCCGGATCGTTCGGATTGCTCCTGAGCTTCTGGAGCAGGGGCGCCGCCTGCTTGTCAGCCATCTGCTTCATCTCCTCCATGCTGGGCATGTGGGCGTTGCCCATGGCGGCGGAGGACGGAGCGGCCGAAGCTTGAGGGGCTGTCCCGGTTCCAGACAACGGCTGTCCGGAAATGAGATAGCCGATTCCCAGTCCGAGGACCAGAAAGATTGCTGCCAGCAACGCGACCCGCTGCTGCGGCAGTGTTCCGACGGGCCCGGCATCCGTGATTATTTGGTTGGCCATCCCATTTTTCCTCTCGCCTGCAATCCCCCGTAAAGCATTCTCTTGCATGGACTTAGGCTCGCGCTTGGCTGATACTCTCGGGGGACTCCGCGGGGCGCGCGGCAGCCTGCGGTTTTGCCCCCATGGCTCATTCAACGTACCGAGAAACGCACTGGCCGGTTGCGTTCGCCGTCACGCAGTTGTGTGACGGATGTCACTTCGGGGGACACCCGCTCAATGTTTGCATGACAGTATGCTTCGGATTGAACCCAGAACTCAGCCACTCCGGTCGATGACACGGTTCAACCAGGCAACGGGAGTGCTTACCAGGAGGCTTCAATCAATGAAGCGTAATTTTATTATTTCTGCGATGTTCCTGGCAGCTGCGAGTTTTGCGGCGGCCCAGATCACCACGCCGACGACGGACGTCCTTGGCGCCCACCTTAACTATGGCCGCGGCTGCGCGGCCTGCCACGCACCGCACAGCGGCGCATACGGTAACGGTAATGCCAAAACCGCCGACGTAACCTCCGGCAATGTTGCTCTCTGGGGCGAGGATGTTGGCAGCCTGTACGGCAAGACCATTCTCACCGGCGGGGGCTCCTATTCCGAGACTCTGCCCACCAGCCTGGCGGCGGGCACGCCCGATGTCTCCGGCGTCCTGATGTGCCTGAGCTGCCACGACGGCAACTACGCCTCCGGCGCCATGATGAAGAACAAGGTCTATGAGACGCTGCCGTCCACTTACGGCACCGGCACCATCCCGACCCTGCTCGGCGACGACTACACCACGGCGGGCAACTACCTCAACGACCACCCGGTGGGCCTGAACGCGGTGATGGGCTGCGGCGGGCAGTACAACTGGGACTGCACGATCAGCGCAACCGGCAGCGTGCAGATGACGGGAACGGCGTCGTCCAAATTCATCACGGACTATGGCTTCTTCGTCAGCCCGGGCACCTACAACAACACCCCGGTGGTTCTGTGCACCACCTGCCACAACCAGCACGTGATGAACGTGGTGAACATCACCGCGACCTCGAAGTCCGGGTTGCCGGCGGGTTCCTACGCCACCATGTTCTTCCTGCGCGGCCCCTATAACCCGGCCGATGCCAACACAGCCACGAACCAGACGGCGCAGTTCTGCCGCCAGTGCCACGGTGGCGAGTCGAACGAAATGAACGGCAGCACGGCTGGAACCATCTTCTAGCCGATGGTTACAAGCACGACGGGGAGGGACAGGCATTTTCCCTCCCCCTTTTTTTCCGAAAAAACGACAGTCACCCAGGACGGTCATCATGAAATACTCATTCACCCTCTGCGTTTTGCTGCTGCCGGCGCTTGCCGGAGGCCAGGTCGCCTCGCACGCGCCCACGCTGGGCCAGTCCGGCCCGGCAGCGGCCTCATCGCCGGACAAGCCGGTCGCGCTGGTTAACGGTTCGGTGCTCACCGGCTCCGACCTCGTGCGCGAGGAATACGCCATCTTTCCCTACGCTCGCCAGCACAACGGGGGTATTCCCAAAGCGCTCGCGGGAGAGATTCACGACGGCGCGATGAAGATGATGGTCTTCGAAGAGCTGGTGTATCAGGAAGCGCTGCACCGCAAACTGACCGTGCCGGCGGTGAAGATGCAGCACGCCGAAGGTCAGTTTCGCAAGCAGTTCCCGACACCGGAAGACTACTCAGCATTTCTGCAGAGCGACTTTCATGGTTCCCAGCAGATGCTCGACGACAAAATTCGCCGCTCGTTGCTGATCGAATCGCTGCTGAGGACCGAAGTCGACGAGCGCAGCGCGGTATCTCCCGCAGAAGTGCGCGCGTTCTACGACAAGAATGCGGCGCGCTTTACGCACCCGGAGCAATACACGTTTCAGACGATTTCCGTTTTGCCTCCGCCCAACGCGACGGCTGACCAGGTGAAAGAGGGGCGCCGGCGCATCGATCAGGTATTCGCAAAGGCGAAGGCCACGAAGTCAGCGGTAGAGTTCGGCCTGCTTGCGGAGAAAACCTCCGACGACGACTACCGCGTGGTGATGGGCCAGCATAAGCCGATTGGCGCCGACCAACTGGCGCCTCCGGTGCTGAAGGCTCTGCGCACCATGCACGTGGGCAATGTCAGCGATGTCATTCAGCTCGACCAGGCCTACACCATCGTGCGCCTCAACGAGCACTCGCCCGCCGGCGAAGCGAAGTTTGCCGACGTGCGCGCCGACCTCGCCAAAGAAATGGCCAGGAACAAGAAGAATCAGCTGCGCATGGAGCTGGACCACAAGCTGCGGCAGAACGCGAAGATTGAAGAATTTTGAGCAGTTGGGAGGAGTCTGGACGAAGGGCTCAGGCCAGGAAGCAATTAGTGACGAGGGACCAGCCCGAAATGCATGGCACAAAGACAAGGCCCTCAACAGCAGGCGGACATTCTGAGTCGGGGATGGATGATCATGAAGGGTTGGTTTCAGGTTGCGGGTCGCGTGCTGATGGGGCTTCTGCTGATGGCAGGACCCGTCGCCGCCCAGGTCAAATTCGGTGACCTGAGCACGCATCTCAGCGGCACCGTCTCCCCCGGGTACTCCGCTGACTACGGCAATGAGATCGGTTCCGACCACACATGGGCGCTGGCGGGCGCAGGCACCTTGTCCGGTCTCTACTACAGTCCCAATTTTCTTTCTTTCACCGCCTCCTACTATCTCAACCAGTCGCGCGCGAACTCCGACTTTCAGTCCATTTCCAATGCCAGCGGCGTCAACGTCAGCACCAGCATTTTTGGCGGCAGCCACTTCCCCGGATCCGTCAGCTATACCAAGGCATACGACAGTGAGGGAAACTACGCGGTTCCCGGCCTGCCGAACTATGTGACCCACGGCAACAGCGGCACCTTCGGGGTGAACTGGAGCGAAAACCTTCCCAATGCTCCCAGTTTCTCCGCGGGCTTTCAGTCCGGCACGAGCCAGTACTCGGTCTATGGAGTGAACAATCAGGGACAAAATAACTTTGATTCGCTCAACCTTCATTCCGGGTACAAACTCGCGGGGTTCAATATAGGGGCGTACTATTCCGACGGGGTCGCTCACTCCGTTATTCCTGAACTGATCGCCGATCAGCCTGCGACGGAAACCCATTCCGGCGATCATGCCACCGGCATCAGCGTTTCCCACCTGTTGCCCATGCAGGGCTCGGCTTCGGTCGGCTACAACCGCTCCACGTGGAGCAGCACGTATCTCGGCACCACCTCCACCGGGACGATCGACCTTGTCAACGCAGTCGCGACGGTGCACCCGGTGGAGAAGCTGGCCTTCACCGGCACAGTCAATTACTCGGACAACCTGAGCGGCCAGCTTCTCCAGAACATCGTCTCGGCGGGCGGCGTGGTCACCGGTCTCAACTCCAGCCAGACCTCCGATTCGACCGATATCATGGGCGTCGTCACCTACTCGCCAATTGCGCGGCTGCAAACATCGGTCTTTGGAGAAATTCGTACCCAGACATTTCTGGGCGAGAGCTACGGAGTGGACTCCTACGGCGGCAGCGCAACCTATATGCGCAATGTGCTGAACGGCACGCTGAACGGATCGGTGACGGTGACCGAGAATTCGAACGACCAGACGGGGGAGGATACGCTGGGCTTTTCCGCCAACGGCAATTACTCCACGGTGGCGGACGGGTGGCACCTCAACGGTTCCTTTGGCTACGCGCAGAACGTCGAAACCCTGCTTGTGACCTACATGAATTCGTTCTACAACTACTCCTTCAACGCACGCCGCGCCTGGGGAGAATTCAACATGAGCGTGGGCGCGGGGGCCTCGCGGACCGGCCTCACTGAAGAAGCGGGCACCACCAGCAGCAGCCAGAATTACAACGCCAGCATCGGTTACGGGCGCTGGTTCTCCACCAACGGCAGCTACGCGAAGGCGGATGGCGAGGCGCTGCTGACCGGGGCGGGGCTGACCACGTTGCCGGTGCCTCCGCCCATCCTGCCCTCCAGCCTTGTGAGCCTTTACGGGGGGACCAGCTATTCCGTTGGCCTTTCCAGCAGTCCGGTAAAAAAGCTCACCCTCTCTGCCGCGTATTCCCGCTCGAACAGCAACATCGCCAGCGACGGCCTCATGTCCTCAAACGAGACGAATCAATTCAACACACTGATTCAGTATCAGACCCGCAAGCTGTACTATACGAGCGGCTATGCACGCCTCCAGCAAGGCTTCAGCACGACGGTGGGGCCGCCGGAAATCGTGGCGTCGTACTACGTCGGAGTATCGCGATGGTTCAATTTCTTCTAAGCGGCGCCCGGCGATCGACTTTCTCCGCACTCCTGTTTCTGGCTGGCATCGCGCTGGCGCCGGTCACCGCTGGGGCGTCGGGACCCGCGTCGCCCGATACCCGCCATCCGCCGCCGGAACGCTGGCAGATGTCTCTCGACGGAGGGCGCACCCTGACCTGGGAGCGCAGTTTCAGTTCGGAATCTGAAGTCAAACCCAACCGCGGCTTCTGGAACAAAGTCGTGGACGTGATCGCCGGCGCGCCCGACTACCACTCCATGATCCGGCCTTACAGCGTGGCGGAAGACTCTCACGGCCGCATCATCGTCACGGATCCGGGCGCGGCGGGCGTGCACATCTTCGACTTCGATCGGCAGAAGTACAAATTCCTTCAGCATCTGGGCAAGCCGTTGCCGATGCTGTCGCCGCAATGCGTCGCCGTCGATGCCGCCGACAACCTCTATGTGACCGACTCCGACGCCGGTGCGATTTTTGTTTTCGAGGCCAGCGGCAAATTCGTTCGGAGCATCGGCGCTCTCAAGGGTGGCGAAGGTTATTTCAAGCGGCCCACGGGCATCGCGGTGGACTCCGCTGCCCAGCGTATCTACGTCACGGACACGCTGCGCGACAAGCTTTTCGTTCTCGACATGCAGGGCAACATCGTCGGCTCCATCGGCCAGCGCGGGGAAGGCAACGGCGAATTCAACTATCCGACCGAGTTGCGCCTCGATGGCCCGAACCTGATGGTCGTCGACGCGATGAACTTCCGCGTCCAGGCCTTCGACCGCTCGGGAAAATTCCAGTACGCGATCGGCAAGATCGGCGACAGCCCGGGCGCCATGTTCCGGCCGAAGGCTACGGGCACCGACTCCGAAGGGGACCTTTACATCGTGGACGCTCTCTGGGGCGTCGTCCAGGTCTTCAATCCTCAGGGGCAGTTGCTCTATTATTTTGGAGTTCACGGAAGCCATGCGGGCGAATTCCAGCTGCCCACGGGCCTTTTCATCGATCGCAGCGACCGCGTCTTTGTGGTTGACTCCTTCAACCGCCGCGTCCAGGTGTTTCGCTACGCCGGTCTTCGCTCCGCGGCAGGAGCCACCAAGTGAAGCGTCGCATCGTCATCGCCGGATTGACGTTCGCGCTGGCCGCGATCACAGCAGCGCTGCCGCTGGGCGCGCAGGTCGCGACCGACGTGATGGGGGTACACAACCTCGGCCCGGGCAGCCAGTCGCCGATTACCGGCGCCCGCCCGGATGCCTGCTCCTATTGCCACGCGCCCCACTCCGGCCTGAATACGGGCCTCTGGAATCAGAAGTTGACCACGCAGATCTACAACACCTACACCAGCACTACCGAAGCCAACTCCGGACGCCAGCCCACGCTCAGCGGCGTCAGCAATCAGTGCCTCAGTTGCCACGACGGCAGCGTCGCCGTGGGCACCACCGTCGCCTACGGCCAGGTGGCGATGCGCGGCTCGATGTATACCCAGGACATTTTCGGCAGCAATATGCAGCCGCAGCATCCCTTCAGCCTGGCGCTGCCGCTCAAAGACAACGTCGACCTGGTTTCCACCCTGGCCACCAGCGGCAAGACTGCCGATACCACGGGCGCCGTTCATCTCGTTCGCGGCAATGTGGAGTGCACCTCCTGCCACGATCCGCACGTGCAGGCGAAAGACCTGATCTCGCAGAATTTCCTCGTGAAGGACGGCTCCTACGGTGCGCTTTGCCTCGCCTGCCACGACCCGACCCGCCAGATGAGCGGACACGTTAACCCGCTCGCGGACTGGGCAGCGGGCGCGCACGCGCTTTCTCCCGACAAGATCGCCTCCTCAGCAAAACTCGGCAGCTACACTACCGTCGCGGCCGATGCCTGCACCGCCTGCCATACGCCCCACGACGCCGGCAGCACCGCGCGCCTGCTGCGCGGCCAGAACGAGCAGGCCTGCATCGGATGCCACAACGGGGCCAACGTTTCGCCCATGCCCACCTGGGTCAACGTTTTTGCCGAATACGCCACGCCCAAAGTCGGCCATCCGTTCCCCAGCTCCACCAATCCACACGACGCGGCCGAGACCACGCTGCTCAACAATAATCGCCACGCAACCTGCGTAGACTGCCACAACGCGCACGGCTCTGAGGCGGTCAACATCTTTCCGCCTGCGCCGCTCATCCGCTTCTCGCAGAAGGACGCGCTCGGCATCAGCGCCACCGACGGGGTTACTGTCCTCACCCCCGCGATCAATCAATACGAGAACTGCCTGCGGTGCCACGGCACCAGCGCGGGCAAGCAGATTTTGCCCATCTACGGATATTTCCCGATCCGCGCTGTCTCTGCCGGCGATCCTCTCAACCTGATCCCGCAGTTTGCCGTGACTGCCACGTCCAGCCATCCGGTGATGCACCCACGCAGCAGCACGCTTCCGCAGCCCAGCCTGCGCACATCCATGCTGGATCTCGACGGGGTGACGCAGGGCCGCGCTATGGGAACCCAGATCTTCTGCACGGATTGCCACAACTCCGACGACAACCGTGAGTTCGGCGGCGCGGGCGCCAACGGCCCCCATGGTTCCAGATGGACGCACATCCTCGAACGCCGCTACGAGTTCAGCCAGACCGTTGCGCCTGGCGGCTTCATTACCAATCTCTTTCCTAACCCCGACCTCAGCGTCAACGGTCCGTACGCCCTTTGCGGCAAGTGCCACGACCTGTCGAACCAGATCGTGCAGAACACCAGCTGGAATCAGCACAGCAGCCACATCAATGCCGGCTTCAGCTGCTCGACCTGCCATACTGCGCACGGCATGGGCGCCACCAGCGGCACGATCAGCGGCGAGCGCCTGGTCAACTTCGACGTCAACGTCGTGGCCCCCAATGGGGGCCTGCCCATCGCCTACAACCGCGCCGCCAACAGTTGCACTCTCACCTGTCACGGAGCCGCGCACAACCCGAACGGCACCGTCACGACCGGCGTGCAGCGCCAGGGCATCAACGTCAGAAGGTAATCAGCTCTATCCGGTTGCAGGAGACAGAGGCGGCGCACGAACGAATGATCGTTCCCGCTCCGCATGCGTCGGGCGAAGCCTCTTAGAACTGCAGGCGGAGCGCGAACTGCATCTCGCGCGGAGTTCCTGACCCGACCGGCGTCACGGGAGAGACGCTGGTGTTCACCGTATTGATAATGCTGCCGAATCCGGTGGTGTTCGCCGGATTGAAGATGGCCTGCGGCTGACCCAATTGCGGGTGATTGAAGATGTTGTAAAACTCCGAGCGAAACTGTAGTTGCGCGCGCTCCGTCAGGTTGAATGTTTTGTCGGTGCCGAGATCGATCTGCCAGGTCCCGGGGCCGGGGAGCAGGTCACGCGGCGCGGTACCGAACTCTCCAGCCGGAGCAGCGAAGGCGGCGGGATTGATCCACTCCGCAACGCTTCTGCCAGCCGGAGGGCGGAGGGAAACGCCCGGAATCAGATCGGGACGCTCTGTGCCGGTGGCGCCATCGGGCGCGGTGTAGGTGCTGGGCATCAGCACGTTGACGGGGAATCCGGTACGGGCGAGAGCGGTCGAGGTTATCTCCCAGCCGCCGGCGAGGGTGTTGGCCATGCCGCGCTGGTGGAGCATCGGCTCGCCCAGGCCGAAGGGAAGCCGATAGACGGCATTGCCGTTGATCACATGGCGGGCATCCCAGGCGCCGCTGGCGCGATCGCATGCCAGGCACAGCGGATTCTGCGGCGAGATCTCATCGCCGTCGCCGCTGCCGTTCGACCCGTTGTCGATTTCATGCGAGTACATATAATTGGCCGTTGCCAGGAAGCCGTTCGAGAACGACCGCCGCAAGGCAACGGAAAGCCCGTTGTACGAGCTCATGCCGATAGAGCCACGCCAGGGAATGGCGGGCGCGAAGGACGGATATTGCACGTCGCCTGAAACTGGATCGATCAGGTTCACCACGTTGGTCTCCAGCAGATGCACGCCGTGGCTGCCCAGGTAAGAAATGGTGCCGACAAAGTTCGCAGGCAACTCCCGCTGCGCTGAGAAGGACCACTGTTCAACATAGGTGTCCCTGCGGTCCCGTTGTTCGGCATTCGGCGAGAGGGTGCCGGCGCCGAACGTGACCGGATAGGCAAGCGGCGAACCCGAATTGCCGGTCGCCGCAAAGGAGGGGACTTCGTTTTTAGCGGGCAGGTTCTGATCGTCCAGCTGTCCGTCTTCGTGGTAGATTCCGAATCCGGCGTGAACCACGGTCTTTCCGCTTTTGTCAGCGGTCCAGGCCACGCCCACGCGCGGGTCGATGTCGCCGTAGTTCTGCTGGCCGAAACTGGCGCCATCGCCGCAGAAGCCCTGAGGCCCGCAGGTCGCGAAGTCAAAGGGATTGGCCAGCCCGTTTACTTCGTGGAAGACCTGGAACACGGTGTAGCGCGCTCCGAGGTTCAGATTGAGACTGGGCAGAACCTTCAACTCGTCCTGGATGTAGCCGACGATATCGCTCTTGCGCAGGTGATTGACCGGCAGCGCGCCGGTCAGACTTGCTTTCTTGGCGTTGTCCGCAGCCAGTGCCTCCGCCGTGGAAAACGTAATTTTCCCGTGTCCCCCATACTCCTGGTTCAATTGAATGCGGCGGAACTCCGCGCCGGCCTTGATGGTCTGGCGGCCATGAACCCAGGTCAGGTTGTCGATCCCCGAAAACGAGTTGCCCACGTAGATGCTGTTGTAGTTGTAGTTCTCGGTGACGAATCCCGGCCCCGGACCGGTCGCAATCGCAATCTGATAAATGGTTCCGGAGTCGCTGTAGTTATACGTGTTGGAGCTGGCGCGATTGAAGGCTGCCAAAACCTCGTTCGCGAGATGAGTATTGAAGAAATGCAGCATTTCCACCGCGCCATTGACCGGCGCGGAAACCCTCTGCTGCAGATCCGTCGCGGAAGCCGAAAGCGGTTGGGTATCCACCGACCGGTCGTAGTTGAATCGCATAAAGGCGGTGGTCTTCGAGGTGAAATGCTGGTCGAGCCGCAGCATCGCCGAGTTCTCGTTGACCACCTGTTCGCACGAGCAGGTCAGCAGATCATAGTCTGCGTAATGTGGGTCGCCTGGGTCGGTGGCGGGCGTCCAGGGAGTGAGAAATGTTCGCGGACCGGCTCCCGGGTAAGCGTGCAGGATCGCATACACCGGCGAGGTGCTCGGCACCGTTGCAATGAGCGCCTGGCTCGGCACGTCGCCGCTCACCGGGTAGCCCCAATTCTGCCGGTAGGCCTCGGAAGCGAGGAAAAAAAACGTCTTGTCGCGCCGGATGGGACCGCCCAGCGATCCGCCAAACTGATTGAGGCGGAGCGGTTGCTGCGTTTCGCCGTTGGAGGCCCAGTCCGGCAGGGGCGCGTCCAGGGCATCGTTGCGCAGAAACTCGAAGGCGCGTCCATGCCAGTCGTTTGTGCCCGAAGGCGAGGACACGGCCAACTGAGCTCCGCCCGTCCCGCCATCCTCGGCGGTTGCGGTGAGCGAATCGACGCGAAATTCCTCGATTGCGTCCAGCGGAATGGCGAGCCGCACCCATGCGCGCTGCGTCTGATTCACGATATTGGTGGCATCCACGCCGTCGTAGGTAAAATTGCTGTCGTCGAGTCCCCGCCCGGCGAAGCGAATCGTTCGCTGATTGTCGCCGCCGGTGTCGATGGCGCCCGGCACAAAGGCCGTCAGCTCCGCCCAGTTGCGGCCGTTGAGCGGCAATTCATCCGCCTGCTCTTTCTCGATTAGTCCGGTCACCGCGCTGGAGCTGCGATCCATCAGCGCCGAACTGGATGACACCGCAATGCGTTCTTCGCTGCCCGCCACCTGCATGGTCATGTTGAGGGTGCGCGTTCTCCCAATCACCTGCTGCACGTCGACAAAGGTAAGAGTCGCGAAGCCGGCATGAACGACAGAGACGGAATAGACTCCCGCCGGCAGTTCGGGAATCACGTAACTGCCGTCCGACGACGATTCGGTCTCACGCCGGAGTTGGGTCGAGTTCAGCACCGCCGTGATATCCGCCCCCGGCAGCACTCGGCCAGTAGCATCGGAAACTGTGCCGCTCAATCCGCTGCGGTCGACCTGCGCAAAGCCAGGCACCCGCGGGCCAACGAAAAGCAGACAGGCCAAGGCTATCGGGAAACGCAGCGAGACAGGGTGGACCGGGCGCATGGGTACCTCTCAAAAGTGGTCCGCCGGGAACGCGAACGGACGGAGATGCGCGACAAATCAACGACTGATTCTGGATGGTTCCAGCTTATCTCGCCAAAATGAGCGCCGCTCGAAGTTCGGAGCGGCCAACATCGCGGAAGCTTCGACGACGCCTCCTGGCGCGCTCGGAATCTCTGGGAAATGATCGCATGGATTCTCGCGGTTTCTTAACGACTTCTTCATGCGGAGTCCATTTTCGACACGTGTGTCCCTTTTCGGACAGCCGTTCTTCATAAGTGAACAATCCGCACGCTCCGTTATCCCCGCTACCCCAATTTTTTCAGCACCTTGACGCTGCATTCGTTTGGACGCGAACTTGCTCTTATTTTCGTCTGCCATCGCAACGCTCGGCGCTGCGGCAGCACTCGCGGGAATGATCCCGGCACGCCGCGCCGCCTCCATCGATCCGGCGCAGGCATCGCGCATCGAGTGATTGCGGGGACAATTCGTGAGACACGTTTGCTTCCTGGGTTTGACCGCGCGACGAGATGTGGGCTGATCCGGCCGCGCCGCTCCGCTCCGCACCGGAGCGAATCCGGCCCGGTGGCTGGCGGGCCGGAATTCGCGATCCATGTCGCAGAAGGGCAAAGCCGTGTTGCAGAAGGGTAAAGCTATGCCGCAGAAGGGGAAAGCCCGCCGCGGCCAGGCGGTCGCCGTTTCCCGCTTTGCCGTCTGTTAAAACACCGTGCGCGCGGAGCTTCCGTTCATCTCGTTCGACTTGTCTGCGTGGCACTGGCGGCAAAACTGCGCGGTCTGGTTCGACAGAGGATTCGGATCATTGGGGTTATAAGGCGCGCGCAGGAAAAACATCGTTGCGTAGTTTCCCGCCGGCAGTCCCGACCCCGAACCGCTGCGCACCGTGACCACGTTCATCACATGCGGTTCGTGACAGGTGGTGCACACTACGACGGCTTTGTTGTTATAGCTCCCCGGCTTCACAAAGAAGCCATAGCTGGCCACAAACCGGCTTGAGTTTTGCCCGGTCATGCTGACGATGCCGTTGTTCTCGGTGCAGTCCCAGTTCGCAGGGCCTCCGCAGTCGATGGTCGCGCTCAGGCCGGAGGGATGCTCGCTCAGATAGCTCGTTGCTCCCGTGCCGCTGCCGCCGATCAGCGTCGGCACCGCATTCGCAGCGCCGTAGGTGGGCGGCAAGGCCTCGTAGATCCGGTTCTTCATCATCGCCGCCTGGGCGTAGTTGCCGTCGTGGCAGCTCAGGCAGGTCAGCATCCCGCCCACATCGGGTGTGCCCGCCGTCATGCTGGTGGGCAGTACCTCCACAAACTTGCCGCCGTCGGTGGAAATGGTTTTGCCATAGAGGCTGGAAGCATCCTCGCCCCAGAGCGCTACCGATCCCGGACCGGAGCCCGCGGACTTCGCCCCGCCATTCCCGGACGCTCCGCTGTGCGGCGAGTGGCACGCTACGCAACCTCGTCCATAGTTCAGATGAGCCCCCAGCACGTCCGTCGACGGCGCAACCATCTGCGCAGCCGCGATCCCTGCGGCGCTCACCCATATCCCTGCCAGCCAAACGATGCGATTCACCGAATCGAGCCTCCCTGTGCGTACTCAGCTCATCGGCTTCCGATTCCTCGCCCGTGAAAGGGCGCCGGCAGTGATCGTTCCCGGAACAGTCCTCCGATTCCCAATTCCGGTCACCCCTCAAGTTCTTTTTCAGACGGCCGTCGTCGTCCGCGAAAATACAGCCTCCCCACCTCGCGAAGTGATATAACGCACAGCCAGAGAGGAACTCCGCGAATTTAATGAGCACAGTGGGGCCATAGCGCCTTCCTCAGGACCTGTCTGGACATTCGATGACCTCGCAAACGGCTACCCGAATCAATCCGCCAGTTCTCCGCGCCTGCGCTGACCTTGGGCGCCGGGTCCGCCCCGTGGTTTGGCCGCGCCTCCTGTGTCTCGTCCTGCTCGCGCTCTGCGCCGGTCGCGTGTCCGCGCAGATCCACCCGGTGCCGCTCGACCCCAAAACCGACCCAGCCAAATGCCTCGAATGTCACGAGGACAAGACCAAGGGAAAGTCGGTGCACTCGGCTATGGCCATGGGCTGCCTGAGCTGCCACGAGATCCGCGTCAACAAGGACGTCACGCGCGTCAAGCTGATCACGGCGACGCCGCACTCGCTGTGTCTGACCTGTCACGCCGACAAGGACGCAACCACCATCAAGGGCACGGTGCATCCCCCCGCGGTGCGCGACTGCCTGGCCTGCCACGATCCCCACGTCAGCGACAACAAGAACCAGCTGCTCAAGCCGGAAACCGGCGGGGAAAAGGAAAATCTCTGCCTCGGCTGCCATTCGACCGGGCTGAATGTGCCGACGGGAGGCAGCCGCCATCCCGCGCTGGACATGGGCTGCGACACCTGCCACACCACCCATAAAACCGGCGCCGACCCCACGCCGGAGAATCGCTTCCACCTCACGAAATCGGCGCCCGCGCTCTGCCTCGACTGCCACGACCCCAAAGACGCCGACCTGCAGAAAGCTCACAATAATCAGCCCTTCGCCACCGCCAACTGCCTCGAGTGCCACGATCCTCACCAGTCCGCGCAGCCGAAGCTGATGGCGAAGTTCGTCCATCCGCCGTTCGCGCCGGGCGGCTGCGACACCTGCCATGCGCCGGCTAAAGACGGCAAAGTGGTCCTGAACCAGACGGACATCAAAACGCTCTGCGGTACCTGCCACGACGATCAGGTCAAGCTCATCTCCTCTGCCAAAGTGCCCCACCCCGGCGCGATGGGCGACTGCACGGACTGCCATAGCCCCCACGCCAGCAACGAGCCCGGCCTGCCGAAGACCGACGGCGTCAGCATCTGCACGGGCTGCCACACCGACATTGACGACCTGCGCAAGAAGCCGTTCCACCACCAGCCTGCGTTCGCTGAGGGCTGCGGCACCTGCCATACGCCCCACGGCGGCGATAACGAGAAGCTCCTCCGCGTGGTGGGAAACGGACTCTGCCTGGAGTGTCACGGCCCCGACGCCGTTCCGCAGAAGACCGCTGACGGCAACCTCACCATCTTCAACGGCGCCGTGACGCTGCCCGGCGACTACTACCAGAAGAACAAGGTGCCCGTCCTCCCGCTGCGCTTCGGCCTCGGACACCCGGTGGAATACCATCCCGTCTCCGACGTCATGGACCCCACCAATCAGACGAAGGTGAAGACGAAGCTGAGCTGTCTTTCCTGCCACCAGCCGCACGCTTCCATGCAGCCCGACCTGCTGGTGAACGATCAGGCCAACAACATGGCCTTCTGCGATATGTGCCACAAGAACCGGCTCAATATGAACGAAACGATTTCCCCGGCTCCCCCGAAGTAACTGGAGATTGACGATGTCCCGAGTCCGCAACCATTCCAACCGCAACCGCAGGGCCCTGGCTGCGCTACTTCTGTGCGCGCTGGGTATGACGTTCCCGCTCGCCGCCCACGCCGACAAGAAAAAGAAGGCGGCTGCTGACTCGACAACGTCCGACGCCGGTCCGAAGAAGTTTCCCTTCGACCCCACCAAGCTGGTGTGGCCGAGTCCGCCCAACATCGCGCGCGTCCACTGGGTCGATTTTTTTGCCGGGCAGAAGATCGATTACACTCCGGCCGATCAAGCCAAGCCGAAGCCGACCTGGATGGATCGCCTCGCCGGCGGCCAGACCGACCAGGAAAAGTTCAACCCCAAGACCTTCCCCTTCCAGCTGATCGGTCCCTGGGGCATCGCCATCGACTCCAAGGGCCTTGTCTACGTTGCCGATCAAAAGGTCGGCGCCGTCTTCATCTTCAATCCCGCGAACCATGACACGCAGCTTATCCGCAACGGCTTTGAAGCGCACTTCGGCTGGATCAACGGCCTCGCCATCGACGACGACGACCGACTCTTCGTTTCCGACGGCAAAATGCATCGGGTGCTGATCTTCAGCCCGCAACACGCGCTGGTGGGGCAGATCACCGAGGGCCTGGCCGATCCCGTGGGCCTCGCCATCGACAGCAACAACCGCTTCCTCTACGTGGTCGATACCCAGCAGGACCAGGTGCTCGTCTACGACGCCGACACGCTCAAGCTGCTGCGGCGCATGGGGACCGGCGGCAAGAACCACTACCTCACTGCGCCGGGCGATTTCGCCGCGCCCCAGGGCGTGGCCGTCGACAAGGACGGCAACGTCCTG
Source organism: Acidobacteriaceae bacterium (assembly GCA_036267295.1). Lineage (GTDB taxonomy): Bacteria > Acidobacteriota > Terriglobia > Terriglobales > Acidobacteriaceae > Palsa-343. The sequence continues at coordinate 77,562 of DATAWI010000008.1, read as the reverse complement.
GTGACGGACACCCTCAACGACCGCGTCGAAATTTTCGATGCTGACGGCGCCTTTATCAGCACTTTCGGCAAACCCGGCGACGGTCCCGGCTACTTCGCGCGTCCCAAAGGCATCGCCGTCGACAGCGATGGCCACGTGTGGGTGGCTGACGAAATGCAGGATCGTCTGCAGGTCTTTAACCAGCAGGGCGAGCTGTTGACGTATATCGGCACCGGCCATGGCGATCTGCCCGGCCAGTTCCGGGCGCTGGTCGGCGTCGCCATCGACAAACAGAATCGCGTGTTCACCGCCGAACAATATCCCGGCCGGCTGCAGGAATTCCGCTACGTGACCGATGAGGAAGCAGCCGCCGAAAAGACGAAACACGAAGAAGAACTGAAGAAAGCCGCCGAGCGCCGCCAGAAGGCTGCCGCTCCTCCGCCCGCCGATACGCCTGCGGCGGCCGCTGGGCAAAAAGCTCCGCAGGCTGCCGCGCCCGCATCCGCGCCTGCAGCCAAGCCGCAGCCATAGCCGATCGACCGCTGTCATCCTGCGTGGAGGCAGGCGCCGACGGGTTGCGACGGATGGACCTCGGGGTCAGGAATATTGGAGGAAGCCGCGGACGCGGATCCTACCGTTTCGCCGCATCCAGGCCGCTCCCCTCGACCAGCGTCACAAATCGATCGGCCGCCACGCCGCGAAATTCTTCCTCCAGCCCGCTCGGCCAGTTCACATCGATGGGATCGACGGCGGTGGCCGCCCCCAGTCCGAAATGCAAACGCAGGTCGCTTGACGAGAGGTAGCTCGAGCCGCTCCTCACTTCCTGCGTCCATTTTTTTCCGCCGGCTGTTACTGTCACGCGCGCTCCAATCCCATCGCGATTCGACCGCGTGCCGGTGAGCGCAATTCCCAGCCAATGATGGCTGTTGGCCGCCACGTTCACCAGCAGCAGCGGTTTTTCGTCCATGTCGCTGATCGCGGCCGACTCGCGCCCGTCATTCCAGAAATCCGCAACCGCCAGACCTCGGCTCGGCATCGGCTCTGTGCAGCCCGGGCCCGCCTGCGCGCTCATGTCTTTGAATTTCCCGTTGCCCTGGTTCCAGTAGAGCAGCCGCGGTTCGCGATAAGTCGCCCCCAGCCCCGGCGTCACCTGCGGATACACGTGGCCGTTCGCCACCAGGATATCCGGCCATCCATCGTTATCCACATCGACAAACATTGCGCCCCACCCCAGATAGTGGGTATTGAGCCCCAGCCCGGCATCGTAGATAGTCGAGGTGTAAGTGCCATTCCCATTGTTGTGATAGAGCGACGATGTGTCGTCGGAGAAGTTAGTCTTGAAGATATCCGGCCACCCGTCGCCGTCGTAGTCTGCCGACGTCGCGCCCATCCCCGCCTGCTCTTCGCCGTCGTCGCTGAAGGCCACGCCCGCGTCCACGGCCACGTCTGTGAAGGTCCCGTTCCGGTTATTGCGATACAGGATGCTCGGCGTGCTGTCGCAGGCCACATAAATATCCGGCCAGCCATCGTGGTTGTAATCGAGCGTGGTGACGCCCAGGCAATAGTGCCCGTTGGTGGCCGCGATGCCGCTCGGCTTTGTCACATCGGCGAATTTGCCGCCTCCCAGATTGCGATACAGCAGATTGGTCGTGTACGGCAGCCCGCGCGGGCCGCATTCCACCGCGACGCTCTTCCACAGGCACATCATCCCTTCGCCTGGTTTAGGCAGCGACTTCAAATCCATCTGCACGTAGTTCGCGACCACCAGATCCAGCTTGCCGTCGCGGTCGTAATCGACGAATGCGCAGCCGGTGCCCCACTTCGTCCCATCACCGGCCACGCCGGCCTGCTCGGCCACTTCTTTGAAGCGCCCATTGCCCTCGTTGTGATAAAGCCGGTTCTTCCCGTAATACGTCACGTACAGATCGTCGTAGCCATCGTTGTCGTAGTCGCCGACGCACGCGCCCTGCGCCCAACCGGTCGCCGTCAGCCCCGCCTGCGCCGTGACGTCGGTAAAGGTTCCATCGTGATTGTTGTGGTACAGGTGTCCCGTCGGCATTGTTCCGTGATCGGGCTTGCCGTCCAGCGTCTGGCCGCTGGTGAGGAAAATGTCCGGCCATCCATCGCGGTCGTAGTCGAGAATCGCCACACCGCCGCCGGTCGTCTCGATGATGTAGTTCTTGGCGTCCGCTTCGCCGTTGACGTTGCGCATCGTCAGGCCGGCCTGTGCGGCCACATCCACAAACCATGCCGGACCGGAGTGTTGCCCACCCGCCGGGTACGGAGCATCGTGCGTCGCGGGGTGCTGTGGGGCGCCCGCTGCGCTTCCCATCAGCAAAGCGCAGAGTATCAGCGCGCAGAACATCCCCGCGAATCTCATAACCCCGCAAATACTACCACCCTTCATTACGCAGTATGCTGGTGCGTTATGTCATTCCGCGCAGTGTTCCTTTTTCTTCTTGCTATGGTTGTGCCGCTTGCCGCTCAAACTCACGCTGCTGCCGCGCCTTCCTCCTCCGACGATTTGACGAAAGCGCGCGCCGCCCTCGAGCAGGATCATCCGGACGACGCCATCGCCATTCTGCAAAAGCTGGCGCAGAGGCAGCCCGCGGCGGCGGGCGTCGAACGCGAGCTCGGCCTGGCGTACTATCGCACGGGCAAACTCGTCGAAGCCCGCCAAGCTTTCACGGCCGCCATGCAGCAGGACCCGCAGGACATCGAGTCTGTGCAGATGGAAGGCCTCACCCTCTATCGCCTCGGCCAGCCCGCCGCCGCCATTCCGTTTCTTGAGCGCGTGCGCCAGTGGACCCCCGACGCCGGCACCGACGCCAACTACGTGCTTGGCCTCTGCTATCTGAACGCGCAGCGCTACGACGACGCGCGCGCTTCGTTCGCCGCGCAGTACGGCGAAGCGCCGGACTCGGCCCCTGCATGGCTCCTGTTGGCCACCATGCTCAATCGTGCAAATTTGCCGCGGCAGGCGGCCCTCGAAGCGCAGAAGGCGCTCGACCTTTCGCCCACTCTTCCGCTGGCGCATTTTCTTCTTGGAGAAGTCGCGCTCCTCGACTCCAACGTCGACGAAGCCATCCGCCAGTTCGAAGCCGAGCAGCACCTCAACCCCTCGTACGCGCCAGTCTACGAACGTCTCGGCGACGTCTACCTGCGTGTCAACAAGCTGGACCTCGCACAGCAGGCGCTCACCAAAGCCCTCGCGCTGGATATGAGCAGCACCGGCCCGTTCATTCTCATGGGTCGCGTCCTGCTCCGCCGCCAGGATGCTCGCACCGCGATTATGTACCTGCAGCACGCGGAGAAGATGGACCCGGGCAACTACATCACCCACGCCTCGCTGGCGCAGGCCTACCGGCTCGCCGGGCAGGAAAACGCAGCCAGACGAGAAAGCGAACTGGCCGCCCAGAATCACCTGGACAATCAGTTAAAGCTGGCACCGGTGCAATAAGGCAAGCGGGGGATCGATGCGCTGCGCCGAGTCAGTGCACCCGCACCGTCACCAGCCGAGTCTGCAGCGGAACTCCTCCGCCAATGGTCGTCTGCAGGACCGCCTCGAAGGGCCGAATCTCTCCTTTGGGCCCGGTGACTTTCTTCAGCAACTGCGCCACGTTGTCCGGCTGGCAAACGAAGTCCACGGCGGCCTGGGTTCCGAAGGTCGTGAGTCCGCTGAAGACCAGCATGTGCCGCCCTGGCTGTACGCCCGGCTGGAGGGCCAGGATTGCATAGTCCGTGGTCAGCGGATGCTCGGGCCGTGAATAGACGGCCGGTTCGCCAGGCAGCGGATGCACGTTCACCACGCCTGCGGAGTCCGCCCCCGCCACCATGGTGAAGTCTGTTGTCGGCTGCAGCACGCGCAGCGACGGATTCTCCACCCGGGCGCCGATGAAGATCAGGTTCCGCAGTTGTGCCTCGTCCCAGGTGACCAGCAAACTCCGCTTCAGGATGAAGTTGGCGTGGTGCGCGTCAAACAGGCGCGTGAGGGTGTAGACCGAGGCCAGTTCGCCGATGCCGGTATAGGTGTCCACGTAGCCGTCGGCTTCCGGATTCTTCGCCGCATCCTGCGACGCGTACCGGAGGCCCTGGGCCGAGCTTCCCTGGAACAGAGCGTTGCTGTAAATCACCAGCGGGGGATCGGCCGCTAGAAACGGCCGCCAGAAAACGTCGACCGGGGAATCCGCTTTCACCACCGCCCGCCACGGATGCGAAACCAGGATCGCCACCGCCGCCAGCACCGGGAGCAAAGCAGCGACCAGCCACCACCAGGGCCGCCGCCTGCTCTGCGGTGTCACGGTCGCCGCGACCCCGACCAGCGGGACGGGATGCAATTCTGCCGCCGCCTGGTCGCTCGCCGCCGGCGTTATGGCCGTCCGCGGACGAAAGACCGGGAGATAGTGCCCCTTGGGCACCTCCATCACCAGCTCTTCCGTCAGGCCGTTTTCCGCGAAATAGGCCGCCAGCTTTTGCCGCAGCAGACGCGCATGGGTGCGCACGATGCTGTCCTCGCTGGAGTTATACCCCGGGTGCCGGCCGAAGACGCGAATCCCGATTTGCTGCTCGGTCGCCTCTTCCGGGGCATCCCGAATCGCGCATCGGGCGATGTAAAACAGGAATTCTCTCAGGCGGGGGGAAGACTTCAGGTGGTGACTGACGGCGATCCGGTTCACCAAAGCCCAACGCTCATCCGTAAGGGCGGGGGCACCTGCATCGGAAACTGCGTGACTAGCCGACATTGAACCGCCTGAAGTATGTCACCACGGGATTTGACCCGTCAAATCACCGTAAAACACCTTGTAAGCATTGTATGCGGGCGCGAATACTCCACGGCTATAGCTGGAGTTCCGCCTCCTTCCCATCCAGCACCAGCAGGTTTTCGGGGGCGAGATTCTTCCGTAGAAGCGAATTGGGCGAGCCTGAACAGGATGAGCTCGCCAGTGCGACCAGGAAGTCCGGCCTCTGTCCCAGGGCAGCCGGCTTCCCCAACGTAAGGTTCAGAGTTTGCCGGGAGGCGTGCTGTATGAAGAAGCATCATCAGGAAAACATTTCATTGACCGACAGCCGGTCGTGGACTTTCAGAATCCTGCTGGCATTCGCAGCGATCACCGCCTGGGTCTGGATCGGCTCTTTCGCCGCGCACGCCCAGGCCGTCTACGGGTCGATTTACGGAACGGTGACCGATAAATCGAATGCCGTGATCCCCAACTCGACGATCACAGTGACCGACGTCTCCAAGGGCACTTCCGTCACGGTCCAGGCGGACGCCGCGGGCGAGTACCGCGTCCAGCACCTGATCCCAGATACCTATCGCGTGCAGGCGGAAGCCGGGGGATTCTCGAAAGAGGCGGTCGACAATGTGGTTGTTTACGCCGACACGGCTCCGGAAGTGAACCTGCAACTTGCGGTTGGCTCGGTGGGGACCACGGTGACGGTGACCGGTGGCGCTCCGCTGCTGCAAACGGATCGCGCCGATGTCACAACCATCCTCAACGAGCGCGCCGTCGAAAACCTGCCCAACCTCAACCGCAACTTTACCGCGTTCGAGCTGCTCACCCCCGGCACCACCTACATCGGGTGGGGACCGGGCGAGGGCGGGGGCAATCCTCAGCGCAGCGAATCCATCGAGGTCGACGGCCAACTCCCCTTCGCCACCGGCTATGAACTGGACGGCACTGACAATCAGGATCCCCTCAATGGCGTCGCCGTCATCAACCCCAACCTCGACGCTGTCTCCGAAATGAAAGTGACCGCGCAGAACTACGACGCCGAGTTCGGCAAAGCCGTCGCCGGCCTCGTCACGGCGCAAACCCGTTCCGGCAGCAACAATTTCCATGGCACAGCGTTCGAGTATCGCCGCTCCGATGCCCAGCAGGCCCGCGATCCCTTCGCGAATGCGCCGCCGAACAACACGCTGGCGCCCACCCTGCACAACCAGTTCGGCGGATCCGTGGGCGGTCCTGTCATGAAGGACCGGCTGTTCTTCTTTGTCGACTACCAGGGATTACGCGAAAAGACCGGCGTCTCGACGTTGACCACCGTTCCGACGCTCACGGCTGAAACCACCTGCACTTCGGGCGGCCCGTGCGACCTGAGCGACTACCTTTCCGTCGGCCAAATTTACAAACCGAATTCCCTCAACGACGCCAGCAATACCGGCCGCACGCCCTTTACCGGGAACGTCATTCCTGCCGGGGACCTGTCCGCCGCCGCAGTTGCCTTCTTCAAGCTTCTGCCCGCGCCCAACGCCGGCACCGGGGTTGAAAACAACTATTCTGCCTCGGGTTCCGGCGCGTTCAACACCAACCAGCCTGACGTGCGCGTCGACTGGCGGGCGACGGAGAAGCTGCATCTCTTCAGCCGGTACACCTACTTCCAGGGCAACCTTAGCGGGGCGCCGTTCTTTGGCGCAGCCGGCGGCCTCGGCTTCGGTTCGGGCGACTTTGCCGGCACGGATGCGTTCCACTACAACAGCCTTGCCTCCGGTGGCGATTACGTCCTTTCCGCGAAGTGGCTTACAGACTTCCGCTTCGGCTTCTACACCATCTACAACAACACCACCGGCCCGAATGGCAACCAGGCCCTGGGCAACGCGCTCGGCATCCCCAACGCCAACACCGGCAACCTCGCTCTGGACGGCGGCCTGCCGCAGTTCAATATCGACATTCCCGCTAACGGGGCGAATGGCGGCCAGAATATCGAATACGGAACATCCGCGAACCCTACGTTGCAGCAGACATCTCAATATCAGATCGTGAATAACTGGTCGCACACCCTGGGCAACCACAACATCAAGTTCGGAGGCGCCTACCGCTTTCTCCAGGATCACAGCCTCAGCATCGCCAGCAATGCCCTGCGTTCGGGTACTTATTTCTTCGCGTCCTCCCGCACCTCGGGAGTGACCGGCACCACGCAGTCCCCGGGCGTGGGCTTCGCCACATTTTTGCTTGGCGATACGACAACCTTCTGGCGGACCCAGACGGCCAACACCAGCGCGAAATCGCAGGAAAACCTCGCCGCCCTCTATGTCCAGGATCAATGGCGTGCCACGCGCGACATTACCCTTGACTACGGTTTGCGTTGGGAACTCTACACTCCGGAGTCGCTCACGGCATCGGGCGCAGGCGGGTTGCTCAACCTGAACACCGGCATTCTCGGCATCGCCGGCGTGGGCGAATTCAACTCCGCCGCCAACGTCAAAAACAACGACAAAATGTTTGCTCCCCGCCTCGGCGTGGCCTGGCAAGTTCGGCCGAACACCGTGGTGCGGGCCGGCTACGGCATTGTCTACGGGCAAGGCTGGGCCGGTGACAGCTTCGGCGATGTGCTCACGGCCTCGTTCCCCACCCAGGTCGAACAGGAAGTCAACCCGGTCTCAAACTCGGCCGCGGTTTTCAACCTGACTTCAACGGAGAATGGTGTTGCCCCCGGGCCCCCGGGCTACACTTTCCCCGCCATTCCTTCGAATGGCGCTTATGTTCTTCCCGACGGCATTTATCAGATTGCGCGGCCCACCCGGGTCCGGCTGCCCACCGTAGAGGGTTGGAATCTCACCGCGCAGCATGAGTTGACGAAGACCCTTTCGCTCCAGGTGGCGTATGTCGGCAGCGAGGCGTATCACAACATGTTCGATTCGTCGCCTTCGTACAACGCCAACGAAGACACCTATCGAGGATTCAACCAGGTCAACCCGAACAACATGACGACGATGGGGGGATCGTGCTCCGGCCTGACGCTGGCCACGAATCCGGAGTGCGCCTATACCGAGGCACAGAGGGCTCCCTACTATGACGGCACGGCGCAGATGCAGTTGGGCGCTAAGTATGGGGTGCCCCACGGCTGGTCGCAACGCATTGACTACATGGCCAACCAGGCCACGGGTAGCTACAATGCATTGCAAGTCATCCTCAATAAGCGCTTCAACAACGGGCTGCAGTTTCTGACTCACTACACCTGGTCGCACGACATCACACACGAGTCGTATCAGTTCCTGGTCGATCCGAGAATTGGGCGAGGCAACGGTTATTACAACCGGCGCCAGGCGTGGGTCTTTGCGGGGAACTATGACCTTCCCTTCGGCCGCCAAAAGCTGATCGGCTCCAACGTACCCGGATGGATGAACCAGGTCATCGGCGGATTCCAGCTCAACGCGAATCTGACCGTCGATGGCGGCGTTCCCTTCAACACCAACTATCAGGACTGCAACCAGGACAACGACATTGCCGCGGATGACAATGCCTGCTTCCTGAACAAGGTTCCTGGCAAGAGCTTCGGGATCAGCAAGGGCAGTCTCGATCCTGTCCTTCATCGAGTCCCTTATCTGAAGGGCTCGCCCTACGTCCTGCAGCCTCCGGGACAGGCGGATAACACATTCAATGCCTACGCCCGCCCGGCAGCCGATAGCTTTGGGAATATCGGACGCGATGCCCTGTGGGGACCGGGGTACTTCAATGTCGACTCCACGCTCGCCAAGAACTTCTCGATTTTCGAGAACCTGAAGATGCAATTGGTGGTGGAAGCGTTCAACATCTTCAACCACACCAATTACGGGAACCCGAACAGCTGCATCGACTGCGGCGACAGCAACAACGCGGGGTACATTCAGGGTACGTACTCCGAACAGGACGGGACCTCGATGCGAAGGCTGCAGTTCGCCGGGCGCTTCCAGTTCTGAGCCCTCCCTCCGCGGAAGAGATGGCGAGCGGTCGCGCTTGCCATCTCTCCCGACTTTCCGGCAGACCGATTTCAAAATGAGGATAAGATTCAGTGACCGCCGGTTCGTGGCAGACCCGCGTTGTACCGTTCAGGAACTGCGGTGGGCTGGTGACGGCTTCTCGCCGCAGCCCGTATCGCAGTTCGCAGGTCAGTTCGCATCGCACGATGGCCACTCTCGCCGGAAGCAGCCGCATGCGCGGCATCCTCCTCATCGCCACATTCGCTATGGCGGCGATGGCCCGCGCGCAGTCCGCCCTGCCCGTTCCCTCTGCGTTTCCTCTCGATCCCGCCAGTGCCATGAACCTGAGCCGCACCGCCGATCCGCAATCGCCCTTCTCCGTGATCGGACCGCGCGGCGCGATCCTCGGCCAACAAAACGGCTCCTTTGAAGCGTGGCTCTTTCCCTGGAAAATCCTGAGCGGCATGCATCTCTCCGTCGATATGCAGGACTATGCCGTCCCCATCGACGTGAATCAGCTGGCCGCCGCCATCGAGGTCCGGCCCAGCGAGACCATCCTCACTTACTCGCACGCCAACTTCACGATTCGCCAGATCATGCTTGCCCCCAAATCTCCGCAGGGCAACTCCGGCGCGCTCGTCCTCTACCAGTTCGAAGCCATTCGTCCCATGACCATCACCTTCAGCTTCACGCCGGTGATGCAGCTCATGTGGCCGGCGCAGTCCGACGACCGCCCTTCGCCGGAATGGGTCGCCACGGGCACGTCGGGCTACTACATCCTGCACCTCAATTTCCCCGATCATGCCGCTGCTCTCGCGATGCCGCACGCGGACTCCGGCATCCTGCCGCCCTATCAGGAACGCGCCAGCTCCTGGCCGCTGCAGTTTGTCGTGCACTTCGATCCCAAGCGCGACGCGGGCCGCCTCTACCCGCTGCTCATGACCGTCGCCAACTCCGCGCAGGACACCACCAAAACCGCCTTCGAACAGTCCCTCGCGCAGCTTGACTCCCAGATCGCTGCTGTCTTTCGCGCCAATCGTGACTACTATCGCGCGTTCCTCGGGCACCACACCGCCATCGAGACGCCCGACCCCGATCTGAACGCGGCGTTCTCGTGGGCGGAGACTGCCATCGACCAACTGCGCGTGCAGACCGCCCCGGATCAGCAGGCCCTGACCGCCGGATTCGTGGGCTCCGGTGACGCGGCTCGTCCTGGCTTCGGCTGGTTCTTCGGTCGCGACTCGCTGTGGTCTCTCTATGCCATCGACAGCTACGGCGGCTTCGACGCCGCCCGCCAGGAACTTCAGTTCCTCGCCCTCCATCAGCGGGCCGACGGCAAAATCATGCACGAGCGTTCGCAGACCGCCGGGCTTGTCGACTGGTCTGCGCTGCCCTACGAGTGGGCAGCCGCGGATTCCACGCCGCTCTTCGCCATGGCCGCCAATGACTACCTGCGCATCAGCGGCGATCGCGCCTTCGTCACCTCCCTGTGGCCGAATCTGGAGCGTGCCTGGAGCTTTGAAACCTCCCACGACACCGACGGCGATGGCATCTACGATAATTCCCAGGGCTCGGGCTGGGTTGAGTCGTGGATCCCCGAGATGCCGCATCAGGAAATCTATCTGGCCGCGCTCGACGAGCAGGCCAGCCTCGCCTTCGCCAATCTCGCCCGCGCGACCGGCCACGATGATCTGGCCACCGCCGCCCAGCAGCGCGCCGACCGCATCGCGAAGACCATCGAGACCGAGTACTATTTGCCCGACAGCCAGGACTACGCGTTCAGCTGGAATGGCAACGGCCAGCGCGACGCGACTTCGACGATCTTTCCCAGTGTCGCGTGGTGGGACGGAAACACAACCCTGGCGCACCCCGAGCCGATGCTGCAGAACTGGGCCTCGAGCGACATTTCCACCGACTGGGGGACGCGCGACCTCAGCGATCGCACATCGTTTTACGATCCCATCAGCTACCACCAGGGCTCGGTGTGGCCGCTCTTCACCGGATGGGTCTCGCTGGCCGAATATCGCGCCGGACATCCGCTCTCCGCCTACGTGCACCTGATGCAGAACGCGAACCTCACCTGGGCTCAGGATCCCGGCGACGTGACGGAACTGCTCTCCGGCCGCTTTTATCAGGTGCTCGGACGCAGCACGGCGCATCAGCTCTGGTCCTCGGCCATGGTCATTTCGCCCACGCTGCGCGGCCTGTTCGGACTCGCGTGGGACGTGCCCAACCACACTCTCACCGTCACGCCCAGTCTGCCTGCCGTGTGGAACCAGGCGACCATTCGCCGCCTGCCTTTCGGCGAAAAATTCATCGACGTCAGTATCCGGCGCAACGGCCAGCGTTTGCTCGTGCGCTCGAGCGATCCCACCGTCCGCCTCGCCTCCGCCGTTCCCGGGACTGCGCTGAAGAACGGCGAGCTTTCCATCCCGCTGCCTGCGGTCGAGGCGGCCATCACCGAAGCTCTTCCCGATGCGGGCGCCGAAACCGATCAACTCAAGGTGCTCGCCGACGAGTACCAGGGCCGCTCTCTTGTGTTCCGGCTTTCCGCACCCGGCGGCACCGCGCAGACTCTCTCGGTGCGCGAAAACGTTCCTCAGCCGGCGCTCGCCACTCACGACGCCGATCTCGGCGCGGCCACCGATGGCGTGCGCACGCTTACGGTGCAGTTTCCGGAAGGTGCGGGCTACACGGAAAAAACGGTAACGTTGACCTGGTGAACTTTGTGCTTCTCAGGGTCGCGCTGCTTCTCCCCGCAACTGCGTTGCTGTTCTGCGCCAGCGCCGCGGCGCAAACCCCCGCGGCGCGAAATCCGCCTGCTGGGCCTTCGCTCACGCTCTCCACCGAAGCCGTGGCGCCGTCGCGTTTCGTCGCCGCGCATGGCCAGCGGGCGCTGCTCATGGGCTACTCCGGCATGGGACTCGAAGCGTGGGCCTATCCCTTCCAGCTTTTCTCCGATTACCGCGTGCAGTTCCTGCCGCAGGGCGAAGACGCCGCCATCGACGCGGATACTCTCCTGCGCCGCATCGATTATTCTCCTGACGGAATCGTGCGTACCTACGTCGGCCCCGACTTCGTCGTGCGTGAGCATCTCTTCGTCCCGCTTGATCAGCCGGGCGTCATCCTCAGCTACGACGTGGAAGGACGCCGCGCACTCGATCTGCGCGTTACGTTCCTCCCTGCGCTTGAGCTCATGTGGCCGGCTGGTCTCGGCGGACAGGAGCTGCACTGGAACGACGATCTCCACGGCCTCGTCACTTCCGAGCGCACCACCGCGACGCGCGCGGTGATGGCCTCGCCGCAGCTTGCCGCGCACAGTGAGCTGGTCAACGCCACGCTCCGCACCAGCCTCGCGCAATCGATGGTGCTTCATCCCGAGAACGGCCATGCCGCGTTCTTTGCGGCCCTCGAAGATGGCTCTGCCGCGGAAGGCTCCGTCGTGCGGCTGCTCGAGCAGCAGGAACCGCAACTGCGCGCCGCCGCGCACGACCACATTCAGGCCGTCGTCCATCGCGGCATCCGCATCGTGACACCCGATGCGGAGCTGAATCGCGCCCTTGCCTGGTCGCGCCTCGCTCTCGATCAGGCATGGGTCTGCAACGACAAGATTGGCTGCGGCTTCGTTGCCGGTTACGGTCCCTCGCGCGGCATGCGCCGCCCGCAATATGCCTGGTTCTTCGCCGGAGACGGCCTCGTCGCCACGGAAGCGCTGCTGGCAACGGGCGACTTCGCGCGCGCGCGCGACGAGCTGGCCTTCATCCTCCAGTATCAGAACCGATCCAACGGCATGATCTGGCATGAAATCTCGCAGAGCGCGGGCCATATCGACTGGGCGGGCAAATACCCGTATCTCTACGTTCACGTCGACATCACCTTCGACTTCCTCACCACCCTCGCGAACTACTACACGGCCACCGGCGATCTTGATTTCCTGCGCGCGCACTGGGAGCAGATCGCCGCGGCCTATGGCTTCTGCCGCTCGATCGTGAGCCCGCAAACCGGCCTGCCCGAAATTCCCGCGGGCAAAGAAGGCGGCAACGAGCAGGACCGCATGCGCGAGGACGTCGGCCTCTCCGCTGCGTGGGCCGATGCGTCAACGGCCTATCAGCAACTCGCACTGGCCACCGCGCACACCGCCGAAGCCGGTGCAGCAGCCGATGCCGCCATCAAAGCGCGCGGCACGCTCACCGCGCGCTACTGGGATCCCAAATCCGCCTTCTGGATCGCGGGCTACTCCGAGAATGGGGCTGTGATGACGGACCAGCGCAGCCATCCGGATCTGCTGGGACGCGGCCTGCTCACGCCCGCGCAGGAAGACGCCGCGCTCGATCGTCTCGCCTCCGCCGACTTTGAGACCGACTGGGGAGCGCGCGGCATGTCTGCCCAGTCGTCCGGCTACGATCCCAACTCCTACGGCGCGGGCAGCGTCTCCGCGCTGCTCACGGCCGACATGGCAGAAGCCTTCTGGCGCGATGGCCGCCCTGCGGTCGCCCTGCCCATCTGGCAATCGTTACTGCCATGGTTACAATTCGATTCGCTCGGCCACATGCACGAACTCTTCTCCGGCGATTTCTGCCATCCTCAGGTCGAATCGGTGCCGGAGCAAACCTGGTCCTCGGCCGGCTTCCTGCACGCCACCCTGCGCGGCCTCTTCGGCATCGAGGTCGATGCTCCCGGCAATCGCCTTATTCTCTCTCCGCATCTCGATCCCCGCTGGCCGGAAGTCACGCTGGCCAACATTCCCGTCGGCGCGGCGAGCGTGACTGCGGTGATCGACCAGCATCCGGGAGAGATCGACGCCACGTTCACTGCATCGGGCGGCGCGCCGCAGATCGTCTTCGCGCCGGAGATTCCCCTGGGCGCGACGGCCCTCCGCGCACAAGTCGATGGCCGCATTGCGCCGGTCTCGCAGGCGGAGGATGAGCAGGCGAGGGCCACGCTTGACCTCGCGCAGCAGCCCGTCCACCTCCGCATCCTCTATTCCGGGGGCGTGCGCGTCGTCGCGCCCGCCGCGCACCCCGCCATCGGAGAACCCAGCCGCCAGATCAAGCTCATTTCCGCGACGCTCAACGGCAATCGCCTTACCCTCGAAGCCGACGTCGCCACCGAAGCTTCGCTCGAGATCGACACTCCGTGGAAGATCGCGTCCATCGAGGGTGGAACCAACACGCCTCTCGGCAACAGCTCGTATCGCCTCACGTTCACCGGAATTCCTGATGGCTTGCAATACGTCCGCCGCCGGATAACGCTCGATTTCGATCGGCGTGCATCGCGATGAGACTCGCGACCATCGCCGCGCTTGCCCTGCTGGGCGCAGCCAGTGCCGCTGCCGGGGCACAGAATCCTTCAACTCTCGCCACCTCCGACGCCACTATCGAGCTGGCTCCCAGCCCTGCGCCGCGTCTGGTCCTGCTCCGAGGCTCGGGCCAGCCAGCGTGGCGCAACCGCGCCGTGGAGCCGCTGCCAGCATACGTTGAGCGGGAAGGGAAGCGGCTGCCCCTGACCTGGAGATTTCTCCCCGCGCTCAGTCACGCGTCGGCCGGGCAAATCGTCTATGCCTACGAGTCGCAGCAGCCGCATTTGCAACTCCTCTGGGAGTGGACTGCCCCCGCCGCGTTTGGGCCCATCGAGCATCGCGTGGCCGTCCGCAATCTCAGCGGCGCGGAGTTATGGCTGCCGCTCGTGGACAGCCTCCGCCTCGACTGGCAACTTGGCGCTGCCGCACCGCTACGCCATCTATATATAGATAAGGGTGCGGGCGCGCCTGGCCCCATCGGCACCCACCTCGTCACCGTCGCCCCGCGTTACGCCTGGACTGGCTGGTCCACCACCTTTGCGCACCCTCTGGATGGCAGCGTGCCGGAGATCATCCCGTACCAGGCCGTGTTGACGCCCAGGGGCTCCGGCTGGTTCGCGGGTATCGAATTCAGCGGACGGACACGCCTCACCCTCGATCGCACGTCCACCAGCCTCGCCGCGGTCTTCGGCCTCGATCCTGATCCCGGCCCGTTTCTCACGCGCCTGCCGCCGAACGCGACCTTCACCCCGCCGACCGTCTTTCTCGGCGCGTTCACCGGCGGTCCCGATGGAGCCGGTAATCAGCTGCGACCGTGGGTGCGCGCTGTGCTTGGCTCGCCGCGCACCTGGGCCGATCCTCACTACCCGCTTGCGGTCAACAACAGCTGGGGCGCCGGCATGGACGTAGACGAATCCGTCGCCCGCCGCATGATCGCCGATGCCGCTTCGCTGGGCTTCGAGATGTTCCACCTCGACGCGGGATGGTTCCGCGGTGTGGGCGACTGGTACCCCAACCCGCACAAGTTTCCTCACGGTCTGGGGCCGGTGGCCGACGACGCACATCGCCACGGGCTGCGCTTTGGGCTCTGGGTCGACTGGTCGCAGGCCGGCCTCGATACCCAACCCGGCGCGCTCAATCTCCGCGATCCGCAAGTGCGCGACTGGCTCGTCGCCGACGTGCCCCCGGACTGGAAGCCGCAGGACTTCAAAGGACAGACGATCGACCTCGGCGTGCCGGCCGCTCGCGATTACGCCGCCCGCGAAGTCGACCGCATCGTCACCGACAACCACCTCGACATGCTGGAGCACGACGGCTATCTGGTCGCCCAGGGCTGCACCCGCGACGACCATCCCCACGCCGCGCCCGATCCCCGCACCCTTACGGTCCAACACTACGACGGGGAAGACATCGTCCTCGGCTCCAACTCAACCGACGTGAGCTACCACGCTGTCAACGCCTACTACAATATCTACGAGAAACTGCGCCGTGCTCATCCTGGCTTGCTGCTTGAAATCTGCAACGATGGCGGCCGCATGGTCGATTTCGGCAGCGCTGCCCACGGCGACTACTTCTCCATCACCGACAGCTACGATCCGCTCTCCAACCGCCGCGCGTTCTACGACGCCAGCTACGTTCTGCCGCCCGCCATGCTGGAGGATTACGTCGATCGACGGCCCACGCCGACCCTCGGCAACTTTCTCTACGAATTACGCAGCGGCATGATGGGCTGGGTCAGCGTCATGCAGGACACCACTGCCTGGACCCCGGAGCAGCACGCAGCGGCGCGCGACGCCCTCTCTCTTTACAAGGCGCGCCTGCGCCCGCTCATCCGCGACGCACGCCTCTTCCACATCGCCCCGCGTCCCGACGGCGTGCACTGGGACGGCATGGAGTACTGGGATCCCGCGCGCCGGGAGGGTGTGGTCTTCGCTTTTCATGGGTCGGACGCCGGCGAAGCGCACCACCGCTTCGTCCTTGCCGGACTCGATCTCCGCGGGAAATACCGGCTGCATTTTGAGGATGGCAGCCTGCCCGATACAACCTCATCGGGCCAGCTGCTGATGGGCGAAGGCCTGTTTGTCGATCTGCCTCTGCCGCTGACCTCGGAGCTGATCTTTCTGTCGGAAAAATGAGGCGGCGGCAAACGATTGCGGCCCTGCCATGCGCTACTTTTCCTGGCCGAAGGCTTCCGCTACGCCGGGCGCAAAGGCCAGGTACAGCCCGATGGTGATGTTGACCGCTACCAGCATATAGGCGCACTGCCGGATGAACGAGAGGGCTTCCAGCTCCATGCCGTTCGCCATCGATGCAAACGACGAGAAGACTGCCAGATACCGCACCAGCCGAAATACCGCCCACGCCGACGTGGCGATCAGCGCCTTGCGTCCCCAGTTATTGCGGATCCACAGCGTGGTGCCGATGGCCAATGCGTAGAGGATCGTGATGGGCAACAGGTAATTCACGGCGAGCGCGCCGTTCGAGAGCACGAAGAAAACTTCCCAGAACGTCCGCGACTCGATCTGCGCGCCCGGATCCTTCAGCGTCATCAGATAGACCGTTCCCAACACCAGCACTCGCCAGAACTCGTAGAGCGCAATCGCGGTGACGATGGCTGGGCGACCCTCCTGCGCCACCGCCGCGGTCTTCGCGCTCGGCGCGTTCGTGGCTCCCGTCGCAGGCGTCGCCGGGACGGCCACGGCCGGAGTCCGGGGCGGCAATCCTCCGCGCGGCACCGGCACGCTTCGCGGTGCGGCATACTCGAGACGCAGCTTGCTCGAAAAGTCGGACGGGTCCTGATCCTGAGGCATAATTTGCCTTACTCTATCCAGGAATCCCGCGCCTGCATAGTTAGTTGTGAGTTAACCAATCGGTTTGAGTCAGGAATCGTGGACCGCGCACGGCCTGCGCCTCTAGCGCGTCACGATCACTTCGTACAGATTGTCTTTCGCGAGGAAGAATCGATTGGCGGCGAAGCCTTCAAACAGGCGCTCGATGCTGCGGTTGGTGTACACCCGCTGCACCGCGTAGGGCGCCGACTCCTGCATCTCGACCTCCGCGGCCTCGGTTAGATGGTACCGGCAGTAGGCCGTGTACGGGCCTTCCTTCTTCGAGTGGAAGATCGCCAGCACCTTGCCGCCCGGCAAAGTCGCCGCCTCCAAATGCTCGACCAGCGCCTTCGTCAGGCCGTCGGGGATGTAATCGAGCGTGGCCCACAGCAGCACCACATCGAACTGGCGCCCCTGGAAATTCAGGTTCTGCTCGAAGAAGCCGGCCAGGTCGAACCCCGGGGCTTCGCCCTTCTCTTTGGGCGGGACCACCCAGTCGCCCTTCAGCGCCTCATGCACTACATCGGCCATGTAGACGCTGTGGCCCATGCCGGTGAGGAAGTTGATGTTCTGCGGCGACGTCGGTCCAATGTCCAGCACCCGCAGGCCGTTCTCGGCGCGCAGGTGTTTCAGCAGCGCCTCCCACCCGCTGGAGTGGCGCGGAATCCGGGGTCCGGTGAGCATCGTCGGCCGATCCCGCCCCTCGCCGTCGTGTTTTTTGCGAAACAAGCTTCCGATCACGCTGCCGCCTTACCAGGATTGTACGTGCGCCAGGCCGCTGTCGGCAGGCTTCAACGGTTTGGGCGGGCTCCTGGCACGGCTTCGGCGTCCGGGGCGAGATTTGCCGCCGCCCCTGCGCGTAATATGGACCAGTTCCTGAGAATCGCGGATAATGTTCGCGATTACAAATTTTCCGGAGTTTGCCCATGAAACGTGCTGCATCAGTTTTCTCCGCTGTGCTTCTCGCCGTGATGAGTGTTCTGCCCGCCTGCGCGAAAGACAAGGACAAGGTCGAACGGGTCAATTTTCAGTTCAACGGCAAACAGCGCACCTATTCGCTCCTCGTCCCCAGTGCCATTCCAGCCGCGCAGCCTCTTCCGGTCATCCTGCTGCTCCACGCCCAGGGAGGATGGGCCTCCGACGTGATGGGCCTCTGGCATAACTACGCATCCCGTCAGGGCTTTATCGCGGTTGCACCGGAATCCACCAATAACACCATGTGGGAATCGAAGGTGGATGGGCCGGACTTCCTGCACGCGGTGATCGCCGATGTCGCCAAAAAGCACCCCATCGATCCCACGAAAGTATTTATGTTTGGCGACGATTCCGGCGGTATCTACGCCATGGCTGTGGGTCTCTACGATTCGCAGAACTGGGGCGCGGTCTGCACGACGCACTCCATCGTCCCCACGGTGGACTACGATCTCTTTAAGCACGCGCAGTACAAAGAGCCGTTTGAGGTTTGGGTCGGCGACAACGACGACGATCATCCGCTGCGCGTGCTGGCCCTGGAGCACGATGCCTTCACCCAGGCTGGGTTTCCTTTCGACCTCAAGATCATTCCCAACAGCCCCGGCGACTACGGCAACCACTACGACCAGATCAACGAAGGATGCTTCCACTTCTTTCAGGCGCATCCGTTGCCGGCTCCCGGCGTTACGTATCTTCCGGCGGCCGCCGCGGCCCCGGCTGCTGCTGCCTCGAAATAACCTGTCGGCCGCCTCCATGTCTTCGCCCTGAAGACATGGAGCGCCGGCCGCGCAACTCGCCGGCGACCTCCCCGCATGAGAAACTCCCGCTGTCTCCTCATCCTCTTCGCGTGCACCGCGCTGGCCCTTCCTCTCGCGGCGAAAGATAAGGAGAAGATCGAGCTCCACACCTTTCAATATGCGGGACAGGCCCGCACCTGGTACGGCTTCATTCCCGCGGCCGATCCATCCGCACCGCTGCCCGTCGTCGTCCTTCTGCACGGGTCCAATCAAAATGGCTCGGAGATGACGGGTCCGTGGCGGGACTTTGCCGCGCGTGAACACATCGTTCTGGTTGCGCCCAACTCGCTCAAACCCGCTGTGTGGGATTACGACAACGATCCGCCAGCCTTTCTGCACGCAGCCGTCGCCGAGGCAGCCGCGCTCCATCCTGTCGATCCGCACCGCATCTACTTATTTGGGCAATCCGGCGGCGCGGTCTACGCGCTGGCTCTCGCCATCCTCGATGGCGGATATTTCGCTGCCGTCGGCGCGCACGCCGCCACGCTGCCGCCCGTCGCCAACGATTTCTTTCCGCATGCGCCGCGGCCCACGCCGGTCGCGCTCTGGGTGGGCGACAGCGATCCCGGCGTTTCCGTCGCCGGCGTCGAGAACACCCGCGACATCTTCAAGGCTCACGGATTTCCCGTGCAGCTGATCGTGATTCCGAACCACGGACACGTCTACGACGAAGAGAGCGCGTGGGCGATCAACCGCGCCGCGTGGAGTTTCTTCAGCGCGCATCCTCTGCCCGCTGATTCGGCTCACTGATCGTTACGTTTCGTGCCGCAGCGCCGTCACCGGGTTCAAATTGCCTGCCCGCGCGGCGGGCACCCAGGCAGCCAACGCGGAGACCGCGGCCACCACTGCGACGATGGTGGCCAGCGGCAGTACGCCAAAGGTGGACTTTGCGAACAACTGGAACTGCACGAGGCGTTCGATGAGAATGCACCCCGCCAGTCCGATGCCGAGGCCGAGCCCCGCGACGCGCGCCACCATCCGGAAGATGAGCTTCAGGATGTCGCCGCGTTTGGCGCCCAGCGCCATGCGCACGCCGATTTCCTGCACCCGCTGCGTCACGTTATACGAAATGACGCTGTAGATGCCGATGGCCGCCAGCGCCAGCCCCAGAAACGCGAAGCTGCTGAACAGCGCCATGTTGAAGCGCGGCTGCTGCGTCTCTTCGCCCATCACTTCGTCGAGCGTGTTCGGTCTTCCCAGCGCGAGGTCTTTGTCGAGATCACGCACTTTTGTCCGCACGGTGTTGACCATTGCCAGCGGATCGGCGGCGGTGCGCACCACCAGCTGGCGCTCCGGTGTCGCGTACAGCGTGTAGGGCAGGAAGACGGCGGGCGCAGTCGTCTCGGCGAGGCCATCATTTTTCGTGTCGCCAATGATTCCGACGACGGTGACGTCGGAGGCGAGACCCGGAGCCGGCAGCACCAGGCGGCTGTTCACCGGCTTGCCCAGGTCGTCGATGTGCATCGTATGGCCCACCGCGTCCTGACCCTGCGGCCAGAGGCGCGCCGCGCTCTCGTTAATGAGCGCCACGCGCGTCGCGCTCTCAATCTCCGTCTCGGTGAATTCGCGTCCCCGCTTCAGCGGAATCCCCAGCGTCTGCGGATAGCGGCTGCTGATGAGCGCCAGCGCGACGGTGCGGCCCTCCATGCGCGGCTGTCCGTCGATCGAGAAAGCTGAGCGATCTTCGCTGTAGGGCAGGCCGCCGTTGCCCAGCTCGGCGGCCTGGACTCCCGGCAGGTTCGTGACGCTTTCAAGCAGCGAGCGGTCCAGCACATTGCGCTCGGTCCACGTCGGATAGCGCTTCGGCGCGAGAGTCACATTGATGCGGAGCACCCGCTGCGGCTGGAACCCCGGATCGACGCGCAGCACCTGGAGAAAGCCGCGGATCGCGAGGCTGGCTCCGGCCAGCAGGATCACCGAGAGGGAAATTTCGGTGACCACCAGCCAGCCGCGCATCGCGCCTCCGCGGATGCTGCCGGTGGCGCCGCCTCCGCCGTCTTTCAGCGTGCCCACCAGATCGGGCCGCGAGGAACGCAGCGCCGGCGCCAGTCCGAACAGGATTCCGGTCAGCATGGAGACGCCCAGCGAAAACAGCAGGACCCAGCCGTTGATGGTGATGCGCGATTCGTTGGGCACGTAGTCCGGCGGAATCAGCGTGACAATCAACTGCGTGGCGCCCACGGCGAACAAGACGCCCAGCACCCCGCCGACCGCCGAGAGCAGCACGCTCTCCGTCAGCAGTTGTCGCACCAGGCGGCCGCGTCCCGCGCCCATCGCCAGGCGCATGGCAATCTCGCGGGCGCGCCCGGTGGTCCGCGCCAGTTGCAGATTAGCGACGTTGACGCAGGCAATCAGCAGCAGCAGTCCGACCGCCGCGAACAGCAGATGCAGGCTGTCGCTCATCGCGCCGCTGGCCGTCGTAATGTCCATATAGTTCAGCAGCACCGTGCGCAGCTTGCCTTTCGGGTAGTCGTCCGGACGCTCGGCGGCGAAGCGCAGGTTGAGCTGATTCATCTGTTGTTCCGCGGCATGGGGCGTGACGCCGGGCGCGAGCCGCATGATCACCGCGAGTCCCTGCGGATCTTTCAGATCCGCGCGCAGGGGCAGCCAGAAGGATTCATTGGTCCACCAGCCGAAGCGCGGAGGCATGACGCCGATGATGGTGTGCGGCACGTCGTCCAGCAGGATGGTGCGGCCGAGAGCGTGGCGATCGCCCGAGAAGAAGCGCTGCCAGTATCCGTAACTCAGCACCACCACGGGCGCGGGTTCGCCGCCGGGTCCAATATCGAAGGGCTGGATGGTGCGCCCGATGAGCGGCTTCACTTCGAGGAAGTCGAACGCTCCGCCGGTGAGGAAGACGCCGTAGAAGTTTTCCGGGTTGATGCCGCCGGTCATCAGGACTGGTTTGACGCTGGTCGCCATGACGTTGCTGAACGCCGGCAGGTTCTCGATCTCCTGCAATTCGCGCTGCGTATACCAGTGCCATCCGCGGACGGCGTCGTTGGGGCCAACCACCGCCGGCGCCCAGATCTGATTGGGCCGCGCATAGGGATAGGGTGCGATCAGCACGCCATACACAACGCTGAACAACGCAATACTCGCTCCGATGCCGAGCATCAGCGACAGCAGCGCTACCGCCGTAAAGCCGGCGTTTCTGCGGAAACTGCGCAGCGCGAAACGCACATCCTGCCACAGCCGCTCCGGCCACAACGTTCCCCACGCCTCGCGCGACTGGTCCGCAGCCTGCGGAACGCTGCCGAACCTGCGCATCGCCGTCTGCCGCGCCTTGAGCGGGGACATGCCCGCGTCGATATTTTCCTGCGTTTCGAGATCGATATGCTCCTGCATCTCGGCCTCTAAGCGCTGCCTGCGCGATTCATCCTGGTTCATGGTGCGATCCTTCTCACAGGAATTTGCGGCCCGTCGTTCTGGAACTTCAGCCCTGGGGATTCTGGCCGGGCAGCGGAGCGAGCAGCCGCGCAATTGCGGTCGAGAAGCGCTCCCACTTCGACGTCTCGGCGGTCAGCTTTTTTCTGCCCTTTGCCGTGAGGCGATAAAACCGGGCCTTGCGATTGTTCTCCGACAATCCATCTTCAGCGGCGATGAGCCCCTGCTTCAGAAGCCGCTGCAGCGCCGGATAGAGCGAACCGTGCCCCACCTGCAGCACTTCTTCCGACCGATGCTGGATGATGCGGGCGATGGCGTGGCCGTGGGCGGCTCCGAAGGCGAGGGTTTGCAGGATCAGGAGGTCGAGGGTGCCCTGCAGGAGTTCGAGCTGGCTTTCCGTCTCTCTGGTCGTCATTCGACCTGAAGGTAACGCGCCTTCGGGTCGAATGTCAAGGGGAAGCCCTGGCGGCTGGTTTCGCGCCACCCGCTCTGCGACGGCACTCGCGGCGGCAGTAGTGCTTCAGGGGGTTTGTTTTCAATCCCTTAGGACGCTATTTGCTTGTGTGATCTGCGTCACAACCAACTCAAAAATTCCTGTGACGCCGGATACATACAGCTATTTCTTCGTGGGCCGACAATCCTTCGTTCTTCAGATTGCGGACGGCGCCTGATTCTACGAACTCCGCTGAAGCACAGCCGCCAGCCGCAACGCACTTATCCAGTACGTGAACCTCAGCGCCCAGGCGGCGGCAGAACGGAGCAATTGCAATGAACCCGACCACCCTGAATCTTCAGGAACAGGCCGCAACCTCAAAAGAGGCAACCGGCCAATACGTCTTCTTCTTCGGCGCGGGAGTCGCCGAGGGCAACGGCAAGATGCGCGACATCCTCGGCGGCAAAGGCGCTGGCCTCGCTGAGATGACCAACGCCGGCCTGCCGGTGCCTCCCGGCTTCACGATCCAGACCGAGGCCTGTCGCGAGTACATGCGCGGTTCGCTCTCGACCCAGGTGACCGAACAGATGGATCTCGCCCTCGAGCGGCTGGAAAAGCTGCAGGGTCAGCGCCTCGGCGCCGGCGAGAACCCGCTGCTGGTCAGCGTCCGCTCCGGCGCCAAGTTCTCTATGCCGGGCATGATGGACACGATTCTGAACCTCGGCCTGAACGACGCTTCGGTCGAAGTTCTCGCGAAGAAAACCAGCAATCCGCGTTTTGCCTATGATTCGTATCGGCGGCTGATACAAATGTTCGGTGACGTCGTTCTCGACATTCCGAAATCGAGCTTCGAGCACATCTTCGACGAGACGAAAAAGAAGTACGGCGTAACCCTGGACACCGAGCTGACACCCGCCGCCCTGAAAGAAGTGATCGCCGGTTACAAAAAGCTGGTGCTCCGGCACACCGGTGCGGAGTTCCCGCAGGATCCGGACCGGCAACTGACGATGGCGCGGGACGCCGTGTTCAGGTCGTGGAAGAACGAGCGCGCCTGCACCTATCGCCGCCTGAACAACATCGACGACTGGCTGGGCACGGCGGTCAATGTGCAGGCCATGGTCTACGGCAATCTGAACGAGTCCAGCGGCACGGGCGTCGGCTTTACGCGCAACCCGGCTAACGGCGACAAGGAGTTCTACGGCGAATTCCTGATGAACGCGCAGGGCGAAGACGTGGTCGCGGGCATCCGCACCCCGGTTCCGATCAGCGGATTGCAAAAGCTGATGCCGCATGTTTACGACCAGCTCCGCGACCTGACCTCGCGGCTGGAAAAGCATTATCGGGACATGCAGGACTTCGAATTCACCATTCAGGACGGGCGCCTGTACATGCTGCAGACCCGCAACGCGAAGCGCACCGGCCTCGCCGCTGTCCGCATCGCCATCGACATGGTGCGCGAGCAGCTCATCACCGTCGACGAGGCGGTTTTGCGCGTGGAGCCGAACCAGATATTCGACTTCCTGGTTCCGCGGCTCGACGAAAAGGGCGCGCTGGAAGTGCTGGCCACCGGCCTGCCGGCTTCGCCCGGCGCGGCGGTTGGACAGATCGTCTTCACGGCTGCCGATGCGGTGAAGTTCCACGAGAAGGGCACCTACAAATCCATCATCCTGGTGCGCAGCGAGACCTCGCCGGAAGACATCGCCGGCATGAACGTGGCGTCGGGCATTCTGACCTCGCGCGGCGGCATGACCTCGCACGCAGCACTGGTGACGCGCGGCATGGGCAAGTGCTGCGTGGCCGGCGCGGGCGACGTCACCATCGACGAGAAAAAGAAGCAGATGCGGGTGCAGGGCAAAACCTTTGAGGAAGGCGACTGGATCTCGCTCGACGGGACCACCGGCCGCGTGATCACGGGCAAGCTCAACACCATTCCTGTGAATCCCGACAACCCGGACCTCGTGCAGTTCATGGGCTGGGTCGATCAGCGGCGGAAACTGCGGGTGCTGGCCAACGCGGACATTCCGCGCGACGCGAAGCAGGCACAGTTGTTTGGCGCCGAAGGCATCGGGCTTTGCCGCACCGAGCACATGTTCTTTGCCGAAGATCGCCTGCCGCATATGCAGGCCATGATTCTGGCGAAGACGGAAGAACAGCGCCGCGCGGCCCTGCACCAGTTGCTGCCGATGCAGCGCGCCGACTTCACCGGCCTGCTGAAAGCGATGGGCTCGCTGCCGGTGGTGATCCGCCTGCTCGATCCTCCGCTGCACGAGTTCCTGCCCAAGCGGGAAGCGCTGCTGGTGGAGATTGCGCAGCTGGAAATCGCGAAGCCGCGCTCGCCGAAACTGAAGTCGCTGCGCGCCATGCTGGAGCGGGTGGAAGAGCTGCACGAGCTGAATCCCATGCTCGCGCTGCGCGGCTGCCGTCTGGGCATCACCTATCCGGAAATCACGGAGATGCAGGCGCACGCCATCTTCGAAGCCGCCGCGGCGGTGAAGAAGGCGGGCAGCGATCCGCACCTCGAAATCATGATTCCGCTGACTGCGGGTCCTGAGGAATTCAAGGCGCAGGCCGCGATCATTCACGCGGTGGCGCACGATGTCTTCATCAAGAAGGGCCTGGTGGTCGAGTACAAAGTGGGCACGATGATCGAGCTGCCGCGCGCCTGCCTGGTGGCGGATAAGATCGCCGCCGAAGCGGAGTTCTTCAGCTTCGGAACCAACGATCTGACGCAGACCACGTTCGGCATCTCGCGCGACGACTGCAACAAGTTCCTGCCGGCGTATTTGAAGCAGGGGATCTTCAAGCAGGATCCGTTCGCGGTACTGGACCAGGAAGGCGTGGGCACGCTGGTGAAGATGGCCACCAACAAAGGGCGCAGCACGCGGCGCAATCTGGAAGTGGGCATCTGCGGCGAGCACGGCGGCGAGCCGGAGTCGGTGAAGTTCTGCCACCGCGCCGGGCTCGACTATGTCTCCTGCTCTCCGTTCCGTCTGCTGACCGCGCGTTTGGCGGCGGCCCAGGCGGCGATTGAGGAGCAGAAAATCTTTAACCCCGATCTGCGTTCGGGTAACTCGAAGTAAGCGTCAGGCGGCGCGCAGAAACCTGTGCGCCGCGTTGCGCAGCGCGACATTAAGAAGATTTGGTTTTTTCTGCACTACTTGCTGTATCTCCTTCCCGCCGCGACCCGTGAGGATCGCGGCGGGTTTTCGTTTGCGGCTCGCGGGTTGCCTCGCCCCTGCGATTTTCAAATCCCTGATTTTGCTGAATTGATCAGGCTCACAGCACATCGCAGGCTGGCCGCATCTACCTGAGTCAGAGAGTTCCCGAATCGTGCCGGGAGCTATCTCAAACGGAGAACAAAAACTATGAAAACAATCAACCACCTGACCAGCGCATGTTTACTTGCAGGCTTGAGTTGCGTCGCCTGGGGCTCGGCAAGGCCGAGCGCCGCGGCTTACCCGATGACGGGCTACGCAGTTTCACCCACCACACAGCAGCAGGACGACACAACGCCGAAGCAGGACGCGGCCAAGCCGCAGTCCGACAAAGATAAAGATAAAGACAGAGTCAAAGATAAGGACAAGGCGAACGCACCGAGGCCGGCGCACCAGCCGAACGCCCGACAGCAGGACGACAAGAACGAGCCGAAGGACGCTCGCGCGCAGGCCGACGCCCGAGGCCGTTCCGCAGGCAATCACGGCCGGATCTCGGATAACGACTACCAGACGCACTTCGGGCACGAGCACAGGTTTTCAGTCCGGACGGTGGTGACCACGACGCGCATCGTCCCCAACCAGACCCGCTTCGCCTACGGCGGCTACTCATTTGTCTTCCTGGAACCGTGGCCGGCCGGCTGGGTGCAGACCGATGAGTGCTACATCGACTTCATTAATGGCGAGTACGTCCTGGTCGATGTGACCCACCCTGGCATGCAGATCACGCTGTCGATTGTTGGGTAAGCGCTCCTCCTCCTTCTGAGCCGCTGCGGCTATCGCTCGCGCAGCAGCGCAGCGTAACCCTCCCGCCGCGTTCCCTTGTGGACGCGGCGGGTTTTTGTTGGCGGCAGCCTTCCGCCTCTCCCCGTCGCCGTGGCGAGGTATAGTGGTCGCAATCCCCCCAAACTCTTCGCCGGAACCGCGTACGCGAATTTCGGTGTCGCAGGAAAGGCCAATCGCATGGAACCAACCACCGTCGCATTGCTCATCGTTCTGGGCATCCTCGCCATCTTCTTTTTGGTCACGGTTTTCAAGACCATGTACACGGTGCGCACATACACCGCGGGCATCGTGGAGCGGTGGGGAAAGTTCAACCGTGTGGCGCAGCCGGGATTGCATGTGCTGCTGCCGTGGGCAGAATCGGTGCGCTTCATCGATTTGCAGATCAACCAGGCGGACGTGAGCGTCGAGACGAAGACCAAGGACAACGTGTTCGTCACCATTCCGGTTTCGGTGCAGTATCAGGTGCTGCCGGACAAGGTATATGAGGCTTACTACAAGCTGAGCCTGCCGCAGAAGCAGATCGAGAGCTATGTTTTCAACTCGATTCTGGGACACGTGCCCACGCTCACGCTCGACGAGGCGTTCGAGCAGCAGGCGCAGATTTCGGCGGCGGTGAAGAAAGAGCTGGACGACGTGATGCGCGAGTTCGGCTTCAACATTCTGAAGGCGCTGGTGACGGATATTGTGCCGGACGCGAAGGTGAAGTCGGCGATGAACGACATCAACGCGGCGCAGCGGGAGCAGACGGCGGCGCAGGCGCGCGGCGAGGCGGACAAGATCCTGAAAGTGAAGCAGGCCGAAGCGGAAGCGGAGTCGAAGGCGCTGCAAGGCGAAGGCGTGGCGCGGCAACGGCAGGCGATCATCCAGGGACTGCAGGCGTCGGTGGAGCAGTTCAAGACGGCGGTGGAAGGCTCGACGGCGCGGGATGTGATGTCGATGGTGCTGCTGACGCAGTATTTCGACACGCTGCGGGATATTGGGACAGCGGGCAAGTCGAATACGATCCTGCTGCCGAATCATCCAGGCGCGGTGAACGACCTGATGAGCCAGATTGTCGCCGGGTTTACGGCGGCGAAGGAGAACTAGGCGCGCCCAAGCGACCGCGGCTGTCCCGCCTCTCTGTGGGGCGAGAAAAACGGTTGATTGATTCTGCTGGGTTTAGCGCGGTGGCCTTGTCTGGGCTGCGGCAAGTGATCGACAGCAAGTCAGTTGGGAGACGCTCGCGATTGCGTCAGAGGCGCGTGCCTTTGATTCATTGGCGCGCATGATCCGGGCAGATGATTGATAACCCATCACTTGCGAGGCGCTCGCCATTGTGTCAATGGCGCTCGCGATTGATGGGGTGATGCTCGTCATTGATGCACTCGCCGGTGCGATTGAGGCAGAGGCGGTTGCGGGCCGGGCTGGGCGTGCTGGGCGAGGGCGGCGAGCAGGGCGTTGAGCTCGTTCAGGTCGGAGGGATCGGCTGGGGCTGGCACGGGAGCGGGAGCGCCGCGCGGCGGGGGCGGCTCGAGCGCCAGGTCGGGATCGGCAAAGGGAACGCCGCCGAGACGGGTGAGGAGGACGCGCAGGTAGCGGCCGGCGGTGAGGTCGGAGATTTTGCCGGGGGAGTCGGGGCCGCGATCGACCAGACACTGGAGGATTTGATGGATGGCGTGCGGAATTTCGTCGAGGGGCATCCAGGGGAGGTTGCGGCTGAGGGTTCGCCAGCGGATGAGGTCGGAGTAGCGGTCGCGGTGGGGGGTGGGCGGCGGGCCGGGAACGGGCGGGGGTCCGTGATGGCGGCAGACGGCGCGGTTGCGGGTGGCGGCGCAGCGGCATTTGCGGCCGTTGGGCAGAATGGAGGAGCATTCGCGGAACATGGGATCGCCTCGGATGGAATCGTGGTGCCGGGCCGGCCCGTGAGGGGAGCGGCCAGCAAGGGAAAAGGCCGCTCTTTGGCGGCCTTTCTTTGTTTCTTACTCTCTATATCCAGAATACCAAGTTTGGATCATTAGACTGCCAAATATTTTGGGGGTTGGCGGGGCATTGGGCGCGGCAAATGCAGGGGTTAGGGAGGGCATGACTTTCGTAAGGGATTGACAAGTTTCCACCGGGGGGTCGTGCGAGGGGCCGACGCCGTGTCTTGGCAGCAACTTGTTCGGAATCGCAAGAGGCGAGCTAATTGGGGAACGGATCGGGGCCGGGATCTGCCTTCTAGATACCGAGCTTTTGTCGCATCCCATCGTGGTGTGCCGCGTCTACCGATTTGATCATTTCCAGCAGGTCGGCGAGCACCGCAGGCGTCTCGGACAAAATCGAGATGTCGTGCTCCGGCTCGCCGATCTCTCCGGCGTGTGATCCGACATTCAGGAAGCGAAGTATGCGAGCCTTCTTCGCCGGATCAAAGGGTATTTCTTCCAGCTTCCTGTGCAGGTTGGGCCCCAAGTGGGGCAGCTTGAACGCAAGAAATGCCTCCATTACTCGGCGTGCGACATTGACCGCGCCGTAGTAGGAGGCAAGGTCGCCTCCAATCGTCGAGGCCGAACTTCCTTCAACCACGCACTTGAATAGGTATTGGTACTCGGATTCGTACTCTCGGAGGAGCGGGTCGAGCGGGGCAATCTTCGCTCCTCGACCGGTGGTGAGGTAGTCCGTTCCAAGCATGTAGAAGCGTGTCTGGTCCTTAGGCGAGATGTGGTGGAACCACTCTCTGGTCAATCGGAACAGGGTGAAGTTGTGAGTGAGGATAAAAAGTTGTCCAGCGTTGGCGCACTTCGCCTTCAGGCACCCGAACGCGCAATAGAGTGAGTTAGCGTCCAGGCTCGACACGGGGTCATCGATCAAAACGATCCCGTCTTTAAGGCTGAAATTGGTGTCGCTGAGCGATTTCAGAAAATAAAGAAAAGCGATTGCGGTTCTTTCGCCCTCGCTCAGGTTCATCGCCGGACGGCCGCTTCTTTTGATTGCGTAGCCAGTATCCTTCACTTCGAAGGTCAGTTCGCTGTTGCCCAAGTATGCTGCGACCTCCTTCGTCAGTTCCTGCCCGGGCCTTTGGTGGGTTCGGACGGAGGCTTCAAGGGCCGCAATCTCATCCTGCATTTGCCTGGCGGCAGTCTGGAGTTCAATGAACTTGTTCTGTTGCTCGCGGGTTCGCTCCCTCCTGGAGGCATAGCTCTTGATGCGAGTCGCGACTTCGTCTTCTTCTAGCTCTCTCCGCGCATCGGCGACCTCCCTCGCATGATTGCCTGCGCGCTTGTTGTGCGCCGCAATCAACGTGTTGCATGCAGCTATTGCGGCTCCCCCGAAGCGTTCGACGAGCCTGTCCTCGGCAGAAGTGAAAAAATCAAACAATGCCTTCGCTTTCGAATCTGTCAGGGTGCGCTCGTGAGGCGCCCAGTCAATTTCCATGGGGTTGAACGGGCTGCCCTTTTTCGACCGGATCGCTCCCTGCAGGACGTTAAGGGCATGACTGGCCTCTTGGATCGCGGTGTCAACTTGCGACTTGCATTCGGCGTATTCGCTCGCCATATCGTCGTAGAACTCGGCTTGGCTCGGCGTCGCCTTCTCAAGAAGGCCCCTCGATCTCTCGATTTCGTCCAATGCCGCATCCAAGTCGGCCTGAAATATGCGAAATCGGTCGTTGAAATGTGCTTCGAGTCGTTTGAGGCGATCGGGCGGGATCGGTTCGTCACAAAACTTGCATCGGTCTCCATCTTTGTGCAGCCTCAATCCTTCGCTCACCCACGAGGCGACCTTCGGCTGGTTGACGAGGGTTGCGATGAGTTCCGATGCCACAGTCGTTTCAAGAAGCGTTCTGACCCGGGTGCGGAGGGCATTGAAATCCGGGAGAGAGGTTGAAATCGAGGGGAGCTGTGGCTTTTCCGCGCTCCCTTTGAGCGATATCAGCGATTCGCGGCGCAGTTTCTTCAGAGGCTCTATTACTTTGTCAGCTTTAAGGATCTTTTCGGCGGTCGACTTGAAGGACGACTTGTCGTAGTTGTTATAGGCGCTGCCGCTTGCCGTCAGCAGATTCTTCACCGCTCGCGCAGAGTCGACACAGAAAGCCTCGAATCCCGTGTCCGCCGTTTCGATTGCGAGGCGGCAGGCAGTTATCTGTTCGGAAATGGTTGCGGCCTGTTTTCTCTTCTCCGCAATCTCTTTTTGCTTTTCGGCAGTGTCCTCGCCGAAGTAGAAGACGGGAGGGAGTTCACCCGACATGTCTTCGAATACGGAGCGTTTAGCGGTATCCCGATTGAATACACGGACATTGGGTAATGGTCGCTGGTCAAACTCGCTTGCATTGATGTTTGTCCCGTCGAAGGCGAACGTTGCGACTCCATCTGATGGCGACAGGGCTCCCTTTTGCTCCATCAGGCGAAACAGGCAAGAGAGGGTCGTCTTCCCTGATGCGTTCGGGCCGAAAATGAGGTTGTAGCGGCGGAAATCTTCCAGCGGGAGATTCCACGTGAAGCTGCGGAATATCCGGTACCCGGAAATCTTCGGGATGCTAGTAACTTTCAAGGCGTCCCCCTAAATCCGCTAATCCGTCGTCGCTTTCGGGATCGGCGCTTGGGTCTCGCGATATCCGCGGAGATTGGTCGATTAGATTGATGGTGATATGGGCGGATTATAGCCTCGCGGGTGGATGGCGGCGCGAGAGATCGGTAATGCGTTATTGTCGCCATGAATCGCCACCGGCGCGGCGGCTATCCATCGATCGGTAGCTCCCACCTAAAGGTGCTGTGGTCCTTGGTCACCCGTACCGGAGGCGGCGCTTAAGTCAGTGTTTGCAACTCCCGTGGGGCAAAATATGATGTTAACTCACTCATATTTTATGCATCAAGGCTGCTATGGTCGCCATCTAATGTTGTGCCGGTTGCATCGGGAGGCGAGTCCGCGGCCGGGTTCAACACGCAAGTTCTGATTGGCAACCTGAGGGATTATGGTGATGGCGGTTCGTTGTTGGGATTCTCCTCGGGACGTGGTGCAATTCGCGAGTGGGGGGGTGCCGGGCCTGAAGGCCCTCCCTTTTTGGGACCTTGTTTCCCCGGCCTGAAGGCCGGGGCTTCTACCGCAGGGCCGCTGGCGCGGCCCCTGATGCGGGGTGCCTGATGCGGGGTGCCTGATGCGGGGTGGCGATGCGGGGCGCCTGATGCGGGGTGCCGGGCCTGAAGGCCCTCCCTTTTTGGGACCCTGTTTCCCCGGCCTGAAGGCCGGGGCTTCTACCGCAGGGCCGCTGGCGCGGCCCCTGATGCGGGGCGCCTGATGCGGGGTGGCGGGCCTGAAGGCCGGGGATTCTACCGCAGTGCCGCTGGCGCGGCGTCTGATGCGGGGCGTGGCGGTGGGCGAGCTGAATTTGAGGTGAAGAGCTATGGCGATTCGTTGGGAGAAATTCACGGTGAAGTCGCAGGAGGCCGTGCAGGCGGCGGGCCAACTGGCGGCGGAGAATGGCAATCCGGAGATCTTGCCGCTGCATTTGCTGGCGGTGTTGCTGGCGGACCCGGAGGGCGTGATTCCGGCCGTCCTCGAAAAGATTGGCGTGCCGGTGACGCAACTTGCGGCGAAGGCGCAGGAGGCGGTGCAGCAACTGCCGAAGGTGAGCGGGGCGAGCGCGCAGCCGGGAGCGAGCCAGGCGCTGAATCGCGTCTTCGAAGCGGCGTTCAAAGAGGCGGAAAACTTTAAGGACGAGTACGTCTCGACGGAGCATCTGCTGCTGGCGCTGGCCAGCCAGAAGAATGATGGGGCGCAGCTGCTGCTGGCGTCGCTGGGCGCGACGCACGATGCGGTGCTGAAGTCGCTGGCGAGCGTGCGCGGGAATCAGCGGGTGACGGATCAGAATCCTGAAGCGAAGTACCAGGCGCTGGAGAAGTATGCGAAGGACCTGACGGAGCTGGCGCGGCGGGGGAAGCTGGATCCGGTGATTGGGCGGGACGAGGAGATTCGGCGGGTGATCCAGGTGCTGTCGCGGCGGACGAAGAATAATCCAGTGCTGATTGGCGAGCCGGGCGTGGGCAAGACGGCGATTGTGGAAGGGCTGGCGCGGCGGATTGTGCATGGCGATGTGCCGGATGTGCTGCGGGACAAGCGGGTGATCTCGCTGGACCTGGGGTCGATGCTGGCGGGGGCGAAGTACCGCGGCGAGTTCGAGGACCGGCTGAAGGCGGTGCTGAAGGAGATTGAGGAGTCGAATGGGCAGATTGTGCTGTTCATCGACGAGCTGCATACGCTGGTGGGCGCGGGGGCGGCGGAGGGAGCGATTGACGCGAGCAACATGCTGAAGCCGCCGCTGGCGCGGGGCGAGCTGCGGGCGATTGGCGCGACCACGCTGAATGAGTACAAGAAGTACATCGAGAAGGACGCGGCGCTGGAGCGGCGGTTCCAGATTGTGTATGTGGGCGAGCCGAACGTGGAGGACACGATTGCGATTCTGCGGGGGCTGAAGGAGCGGTACGAGGCTCACCACAAGGTGCGGATTCGGGACTCGGCGATCGTGGCAGCGGCGACTTTGTCGCATCGTTATATATCGGACCGGTTTTTGCCGGACAAGGCGATCGATCTGGTGGATGAGGCGGCGGCTTCGCTGGCGATTCAAATTGGGAGCGTGCCGCAGGAGATTGACGAGCTGGAGCGGGCGGCGACGTCGCTGGAAATTGAGCGGACGGCGCTGAAGCGGGAGAGCGATGCGAACTCCAAAGAGCGGCTGACGGTGGTGGAGCGCGAGGTGGCGGAGCTGCGCGAGAAGGCGACGGCGCTGCGGGCGCGCTGGCAGAAGGAGCGGGAGGCGATTACGCGGCTGAGCGACCTGAAGAAACAGATCGAGGGGCTGCGGTTTGAGGCCGATGAGCAGACGCGGCGCGGGAATCTGGAGAGGGCGGCGCAGATCCAGTACGGCGAACTGCCGCGGCTGGAAGCCGAGATGAAGAGGCTGGAAGAGGCGCAGGACGGCGTGGCGGCGAGCGCCCAGAGGATGCTGAAGGAGGAAGTGGACGAAGAAGACATCGCGAAGATCGTGAGCAAGTGGACGGGGATCCCGGTGACGCGGATGCTGGAGGGCGAGGTGAAGAAGCTCGTCCGGATGGAAGAGCGGCTGCGGGATCGCGTGGTGGGGCAGGACGTGGCGCTGACCACGGTGGCGAATGCGATTCGGCGATCGCGCGCGGGTCTGAGCGATCCGAAGAGGCCGATTGGGTCGTTTATCTTTCTGGGGCCGACGGGCGTGGGGAAGACGGAGACGGCGCGGGCGCTGGCGGAGTTTCTGTTCGACGACGAGCAAGCGATGGTACGGCTGGACATGAGCGAGTACATGGAGAAGCATGCGGTGGCGCGGCTGATCGGCGCGCCTCCGGGGTATGTGGGCTACGACGAGGGCGGGCAGTTGACGGAAGCGGTGCGGCGGCGTCCGTATGCGGTGATTCTGCTGGACGAGATCGAGAAGGCGCACCCGGATGTGTTCAACGTACTGTTACAAGTTCTGGACGACGGGCGGCTGACGGATGCGAAGGGACGCACGGTGGACTTCAAGAACACGGTGCTGATCATGACGTCGAATCTGGGTGCGGCATTTTTACAGGGCGACTCGCTGAAGGATGAGACGGCGTTCGGGCATGCGACGGAGAGCGTGCTGAAGGTGCTGCGGGAGCATTTCCGGCCGGAGTTTCTGAACCGGGTGGACGATGTGGTGATTTTCCGTCCGCTGGGCGAGGAGCAGTTGCAGCACATCGTGGAGCTGCGGCTGAAGGAGCTGGAGAAGCTGCTGGCGGACCGGCACATCACGATCGAGCTGACGAAAGCGGCGCGGCAACAGATCTTCACGGCGGGGTACGACCGGGCGTATGGAGCGCGGCCGCTGAAGCGGGCGATCCAGCGGCTGATTCAGGATCCGCTGGCGATGAAGATCCTGGATGGCGAGGTACTGCACGGAGACCATGTGCGGATTGAGGCGGGCAAAGGGACGCTGCAGTTCGAGGTGGTGAGCCGTGCGGGGATTCCGCTGGAGGGGCATGCGGTGGGGAAGGCGTGAAGAGCGGCTGAGGAGCGGTTCGCTAAACGGTGTCAGAGAGAAGCTACCAGCGAAAAGCTGGTAGCACGATACGGTTAGAGAGAAGCGTTGAGTGCATAGGGCTCGCGGGGGGATTCCGCGGGCCTTCTTGTTTTTGGGCGTGTGGCGGGTGGCCGGTAGACGGAAGCTGGCGACGGTTTCGCTGGAGGAACGGGCGGGGCTGATTAAATCGATTTGCTATTGCACTTCCATGGCACGGGCGAATAGATTGGACCCGCGGTGCGGAGGGTGTTTTGAGCCTGCCGCACATGGGATGGATGCATGGCGACGGCTGTGGCAACGAAGAAGTCGGCAAAGAAGGCGGTGAAGGCGGCGGGCAAATCGAGCGCGAGGGCTGTTGCGCAGGCGAATGCGCTTCCCGCATACAAGAATGCGGCGCTGACGCCGGCGCGGCGGACGGCGGATCTGCTGAGGCGGATGACGCTCGAGGAGAAGGCGGCGCAGATGCTGTGCCTCTGGCAGGAAAAGGCCTTGACGCTGGTGAATGAGAAGGGGGAATTCGATCCGGAGAAGGCGAAGCAGTCGTTGCGCGGTCCGTATGCGCTGGCGCGGGGGCTGGGGCAGGTGGGTCGTCCGAGCGATGCGGGCGGCGGGCGGACGGCGCGGCAGATGGCGGAGCTGACGAACGCCATTCAGAAGTTTTTCCTGGAGCAGACACGGCTGGGGATTCCGGTGATCTTCCACGAGGAGTGCCTGCATGGGCATGCGGCGCCGGAGGGGACGAGCTTTCCGCAGCCGATTGCGCTGGGGGCGACGTTTAATCCCGAACTGGTGGAGCGGCTGTTTACGATGACGGCGCTGGAGGCGCGGTCGCGTGGGGCGCATCATGCGCTGACGCCGGTGGTGGATGTGGCGCGGGAGCCGCGCTGGGGGCGGGTGGAAGAGACGTACGGCGAGGATCCTTATTTGGTTTCGCGGCTGGGGATTGCGGCGGTGAAGGGGTTCCAGGGCGATGCCGCGGCGGGAGAGGCCAGGTTCCGGGACAAGACGCGCGTGCTGGCGACGCTGAAGCATTTTGTGGGGCATGGGCAGCCGGAGAGCGGGATGAATTGCGCGCCGGCCAACGTGTCACTGCGGGTGCTGCAGGAGACATTTCTGTACACCTTCCGCGAGGCGCTGCGGGAGGCGGGCGCGGTGACGCTGATGGCCAGTTACAACGAGATCGATGGGGTTCCGTCGCACGCGAACAAGTGGCTGCTGCGCGATGTGCTGCGGAAGCAGTGGGGGTTCAAGGGATTTGTGGTGTCGGATTACTACGCGATCTGGGAACTGGGGTATCGGCCGGATACGCATGGACACTTTGTGGCGAAGGATCGCAAGGAGTCGGCGCAGTTGTCGGTGGAGGCGGGGGTGAATATCGAGCTGCCCGATCCGGATTGCTACAAGAGCCTGGTGGCGCTGGTTCGCAAAGGCGCGCTGCGGGAATCGCAGCTGGATGAGATGGTGGCGCCGATGCTGTATTGGAAATTCGCGATGGGGCTGTTCGACGATCCATACGTCGATCCGATGTTCGCGGAGAAGGTGGTGCGGAAGACGAAGCATCGGGAGCTGGCGCTGGAGGCCGCGCGGGAGTCGATCACGCTGGTGAAGAACGAGGGCGGGGTGGCTCCGCTGGACCTGAGCAAGGTGAAGACGATTGCGGTGATTGGGCCGAACGCGCATCGCGGGCTGCTGGGCGGGTATTCGGGCGTGCCGCTGCATAACGTGACGGTGCTGGAGGGGATCAGGAAGAAAGCCGCAGGACACGCGAAGGTGTTGTACAGCGAGGGCTGCAAGATCACGGTGGGCGGGAGCTGGAATCAGGATGCGGTGACGGCGAGCGATCCTGAAGAGGATCGCCGGCAGATTGCGGAAGCAGTGGAAGTGGCGAAGAAGGCGGATGTGATTGTGCTGGCGATTGGGGGCAACGAGCAGACGTCGCGCGAGGCGTGGAACCTGCAACACATGGGCGACCGGACGTCGCTCGACCTGATGGGGCGGCAGGACGAGCTGGTGGAGGCGATGGCGCAGCTGGGCAAGCCGGTGATCGCGTTCCTGTTTAACGGGCGGCCGCTGAGCATTAATCATCTGCTGGCGCATGTGCCGGTGATTTATGAGTGCTGGTATCTGGGGCAGGAGACGGGACGGGCGGTGGCCGATGTGCTGTTCGGCGACTTCAATCCGGGCGGGAAGCTGCCGATCTCGTTCCCGCGGAGCGCGGGGCATCTGCCAGTTTTCTACAACTACAAACCGTCGGGGCGGCGCGGGTATCTGTTCGACGATGTGTCGCCGCTGTTTGCCTTTGGGTATGGACTGAGCTACACGACGTTTGAGGTGAAGAACGCGCAACTGGGAAAGAAGCGGATCAAAAAGGATGGGTCGACAACTGTATCCGTGGATGTGACGAATACGGGGACGCGGGCGGGGACGGAGACGGTGCAGGTGTATATCCGGGACGTGGTGAGTTCGGTGACGCGGCCGGTGAAGGAGCTGAAGGGGTTTAAGAAGGTGCGGCTGGAGCCGGGGGAGACGGCGACCGTGACGCTGCCGGTGACTCCGGAGGCGCTGAAGTTCTGGGACGTCAATATGAAGTATGTCGTGGAGCCGGGGGAATTCACGGTGATGGTGGGGACGTCGTCGCGGGATGAGGATTTGATGAAGATGACGCTGACGGTGGTGGAGTAGGACGGTGGGGAACAGGGCCGGGGCTGAAGCCCCTTCCGATGCTGTGGGCATTGTCCCCGGCCTGAAGGCCGGGGCTTCTACCGTGGTCCTGCTGCGCAGGACGCCCACCCAAGCAACACCGGCTTGGATGGGGCACCCGGGAAATGCAGGCGCTTCGATTACGTTTGTCACACCAGGTGTGACAAATTCCGCTCAGGATGACACAACTTTTCTTTGTTTGATTTTTTGGTGAACGCACAATGATCCAGAAGCTTGCGGTTGGGGAGAAGGTTGGTTATTCGCTGGGCGACATGGCGGCGAATTTTATTTTCCAGGCCATGCTGGCGCTGCAACTCAGTTATTACACCGACACGTTTGGGCTGACGGCGGCGCAGGCGGGGACGCTGTTCCTGGTGGTGGGGCTGATTGCCGCGGCATTCAATCCGGTGATGGGCGTGATCGCGGACCGGACGAACACGAAGTGGGGGAAGTTCCGGCCGTGGCTGCTGTGGACGGCGCTGCCGTTTGGGGTGATCGGGTTCCTCACGTTCACGACGCCGAGCATGAGCCCGTCGAGCAAGCTGGTGTACGCGTGGACGACCTACCTGCTGCTGCGGCTGATCTACGCGGTGAACAATGTGCCGTATGCGTCGCTGACCGCGGTGCTGACTGGCGATCCGGACGAGCGGACGAGCATCGCGTCGTACCGGCAGGTGGCGGCGAATATCGCCGGCTTCATTGTGCAGGCGCTGGCGATCCCGATGGTGGCGTATTTCGGTCGGGGCAACGACGCGCGCGGCTATCAGATGACGATGGGGTTGCTGTCAGTGCTGAGCATCGTCTTCTTCGTGGTGGCGTTTTTGACGACGAAGGAGCGGATCCAGCCGAATCCGGCGCAGAAGTCTTCGCTGGCGCTGGACCTGGGGGATTTGTTCCACAACGGGCCGTGGATTGTGCTGTTTCTGGTGACGACGTTTTATTTTGCGGCGATCGCGATGCGCGGCAGCGTGATGCTGCCCTATTTCAAATACGTGGCGGGGGACGAGCATTTGTTCAGCTGGTTTAACGGGTTTGGGCTGGCGGCGCTGATTCTGGGCGTGATGTGCTCGACGTGGATTTCGGTGCGGCTGGGCAAGCGGCCGCTGTTCATTCTGAGCATGACGCTGGCGGGGGTGTTCAACCTGGCGGTGCTGGTGCTGCCGGCGCATGCGACGGCGGCGATTATCGGGTCGGAAGTGCTGCGGCAGTTTGCGTACGGCACGTCGGGGCCGCTGATCTGGGCGATGATGGGCGATGTCGCCGATTACGGCGAGTGGAAGACGGGGCGGCGGGCGACGGGGACAGTGACGGCGGCGGTGGTGTTCGCGCTGTGGGTGGGGCTGGCGCTGGGCGGCGCGCTGGCCGGATGGCTGTTCTCGTATTACGGGTATGTGTCGAATGCGGCGCAGACGGCGCGGGCGTTGGATGGCATTCGCATGACGGCGGGGCTTTGGTCGGGGCTGGCGTTTTTTGCGACGGCGGCTTGTTTGTTCTTCTATCCAATCTCGCGGAACGTGAATAAGGCGATCTCAGACGAGTTGGGGGAGCAGCGGAAGTTGTATGTGCGGGAAGTTGGGGCGGAATCGTAACTGTGGTGGTGACGTGTTGAAGGGCTTTCAAGAGTGAGCCGGGCCTGAAGGCCCTTCTTTTTTGAGGGCCACGGTCCACGGGCTGAAGCCCGTGGCTTCTACCGTCGTCCTGCTGCGCAGGACCGCTCGCGCGCGTTTCGCCCGTCGGGCAACTGTGGGAGCCCACCCTGCCAACGGCGGGTAGGATGGGGCGGCCGGGGTTTTGTGGGAGCCCACCCTGCTGACGGCGGGTTGGATGGGGCGGACGAGCTTGGTGGGGCGGCCGGGGGTTTGAATTCGAGGGGGAAAATTTCAGATGCGATCCGCGATTATGGTGATGACTCTTCTGATTGGATTTGCGGCTTCGGCGGCGGCTCCGGTGACGCTGAAGGATGCTTATCGGGGGGACTTTTATGTGGGGGCGGCGATTAATTCGGCGCAGATTACCGGAGAGGACACGCTGGGGGATGGGATCGTGACGCGGGAGTTCGATTCGATTTCGCCGGAGAACGTGCTGAAGTGGGAAGTGGTGCATCCGCAGCCGGGGAAGTATGACTTTGCGCTGGCGGATCAGTACGTCGCCTTCGGCGTGAGCCATCACATGTGGATTGTGGGGCACAACCTGGTGTGGCATAGCCAGGTCCCGGCGTGGGTGTTTCACGACAAGGACGGCCGGCTGCTGACGCGCGAGGCGCTGCTGGCGCGGATGAAGGATCACATCGATACGGTGGTGGGGCGGTACAAGGGGAAGATTCAGAGCTGGGACGTGGTGAACGAGGCGCTGAACGAGGATGGGACGCTGCGGGCGTCGGTGTGGGAGAAGATTATCGGCGATGACTACATCGCGAAGGCGTTCGAGTACGCGCACGCGGCCGATCCGGCAGCGCAACTGACGTACAACGACTACAACCTGGAGAATCCGGCAAAGAGGGACGGCGCGGTGGCGCTGGTGAAAAAGCTGCAGGCGGCGGGGGTGCCGATTAACTGCGTGGGGATTCAGGATCACGACTCGCTGACGTGGCCGACGGGGGAACAGGAAGACGCGGCGATCCAGGCGTTTGCGGCGCTGGGCGTGAAGGTGGCGATTTCGGAGCTGGATATCGATGTGCTGCCGCCGGCGCTGGGCCACCAGACGGCGGATGTTTCGGCGCATGCGGAGGGGGATGCGAAGCTGAATCCGTGGCCGAACGGGTTGCCGGATGCGGTGGAGCAGCAACTGGCGGCGCGGTATGCGGAGCTGTTCCGGGTGTACGTGAAGGACCGGAGCGACATCAGCCGGGTGACGCTGTGGGGCGTGACGGACGGGGACTCGTGGAAGAACGACTGGCCGGTGCGGGGACGGACGGATTATCCGCTGCTGTTCGACCGGAAGGGCCAGCCGAAGGCGGCGTTCGATGCGATTACGAAAATCCCCTAATGTCCGGTATGCGACATAGAGGGGCAACCCGGCGAAAAGGGCGGCCATCCAATGGTCGATCCATTTTCAGCTCTGGATAGAATCACTCTGCAAAAGTCCTGGGAAGGCTCGCCATTCCGCGTATCAGAATCGGGTGCGGCGTGTGCCGACTGGGCTCATAGAGTCATTTGAGGTCGGGTCTGTGGACGCACCGGGTACGAACGGTTCTGCGCGGCTGGATGGAGGAGCAGGGTCGAAGGCGAAAGCGATTCCGCCGAGTGGGACGGGGTCGACGGCGGACTTGTTTGCGGGCGGCGGCGACGTTGGCGCGTTGATGGCGCAGATGGACTGGGCGCAAACGCCGCTGGGTCCAGCGGAGCAATGGCCGCAGAGCCTGCGGACGGTGGTGCGGATCCTGCTGACGTCGCGGTTTGCGATGTGGATGGGCTGGGGCCCGGAGCTGACCTTTCTTTACAACGACACCTACGCGCGGATGACGCTGGGGAAGAAGCATCCGTGGGCGCTGGGCCAGCCGGCGAGCGAGGTGTGGCGGGAAATCTGGACAGATATTGGGCCGCGGGTGGAGCGCGTGCTGGAAGGCGGCGAGGCGACCTGGGATGAGGCGCTGCTGCTGTTTCTGGAGCGGAGCGGCTACCGCGAAGAGACCTACCACACCTTTTCCTACAGTCCGCTGAGCGGCGATGTGGGGGCGAACGGGCAAGCTCCGATCACGGGGATGCTGTGCGTGGTGACCGAAGAGACCGACCGGGTGATTGGCGAGCGGCGGCTGCGGTTTCTGCGGTCGCTGGCGGCGGCACTGGGGGGAGCGATTGCCGAAGCGGAAGCGTTGCGGGCCCTGGAGAGCTGCTTAAGCGAGAATCCGAAGGATTTGCCGTTTACGCTGACGTATTTCTTCGAGAATGGGCGTGCGCGGCTGGCGTGCGCGACCGGCATGGAGCGGGGACATGCGGCAGCGCCGGAGGAGATCGTTCTCGATGGCGGGAAAGCCGTTTGGCCGGCGGCCGAGCTGAGAGCGGGCAAGGGGCTGGTGGTGGTGGAGGACCTGGAGCAGTGTTTTGGGAAGCTGCCGAGCGGGGCGTGGGATGCTCCGCCGGTACGAGCGGTGCTGGTTCCGCTGCAGCGGCAGGGGCAGGATGAGGCGGCGGGGTTTTTCGTGGCGGGGCTGAACCCGTACCGGCAGCTGGACGCGGAGTATGCGGGATTTCTGGAGCTGGTGGCGGGGCAGATTGCGGCGGCGGTGGCGAATGCGCGGGCGTATGAGCAGGAGCGGCAGCGGGCCGAGTCGCTGGCGGAACTGGATCGAGCGAAGACCATCTTCTTCAGCAACGTGAGCCACGAGTTCCGAACGCCGCTGACGCTGATGCTGGGGCCGCTGGAAGACATTCTGAACCATCATCGGGATGCGATGCCGGCGGAGGAGTACCGCGAGGTGGAGACGGTGCACCGCAACGGGCTGCGGCTGCTGAAGCTGGTGAACACGCTGCTGGATTTCTCGCGGATCGAGGCGGGACGCATCCAGGCGGCGTACCGGGCGGTGGACCTGAGCGCGCGGACGGCGGAGCTGGCGAGCGTGTTCGAGTCCGCGATGGAGCGGGCGGGGCTGCGTTACACGGTGCGGTGCGAGCCGCTGGCGGCGGCGGTGGTGGTGGATCCGGAGATGTGGGAGAAGATCGTGCTGAACCTGCTGTCGAACGCCTTCAAATTCACGCTGCAGGGCGGCGTGGAGGTGACGCTGCGGGCGGTGGATGGGATGGCGGAGCTGGCGGTGCGCGATACGGGGACGGGGATTCCGGAGAGCGAGCTGCCACGGATCTTCGAACGGTTCCACCGGATCGAAGGAGCGGCGGGGCGGACACACGAGGGGACGGGCATTGGGCTGGCGCTGGTGGACGAGCTGGTGCGGCTGCATGGCGGGACGGTGGCGGTGGAGAGCCGGCTGGGCGAGGGGACGACGTTTCGGGTGCGGCTGCGGTTCGGGAGCGAGCATTTGCCGGCGGCGGAGCTGAACGAGTCCGCGAGCGAGAGGACGATGGGAGCCGCGCCATATGTGCAGGAAGCGCTGCGGTGGCTGCCGGACGAGGATCCGGGGGAAGAGCAGGTGGCGAAGGATCTGGATCTGGGGCCGCTGGGAGACGAGGCGGGAGCGGGTGTCCGGGGGCGGGTGCTGCTGGCGGATGACAACCGCGATATGCGGGAGTACGTGCAGCGGCTGTTGGGGCGGCGGTTCAGCGTGACGGCGGTGGGGGACGGGGAAGAGGCGATGGCGGCGGCGCGGGAGAATCCGCCGGACCTGGTGCTGACCGACGTGATGATGCCGCGGATGGACGGATTCGGGCTGCTGCGGGCGCTGCGGGAGGACGCGGCGCTGGCGACGATTCCGGTGATCATGCTGTCGGCGCGGGCCGGCGAGGAAGCCGAGGCAGGGGGACTGGAAGCGGGCGCGGACGATTATCTGGTGAAGCCGTTCACGGCGCGGGAGCTGATGGCGCGGGTGACATCGCATGTGGCGATGCACCGATTGCGCCAGGAGCTGAGCGCGCAGGAACATGAGCTGCGGAAAAAGGCGGAGACGGCGGAAGAGCAATACCGCGGGATTCTGGGGAGCATTTCCGAGGCGTTTTTGTATGTGGACCGCGGGTGGAGGATCCAGTACGCGAACGAGCAGTCGGCAGCGCTGGGACTGGTACCGTTGGCGGACATGATGGGCAAGAGCCTGTGGACGGTCTTTCCGGAGATGGAGGCGTCGAAGTTCGGGGAGGCGTTCCACACGACCATGGAGACGGGCGAGGTGACGCGGGTGGAAGAATTCTACGCTCCGGTGGGGCGGTGGGTGCGGGCGAATGTGTATCCGTCGGAGCATGGCTTATCGATTTTTGGGACGGACGTGACGGAGCGGCGGATGCAGCAGGAGAAGCTGCTGCTGAGCGAGAAGCTGGCAGCGACGGGACGGCTGGCGGCGACGATTGCGCACGAGATCAACAATCCGCTGGAGTCGGTGCTGAACCTGATTTATCTGGCGCGGACGTCGCGGCAGGAGG
The DNA here is from genome assembly GCA_036267295.1 of Acidobacteriaceae bacterium. GTDB lineage: Bacteria > Acidobacteriota > Terriglobia > Terriglobales > Acidobacteriaceae > Palsa-343. Next base: position 34,446 of record DATAWI010000008.1, on the reverse strand, counting down.
CGGAGGCGATCCAGGAGTATCTGATCACCGCGGAGAAGGAGCTGACGCGGGTGGCGCACATTGCGCGGCACACGCTGGGCTTCTACCGGGAGACGTCGGTTCCGTCGGATGTCGACCTGGCGGCGTTGCTGGAAGAGGTGCTGACGGTGTACGAAAGCCGGTTGCGGGCGTCGGGCATCGCGGTGGCGCGGGACTTTACGATTCTGGCGCCGGTGCGGGCGCTGCGGGGCGAACTGCACCAGGTTTTTTCGAACCTGATATCGAATGCGATTGACGCGACGCGCGATGGGGGAACGCTGCGCCTTGCGATGCGGAAGGCGGAGGACGCGGACGGGGTGACCGTGACGGTGGCAGATACGGGGATGGGGATTCCGCAGGAGAATTTGGGGCGGATGTTCGAGCCGTTCTTCACGACCAAGACGGGCGCAGGCACGGGACTGGGGCTGTGGGTGGTGCAGCAGTTTGTCTTGTCGTGGGGCGGGACGGTGGAGGTGAGGAGCGAAACGGGATCGACGCGCCATGGAACGACATTTACGATATTTCTACCGCGGGTGACCGCTCCTGGAGCACAAGATAGGAGAGACACGACGCCACCGCGCATTATGTAGACCCCGATGGGGAGGGCCAGCAGACTGTGTTTGAGCAGGTTAGGTTGTCGCCGGCGGATGTACCGCCTTACGCTTTTCCTGAACCGGCCAACGGAGCCGAGGAGGGAAACGGTCACAACCGGCTGCGCGTGCTGGTGGTGGACGACGAGGCGCTGATTGCGAGCACGGTGGCCACCATCCTGAACCACAACGGGTTCGAAGCGGAGGCCGTGTACAGCGGAGAAGACGCGCTGGCCGCCGCGCGCCGAACACCGCCGGACATTGTGCTGAGCGACGTGCTGATGCCGCGGATGTCAGGGGTGGAGCTGGGCATGCAGTTGCGGCGGGAGTATCCGCTGGCGCGGATCGTTTTGTTCTCCGGGCAGGCGGCGACGGCCGAGATGATGCGCAAGGCGCAGGGGGATGGACATCAGTTTGAGCTGATCGCGAAGCCGATTCATCCGGATGAGTTGGTGGCGAAGCTGCGGGGGTTGTGAGGGGACAGGGTGTAGGGAACAGGGTGTAGGGAACAGGGGATAGGGAACAGGGGATAGGGTGTAGGGTGTAGGGTTTAGGGAACAGGGATCAGGGTTTAGGGAACTGGGCCGCCTTTGGCGCGCTCAACCCACTTGAGCAACAGCGGCTCGGATGGGGCACCCGGATTCTTACCCACTCAACTAACTACGGGCTTAATAGGCCACTTATCCACTCAGATAACTATGGTTCGCATGGCCACTTACCGGTTAGGTGAGCAGGTCTTCTATGCGCACGGGTAGTTCGCGGACGCGGATGCCGGTGGCGTGGTAGACCGCCGCGGTGATGGCGGGAGCGGTGCCGGCTAATCCGATTTCGCCTGCGCCGCGGGCTCCGTAGGCGTTCAGCGTGAGATCCGGATAGTCGAGGAAAACCACGTCAAGGTCGGGGACGTCGGCGTTGGTGGCGACGATGTAGTCGGCGAGATTGGCGTTGACGGGCGAGCCGGTGCGCGGATCGTAGAGCGTGTGCTCGAAGAGCGCCATGCCGATGCCCATGACGACGGCTCCGGCGACCTGATTGCGCGCGGGGCGCGGGTTGATGACGCGGCCCACATCCATGACAGAAACGACGCGGCTGACGCGCAGATGGGCGATGCCGGGATCCCACTCGACTTCGACAAAATGCGCGCCGAAGGAGTGCTGCGAGAATTTCTGCGAGGCGGGATCTTCGAAGGAACTGATGGACTTGCCGTTGCCGATGGCGCTGTGGATATTGGCGCTGGTGAGGATCTGGTCGAAGGGGACTGCGGGTTTGGCGGGACTCTTCTTTGAGGTGAGGAGGCCGTTGGCGAACTCGAGGTCAGCGGCTTTTTCGCCGGAGAAGGCGGAGGCGGGCGCGTTGACGGCGATGCCGATGAGCGAGTGGATGGCAGACTGGCAGGCGTCGGCGATGGCGGGGATGACGGAGGCGGTGACCCAGGAGCCTCCGGAGAGCGGGCCGACAGGCAGCGTGGTGTCGCCGAGGACGACTTCGATTTTGTCGACGGGGATGCCGGTGTGGTCGGAGACGACCTGGGCGAAGACGGTGTAGGTGCCGCCGCCGATGTCCTGGGTGGCGCAACTGACGCGGGCGGAGGCATCGCGATTGAGGGAGACGGAGGCGTTGCAGGACATGCGGAAGGCGCCCCAGGAGGCGCAACCCATGCCCCATCCGAGAATTTTGTCGCCGCGGCGCATGGAGCCGGGAGCCGGAGTGCGCTTTGACCATCCAAAACGTTCGGCGCCGGTGGTGATGCACTCGCGGAGATGGCGGGAGGAGAAGGGCTTGCCGTTGCTCTCGTCTTTCTCCGGCTCGTTGGCGAGGCGGAGGGCGACGGGATCGAGGTTGAGCTTGATGGCGAGTTCGTCCATGCCGGATTCGAGGGCAAAGAGGCCGGGGACCGCGCCGGGTCCGCGCATGGCGGTGGGCGGGCCGACGTTGCGCTTCGCTTTGGCAGCGCGCAACAGGAGATTGGGCGTGGAGTAGAGGTAGGGCGTGGCCTCCCCGCAGCCCTCGGAGTAGTCAGTGATCTGCGAGGTGTGGTTGGTGTAGTCGTGGCCGAGGGCGGTGAGGTGTCCATCGGCGGTGGCGCCGAGGCGGATGCGCTGCTGGGTGCGGGGACGATGGCCCACGCTGGTGAACATGGCCTGGCGAGTGACGACCGCTTTGACGGGGCGGTTGAGGTCGCGGGCGGCGGCGGCGGCGAGGGGCGCGTGGGACCAGGGCCAGAGCTTGCCGCCGAATCCGGAGCCGAGATACTTCATGACGATGCGGACGTTCTCTTTGGGGACGCCGAGGAACTGGGCCATGACGGCCTGGTGGTTGAGGAGCGACTGCGTGGTTTCGTAGAGGGTGAAGCTCTGGCCGTCCCACACGGCGACGGAGGCGTGGAGCTCGATGGGATTGTGGGTTTCGGTGGGGGTGACGTAGGTTTCGTCAATCTGGACGGGGGCGGCGGCGAAGGCCTTCTCGAGGTCGCCGCGGCTGTTTTCTTTGTCGAGGTCTTTCCAGCTGTCGCTGAGGTCGGTGGCGACGTTGGGGGTTTCGGCGGCGTACTCGACGTGGACGGCGGACGCGGCGGCGGTGGCCTGCTCGAAGGTTTCTGCCACCACGGCGGCTACATATTGTCCGGCGTAGTAGACGGTGTCGTCGTCGAGGGGCGGACGGCTTTCGTCGACGACGGCATTGTCGTCGTCGGGAATGGGGCGAAAGAGAGCGGGGGCGTGACCGTGGGAATAGACGCGGAGCACGCCGGGCAGGGCGGCGGCGCGGGCAGCATCCACGCGGAGGATTTTGCCTTTGGCGATGGGGCTGGAGACGAGGACCATGTGCGCGAGGCGGGGGAAGGCGAAGTCGGCGGAATACTCGGCGGCGCCGGTGACTTTGAGGGGGCCGTCCACGCGGATGGTGGGGGTTCCGATGATGGATGGGGGCATGAGCGCACCTCGCGGAATGAGGACAGTGTATCCGGTTTGATTCTGGTAGGCTGGCGGCGATGCAGAGACGCATGTGGATGACGGCGGTGTGGGGCGCGGCGGTGGTTGCGCTGGGCGGGATGGGGACGGGCGGGGCGCAGGAGACGAAGCCCTTGAATCCGCAGCTGGTGGCGGTGCAGTGGCCGGCGCGGTGGATTGCGAGCCCGGGTGCGGATGCCGGCGTTTTCTATTTTCGCAAAGAGCTGACCCTGGATGCTGTGCCGGCGCACTTCTGGGTCCACGCGAGCGCGGACAATCGCTTTCTGCTGCACGTAAACGGGGCGTATGCGGCGGAGGGGCCAGCGCGCGGGGATTTGTTTCACTGGCGGTTCGAGACGGTGGACCTGGCGCCGCTGCTGCGTGCGGGCGCGAACGTGATTGCGGCGACGGTGTGGAACTTTGGCGAGGAGGCGCCGGTGGCGCAGATGAGCAACCGCACGGGCTTCCTGATGCAGGGCGATACGGCGGCCGAAGCGGGTGTGAATACGGGCGCGACGTGGCAGGTACGCGCGGAGCCGGGACGGTCGGCGGTGGGGCATGACGGGCTGCACGACTACTATGCGGCGGGGCCGGGGGAAAAGATCGACGGGCGGGTGGTGGACTGGGGTTGGGACAAGCCGGACGAGCCTGCTGGCGAAAGCGCTGGATGGACTGCGCCGCGGGTGGTGGGGCGGGCGGCGACGCGGGGGGCGTCGGATGCGGACAATCGCTGGGAGTTGCAGCAGGATGCACTGCCGGCGATGGAGCATCGGCTGACGGATGCGGGGACGGTGGTGCGAGCTGAGGGGTTGGCGGGGATGCCGGATTTTCCGGCGGGGCCGGTGACGGTTCCGGCACACAGCCACGCGACGCTGCTGCTGGATCATCGGGTGCTGGAGACGGCGTATCCGGAGCTGACGGTGAGCGGCGGCGCGAATGCCACCCTGGCGGTTACTTATTCTGAAGCGCTCTACGATGCGCATGGGCAAAAGGGGAACCGGAACGAGATTGCGGGGCGGCACATCGCGGGGATTACGGATCAGTTTGTTGCCGGCGGAGGGGAGCATGAGGTGTTTACGCCGCTGTGGTGGCGGACCTGGCGGTATCTGCAAATCGATGTGACGACCGAGGATCAGCCGCTGGAACTGGAGGGGCTGCGCGCGTGGTTTACGGCGTATCCATTCGATGCGAAGGCGAAGATCGATGGGGATATTCCGGAACTGGACGCGCTGTGGTCGACGGGTTGGCGGACGGCGCGACTGTGCGCGCACGAGACGTACATGGATGCTCCGTATTGGGAGCAGTTGCAGTATGTGGGGGACACGCGCATCCAGGCGCTGATCTCGTATGCGGTGACGGGCGACAGCCGGTTGGCGAAGCAGGCCATCGAGAATATTGACGATTCGCGGGTGACGGAGGGGATCACGCAGAGTCGGTATCCGTCGGGGCTGCCGCAGATGATCCCGCCGTTTTCGCTGCTGTGGGTAGGGATGCTGCACGATTACTGGATGTATGTGGACGATGCGGCGCTGGTGCGCGCGACGCTGCCGCATACGCGCACGGTGCTGGACTGGTTTGCGGCGCGGCAACGGGCGGATGGGCTGCTGGGGAAGATGGAGTGGTGGGAATTTGGGGACTGGACCGCGGATTACGGGGGCGGGGTGCCTCCGCAGGAAGCGGATGGCGGGTCGGCGTTTTTGACTCTGCAGTTTATCGAAGCGCTGCACGATGCGGCGGCGATGGAAACGCAGATGGGCAGCGCGGAACGGGCGGCGCAGTATGAGGCGATGGCGCGGAAGGCCGCGGCGGCGCTGAATGCGGAGACGTGGGATGCGCGGGCGGGGCTGTACGCGGATACTCCTGCGAAGAAGACGTTCAGCCAGGAGGCGAACATTCTGGCGGTGTGGCTGGACGTGGCTCCGCGGGGGGAGCAGGCGGGGATTTTGCGGCGGGTGCTGGGGTCGCAGCCGGATGGAGAGGCGACGGTGGAGGGCAAGACGGTTCCGGCGATGTCGACGCCGACGTATTATTTCCGATTTTATCTGGCGCGGGCGCTGGAGCATGCGGGCGTGGGGGATTTGTATCTGTCGCAGTTACAACCCTGGTATGCCATGCTGCGGCTGGGGCTGAGCACGTGGGCGGAGCAGCCGGAACCGACGCGGTCGGATTGCCATGCGTGGAGCGCGAGTCCGAATTACGATTTGCTGACGCTAGTGGCGGGGATCGCTCCGGATGCGCCGGGGTTTGCGCGGGTGCGAATTGCGCCGCACCTGGCGGGGCTGCATCATCTGGATGCGTCGATGCCGCACGCGGGGGGAGCGATCCATACCGTGTATGAGCGGAAGGGCGCGGGGTGGACGGCGACGGTGACGCTGCCGGAGAGATTGGCGGGGACGCTGGTTTGGCAAGGGCGGGCGACGGCGCTGCATGCGGGGACGCAGGTGGTGGCGATGCGGTAGAGCGGGGTGCAGGGGATAGGGGATAGGGGACAGGGGATAGGGGATAGGGTGTAGGGGACAGGGCTCGGTGCTCAGACGGCGCGGCCGGCGGCGGCGGCGGAGGCCCAGGCCCACTGGAAGTTGAATCCGCCGAGATGGCCGGTGACGTCGACGGCTTCGCCAATGAAATAGAGACCGGGGACGCTGCGACACTCCATGGTTTGCGCGGAGAGGGCGTCAGTGTCGATGCCGCCGGCGGTGACTTCCGCTTTGTCGTAGCCCTCGTCGCCGATGGGGGTGAAGGGCCAGGCGTGGAGGCGACGCTCGAGGTCGTCGAGGGCCTGATTGGTGAAGCGGAGTGGCGAGGCCGCGTCGAGGAGGCAGTCGGCGAGGCGCGCGGGGAGTGCGGCGCGCAGGGCGGCGTGGGCGGCGGCGAGATCGCGGCGCGCGTTGGGGGCGAGGAGCGGAGCGAGCAGAGATCGGCCGGGAGCCCAGTCCACGAGGAGCGGCTCGGGCGGAGTCCAATAGGAAGAGATTTGCAGGATGGCGGGGCCGCTGAGGCCGCGATGGGTGAAGAGAAGCTTTTCGGTGAAGCTGCGTTTGCCGGCGGTGACGCGGACGGGCGCGGAGACGCCGGTGAGGGCGGCGAAACGCGTGCGCTCTGCGCCGCCGAGGACGAGCGGGACGAGCGCGGGGCGCGTGGGGCGGATGGGGATGCCGAACTGGCGGGCGAGCGCGTAGCCGAGTCCGGTGGCGCCCATTTTTGGAATGGATAAGCCGCCGGTGGCGATGATGAGGGCGGGGGCGCGGTGGACGGCGCTTTGCGTGGTGGCGAGGAAATTGCCGGCGGTGGTATCGCCGGATTCGCGGGAAACGCTGCGCACATCGGCGCCGAGGATGAGGCGGACGTTGGCTTCGGCGCATTCGGCGAGGAGCATGGCGACGATCTGGTCCGCGGAGCCGTCGCAGAAAAGCTGGCCGAGGGTCTTCTCGTGCCAGGCAATGCGATGTTTTTCGACGAGGGCGATGATGTCGGCGGGGGTGTAGCGGGCGAGCGCGGATTTGGCGAAGTGGGGATTGGCGGAGAGGAAATTTTCGGGGCGGGCGTGGAGGTTGGTGAAGTTGCAGCGGCCTCCGCCGGAGATGAGGATTTTTTTGCCGGGGCGCTCGGCGCGTTCGAGCAGCAGCACGCGGCGGCCGCGACGGCCGGCTTCGATGGCGGCCATGAGTCCGGCAGCGCCTGCGCCGAGGATGATGACGTCGTAGTCCACGCCTAGCCGTGCCCGTTGCACTGCAGGACGCCGAGGTATTGCGCCCACGGGCCGACGGCGGCGCGGTCCTGGTGGGCGAGGATGCGGGCGATCTGGTGGAGATGCGTGAGGTCGTGGACGGTCCACGCGGCGAGCAATTGCGAGAGCGTCACGACGCCGAGCGAGGGGTGGCGGCCGCGCTTCTCGAGATCGGCGGGAGTGAGGTGGAGGGCGCGCAGTTCGTCGAGCTTCTGAGCGCGGATGGCGGCGAATTCATCGAGGAGGTGGGGGAGGGATTTGCCTTCGATCTCGCGGACGTGGCCCCAGCGGTCGAAGGGGTCGAAGGGGCGGGATTCGCCGTGGTCGAGGATGATGTGGATGCGGGGCATCCAGTCGGTGCGCTCGCCGAAGATGAGGTGGCCGAGGACGTCGCAGGCATTCCAGGTGTTGGGGCCTTCGTTGGCGCGCGTCCTGGCATCGGGGAGAGTGCGGAGGAGGGCGTCGAGGGTGGCGGGAGTGCGGGTGAGGAGGGCGAGGGTGGGGAGGGCGAGGGTGGGGTCGAGCATGAGGATAGGTTATCGGGTGCGGCGACCTGGTGGGCGGGGGCTCAGCATTCGCGATGACCGGGCGTGCCCGCGGAAATGCAGGTCCGTCGACTGCGCGCCTGATTTCTGCTGGGTCCGCGAGGGTTGCGCGGCGCTTCGCTCAGGATGACGCTTCATCTCTTTTTTGCCGAGTGCGGCGGCCCGAGACGCGTGCCTTCCGCGCGGTGCATTCAACCAACTGCGGGTTGGATGGGCCACGGGATCTCCTATCCCCTATCCCCTATCCCCTACACCCTGTCCCTATGCGCTGGTTTTACTGGTCGAGCGGGGGGGAGGGGGGAGCGTAGTAGCCGGGGCGGTAGCGGAGGGTGTCGGTGGCGGCGTGGGGGCCGGCGGAGGGCGTGAGCGAAAGCTGGATGCGGCGGAAGTCCGACTGGGAGCGGCGCTGCACCGGGTAGTAGCCGATGAGGTATTGGGTGCGCAGATCGTCGGAGACCTGTTCGAAGGCGCGCTGGAGATCGCCGTACTGCGCGTAATAGGACTTGCCGCCGGTTCCCTGGGAGAGCGTGATGAGCGCGTGCTCGCCGCCGGTGTCGCGTCCCGCATCGTTGAGGATGGGCAGGTCGATGAGGGAGTAGACCATGACCTCGCTGCGGATGGCCTGCTCCAATGCCTCGGTGTACTCGGTGCCTTTGACGGTGTTGCCGCCGTCGGAGATGACGACCAGAACTTTTCGGCCGCGGCGCGGGGCGAGGAGCTGCGAGGCGAGGTAGACGGCGTCGTAGAGGGCTGTGGCGGGGCCCATGTCGAGATCGCTGAGGCCCTCGTCGAGGCGGTGGATATCGGCGGTGAAGGGGACGACCTCGCGCACGTCGGAATTGAAGTCGATGAGGTCGAGGCGATCGACGGGGCGGAGCAGCGCGCGCATGAAGTCGTGGGCGGCGCGCTTCTCGACGTCGAGGTCTTTGCGCACGGAGCCGCTGGTGTCAATGGCGAGGACGAGCGAGAGCGGCATGTCGGTCTGGCGTTCGAAGTAGGAGATTTTTTGCGGAACGCCGTCTTCGGCGAGGGAGAAATTGCTCTGGGTGAGTCCGCCGACGGGCGCGCCGGTCGCGTCGGTGACGTTGACGAAGACGTTCACCAGGCGGACGTTGACGTGGTAGGTGTTGGGCGCGGCGGGTTGCTGGGCGGATGCAAAGGCTGAGCCCAGAGCACAGAGGACGAGGATCAGAGCGCAGGGCGCAGAGCACCGAGCGCCGAGCACAGAGCGCAGAGCGCAGAGCGCGGAGCGCAGGCGGAAGTGGGCAGTGGTTCGCGGGTAGCTGGCAGCACGGAGCTTCATTTTTCGAGCTCCGGCGTGAGGGCGGTGGGCGTCAGCTCGGCGGGGAAAGGTTCGCCCTGGGCCCAGATGGCGCCGTCGGTGAAGATTTCTTTTTTCCAGATGGGGACGATTTGCTTGAGGGTATCGATGAGGAAGCGGCAGGCGTCGAAGGCGGCGGCGCGGTGCGCGGAGAAGACGGCGATGAGGACGCTGGATTCGCCGATTGCGAGGCGGCCGAGGCGGTGCACGAGCGCGACGTTGCGGATGGGGAAGCGCGTGAGGGCCTGGCGGGCGAGGTCCTGCATCTGGGCGAGGGCCATGGGCTCGTAGGCTTCGTATTCGAGATAGCGGGTGGTGCGGCCGCGGGAGTGGTTGCGGACGATGCCGTCGAAGATCACCACCGCGCCGTCCGCGGGGAGTTCGAGCGGAGGCACGATGTCGCGGGCGAGGATGCGTTCGTGGACGAGGCGGACGTCCGGGGCGGGGGTACTATCTTCGTCGCCGGCGCCGCCGCTGACGGGCGGGAGGAGCGCAACTTCATCGCCATCGGCGAGGGGCTGGGCGGCATGCGCGTATTCGCGATTGACGGCGACGGCGAGGGAGGACCAGAGGAGTCCGCCGTTGGGAGCGAGGGCGCGGCAATGGTCGAGGAGGGAGGCGACGGTGGCGCCGTCGGGGAGATCGAGGGGGAGGCCGACGGGTCCGGCAGAGGGGAAGTGATCGTGGAGGATGCCGAAGGCGAGGAGGGTGATGCGCATGAAGGATTTATTATCTGCGAACTTCTCGAGGGTTGGACGTACTACTCGAGGGTTGGACGTTTGGGGTGGGACGAAGGGAGCGGGGGGACCCCTCGGCTACCGCCCACCCTGCCAACTGCGGGTTGGATGGGCAGCCGGACCACCCTGCCAACCGCGGGGTGGATGGGCAGCCGGAATCATGCGCGGCTCGCGGTAAGATGGCTGCATCCCCCCAAAAGACATTTTCCCTGGAGTTTTCCACGATGGCGTATTCCCTGAAGCGGGATCCACGAGAGCCGGATTACCGGCGGCGGCTGCCGACGGCGCTGGAACTGGAGCAGCAGAAGCCGGTAAAGGTGGGCAAGGAGCCGGTGCCGGACCGGCTGGGTCCGCGCAGCCGGCAGATGGTGCTGCTGCTGACGGTGGTGGGGCTGGCGACGTTCATGGTGCCGCTGTTTCAGGCGGCGCCGGCGGTGATGGGGCAGGCGCAGTGGTCGCCGTTTCAGCTGTTCATGGGGCTGACGGGGAAGACGCTGCCGACGGCGGTGCTGCTGACGGCGCAGGGGCTGCGCGACGTCCGGTGGCTGGTGGTGATGGACACGCTGCTGTTCGGCGCGCTGTTCGAATATGGCGTGCTGGCGTCGGTGCTGATTTCGGTGCTGGGGAACGCGTCGCGGATGGTGGTGGGCTGTGCGGGAGCGCTGGGGGTGCTGGCGGCGCTGATCGAGATGCGGGGGTACGACGATATCCAACTGGCGATTTATGGCGGCTTGCCGGCGACAGTGGGTGGGCAGCATGTGCGGGGAATGACGTGGAGCCTGCTGATGCTGGCGGTGATGGGGCTGACGCTGGTGGTTTCCGTATACAAGGAACTGGATGGCGAGGCGCCGGCGCGGCTGTGAGCGGGTGAGAGGCGCCGGGTCTACGATGGAGACGCGCCGAGGCGGGATGCGCATCTGAACAAGCGCGCAGCCAATGCGGGCGAGAGGAGAGGCGCAGATGGGCTATATCGAGAGGAACCTGGTCCCGGGAGAGCGGGTGGTGTACAAAACGCGCCTGCACTGGATCGTGATGCTGGGGCGCCTGGTGCTGGCGATTTTGTTTTTGGCGGGGGGCGTCTATCTCTTCTACTACGCGTATCAGCACCAGGCGATGCCGCCGAACCAGTTGCATCTTTGGGAAGGGGCGGGGGTGGCGTGCGTGGCGATCGCGCTGGTCGTGTTTGTGATGGGCACCGTGCGACGCAACGCGACGGAGATGGCGGTGACCAACCGGCGGGTGGTGATCAAGACGGGCCTCGCGAGCCGGCGCACCATCGAGATGCTGCTGAACAAGGTGGAGACGATCGAGATTGCCGAGCCGGCGATGGGACGGATACTGGGCTACGGATCGATTCAACTGGTGGGGACGGGCGGGACCAATGAGCCGTTCCACCGGATGGCGCACCCGCTGGAGTTTCGCAATGCGGTGCAGCAGGAGATTGAAAAGCTGCGGCCGGGGGACGCGACGGCGGAGAAGCCGCTGGCCTGAGGACGGCGGAATTGTTTGCGGTGCGGGCGTTTCCTCAGTCGCCTGATGTATGGTTCTGAAGAGAAACCCATGGAACCTCAGGAAGCCCAGGAACTGGAAGAGCAGCACGAGCGCGCGGCGGGCAATCCCAGCCTGCGGCCGGTGAGTTTTACGATCAGCGTGCTGGCGGTGCTGGTGGCGATTGTGACGGTGCTGGGGCATCGCACGCACACCGAGGCGGTGCTGTTCCAGGCGAAAGCCAGCGACCAGTGGAATCTGTATCAGGCGAAGAAGATTCGGCAGAACGACACGGGTCTGACGGCCGATTTGCTATCCGCGCTGACCGTGCGCGACCAGAAGGCGGCGGATAAGATCGTCGACGGTTACAAAAGCCATCTGGCGAAGTGGGATCAGGATCTGGCGGACAGCGAGAAGACGGCGCGCACCTTCGAGGAGCGGGTGGAGAATGCCGAGCGTCGCGCGGATCGCTTCGATCTGGGCGAGGCGCTGCTGGAGATTGGGCTGGTGATCACGTCGATCACGCTGCTGACGCGGCAGCGGAATTACTGGTTTCTGGGCATGGCGTTTGGCGTGGGCGGGTTGATCGCGGCGGGGCTGGGATTTTTGGTCGGGTGAGAGGCGGGTAGCTAAAGACCGGTCAGGTGAGAAGCGGTCAGGTAAGTAACGGCCAGGCGAGGTCCGGCCAGCAAAAAATCCGTCGGCTGCCGCTCGGCGGCGTGGCGGGTTGCGGGGCTATGATGGCGGACGGGGGAAACCCGGAGCGCCGCGGCCGGCGTGGAGCGATGAGTACCTCTCGGCTTTGAGCGCGTTCAGAACACCCGTTAACAAAGGAAACCTTTGCAGGAGAGTCGCGCTGTGACAGGCAGAGACCACGGTTGGATGGCGAGGAGTGTGTTCAGGATGAGCAGAGCTGGAGGGGCCTTGCGAGGGCGCGGCGCGCGCCGCTGGATGGCGGCAGCTTGCGCCGCTGGGATGGTTGCGGTGTCGGCGACGGCGCAGACGCCGGCGGTCGCGGGCCAGCTGCAAATCTACTTCATCGATGTGGAGGGCGGGCAGTCGACGCTGTTTGTGACGCCGGATCACCACTCGCTGCTGATCGACACGGGATGGCCGGGGAACGGGGGGCGCGACGCGGATCGGATTGCGCAGGCGGCGAAGCAGGCGAGGGTCCAGAAGATCGACTACGTGCTGCTGACGCATTACCACGTGGACCACACCGGGGGCGTGCCGCAACTGGTGGAGAAGATGCCGGTGGGGACGTTTATCGATCACGGCGTGAACCACGAGCCGAAGGACGGAGCGACGGCCGCGGCGTATGAGGGCTACCAGAAGGTTCTGGCGACGGGCAAGTATGGGCACATCACGGCGCAGGTGGGCGAAATTCTGCCGGTGCTGGGGATGCGGGTGCAGGTGATCACGGCGGATGGGGAGATGATCGACAAGCCGCTGAAAACGGGCGGCGCCGAGAACCCCTATTGCAAAGAGTCGGAAACGCGGCCGGCGGATCAGACGGAGAATGCGCGGTCGGTGGGGGTGGAGATCACGTTCGGCAAGGCGCGCATCCTGGACCTCGGCGATCTGACGTGGGACAAGGAAATGCAGTTGATGTGCCCGGTGAACAAGGTGGGGCGCGTGGATTTGCTGGTGGTGTCGCACCACGGGTGGTATCAAAGCTCGAGCCCGGCGCTGGTGGACGCGATTCAACCGCGGGTGGCGGTGATGGACAATGGCGCGAAGAAAGGCGGATCGATGCCGACGGTGAAGACGATTCGCGCGATTCCGGGACTCAGGGCGGAGTATCAACTGCATTATTCGGAAGAGGCGGGCGCGGGCAATCCGCCGGAAGCGTTTCTCGCCAACCTGCAAGGGCCGGATACAGGCCTGGGCATCGAGGTGTCGGTGGGTGCGGACGGAAGGTTAGCCGTGACCAATGCGCGGACGGGCAAGACGGCGGTGTATCCGGCGCAGTGAGATGGGGCCGGCGATGAGATGCCGGAGAGTGACGGGCCTTGAGGAAGGATGAACGAAAGATCATGGCCGCGTAATCGGTGGAATGCAGTGATCATCGAACGGCGCGCCGTCGAAAGATAGTTGCAACGAACCCTCCTGCTGACTGTCTCAAACGACATAATTCGAATTGCGGGAAACGACTGTCCCGTTGAGCGGGCGGGGATGGCGGCGCGCGCGACTGATCGCTTAACGCGAGGGTTGGGTGGGAAATCGCAGAGCCTGTCGGCGTTCAAGAAAATGCAATGGTTAGCGTGTATGGGGGAAAGACCTGGACATGACTCGATTTTGTCTTTGTGCCGGAGGAACGATCTGGGCGGCCGCGCTGATGGCGGGGTGCGGGAGCGCCATCCATCCGAATACTGCGCCGCCGGGGCTGACGACGAGCGTGAAGCACGTGGTGGTGATCATGCAGGAGAACCGCAGCTTCGATAATTTGTTCAACGGATTTCCCGGGGCGGACACGGCGCAGGCGGGATCGAATTACGGGACGACGGTGGCGCTGCAGGCGGTTCCTCTGGAGTATGGGACGGATGTCGATCACAGTCATCCCGGGTGGTGGCTGGACTGGGACGGAGGCAAACTGGATGGGTTCGCGCATCCGGCGCGGCCGTTTCCGGAGCCGAATTACCCGTACGCGTATGTTCCGCGGAGTGAGACGACGCCCCTGTGGACGTTGGCGCAGGAGTATACGCTGGCGGACCGGATGTTTCAGTCGAACACGGGGCCGAGCTTTGTGGCGCACCAGTACATGATCGCGGGGCAGTCAGCGGAAGCGGATGAAAATCCCAATCTCTACGATGTGAAGGGAATTTGGGGATGCGATGCGCCGGCGGGGACGACGGTGGCGCTGCTGGGGCCGAACGGGACCGATTTGCCGGGCGTATTTCCCTGCTTCGACTATCAGACGCTGGCCGATGAGATGGACGCGAAAGGCGTGACGTGGAGCTATTACGCGCCCGCGATGAGCCAGTCGGGGTACATCTGGTCGGCATTTGACGCGGTGCGGCACATACGCTTCGGGCCGGACTGGAACGCGCATGTGATCTCGCCGAATACGCAGATCTTCAAGGATCTGAAGAACGGCAATCTGGCGCAGGTGAGTTGGGTGGTTCCCGGGTTCGGCTATTCCGATCATGCCGGGCCGAACTCCACGGCGGCGGGACCGTCGTGGGTTGGGGATCTGGTGAACGCGATCGGGGAGAGCCGGTACTGGAAATCGACGGTGATCCTGGTGAGCTGGGACGACTGGGGCGGATGGTACGACCACGTCGATCCGCCGCAGGTGGATGCCATGGGCCTGGGATTCCGGGTGCCGCTGATCGTGATTTCGCCGTGGGCGAAACACGGGTACATCTCGCACGACCAGCATGAATTCGGCAGCTTCCTGCGTATGACGGAGGAGGTGTTCGGTCTTGACAGTCTGGGGACGCGCGATGCGATGTCCGACGATTTGCGGGACTGTCTGGATTTCACGCAGAAGCCGCAGGCGTATGTGCCGGTGGCGACGGAGTATCCGCCGAGTCACTTTATGCGCGCGGCGCCGTCGAATGAGCCGCCGGACGACGACTAGTCTCTCGTCCCTGAAGATCCTGGCATCCCGGGCGGAGGATCGGCGGGGGACGGCCGGCGTCGTACACTGGGGAGCAAGCGTCTCCCGCAAACGGCAATAGAGCGATGGCGAAGGGCGGCAGCGGATACGGCGAGGTGTGCCGAACGCCGCTTGGCGCTGCGTGCGCACGGGAGCGGCAGAAGGGGAAGCAGGCGGAGCGGCCGGCACCATGAAGACAATCAACCTGATTTTGTGGGCGGTGGGCCTGGCGCTGCAGGTGGGGCTGCTGGTGGTTCTGTACCGGCGCGGGCTGATGCGGCGGTTTCCGATATTCACGCTGCTGATCACGCTGTACGTGCTGCGGTCGGCGACGCTGTACGCGTTGTCGGGGCATATCGACCGGGACACGATGACGGCGCTGTACGACTTTCTGTCGATGGCGGATGTGGCGCTGCAACTGGGAGTGGCGGCGGAGATTGCGCTGTCGCTGGTGCGCGGGAGAGGCGAGTGGAGCGGGGTGCGCACGCTGAAGATTGTGGGGGTGCTGGTGGCGTGGATCGCAGCAGCGGCGGCGGGCGTTGCCCTGCTGCCGGCGCACAGCCGGGTTCCGCTGGACCGGGGGCTGGCGTTCTCGTCGTTCGTCATGCTGCTGCTGTGGTTGTGGATGCTGGTGTTCGGGCAGGGCGGGGCGGCGCGGAAGATTGCGGGCGGGTTCGCGATTTATGGAGCCGTGGCGGTGGCGGCGAATCTGGAGCGGGGCTATGCGGCGACGCACCGCAGTGCGCGGGAGTTTGTGGCCGGATCGTATGCGCCGTCCGCCGTGTATCTTGGCGTTCTGGTGGTTTGGCTGCTGACGCTGCGGGCAGCGGCGGCGGCGCAGGCGGGGCGCAAGCGGGCGAGGGGTCGGGCGGCAGGATGAGCGGGGCCGGCAGGGCCGCGGCCGGACGCGGGAAAAAGGCCCTGGGTTGAGAAGGCGGGGAAGCCGCCTCGCGGGAAATGAACGGCTGCCGCGGCTGTGGGGATGGAAAACAACGTAAACTCCTTGACATAAAAGGTGACGCGGGGTCTGATATGCTCTGCGCATTAATCAACGTTTCCGGGGGATTGGGTGCCAGATCAACGGGAAGTGCGGTGGTCCCAACTGAAAGTCGGAGTGCTGGTCATCGTTGCGCTCGCTGTTTTGATCGGACTCATCTTTCTCATGTCAGGCAGTACTGGCGGATTCTGGGAGGGGCACGTCACGCTGCGATCGTACTTTGAGAATTCGGCGGGGCTGAAGGTGGGGGCTCCGGTGAATTTGTCGGGGGTGACGATCGGGAACGTCAAGATGATTCGGATTGACGCGGGGCGGGGGCTGACGCCGGTAGAAGTGATCATGCGGATCAGCAAGGATCGGGCGAAGGACATCCACAGCGACTCAAAGACCAGCCTGGAGACGATGGGGGTGCTGGGCGATACGGTGGTGGATATCGACAGCCGGCTGGCGAGGGGGGGGCCGGTGGCGGATGGCGCCGAGCTGCCGACGACAGAGACGCCGAATCTGCAGGATGTGATCAAGGCCAGCCAGGGGACGATCGAGCAGCTGAACACGATTCTGGCGAAGGTGGACAAGATCGCGGATGCGCTGAGCACGGACAAGGGATCGATAGGGGCGCTGATCAACGACCGGACGGTGTATGACAAGGGGTTGGCGACGCTGAATGAGATTCAGTCTCTGGTGCAGGAAGTGGGCAGCGGGAAGGGATCGATCGGGAAGCTGATCTCTGACGAGACGCTGTACGACAACCTGAAGAAGGCGACGGACGGGCTGAACCAGATTGTGGACTCAGTGAATTCGGGGAAGGGCACGATCGGCAAGCTGATGAAGGACGACACGCTCTATAACAATCTGAACGCGTCGACCAAGAACCTGAACGAGGTGCTGGCGAACATCAACGCGGGCAAAGGGAGCCTGGGGGTGTTGGCGAAGGATCCGGCGTTTGCGCAGAAGCTGACCGACACCGTGGACCAGCTGGATGCGGTGCTGAAGCAGGTGAACAGCGGACAGGGCACGGTGGGCGCGCTGATCAAGGAGCGCACGCTGTACGACCATCTGGATCAGGTAGCGCAGTCGACCAACGAGCTGATTGGAGCGATTCGGAAGGATCCGAAGAAGTATCTGACGATCCACATGAAGATCTTCTAAGTGGCCGCGGGATATGGAACTAACCTGCCGGCTATCTCCCCTGAGATAGCCGGACGAGGTTAGTGAGAAAATAACTTCCCTCGCGCAGGTTAGAGATGTAGAGTAAACGCACTCTTCCGCGTCCGAAGCGCTCGCTTCGTGGTCGGGCGGTTACCGCATCCAGTCGAGGGTCTCGCCATGCGCACGAACTTGTTCCGCACATTGTTGTTTGCCTTCACCGGTCGATTTTGCTGCGTTGTTGCGGCGCTGGCTGCCTTTGGAGTTGGGGCGCAGGGGCAGACAGGGACGTTCCCGGCGGGGGGCGTGAATCTGGGGTCGGTCGCGGTGAATACGGGGACGCCGGCGAAGGCGACCTTGACGTTCACGTTTACGGCGGGGGGGACGATTGCGGCGCCGGCGGTGGTGACGCAGGGGGCGAAGGATCTGGATTTTACGGACGCCGGGACGGGCACCTGCACGACGAATGGGACTGGTCACTCATACAGCGCCGGTGACGTGTGTACGGTGGTGGTGAAGTTTGCGCCGCAATTTGCGGGTGTGCGCTACGGCGCAGTCGTACTCTACAACTCCACGAATGCGCCCATCGCCACAGGGTATATTTACGGCGCCGGGACCGGGCCGCAGGCGGCATATTTCCTCGGCACAGACGGGCCCGAGGTGGACTACACCCCGGTGGCGGAAATCCAGTTGGGAGGACGCGGCATTAACCCCTACGGAGTGGTCGTGGGAGGGGACGGGACCATATATTTTGCGGATACGGTTAACAACGCGGTGAAGAAGATGCCGGCCGGCTGCGTCCATGCCACATGCGTGACCACGCTGGGCGGTGGTTTCGACCAGCCCTGGGGCGTGGCCCTGGACGGGAGCGGGAACGTTTACGTGGCAGATACGGCCAACAACGCCGTGAAGGAGATGGCAGCGAGCTGCATTTCCTCCACGTGCGTGACCGCGCTGGGCGGCGGATTCAATACTCCCAGGGGCGTGGCGGTGGACAGTAGCGGGAAGATCTATGTCGCCGACGAGTTGAACAACGCAGTGGACAGGATGCCTCAGGGCTGCGCCTCCTCCAGTTGCGTGGAGAAGCTTGCCGGCGTCGGCTATCCTCTGGGCGTTGCGGTCGATGGGGCTGGCAACGTTTACGTTGCCGGCTACGATACTGTCGTGGAAATACCCGCTGGCTGTGCCTCCAACTCCTGCACGAAGACGGTCGGCGGTATATTCTCACTCTTCTACGGCAATCCCAGCGGGCCCGAGACCGTGGCGGTGGATCCAGTTGGGAACGTTTATGCCACTGGGGGCCCAAACATTTTATTGTGGGAGATACCTGCGGGCTGCGTTTCGTTCGATTGCATGATTGAGATGTCGGGCGGCGGGACTGGTGGCTCCTTGTATGGGGTTGGGTTCGACGGGGGAGGCAATATCTATTTCGCCGCTGGTGGGGGAATCCTTGAAGAAGTCCGGGCGTCTCCGCCGCCGCTCACCTTCGCGGCTACCGGTGCTGGCCAGACCAGCAGCGACAGCCCGCAAACGGTGAGCGTGCAGAACGTTGGCAACGCGCTGCTGAGTCTCTCGAACATCACCTACCCGACGGACTTCCCTGAGGCCGCGGACGTTGCCACAGACTGCACCTCGTCGACGGACTTATCAGCGGGAAGCTCCTGCACGCTAAGCATCGATTTTTCGCCGTCACCTGCGAGCCTCACCAGCAGTTCCACTGCGCTCAGCGAACAGGTCAGCCTGGCCGATAACACTCTGAATGGGTCCAGCGTGGAGCAGTCGGTTCCGGTCACGGGCGCGGCCCTGGGGCCGGCAATGCTGGCGTACGGGACACCGCCCGCCACCAGCGTGGCGCTGGGCGGCAATGCCGGGAATGCAATCACCGTCGATGTGGAACTCCCAAATGGTGTGTTGGTTACTCCATCCGCCGCCTCGATCACCCTCACGGTGACGTATCCCGACACCACAACAAAGACCTATACGCGGACCGCGGTGAACGGCGTGGCCACGTTCAACCTGAGCGCAGAGTCCCTGACCGAACTCGGCGGTTACACCTACACGGCGAGTTCCACCGAGCTGACCAGCGCGACCGCCTCCGAAACGGTGGAGGACACTTTCTACACAGCGCCGACCATCAGCGTGGGCAGCGCGAGCGCGGTGCAAACGGCGACCGTCTCGCTGGGCTCCCACGTGACACTGGGCAGCATTGGCGTGGTCACGCAAGGGGCACCAAACCTGGACTTCCGGGCGGCAATGGGAGGAACCTGCACCGCGGGCACGGCTTACACTGCCGGGCAGACATGCACCGTGAAGTACAAGTTCGACCCGACTCGTCCGGGGACCCGCTACGGCGCCGTGGTTCTCTACGATAACGCAGTGCCGGCTAATGCGGTCGCGACCGCCTACCTACAGGGCACAGGGACCGGGCCTCAGGTGGTTTTCAATCCAGCCACGGTGAAGGTACCGGGCGGGCTGGAAAATTACAACGCCGTGACCGCAGACACGAGCGGAAACCTCTATGTTGCCGGCAGCGCAGGCGTGCAGGAGATTCCGCACGGCTGTGCCTCCTCCGTATGCATGACCACGCTGGGCGGCGGCTTCAGCAACCCGCAAGCCCTGGCGGTGGATGGGGGCGGCAATATCTACGTTGGCGACACCGGGAACTACGCGGTCAAGGAAATCCCGCCGGGCTGCGCATCTGCCAGTTGCGTGATCACGCTGGGCGGCAGCTTCAACAACGGCCCTTACACCGGCCCTTCGGGCGTGGCGGTGGACGGAAGCGGGAACGTCTACGTTGCGGCTCAAATCGGTGGGGCGAAGGAGATTCCGCACGGCTGTTCCTCCTCGGGTTGCGTCGTCACGCTGCCAGGCTCTTACCCCAACGCTTTGGGCGTGGCTGTGGATGGAAGCGGCAATGTCTATGTCGTATTTGCTGAGTCCCCCAAAGTAGGCGTAAGCATGATCCCTGCGGGCTGTGCGTCTTCTACTTGCATCTTGAATGTGGGTGGCCACTACTCACTGCCAGTGGGCATTGCGATCGATGGCACCGGGCACGTTTTTGTTGCGGACTGGGGCGAGCATACGATCGACGAGGTTCCTGTTGCCTGTGAGTCCGCCTCCTGCGTGACGACGCTTTTCGCGGGTAGTTTCTCGTACTTCCCTCAGGTAGTGGCGGTCGACGGGGGCGACAACGTCTATGTAATCGCAAGCCCGAGCAATCTCGTGCGCGCTGGGGCGCTGAACGAACTGGATCGGGCGGATGGACCGAGTGTGACTTTCGCCCCAACGGCGGATGGCCAGACGAGTAAGGACAGTCCGCAGACGGTGACGGTGCAGAATATTGGGAATGAGCCGCTGAGCTTCCCGGTTCCTGCGTCGGGGAACAATCCGGGCATTTCGGCGAATTTCAGCCTGAACAGCACGGGTGCGGGCGCGTGTCCGGTGACCGCGAGCGGAGCGGGATCGGCGGGGATGCTGGCGGCGGATGCCAGCTGCACTCTGGCGATCAGCTTTAGTCCGGGGAGCGCGACTTATGGGAATGTGTCCGGATCGCTGCTGCTGACCGATGACAACCTGAACGCCGCGGCACCGGGCTATGCGACGCAGGCGATCGCGTTGAGCGGCGCGGCCAATCCTCCGATGGGCGGCATGACTCCGCCTGTTGACGCCACGACCCGATCGACGACCGTCGCGCAGAGCGACAATGCGCTCTTCGCGGGGTGGGCGGCTGATCCTCACGACGGTGCGCCGGTGAGCGAGGTGAGCGTGCTGATCGACGGCACGGCGGTGGGGAATGCAACGCTGGGGCTGCTGCGACCCGATATAGCCTCGGCCTATAACAATCTCGCGTATTCGAGATCAGGCTGGACATTGACTTATCCGGCGGCGAGCCTGGCGATCGGGAAGCACGCGGTCACCGCGGTGATCACGGATTCGCTGGGGCTTTCCACTTCGCTGGGGCCGAGGTCGTTCAGCGTGGCGGCGGCTGCGGTGGCGGGGGCGCCGTTTGGGGCGATTGGCCAGCCCATGGACGCGGTCACGCACGCCACGACGGTGGCGCAGGCGGACAGCCTGGTGGTGGATGGGTGGGCGGCGGACGCGCACGATGGGGCGCCGGTGGCGAGCGTCAGCGTACTGATCGATGGGAGCGCGGCGGGCAACGCCACGCTGGGCATCGCGCGGCCTGACGTGGCCGCGGGGCAGGGGAGCGCGTATCTGGATTCCGGGTGGACGTTCACTTACTCGGCTGCGGGGCTGTCGGTTGGGAGCCACACGGTGAGCGCGATGGCTACGGATTCGCTGGGGAATGCGACGCAGTTCGCGACGAAGGCGTTTACGGTGTCGGCGACGCAGGTGGCGGGGCCTCCGTTTGGGTCGGTGGGCAAGGCGGTCGATGCGACGACGGGGCTCACGACGGTCAGCGCGAGCGACACTTTGCTGGTTGCGGGCTGGGCTGCGGACTTTCACGACGGAGCGCCGGTGGCCAGCGTGACGGTGCTGATCGATGGAGCGGCGGCGGGTGCGGCGACGCTGGGGGTGGCGCGTCCGGACGTGGTGCAAGGCCTGGGGAATGCCGCGTACCTGCATGCGGGGTGGACGTTCAGCTATCCGGCCTCGGGCCTGAGCGCTGGAGCGCACACGGTGACGGCGGTGGCTGCGGACTCGCTGGGGATGTCGACGCAGCTGGAGATCAGGAGCTTCACGGTCTCCCCGTAAGGGAGATGGGGGCGGCCGGAATCGGGCAGGCGGGCGCGTACTTCGCATTCGCGAGACTGCGTGGTATGGTTTGGGGACAGAATCAGGAGGGTTGAGACAGGACTCCTGGTTTCTCATCTATCCGCGACGGTCCATGCCGGACAATCTGCGGTTTCCCGAGGACTACCATGCGCGTTGCTCGATTTGCCTGGATGGCGGCAGCTTGTATGCTGTGCGCCGGCGCACTTTCCGCCCAGCACCAGACGCTGGCGGACGACACCACGACCTCTGCGGCGCCGACGGAGCCGAAAGCCCCGGTCAGCTTCGATTTGAGCGCGATCGACAAGACCGTCGATCCGTGCACGGACTTCTATCAGTACGCGTGCGGGAACTGGCGGAAGGCGAATCCGATACCGGGGGATCAGTCGCGGTGGGGGCGGTTCAACGAATTAGGGGAGCGCAACCGCTATCTGCTGTATGTGGATCTGAAGGCGGCAGCGGATCACCCGACGTCGCCGTTGCAGAAGAAGTATGGCGACTTTTTCGCGGCGTGCATGGACACGGATCTGGCGGACCGGCTGGGCGACACGCCGATTCTGCCGTCGGTGAAACGCATTGAGGCGATGCGGGACAAGAAGCAGGTAGCGGGGGTGGATGCGTGGCTGGAAGCGAACTACGGCGGGGGCGGGTTTTTCCGGTTCGGGGTGCAGCAGGATCAGAAGGACTCGTCGCAGCAGATTGAAGGGGTGGGACAGGGCGGACTGACGCTGCCGGATCGCGATTACTACCTTGAGGACAATCCGCGGATGGCGACGATCCGGAGCCAGTACCACGACTACATCGTCGCGGTGCTGAAGCTGGCGGGCGATTCGGATGAAGAGGCGAGCGCGGAAGCGGGCGAGGTGATCGGGATCGAGACGGCGCTGGCGAAGGCGTCGATGCCGCGCGACCAGATGCGGGATCCGGACAAGCGGTACCACATTATGACTATCGCGGAGCTGGAGGGGCTGGAGCCGGACTTTGACTGGGCGGCGTATTTCGGCGGGATTCACGCGCCGGCGGTGGCGACGCTGAACGTGGCGCAGCCGGATTTCTTCAAGGCGGAGAATCAGGTGCTGTCGGAGCAGACGCTGGGCGGGCTGAAGGCGTACATGAAGTTCCACGTGGTGAACGGCGCGGCGCCGTGGCTGTCAAAGCCGTTCGAGGAGGCGAGTTTCGGCTTCTTCCAGAAGACGCTGCAGGGTCAGGCGGAGCAGACGGCGCGGTGGAAGCGCTGCACGGGGGCGACGGATCGGGCGCTGGGCGAAGCGGTGGGGCAGGACTGGGTGAAGCAGAATTTCCCGCCGGAGGCGAAGCAGAACATGGAGCACCTGGTGGCGGCGCTGGAAAAGGCGCTGGGGCAGGATATCCAGGCGCTGCCGTGGATGAGCGAGGACACGAAGAAGCAGGCGGAGGAGAAGCTGGCGGATTTCCGGCAAAAGATCGGGTACCCGGACAAGTGGCGGGATTATTCGAAGCTGAAGGTGACGCGGACGGATTTCATCGAGGACGTACACCATTCGGCGGTGTTCGAGTTCAACTACGAGCTGAATAAGGTGGGCAAGCCGGTGGACGAGAAGGAATGGGGCATGACGCCGCCGACGGTGAACGCGTACTACGATCCGCCGATGAACGATATCAATTTCCCGGCCGGCATTCTGCAGCCGCCGTTCTATGACTTTCACGCAGACCCGGCAGTGAACTTTGGCGGGATCGGGGTGGTGATCGGCCACGAGATGACGCACGGGTTCGACGACGAAGGCAGCAAGTACGACGGCAAGGGGAACGTGAAGAACTGGTGGACGCCGGAGGACCGGAAGCAGTTCGACGAGCGGACCGACTGCGAAGTGAAGGAGTATGGGAGCTTCCAGCCGGTGGCGGGAGTGAACCTGAACGGCAAGCTGACGCTGGGGGAGAATACGGCGGACAACGGAGGCATCCACATAGCGTGGCAGGCGCTGCTGGCGACGCTGGCGCAGGAGGGGAAGACGATCGACGAGAAGATCGACGGCTACACGGAAGCGCAGCGGTATTTCATATCGTTTGCGCAGATCTGGTGCGAGAACCGGACGGAGCAGTCGTCGCGGGTGTCGGCGAAGACGGATCCGCACTCGCCGGGAAGGTTCCGGGCGAACGGAGTGGTGCGGAACTTCGACGAATTCGGCAAAGCGTTTGGCTGCCACACGGGGCAGCCGATGATGCCGGAGGATGCCTGCCGGGTTTGGTAGAGGCGCGGGCGGCAAAGCGGAAGAAACCGAGGGCGGCTGGCGAGCCGGCCGCCCCATGCTCAGAGTGTGGGCGGCGCACCCCCCGGCGCCGATTTTTGCGCCGGCTCGTCTAAGACCCAACCGGGAAAGCGGGCGGCGGCGGCGTAACCCCTGGTTTCCATTTACAATGGACCGGGAACATCCCTACAGCTTAACCAGAGTGCTCCCAGGGGCAGGCTGGTATGAAGGAAGCGCATGAAGTTCAGGAAATTCGGCCGGATCACTCTGGCCCTGGCGGCGTCCCTCGTCATCGGATTTGGGACAGAATCCTGCCATTACAACTACACCGAGGCCTACATTATCGTTACCGGTTCCCAGTACAACCAGGTGGGATCGTACAAAGAGAACAGCGACACCGGCCAGTTGATCGCTTCCACGGCTCCGGTGAGCTCAGGCGGGTCGAATCCGGTGCGCGCGGTGCTGCTGACCGGGGGGCGGTACGTTTACGTGCTGAACCAGGGCAAGCAGGCGGTGGACGCGTCGGGGAACATTACGTGGACGGGCGCGAATATATCGCTGTTCAGCATCGGCGGACAGGGCGGCTTGTCGTATCAGCTGTCGTATCCAAGCCAGGGGCTGGGATCGCTGCGCGTGATGCTGGGGAGCGGGGGCAACTTTCTGTATGTGCTCGACCAGTATCAGCCGGGGACAACGCCCAATGTGACGGCGGGTTCGCCGACGCAGAGCGCGGCGTATCCCTGCTATGACGCGAAAAGCGGGGTCTACCGGCCGGCGGGCGATATCACGGCGTATTCCATCGACGACTCGACGGGGCGGCTGTTTCTGGTGCAGAACCTGCAGCAGGAGAATGGCCAGGGAACGCCGCTGTCGTACTTTCCGCTGGGCTGCGGGCCGATCGACTTTCATATGGGATCGAGCTATCTGTACACGGCAGAAACCAGCGATCCGTCGACGGGGAACAGCCAGGTGGTCTATGCCTACCAGGCAAGCGCCGGGACCGGGCAGTTGACGCAGGTACCGGGGGGCGCGCAGCCGATTACGGGGGCGAGCAACATCTCGGTGATCGGGGGCAGCCAGAGCGGGCAGTGGATTTACGTTCTGGATGCGGGGAACAATGTGATCGACATCTTTGCTCCCGGCTCGAACGGGCTGCTGACGGCGGCGTCGATTCCATCAGCGCCGAACAATGGAAACACGACCGGCATGGTGGCGCTGACGACGGACAGCGGGTCGAAGTATCTCTATATTGCGAACACGGTGTCGTCGGGGCTGAATCAGTCGTCGAGCTCGCTGTCGATCTTCACGGTCACGCCGAGTTCAGGGGCGCTGACGCCGGATGCTTCGCAGCAGACGTACGGAACGGGATCGGGTCCGGTGTGCGTATTCGAGGATCCGTCACACCAGTATGTCTACACGGCGGATTCCGGGAGCAGCACCGTGGTCGGTGCGGCTTTCGATCCCAACACGGGCACACTGGTTCCGCTGCCGCGGGGATCGACGTTCGCGGTGGTGGGAACGCCGACGTGGTGCCTCTACAGCTCGAACACTGACTGATGCCGGCAGGAACGAAACAGATGAAGTTGAGCAGGATCGGCAAGCGGCTGGCAGCAGCCGCATCGACGGTGGGAATGGCTCTGGCGATCACGGCGTGTGGTCACGGCAACACGGTGGATTTTGTTTACGTGACCAGCAACCTGCAGAATCCAGGGCAGGTGAATGCGTACGTTCTCGATTCAGAGACGGGCGCGCTGCGGGAACTGGAGGATTCGCCGTATCCCTCGGGGGGGCGGGACCCGGTGTATGCGGTGACGTCGCCGAACGGCAAGTTTCTGTACGTGGCGAACCACGACGACAACACGATCGTGGATTTCGCCGTTGGCGTAGACGGAAAGCTGTATCCGCTGCAGACGGTCAACACGCCGGGGACGGAGCCGGTGGCGCTGGCGATCGATGCGACGGGGAGCAACCTGTACGTTCTGGACTATTACGCGCCGGCGGCGCCGGGGCTGCCGTCGTACACGGACCTGAATCCGGGGCCGGGAGCGGTGGTGGTGCTGCCGCTGGCCGCGAGCAACGGGGAGATGGGGACGCCGCTGAGCGTGAAGGCTTCGAACTACTGGCAGGTGCAGTGCTTCCCCACGAATCTGGCGCTGACGGCGGATGGCAGCTACGTGTACGTGACCAACACGAACGCGGTGGTGGTGACGACATCGCCGCCGGTGACGGGCACGGTCCCGACGCTGCCGGCAGCCTGCCCGGCCCACGGGACAATTTCTGGATTCAGCGTGGGGGCGAGCGGTTCCGCGCCGCTGACGGAAGTGAGCGGGAGCCCATGGACCACGGGGACGGGTTCGGAGCCGACGGGGATCGCCGCAGACCCGGGAAACGGGGCGATTTACGTGACGGACGGGGCGCTGAACCTGCTGTATACGGAAACGATCGGCTCGGGGGGGGCGCTGACGCGGGCATCCACCCTGGCCACCGGGACCATGCCCATGGGGGCGATGGTAGTGGCGACGACGAGCGGCAAATTTCTCTACGTATCGAACTACACGGACGGGACGCTGAGCTCTTATACGCTGGGCGCAGGCACGCCGGCCGCGCTGGCGACGACCAGTTCGGGAGCGTCGGGGCCGCTGTGCATGGTGGCAGATCCGCGGCTGCAGCGATTCCTGTACAGCACGGACTATACGGGAGGCCGAGTGGGCGGGGCGGAGCTGAACCCGCAGACGGGGATTCTGGTGCAGAATCAGGGATCGCCGTACCGGACGACGGGGCAGCCGACCTGCATCGCGGCGGTGGAGCATAAGCAGGGCAAGACCAACGGGCTGTGAGAGAAAACGGGAGATGGCCCCGGGTGACGGACCGGGGAGGAGCAAGAACAGGGAGCGATCCCGAGAGAGTGGCTCCCGCGAGGGACGAAGGAAAAGCATGAAGTTGACGAGAATCGGCCAGGGGATGCTGGCCATCGCAGCAAGTCTGGGAGTGGGGCTGGGGATTGCCTCGTGCAATCCGGGCGACACGATCGATTATTTGTTTGTCACGCTGAACAATGCCAGTTCGTCGGGCAATGGCTCGATCGTCTCGTACCACGTGAACTCGTACTCCGGCGCGCTGACGGCGGTGGCGGGGTCGCCCTTCTCCTCGCAGGGCAAGAATCCGGTGTCGGAAGTGGCGACGCCGAACCAGAAATACCTGTATGTGGCCAACCACGACTCGAACAACGTGGCCGAGTTCGCCATTGGTACGGATGGGCAGCTCTCGGCGGGCAAGACGTACTCCACGCCGGGCGCGGAGCCAGTGGCGCTGGCGGTGAATTCGACGGGGACGCTGCTGTTCGTGCTGGACTACTACCAGGCGGGGTACAGCGACGCGAAGCCAGGGCCGGGGGAGCTGATGGTCTATCCGATCAGCGCCGATGGGAGTCTGGGGACGCCGGTGGGGACCAGCGGATCGTCGTTCGCGGCGCTGCAGTGCTTCCCGACTGGAGTGGCGGTGACGCCGAATGGGAATTACGTTTTTGCGACAAACACGAACGCGTACATCGTGACGACGGCGTCGGCGAGCGCGACGCCCCCGGCGACGCCATCCGCCTGCCCGTCGCAGGGGACGATTTCCGGGTTTTCGGTGGGGAGCAGCGGAGCGCTGACAGCGGTAGCGGGCAGCCCGTTTCTGGCAGGAACGACGCCGACGGGCGTCGCGATCGACCCCACCAACCGCTTTCTGTATGCGACGGACAGCGTGCAGAACCAGCTCATCGCTTATGACATTCTGGCGGGGGGCGTTCTGTATCCGCTGACCAACGGGCCGTTCCAGACGGAGACGTTTCCGGTCGGGGTGGTGGTGGATCCGCGCGGGAAATACATTTATGTGACGGACTACAATTCGTCGGAGATCAGCGAGTTCACCATCGTGCAGTCGACGGGGTCGCCGTCGCAGCTCACATCCCCCTCGTACGGCACGAAGGCGCCGAGCCCCACGTGCATTGGGATCGATCCAGCGCTGGGACGGTACGTGTATACGTCGGACTTCAGCGGCGCGTATGTGACGGGAGCGGAGCTGAATCCGAATACCGGCGCCCTGAACGGGATTCAGGATTCGCCGTATCCGGTGACCGGGAGTCCAACCTGCGTAGCCCTGGTGCCGCACGGCAACCACGCGACGCAGTTTGTGCCCACGACTTCAGGGAACTCGGGGAATTAGGCAGCGACGCCAGGGATCCCGACGATAAGGGACCTGAGAGCAAAGAAAAGGGCCGCCAGCGATGGCGGCCGGCTGGCTTTTATTCCGTGGATGCTGCGCCTGTGCCAGGAACGCGAAATTTGCGTAGTCAGCCGGGAGGGGATCGGCTATAAAGTACGAAAATCCTCCGCCTGCGCCGGCATCGTTGTATCCCCCAGGAATGGCAGGGCAGAGATCACGTCGTCTGGGGATGCGCGTTTTGACGAGTCGAATCGGCCGACTGACATTCCTGATCGCGATGTTTTTCGCGGCCTTCGCGAGAGTAAGTTGCGGCGCTACGTGGACCACGCCTACGCCGGATGAGCTGAGAATGACCTCCGAGCCTGCCGCGCCTGGGTCGGAGGCCGTCTATCTGTTTCGGGACGAAACCATCGACAACGCGGAGCACATCCACACGGTCTACGCGCGGATCAAAATCCTGAACGAGAAGGGGCGCGAGGATTTCTCCGATGTGATCATCCCGTATGAGAAAGGGGAATCGAGTGTGAAGCTCGTTGAGGGCCGCACGATTCACAGCGACGGGAGTGTTGTCTCTTTCACAGGAGCGGCGTTCGACAGGCTGGTCAGAAAATCCGAGAGCGAAACCAGCATGGAGAAGGTATTCACGCTGCCGGACGTCCAAAGCGGGAGCATTGTCGAATATCGGTACGTTATGCGTTTCGATGCGTGGAGCGAACTGATGCCGGAGTGGGATCTGCAGCAGAAGATTTTTGTGCGGAGAGCCCACTACAACGTCAGCTCCGGAGGTGGGCAAATCCTGCAGTTTCTGCCTCCAGGAGCGAAGGTGATCGGGGGCGGGATGTCGGGTCAGTACGATCTGGAAGTTTCGAATGTGCCGGCGCTGCCGGACGAGGAGGATGCGCCGCCGAAGGGAAACGTGAGCTACCGGGTAGTGTTCACCGGGTGGGGATGGACGGATTACCTGACGTGGTCGGACCACGTCGATCATTTCGCCTCGCCGTCGGGTCCGTTGAAGGCCGCTGTAGCGAAGATCGTCGATCCTGCCGATTCAGAGGAGCAAAAACTGGAAAAGATCTACACGGCGGTGATGCAGTTGGAGAATACCGACTTCTCGAGGCAACACTCGGAGGCGGAGAACCGGGACGCGGGCCAGAAGGAGAAATCTGCCAAAGATATCTGGATCAACCAGCGCGGGGACAGCGATGAAATCACGTTGTTGCTGATTGCGCTGGCACGAGCGGCGAGATTGAAGATCTACGCGATGGTGGTTGTCGACAGGAACCTGCATCTCTACGACAAGAATGACAAGGGCATGGATCAGTTTGACGATCTCATCGCGATTGCCGCAATCGATGGCAAGGAGATCTACCTGGATCCGGGCGAGCGTTACTGCGAGTTCGGGAGGCTGCAGTGGAACCATGCGGGAACGGAAGGCTGGCGACAGACCGCGAAAGGCCCGGTCCTGGCGCAGACGCCAGAACCGCAGGCTGCGGACAGCGCCGTTGTCCGAACCGCGAACCTTCGTCTGAATGCGGATGGGACCCTCGCGGGCTCGATTCGCATCACGATGGAAGGCGTGGAAGCGCTGCGATGGCGGCAAAGAGCACTGAGAACTGACGATGAGGAGGCGGGGAAGGAGTTCGGCGATTCACTCAAAAGCAGTCTGCCGAAGGGCACGGATGTGAAGGTGGACAGCTTTCGCGGGCTGACGTCGGTCGCGGGTCCGCTGGAAGCGAATCTTGAGGTGAGCGGGACAGCGGGGTCGTCGACGCGAGGCCGGGTGGTTGTGCCGGGAACATTCTTTGAGGATGGGGCGAGTCCCCGGTTCGCCACCCCGGAGAGAGAGACGGCGGTGTACCTGCACTCTCCCTATACGATTCTGGATCAGGTGGAGATCAGCGTGCCTTCGGATTTCAAGGCGGCAAGCTTGCCGCACGACGTGCAACTATCGATGCCGGGCTTCGCCGATTTTGGAGCGAAGTATCGCCTGGATGCCGGGGTCTACAAGTATTCGCGGATCGAGCGCGTCGCGGGCATCTGGTGTCCGGTAACGGGTTATCCCGAGTTGCGGAGGTTCTTTCAGGGGATGAGCGCGCAGGATCACGAGCCGGTGCTGTTCGAACGAACCCGGTAAGAACCGAATAACCGGGAAAGCCGAATTGGAAAAGGGCCGCCAGCGATGGCGGCCTTTTTCTTTGGGAAGCGGCTTGGGTTAGTGGCCGATGGCGAGGACGGTGAAGCTGCCGGGGAGCATGGGCGGGCGCATGCGCGGATTGTCCGGGGTCGCCGCGGTGGGACGCGGGCCGAACTCGGCGGTGACCAGGTAGACGCGCGAGCCGTCGGGGTCCATGGCCATGGTGCGCGCGCCCCGCAGGGTGGCGAGGGTCTGAACGACGGTGAATTTGTCCGGAGTGTCCTCGTGCACGATGGTCAGGGTGCCGCTGCCGCCGTTGGGGCTGAAGGCGACCTGATCGGCCTTCGAGAATCGCGAGGCGTCGGGGCCATCGCCGGTGTCGGGGGTGGCGATGACCTTGCCGGAGTCGGCGTCAACGACCGCCATTTTGGCGTCGCAGACAGCAAAGAGGCGGCGGTGAGCGGGGTCGATAGCGAGGCCGGAGGGACCTTCGCAGGGGAGGATGGACCAGGCGGCGGTGACGGTGTGCGCGGCGGCGTCGAGCCGGACGATCTGGCTCTTGTCCTCGATAT
Source organism: Acidobacteriaceae bacterium (assembly GCA_036267295.1). Classification (GTDB taxonomy): domain Bacteria; phylum Acidobacteriota; class Terriglobia; order Terriglobales; family Acidobacteriaceae; genus Palsa-343. Next base: position 3,457 of record DATAWI010000008.1, on the reverse strand, counting down.
TGTCGTAGACGTTGCCGCGGCCGTCGGCGACGGGGAACTCGGGCTTGCCGGGCAGCTCGATGGTGGCGACGACGGTGTCGGTATTTGTATCGATCACGGATACATTATGGCTGCGGCCGTTGAAGGCCCAGACGGTTTTCGTCACCGGCTCAAAGACGGCGCCGTCAGGATGATCGCCGACGGGGATGGTCTTCTGGATGGTGTTGGTCCTGCGATCGAAGACGGCGACCTGATTGGCGCCGCCGTCGGTGATGTATCCATGAACGCCGTCGGTAGAGAAGACGACGCAGTGGATGCCGTGGAGGCCGGGGATGTCGGCGACCTGCTTGCCCTGGGCGGTGTCGACGACCATGACGTGGGTGCCGCGGGTGATGTAGAGGAGCTTCGAGGCGGGATCGACGGCGAGGTAGTCCCATCCGCCGTCGCCGCCGAGTTTCCAGGTGTGCTGGATCTGGTAGGGAGTCTGCGCGTGGAGCGGGGCAGCGGAGAAGGTGAGCGCGCACAAAGCGGCGAGGGCGGGCGCGGTGAACAGGAATCTGCGCATAGGGAGGACGTGCTCCTTTCAAAGGTCAGGCGCTGATCAGGGTACACCGCGAGGCTGAATTTTCGCTGAACGGGGGAGGCGGGATGACGGGGCGGCGTCGTGCCGGGGCGCGAGAGGAAATCTCGCGCGGTTTCCCGGCACGGAAACTCAGAAAAATGAGAGCGGAAGGGATGACGGGCTGCGGCGCGGAATCAGGGCCTGGTGGAGGGAGCGGCGCTCTCGTCGGCGAGGAAGGTGCGCAGGGCGCTGGGGAGGCGGGTGGCGTTGCGGGGGAAGACACCGTCGCCGGCGAGGCCGCTGGCGTCGAGCGAGGAATCGGCCAGATAGCCGACAAACTGTCCGGCGTTGGCGCGCTTGACACGCAGAGCGGCGGCCACGGCGGGTTCGACGGCGTAGTCGCCGGTGACTTCGAGCAGGACCATGTCGAAGGTCGCGCGGGTGAGGTGCGATTCGAGCGAGGCGTAGTCGCCGGCAAAATGGACCTGAAACCCCTCTTCGCGCAGGATTTTGTGCAGTGTGCTTCCCAGGCGTTCGGTATCGCTGGCAAGCAGGATGGAAGGACAGCCGAAAGACCGACCCATGGATTCGTCAGCAAACATTGCGGGCATGCTTTCTCCTCTTCATTTGGGTGGACAACTTCCGTGATGTGCTTCCCGGTGCTGCCCGCGGGCCAGGTGAAACATTGCGCCTGAGGGCGAGAGAAGCAGCCGAGCGGGCCGCGGAAAATAGAAGCAAAGGAAATCCAGCGGCGGCATCCGCGAAGATAGCTAGGGCACGCTCATGGCCAAAGCGTCCATGGCCGGGTAACCGGCTGATTCCAGGCGGCTTAGATCGTTCAAAAAAGTTGGCAACTTTATCCGGAGAGGAAGTTCCTCGTCGCCGGCGCGCAAGTTTTGCCGCCCCTCCCCGGGAGGCGAATAAAAGGCGGCAGCGGCGGTGGCTGGGCGTGCGGGGTGGGTGTCGAGGCGCGGGAACTGCCGCTGCCTGATGCTTTCGGCCGCTGCCTCATGGCATTGGGCTATAGTCCAGGGATGCGCGAAGCGGCGGAAATGGCGGAGCATCTGCGGGCGATGCTGGCGCCGGCGATGTGGGTGTCGCCGGCGACGGCGGCGGAGCAGGCCTTCCACTCGACGTATGTGCGCTTTTCGCTGCTGGCGCTGAGCTCGATCTTCTTCCTCGTCGATCCGTTTGCGGCGATTCCGTCGTTCATCGCCATTACGTCGGGTGTGGATACCGTGCGGCGGCGGCGGATGGCGTGGAAGGCTGCGCTGACCTGCTGGATTGTGCTGATCGCGTTCGCGCTGGCGGGGCAGTTCATCTTCAGCCTGTTTGGGATTCGGCTGCCGGCGTTTGAGATCGCGGGAGGGCTGATTCTGCTGCTGATCGGCATCGATATGCTGGAGGCGCGGCGCTCGCCGACGCAGGAGTCGTCGCATGAGACGGAAGAGGCGGCGGCCAAGGAAGATGCGGGCATTGTGCCGCTGGGGATTCCGATGCTGGCCGGGCCGGGCGCGATTTCGAGCGTGATGGTGCTGGTCGGCGAAGCTCCGAACCACTGGCAAATGCTGGCGATTCTGGGATCGATTACGCTGACGGCGCTGGCCAGCTATGGGGTGCTGAGCGGGGCGGACCGGGTGCGGCGGCTGCTGGGGGAGACGGGGATCCGGATCCTGGTGCGGATCATGGGGCTGCTGCTGGTGGCGCTGGCGATGCAGTTCTTCGTCAACGGGCTGACGGATCTGGGGGTGATTGCGCGGCAGTGAACAGGAGAAGACAGGGGGTAGGGGTAGGGGGGGGGGACTCTGGATTTTCAACAGTTTTCATAGGTTTTCAACATTGCCAGGAAGCGGAGAGACCGGTAGTATCGAAAAGGTCGCTTCTGCTGGATGCCCGGTTGCGCTGAGCGCGGGGGCATGGTAGATTAAGAAACGACGAATCAGGCAAGAGGCTTCGCTGCGGGTTCTGCAACCTGCGTAGTTGGCTTAAGCGGAGCGGGTCGTTCGACAAGGCTTACGAGCCATACCGAGCAATCCATTGCAAACCAGGAGTTGGGGACGCCTTGTGGCGTGCCTCACAAAACTCCTCTGAGGGTGGTCAGCCACCCGTCGCGGGTTGTGCTCGCGATCGATGTTTGAGAGATTGGCGCTGGGCGAGGTTTCCTGAGGGAGACGGAGCCGGAAATGCGCGGGAACAAGGGATTTGCGGGCTAGGGAAAGTTTCAGCTTGACAAGTCACACCGAGATTGGATAGTCTTGGTAAGTTCGCGCAAAAATACAGCGCAACAAGTTCGAGGACGGGCAACAGGCTGAAAAGCGGTTGCTGTCTTCGATCCAAAACGGTCCGCTCAGGCGGGAAACCGGTCTGGATCTTTGACAATCAGGTTGAACATGCCAGTCGTGAGAATGCGAAAAGATTTGGTTTGATCATTCTCACAATGTAGAGCTTCGTGGCCTTTCGAGCGCCGCGAAGCCGATTCCCTCCGGAGACCTCCGTCGACGGATGGGAATCACCAGGTTTCAAACGAGAGTTTGATCCTGGCTCAGAATCAACGCTGGCGGCGTGCCTAACACATGCAAGTCGATCGAGAAAGTGGAGCAATCCATGAGTACAGAGGCGCACGGGTGAGTAACACGTGACTAACCTACCCTCGAGTGGGGAATAACCTGGGGAAACCCGGGCTAATACCGCATAACACCTACGGGTCAAAGGAGCAATTCGCTTAAGGAGGGGGTCGCGGCAGATTAGCTAGTTGGCGGGGTAATGGCCCACCAAGGCGATGATCTGTATCCGGCCTGAGAGGGCGCACGGACACACTGGAACTGAAACACGGTCCAGACTCCTACGGGAGGCAGCAGTGGGGAATTTTGCGCAATGGGGGAAACCCTGACGCAGCAACGCCGCGTGGAGGATGAA
>DATAWI010000007.1:0-37759 GCA_036267295.1 Acidobacteriaceae bacterium | reverse complement strand
ATCGACTTGATCTCGACTTTCAGCTCCGGATTCGCCGATTGCAGCGCCTGTTGAATCGACAGCGCGGTACCGGAGGGCGCATCTTTCTTATCCGCATGATGGGTTTCCGTAATGCTGAAGCGATAATGCGGAGCCGCCTTCGCCAGCTCTTTTGCCACCCGCAGCATGGCCTGCACCCCGACCGAGAAGTTGGTTCCGTAGAGAAAGCCGGCGCCTCGCCGCGCGGCCAGCGCCCGCATGTCGTCGAGACTCGCATACCAGCCGGTCGTGCCGACCACCATGTGCGCGCCATTCGCCAGACAAGCTCGCATGTTGGAGATCACCGCCTCGGGCGTCGTGAAGTCGATGACTGCGTCGAAGCCGGCCAGGAACGGCCCGGTCAGCGCAGCGGCGTTGCGGTTCTCTTCTTCGCCCACCACCCGCACCCCATGCCCCCGCTCGTGTGCGACCTTGGCTACCAGACTGCCCGTCTTCCCTCGCCCCAGTACCAGAAACAGCATTCGCTCTTACCTCGCTGCCGCTTTCACGGCCACTGCATCCCCGGCTGCCTTCGCAGCTTCGATGTCGAAGATTTCGGGATCGGGATCGCTGAAGAACTCCGCGTGCAGCGACCGGATCGCCTCATCCGCATCATCCTCTTCGATCATGAAGCTCATGTTGATTTCCGAGGCGCCCTGCGAAATCATGCGCAGGTTTACATGACGGATGGCCTGAAACACGCGCGCCGCAATGCCGTTCTGCCCGCGAATATTCTCGCCCACCATACAGACCAGCGCCTTGCGCCCTTCGTACTTCACATCGGCCAGCTTGCTGAGATCGGCGGCGATGGCCGGCAACTTCTCGTTCGAGTCGAGGCTCAGCGAAACGCTCACCTCTGACGTCGACACCATATCGATGGGGCATTTATGCCGATCGAAGACTTCAAATATCGAGTGCAGATAGCCGTGCGACATGAGCATGCGGCTCGCGACCACATCCATGATCGCCAGGCGCTTCTTCACGGCAATCGACTTGAAGGGGCTGCGGCAATGCGGCGCCAGCGCGGTAATGCGCGTGCCTTCGTTCTGCGGATTCTTCGAGTTCAGCACAAACACCGGAATATTCTTGCGCACCGCCGGCAGAATCGTCGCCGGATGCAGCACCTTCGCTCCGAAGTAGGCCAGTTCCGCCGCTTCCTCGAAACTGATCGTGCGCACTCGCAGCGCATCCGGGCACATGCGCGGATCGGCGGTCATGATGCCGTTCACATCCGTCCAGATCTCGATCGCGCCCGCGTCGATGCCGCCGCCCACCAGCGCCGCGGTGAAGTCCGATCCGCCGCGCCCCAGCGTCGTCGTCACTCCTTTTTCCGTCGATCCGATAAAGCCGCCCATCACCGGCACGCGGCCCTCGCTCAAATGCGGAGCCACGTGTTGTTTCAGCCGCTGTTCAATCAGCGCGTCCTGCGGGATCGCCTTGCCATGCTGCGCGTCGGTCACTACGCACTGCCGCGCATCCACATGGACCGCGTTGAGCCCCGTCCGCACGAAGGCCTCGGCAATCATCCGGCTGGAAATGCGCTCGCCATACGACACCACCATGTCAGCAATGCGCGGCGTCAGCTCGCCCACCGCCGCCAGCCCCCGCAAAATCTCCTCAAGGCCGTCAAACTCTGCTTCCATCCAGGCATGCGTCGCCGTCAGCCCCGCATCCGGCCGCATGATCGCCATGGGATCGGTTTTCAGGTCGGGGCAAGCCAGTTGTGACGCAGTATCTTTATGGCGGATGCGCAGTCGCTCGGTAATCGCCAGAGCGGTTGCGCGATCGCCGCGTGCCGCCGTCGCAGCGGCAGAAATCAGCAGGTCGGTCACCCGCGCCATGGCGCTCACAACCACCACCGGCTGCAGACCTTTGGCTACCCGCCCGGCGACAATCCCCGCAGTGCGCAAAATCGCTGCCGGGTCCTCGACCGAGGTCCCGCCAAACTTCATCACCACCAGCCGATTCATGCCGGAACAGCCACCGGATCAAGCTTGCCGAGCGAAACCAGCAGCTCCGCGTTCAGCAGAGCCGCGCCCGCTGCCCCGCGAATGGTGTTGTGCGAGAGCACCGTGAATTTCCAGTCGAGCAGCCCGCATGGGCGCAGACGCCCGACCGTGGCGGCCATGCCGTTCCCGCGCATGCGGTCCAGGCGCGGCTGCGGACGATCGTCGGCAGTCACGAATTCAACGGGCTGCGCCGGAGCTGTCGGCAGATCTTTTCCGCGGAGAGGCGCGAACTCCGCCCAGGCGGCCAGCAATTCCTCACGCGTGGCTTTTTTCCTCAGAGCAATGCTCACGCTTTCCGTGTGACCATCTTCGACCGGGACGCGATTGCAGTGCGCGCTCATTTTCGCGGCCAGCGGCTCGACCGAGCTCCCGCGCAGACGCCCCAGCAGCTTCAGCGTCTCCTCCTCCATCTTCTCTTCTTCGTTCTTGATGTAGGGGACGACGTTGCCGAGGATGTCCATCGACGGCACGCCCGGGTAGCCGGCTCCGCTGATCGCCTGCATCGTGCTGACAAAGATCGCCTCGATGCCGAAGCGCTCCACGATCGGCTTCAGCGCGATCACCAGCCCAATCGCCGAGCAGTTGGGATTGGTGACAATGTAGCCGCCGGACTGCTTGCGCCAGCTTTGCCGTTCCAGCAGCGCCAGATGCTCGGCATTCACTTCCGGGATGACCAACGGCACATCGTCGTGCATGCGGAAGGCGCTGGAATTCGAAATCACCGCGCACCCCCCAGCCGCAAACGCCGGCTCCATTTCGCGCGCAATGTCGGCGTCAAGCGCGGCGAAAATCACGCGCGGCGCGCCGTCGGGCATAGCCGGGCTCACCGGCATAGCCGCAATCCGCTCCGGCAGCGCCGTGTCCAGCTTCCAGCGCACCGCGTCGCCGTACTTTTTCCCGCTGGAGCGGTCGCTCGCCGCCAGCCACGCCACTTCAAACCACGGATGGTTCTCCAGCAACTGAATGAACCGCTGGCCGACCATCCCAGTCGCGCCGAGAATCCCAATCTTTTGCCGCATGGCCGCCTTCTTCAGAAACACCGCAGGCAGCGGCGATGCACGCAACCGGCCTCTCGAATGTTTGTGTCGATAGTGTAAATGGTGACGACGCTGCAGGGCTCAGAGTGTTTGCGCGAGCACATTAGGGGTAACCAGCGGCCATGGCTCATCAACAGAGTAGACGGCAAAGATACGATGAGGTCCCGGTTCGCCCTGCGCGAACGCGCCACGCTCCATCGCACTTTTGGCCTCGTCGAACGAGCCAAGCAAGCAGTGAGAATTGACGGGGATCTCTTCACAGAGCTCGTTGCAGGAAAGTGGAGAATGTCCCGGCTGCGATGAGTTCTCCGGCCACAACGTCACTACGTCGAAGCCTTCCAGCAGCATTCTTGCGGGCAGCGTCACATCCGTAGAAGGCCAGCCTTTCCACGGGCCTATGGAGCGCCAGGCCTCGCCGGTGTACTCGTGTTCGTAGGCTTCGTATTAGAAAAGCTTCGTACCGCTCAGATCGATCGCGTTCTTCTGCGCCAGGTCTCTGATGATTTCAGGCCGATCGAAAAACCAGTAGCCGTTGTGCTTCCAGAAATCTACGAAATCCGCGAAATCATCGTTTACGCAGGAGGAGACGGAATAAACATCCACGATTCCCGCGATCCCAGACAGGAATTCCGGCGACGGCACGACGCGCTTCGCCATGTAGCCCATTGGGATCATCTCGCCCCTACTTTCCGTAGGTGAAGTCCTGCGCAGCCGTCTGCTTCGCGCCCACGGTCACCGTCGCCGTCTGCTGTCCGAGCGTCTCCTGATCAGCGACCACCGTGTACGTACCCGGCGGCAGGCCCTTGATCACGAATTTGCCCGAAGCATCCGACACAGCAAAGAACGGATTCGGCGCGACGTTGATGAACGCCTGCATCCAGGGATGGTTATTGCAGCGCACCGGCATCATCAATTCCGGCTTCCCGAAGGTCGCCTGATCGTGCGCTCCGTTTTGTCCGTTGCTCGGCGCCTGCGAGATGTTCACCGGCTGATTGCCTGCGACCGTCGGGGTCATGTGGATGTTGTGCATCGTCGGATCGCTGTTCGTGAATTGCACCGGCTGCCCCACCATCACGCCGACCACATGCGGAACATACCGGCAACCCTTCTGATCGATGTCCACCGGCTGCGAAGGCGCCGCGTAGAGCTTGTTCCCCAGACCGTCTTTCACGTAGACGAAGACGTTGGCGAGGCCGCCGTTGTTCACCACGGTGCCTTCGCTGAAGTTGGCGGCGCCCAGCGTGCACGCCGGATCCTGCGACATGTCGATCTCCACTGGCTTGGGTGCTTTGCCGGCAAAATGGATCGTCCCCGCAATCGTGCCCGCGGTGCTCATATCGATTGCGGTGTATTGCGCTGTAGAACTGGTGCCCGCGGGCTCGCTCTTGCATCCGGTCGCTGCCAGCACAACGCCCATCGCCGCAGCCGCAATCCATTTCCCCATCGTCATGTGCGCTTCTCCTCTGATGAATCCAAACCCGCTCGTATAACCAGGCCTAAAGAGCCGAAATCACCGCGTCCGCAAACGCCCTGGTTCCGGCTGTTCCGCCAACGTCGCGCGTCAGCGTCTTCTTCGCTACATACGTCTTTTCGAGCGCCGTCTGGACGCGATCCGCCGCCGCGCCCTCGTCGATATGCCGCAGCATCAGGATCGCCGACTGCAGCAGCGCCGTCGGATTGGCAAGGTCCTTGCCGGCAATGTCCGGCGCCGATCCGTGGACGGCCTCGAAGATGGCTGCCTCCGCGCCCAGGTTGGCTCCAGGCACGAGGCCCAGGCCGCCGACCAACCCCGCGCACAGGTCGCTGACGATGTCCCCGTAGAGATTCTCCATCACGAGCGTGTCGTACTGATGGGGATTCATCACCAGCTGCATGCAGGTGTTGTCGATAATGTGCTCGGCGTACGGAATGTTCGGATAATTCTTCCCCACCTCGCGGCAACAACGCAGGAAGAGCCCGTCCGACATCTTCATGATGTTGGCTTTGTGGATGGCGTGAATCTTCTTCCGCCCGTGCCGATGCACGTAGTCGAAGGCGAACTTCGCGATCCGCGTGCAGCCCTTTTCCGTCATCACTTTCAGCGACTCGACCACGCCGGGCACCACTTCGTGCTCCAGACCAACGTAAAGGCCTTCCGTGTTTTCGCGGATGATGATCAGGTCCACGTCCGGATAACGCGTCTCCAGACCGGGCAAATTCTTAACCGGCCGGAAGTTCGCAAACAGCTCGAATTTTTGCCGCAGGGTGACGTTGATCGAGGTAAACCCTTCGCCCACCGGCGTTGTCACCGGACCCTTCAGGGCCACGCGATTGCGCTCGATCGCGGCGTAAAGCTCCTTCGGGATGTACTCACCGTGCTGGGCGAAAGCGCTCGCTCCGGCGACAAACTTCTCCCACGCAAACGACACCCCGGTCGCTTCCAGGATGCGCACCACCGCATCCATCACCTCCGGCCCAATGCCGTCGCCGGGGATCAGCGTAATTGTGTGTGTCTTCTTCACGTGTCTCCTTCGCGCATCGTGCCCACGGCGCTCACCGTCGCGTCAGGGCTGCTTTTTGCGGCCCGGCTTTTCGCCATGATGACTCAGCAACTGCTCCAGCTCTTCCTTGAACTCGCGCACGTCCTTGAAATCCCGATAAACGCTGGCAAACCGGATATAGGCCACCGTGTCCAGCGCCTTGAGCCGTTCCATAATCAGCTCGCCGATCTCCGTGGTCGTCCGTTCGCGCTCGCTGGCTTCGGTCACGAAGCTTTCGGTTTCGTCGACCAACTGTTCCAGCTTGGCGGCGGAAATTGGCCGCTTCTCGCAGGCGTGCAACAGCCCGCTCAGCACCTTCTGGCGCTCAAACTTCTCCCGCCGCCCATCTTTCTTCACCACCATGTAGGGGATTTCGTCGATCCGCTCGTAGGTGGTGAAGCGGCGGGCGCAACCCTCGCACTCGCGCCGCCTGCGGATGGCATCGGCTTCCCGGCTTTCCCGCGAATCAATGACGCGGTCCTGGAGAAATCCGCAGTAGGGACATTTCATCGGTCTGATCCAATTCTAGCAGCGCACGGCGGCGCGCCCCGCGCTCCGGCTCAGGTCCTGCAGCCGAATTTGTCACGCCAACCGATTGGGTCTATTGTGGTTTCCGGCGCATCCTACCTGACTATGAGCCTGACTATGGGCAATGAGAAGCAAACCCGTTCCCTCGCCAAGGGCTTCCTCGCCGGTGCCATTGGCGGCCTCGCGGGCGCCGCCGTCAAACTGGTCGCCGAGCAGATCTTTCCACCGCGAGTCAAAGGCCAGACACCGCCGCCCGTCGTGCTGGCCGAGCAGGTTGCCGGCCACGGACTGCCCGAGTCGCAGCGCAAAGCGGCCCTGCACGGCATTCACTGGGTCTTTGGCGCGCTCGCTGGCGGCGTGTATGGTGCGCTGGTGGAGTATGAGCCGTCGCTGGCAGCCTGGCGCGGCGCAGCCTTCGGCATCACCCTCAATCGCATCACCCACGAGGCGCTGCTGCCCAGGATGGGCCTGGCCGCGCCCACCGGCGAGCAGCCCACCCAGGAACGCATCAGCGAATGGGTGACGCACGCGGCCTATGGAGTGGGAACGGATTCCGTTCGGCGCGCCGTCCGCAGCAAACTATAGAAATCCGTGAGGGGCTCGGCGTCCCGCTGCCCACTTCTTAGCTGGCCGGCTTTTCGCCCAGATGCGCCAGATCCTCGCTGGCCCGTTCGCTCTCTGCGGCTATCTTCGTCAGCGATACGTGCTGAAAACGCGCCCACACCAGGCCCACGGGCACAATCCCCAGAAACGTCACCACCAGCAGGGTCGCCGCGCAGCCCAGCGAGGCTTCCGGCGTGACGCCGAAAAGGTTGCGTATCGCCTCTTCCACCAGGCCGATCTGCGTAAACCACCCCAGCACCGGCAGCTGGATCACGCTGGCCGTGCCGCTCACAATCATCAGCAGCACGCCCTTCGCCGGGCTCATCAACGCCAGTTGCGGGCTGGCCACGAAAGCCCGCGCCGTCTCCAGATACCCCAGCGCAATCAGCAGCCACATGCCGATCGACAACGACGCCGCAATCGCGAAGTCGGAGAACGACCGAATCGTATCCAGCCCGGAGTGAAAGGTCTGGATCTTGCTCTCCACGGCCTGTCCGGCACTTTTGGACACAACGCCCAACGCGCGCCCCATCATCGAGGCCACCATGCCGCCAGCGAGGCGCACGGCGACCAGAAACAGCCCCCCGGCAACCGTCGCAGCCAGTCCCCAGAGGCCCGCCTTCCTCATGATCTCCGCATGCGGCAGCGATCCCGCTGGAGACAGCAGAATGGCGGAACATGCGATGAGCGCCATCGACCCGGCATCGAACAACCGTTCGACAATGTAGACCGCGATCTGCGATCCCAGCGGCAGCCCCGTTTTTTTCGCCACCAGATACGGCCGTACCAGGTCCGCCACGCGTCCGATCAGCGCCACGGCGGTAAACCCGATCACCTGAGTGCCCAGCAGCGACAGCGGCGCCATCTTCTTCCGGTGCCGCGCCAGTTGCGCCCACCGGATCGCCCGGACACCGTATCCGAGATAAATGCAGCCCAGCGCAAAGGTAATCCGCCGCCAGTCCGCCAGCCGGAGTTGTTCGGCAAAAACGCCCCAGTCAAAGTGAACGCGGTGGCGCCCCAGCCAGATCAGGACGACGATCCCCAGCGCAACCAGCAGCAGCGCGATCCGGCCTCTCTTGCTGGTCACTCCGAGCTCCGTGGGGAGGAATGTTGCGGCGCGCGGCGTTGGGCCATCACCGCGGCAGCGCGGCAACCTGCGCGCTCGCGGCGGCCGCCGCCCTGCTGCGCAGCGCATAGCGGCGATTGTACTCATGGATGACGCGCGCCACGTAGGCCCGCGTCTCGCGATACGGCGGAATCCCATGCCACCGATCCACCGCGCCCGGCCCCGCGTTATAGGCCGCCAGCGCCAGCGGCAGACTGTCGTGGTATTTCCGCAGCAGCGCGTCCAGATACGCGGTTCCGCCGCGAATGTTCTGGCTGGGGGCAAAACTGTTGGCCACGCCCACCTCCGACGCAGTCTCCGGCATCAGTTGCATCAGCCCCTGCGCCCCCGTGCGGCTCACCGCGCGCGCATGTCCGCCGCTTTCCTGCCGCACCACGCTCGCCAGCAGATCCGCATCGATGTCATAGGTTTCTCCCGCTGTCGCCAGCATCGGCCGCAGTTCCGCGTCGGTCAGTTTCTCCGTGGCCGCTGGCGCCGGCAGGGTCGCGGGCTTTACGGCCGACGCCGGCGCCGACAAAGTCACAGGCTCGTCCGACGCAATGTCCGCCGCATTGACTTCCATGAAATTCGTGCCCGCCGCGTCCAGGTAAAGCCGCACCTTCCCGCCATCCGCCGCGCGATGGTCGCAAATCAGGTCGAATCCGTTCTTCAGCGTGATGTGTTCAGCCAGATGCCCGGCATCCGGCCCGGCCGCCCACAGGGGCGCTCCCAGGCACAGAATGGCCACCGCCAGAACCGGTGTGCGCGACCAAAATTTCGGGGTTAACCGCGGCATTTCCTTCACTCTACCATTCTCAGACGTGCGCCCCGGCGAGAACGCTCTCGATAATCTGCGCCACTCCGTCGTCGTCATTCCCGGGCGCAATCTCCCACCCCCGCCGGAGCGCTTCGTCCACCAGATCTGGAGCGCCGTTCGCCATCACCACCGCGCGGCCGGCGGCTTCCAGCATATCCAGGTCGTTCCAGTTATCTCCAATCGCCAGAATGTCTTGCGACGCGATTCCCCGAGCCTCCGCCAGCCGCTGCAAGGCCGCGCCCTTGGAGCACCCGTGCGGCAGGATGTCGAGGATCGAGAGGTCCCGCACCGGGTATTCCGTCCGATGCGCCTCAATCTCGGCTGCCAGATCACTCGCCGCCAGCCAGGCTTCGGCGTTCCGCATGGCCTCCACGCCGCCGCAGACCATCCCCTGCACCGGTGCCTCGCCGCGGTCAAAGGCCCGCTCCAGCGGCTTCACTTCGACGATGGACAACCGATTCGCGTCGACCCACAGCGCGATCCGCGCGTGGGCCTGCTCCACGGACTCCAAAACCAGTTCGCCTGGGCCCTCATGATCGAACGTGAACACCACCGTCCCAAATACCCGCAGTGCCGGACACAGCGCCCGCGCTGTCTCCACCGGCAGAAGAAAGCGGTCAATCCGCGTGCCCGCCAGCGTCCGCGTGACCGTCCCGTTTGAGGTGATTAGCACCGTCTCCGGCCGCAGGCCCACAGTATGCAGCAGCGGCGTGGCGTAGGCCTGGCGGCGTCCGGTGGCAATGACGATCTCGATGCCCGCGGCCTGCGCCTCAGTCAACGCACGGCGATTGCGCTCGCTCACCACCGAGCCCGCGGAGGGCAGCAGCGTGCCGTCGATGTCCACGGCGATCATCCTGACGGGAGATACCATGGCCTTCAGTCTATGGGAGGTCGCTGGCCGCGCCTGCGCTGCGCCGCTCGCGGAAGAACTGCCGCAGCAACTCTCCGCATTCGTCGGCCAGCACGCCCGCGGTCACCGCCATTTTGTGATTCAGCCGGGGATGGTTGAGCACCTCCAGCACCGAACCGGCAGCGCCCGCCTTGGGATCGGCCGCCCCCAGGATGAGCCGCGCCAGCCGCGCATGGATCATCGCTCCTGCGCACATCGCACACGGCTCCAGGGTCGCGAATAGTTCGCAGTCCAACAGCCGATAGTTGGCTACCGCGGCGGCCGCGGCCCGCAGCGCCACCATCTCCGCGTGCGCGGTCGGATCGCGATCCCGCAGCATGCGGTTTTGACCCCGTCCAACAACCTCGCCGTCGAGGACGATCACGGCTCCGATGGGAACCTCGCCCGCATCGCCGGCCGCCCGCGCCTCACCCAGCGCCAGGCGCATCAGACTTTCGTCGCTTTCTGTCATTGCGGAAATCGTTCCAGGGATTGGGAGACTGTCCTATGAATGTCCGACAGGCGGAGCTTCCACCCATTTGCGGAAGACCCCGATAATCTGCTCCAGCCGCCGGGGATCGCCCGCGCCCTCAAAGCGCTCGGCAGATATCCGGCAGTCGATCCACTCCTCGCCGCTGGTGTCGAGGCTCAGGCTATTCGGTGCGGCGTTCCTGGCGGTTGTCCCTTCCAGGCTGATGGTCAAACGCCATCCACGCCGGCGCAGGCTCTCCAGCCGAATCCCTTCGGTGTGTTCCCAGGCGCCGTCGCACTGGCGTTGGTACCAGTCTTCCAGCCATTCCAGGTTGTCGGGCATCAGCGCTCCGCAGCGGAATCGGGTTGCTGTTGCGTCATGCAGTGCAGAGCGCCCAGCCCCCAAATCAAATCTCCGCAGTAGATCCCCACCACCTCGCGCGTCGGAAACGCCTGCGCGAGGATGTTGAGCGCCTTGCGATCGGCGGAGTCATTTAAGGTTGGCACGATCACAAGATCGTTGGCAACGTAAAAATTCGCGTAGCTGGCCGGCAGGCGCTGTCCCTCGAACACCACCGGCTCCGGCATCGGCAACTCGACGATTTCAAACGGCTTGCCCTCCGGATTGCGGGCCGCTCGCAGCCGCTCCAGGTTCTCCTGCAACGGCAAGTGGTTCTCGTCGTCGCGACTCGGCTCGACCACGGCAACAATCGTATTCGGACCTGCGAAGCGCACAATATCGTCCACGTGCCCGTGAGTGTCGTCGCCCGCGATTCCGCGATTCATCCACAGCACCTGGTCGATCCCGAGATAGTCGTGGAAGACCCCCTCCAGCTGCTCGCGGCTCACGCCAGGATTCCTCTCCTGCACTTCGCTCAGCAGGCACTCTTCCGTCGTGATCAGCGTCCCCTGCCCGTTGACGTCGATCGATCCACCTTCGAGGACCACGCGATGCGGTCCATGCTCCGTCTCGATGATCGGCGTCCACTGGGGCAGGCGCAGTTCCTCGGCGATCAGCGCCGGCAGTTTGTCGTCATGATGCCAGTTGGGATACTTCGCCCACGCGTTGAACTTCCAATTCGTAACCGCGACGGGCGCAAATGCGGTGTCAGCCGGATCTGCCGCACGGGCATGAGCACGACCCTGAGCGCCTTTGCGAAGAAAGATTGGCCCCGCATCCCGCGTCCACACCCGATCCGTCAGCCAGATGTGAAAATGCGCGCGCCCCAGGTTGGCCCCGGCGCGTTGCAGGATGCCGCGCGCCCGCTTCTCCGCCGCGGCGTCGTTTACCAGGATGTGCACATCCTCGACACGCGTCAGGTGGCGCACAATCTCCGCGTACACCCACGGAATCGGCTGAAATTTCCCTGGCCAGTCTTCGGCGTTGTGCGGCCACGCAAGCCACGTTGCTGCATGGCGCTCCCACTCCGCCGGCATCCGGTAGCCCAGCGCGCGCGGAGTGCCCGTCATCGCCGCAAGTCCCAGGTCGGCTGCGCTCATTCTTCGTCGCCGTCCAGGAAACGGTTCACAATCGGCGCGTACGCATCAATCCGCCGATCGCGCAGGAAGGGCCAGTTGCGCCGCGTATCTTCGAGCAACGCCAGGTCGATTTCGCCGATCAGGATTTCTTCCTGATCGTGCGCGGCTTTCGCGATCACCCGCCCAAAGGGATCTGCCAAAAACGATCCACCCCAGAATTCCAGCCCCGGTCCGGCCACGCGATTCCCACGCACATCTCCATGTTCCACGCCCACGCGATTCACCGCCGCCACGTACACGCCGTTGGCGATGGCGTGCGACCGCTGGATCGTCTGCCACGCGTCATACTGTGCAGTTCCGAATTGCTCTTTCTCGTGCGGGTGCCAACCAATCGCTGTGGGATACAACAGCACCTGCGCACCCTTCAGCGCCGTGATCCGCGCTCCCTCCGGATACCACTGATCCCAGCAAATGAGCGTGCCAATAGTGCCCGCCGTCGTGTCGAATGCCCTGAATCCCAGATCTCCCGGCGTGAAATAGAACTTCTCGTAGTAGAGCGGATCGTCGGGAATGTGCATTTTCCGGTAGAGCCCGGCCAGGCCGCCGTCTTTCTCCAGAATCGCCGCTGTGTTGTGATACAGGCCAGCCGCCCGCCGCTCGAACAGCGACGCGACCACCACCACTTTCTCCTCGCGCGCCACCGCGCCCAGTCGCGCGGTGCTCGGTCCCGGAATCGGCTCCGCCAGATCGAACAGCGCAATGTCCTCGCGCTGGCAGAAATACTGCGCGCGAAACAACTCCGGCAGGCAGACGACATCCGCGCCGAGCCGCGCCGCGTCGCGCACGCGATCGACGGCCTTCTCCAGATTTAAGTCCGGATCGGGCCCGCAACTCATCTGCACCAGCCCTACCCGGAATTTTCCGTTATTTGCCATACTTGTGCCGAATACTGTTACACATCCCGGAACAAGCAAAAGGCGCAGGCCCATGCGGCCCACGCCCTGCCCAATCCCCGATCGATTATTCGAAAATCAGGATCGCCGCCGCAATCGTCGTCGTCCACAAGCCGCGCTTGTCGCCAATGGCCGACTGCGTAACGTTGGCGGTGCGCACAATCTTGTTTGAAATGCGGTAGATTTCCTTCTTTTCGTCCCAGCTCTTGTCCGGATCGAAATCCACGTCGAGGGTTGTGGCCAGCATCTCCGCCGCCAGTTCCTCGGCATACTCGCCCGCCTGGTCCTCGGTCTCGCCAAAACTGTGATGCTCGCTCAGGTAGCCGTAGGTGTTACGGTCGCTGGGAATGGCCACGCCAATGCTCGAGGCGACCAGCCGATGCGGTTCCCGCGTCGAGTTCTCGGCGACCACCGCAAAAACCACTTCGCCCGGGCTCAGATACTTCAAACCCTCTTTGCGGGTGATGAGTTTTGCCTGCGGTGGAAAGATCGACGAAACCCGTACCAGGTTTTGCGCCGCAATGCCGGCATCGCGCAGCGCCAGCTCAAACGAAGTCAGCCGTTCCTTGTGTTTCCCGACGCCCTTGGTGAAAAACAACCGCCTCGGGACCATGCTTTTTCCCAATTCTCAATTCCTCCTGTGCGCTCCGCGCGACCGGCGTTTTTTCGCGCCGCCCTGGCTTTTTCCGGCCACTCCGAAAACGTACCCCGATGAAAAGTATCACAGCGGAGATGGGCTCGGGACGCCGGATTTGCGAAATTACGCCGTTTTTAATCATACGGCACTGCGACCCCGCGCTCCGGGCGTCTCCTGGTCGCGATTTTTGACGGGCTGCGTCGCAATTTCCAGGAACTCCTGCGCCGCGCGCGAAAGCTGCCGGTCTTTGCGGAAGACCAGCGCCAGATCGCGCGCCAGCCGCACGCCTTCGATCGCCAGCACGTGCAGCCCGCCCAGCTTCTCGTCCTCGGCAACATTGGTCCGGGGAAGAAATCCCAGCCCCAGGCCCGCGCCGATGTACCGCTTCAGCATCTCGCTCGACTCCACTTCCATGGCCACCCGCGGCGTGAGTTCGTTCACGCGGAAGAGCTCGTCGATCTGCTCGCGCCGCCGGCCGTGCATCGGCAGCAGCAGCGAATATTTGGCCGCCTCCTGCAATCGCACCGACGTGCGCCCCGCCAGCGGATGCCCCTTCGGAGCCACCAGCGCCAGTTCGTCGCGATGGATCGGCTCGACCGTCAGCCGCGAATCCCGCGTCGGCAGCGAAACCACCCCGAAATCCACTTCGCGATTCAGGACGCTCTCCAGCGTGCGCAGCCGTTCCGCGCGCACCACGCTCAGCATCACCCGCGGATACTGGCGCCGGAATTGCGCGAATACCTGCGGCAGCACGTATAAATGCGTCGCCTCGTTGGCGCTGATCGCCAATTCGCCCCGCGGCGCACGCTCCTGCTCGGCAATCGCCAGCAGGATGTGCTTCTGCCGCTCCACGCAGTACTCGGCAAACGGCTCGAAGAGCCGTCCCGCCGGGGTGTAGGTCACTTTTCCGCCGTCGCGGTCGAACAGGCGCGCTCCCACTTCCTGCTCCAGCGAGCGAATCTGCGCGGAAATGGCGGGCTGCGTACGCAGCAGTTTCTGGGCAGCTCGAGAAAAACTCTTCAGCCGGCTGACTTCCAGAAACGTGCGCAGATTTTCAAAATCCATTGCTGTGTCACAGGATATGCGGCCCGGCGCTTCATCACAAGCGACGGTGCCCTGTCCGCTTGTGAACCGGCGGCGATTTAGTGCCCGCCGGCGGGCTCGACCGCGCCCTGTGTCCGCGGCGGCCGCCGCATGATGAAAGGTAACGGAACCAGGCACGCAATCATCAGGCTCAGTCCCCAGAACGCATTTTGATAACTCAACATCTGCGCCTGGCGGTTCAGGGTTTGCCACGCATCGCCGACGGCGATCTGCGAAGCGCTGCTCGCGCTCTGCCCGAGCCGCATCAGCGCGTTCCGCGTCGCGTCAATATAGCCGGAATACTGCGCGCTGCCCGCTACAATATGCGAGCCCAGCGTGGACACGTGCGTCTGCTGCGTCCGCTCCAGGAACGTCGTCAGCAGCGCCGTGCCCACCGACCCGCCAATGTTCCTCGCAAAGTTCGAAAAGCTCGAGATCTGGTTGTTCTTGTTTCGCGGGACGCCCACATAATTCAGCGTGCTGATGGGGATAAAGACAAACGACAGTCCCATCACCTGGTATGCGCGCCACATCGTAATCTGCGCGAACGATACCCCCAGATCCAGCCGCGTCAGATTAAACAGGCCCAGCGCGGTGGCAGCGTAGCCCATCGCCACCAGCATCCGCGGATCGAACTTCGCCGAGCTGACGATCTTGCCCGCAATCGGCATGGTCACCAGCAGCACCAGCGCTCCCGGCGACAGCACCATCCCCGCCCGTTCCGCGGTATACCCCAGCAAAATCTGCAGAAACTGCGGAATCAGGACGGTCGTCCCAAACAAAACCATGCCCAGCACAAATTGCAGAAAAACAGCTGTCCCAAAGTTACGATTCTTGAGAAGCCGTATATCGACAATCGGATCTTCGTGCCGCCATTCCCACCACACGAACGTCGCCAGCATGCAGCCGGCGATGATAGCAAAAGTCAGGATCGTCGAGTCGCCGAACCAGTCCTTTTCCTGACCCTTGTCGAGCACGAACTCGAGGCAGCCCACTCCTATCGAAATCAGCCCCAGCCCCATGAAATCGACGCGGCCCGGTCCTCGCCGCTCTTCCTTCAGGTACGGCGGATCCTCCACCATGCGCTGCGTCAGGTACAGCGAGAGCAAGCCCACCGGCAGGTTGATGAAGAAGATCCAGTGCCAGTTGAAGTTGTCGGTAATCCAGCCGCCCAGCGTCGGTCCCACCGCCGGAGCCACAACCACGGCCATGCCGTAGAGCGCAAAAGCCTGCCCGCGCTTGCTGACCGGAAAGGTATCGGCCAGGATGGCCTGCTCGCTCGGCGCCAGCCCGCCTCCGCCGATTCCCTGCAGGATACGGAAGAACACCAGCAAAGGCAGCGACGGCGCGAACCCGCAAAGAAGCGAACACGCCGTGAACAGCATTACGCAGGTCATGTAGAAGCGCTTCCGCCCCATCCGCTGCATCAGCCAGCCGGAAATGGGCAGGATCACGGCGCTCGATACCAGATAGCTGGTCAGCACCCAGGTGGCTTCTTCCTGGCTGGCGCCCAGCGACCCGGCCATGTGCGGCAGCGCGACGTTAGCGATGGAGGTATCGAGCACCTCCATGAACGTCGCCATAGTGACGGTCAGCGCCACCAGCCACGGGTTATGGTTCGGCGTCCAGTTCGCCTCGTCGTAACGCAGTTCCGCCAAAAGACCTTTCCTGCCGCGCCGCCATCTCCGCCGCCTTACTCAAGATAGGTCCTCCCTGCCAAGCGCCCGAGGATACGGAGGCGGAAGCGGCCCGGAAGTTGCCGGAGCGGGAAATGGGAAATTGAATGGGACAGTGTTTAGATTAGCAGCCCGAGAAAAGGGCTTCTGAGCCCGCGCAAATCTGCCCGGGCCCGGAATATGCGCTTGCCCGTCGCCGACGGGCCGCCTATTTCTTCAGTGCGTTCTGCTGCTCGACGAAAGCGATCTGCCGCTTGATCAGATCCGCGCTCGGACCCGAGGGAATGTAGGTGAGGCTGTTGCGCAGGTGGATCAGGGCGTCCGTGTAGTCGCCTTTGTCAATCAACGTCAGCGCCAGCAACTGCTCTGAGTTGGGGACCGTGTGCTCCGGATCCATGTCCATTGCGGTCTGGGCCGCGACCCGCGCAGCCTCATTTTTTCCCACGTGATAGTCGGCCTGCGCGGCGTAGTACCACAGCAGGGCTGTCCCGGCCGGGTCCAGCGCCAGACCTCGCGAGGTCCAGTCGTTCGTACCCTGCCAGTCTTTCTTCTCCATCGCTATCGCCGCCAGATACAGGCATGGCGCCTCAAACTTTGGATCGGCCGCCACCGCCTTTTTGAATGACTCTGAGGCTGCCTCGACCTCGCTCCGCATCTGCATCCGGCCCAGCAAATACCAGGCCTCGGCAAACTGCGGATTCAACTGCACTGCCTGTTGCAGATCCTTCTGCGCATCATCGAAATTCCGATGCAGCCATTCATCATGCGCCTTGTCGAAGGCCTTCAGTGCATCTGGCGACGCTGACTCGCCGGCCGTGCTGATCGCTGTGCCCGGGGCGTGTTCATCCGGCGTAAGGACGATGCTCGACAGGTAGGGATTGTCCCGCAGATTCTTCTGCGTAATCGTCACCGACGAGGAGTGGTAGCCGGCCAGGGGCGCCGCTACGCTGCAGCCCTCGTAGTGCTGCATCATCTGATTGCTCAGCGAATCGTTCTCGGTCGAATAGACCTTGGGCAGATTCACATGGTTGATGTAGAACGTTCCGTTCGCATCGGTGTCGGTGGTCAGCGCGGCCTTCCCGGTGACGCACGTCAGCATCACCGTGATTGGCTCCCACAGCATCGGGTCGCCCTTCACCATCACCTTGCCGGTGAGCACGCCTCCGGCAATCACATTGGCCGGCGCGTTCGCCATGTAATCGCCGTATCCCAGAGCGCCGATCGAATCGGGCCGCGGCACGGTACTCGTTCCGCCCCCCGCGGGGATGGTCCCCTGGGCCATTGCCGGACCGGCGCCGAGGGTGAAGACCGCTACCAGCAGGATAAGGACGAAAGCAGATTTGATTTTCATGGCTGGCTCCGCAAAACACTCCATTATCGCGCATCCGCTGCGTCAATTCCAGGCTATCCTGAAGGGCGATGCGCGCCGCGTTCCTTACTTTAGTTATGATGCTGCCCGCGCTCCTCCACGCACAGTCTGCTTCAACCGATCAGCTCCTGACCCGCGCCATCGACGAGCAGCAGAAAGGCGACCTGGCGGCGGCGATCCGCGACTATCGCAGCTTTCTCGCTAAGCGGCCCGAGACTCTCATCGCCCGGGTCAACCTTGGCGCCGCCCTTGCGCATACCGGCCAGGTGGATGCCGCCATCGCCGAATATCAGGCGGCGCTCAAACTCGACCCGCACCAGGGATCGGTGCATCTGGACCTGGGCCTCGCGTATTCCCGCAAGAACGATCTGGCCGACGCGCGGGCTGAATTCGACGCCGCGCATCGCGCTTCCCCAGGAGACGTGCGTATTGCCATTCTTCTGGGCGACGCCGACGCCCGCACCGGCAAAGGCGCCGATGCCGTCGCCATCCTTACGCCGTTCGAAGCCGCCAACGCCGGCGATTCGGATTTCGAATACGCTCTGGGCGAAGCGCTCATCGCCGCCGGCCGTCCGCGCGACGGTGCCGTTCGCGTCGAGAAGTCCGCAGCCATGAGCAAAAGCGCCGAATCCTGGATGCTCGCCGGTTCGACCCTCCTGGGGCTCAACGAGTTTCCTCAGGCACGGCGCGACCTCGACAATGCGATGAAGCTTAACCCCTCGATTCCTGAGTTGTGCACGATGGCCGGCACCGCGCGCGACAAGGATGGCGATGCTGCCGCCGCCGAGCCCGCGTTCCGCCAGGCTCTCCAGCAGAATCCGCACGACTTCGAGGCCAACCTTTACCTCGGCGCCATTCTTCTGAAACGCCGCGCCATGGACGAAGCGAAGACCTACCTCGACAAGGCCCTGGCCCTGAATCCAAAATCCCCTCTGGCGCGCTATGAGTTTGGCATGTGGGAGAGCACGTCCGGTCAGTTCGAAGCCGCCGCGCAGGAATTGGAATCGGTGACTGCCGACGATCCAAAGTGGCTGGACCCTCACGTAGAGCTGGCCACACTGTACTACCGCCTGCACCGGCCCGACGACGGCAAACGCGAGCGCGCCATCGTCGACCAACTCACCGCCGAGCAGCAGCAGCAGGGACCCGGCAAATAATCCTCACTTGCCGCCCGCCTTCGCCGGCGCCTCGGCCTCGGTCACCTTCAGCACCTGATCCGCCTTCACATCCTTGAGCGTCTGGACCACTCCCGAGGGCCAGTGAATTTCCACTGTGGTGGCTGCCGCATCCTTGCCGAGCCCGAAATGCACGGGTCCGTCGCTCGACGACGCGTAGCACACGCTGGTCGTCATGTGATTCCATTGGGAGCCGACCGTGGGGCTCACCACCTGGATCCGCGCCCCGATGCCGTCTCGATTGCTGCGGGTCCCGCGCAACGCCACGTCGAGCCAATGTCCGGCGTGCTCGCTGCGGTTCATCCAGATTTCCGCGGGAGCCGACAACGCCGTCGTCACCACATCGACCCGCCCGTCGCCGTCCAGATCGCCCAGCGCGCAACCCCGATGCCGCGCCTTCGGCGCTCCGTCCAGGCCCGCCTGCTCGGTCAGCGCGGTCCACTTGCCGCTCGCGCCCTCATTTCGGAACACCGTGTTGTATTGCGCGATCTCCGTCCCGGGGATCGGCTGCGACTCCACATGCCCGCGCGACACGAACATGTCCTTCCAGCCGTCGTTGTCGAAGTCGTAGAGCGCCGGCCCGAATCCGGACATGCCCATCGTCAGGTCGCGCAGGCCACTGGGCGTCGTCACTTCGCGAAAATCGCCCTTGCCCGTGTTCTGAAACAGAGGAAAGGTCTGGTTCTGGAGCGCGACGAACGCGATATCCGGATAGCCATCGTTGTTGACATCGCGAAAGTCCAGACCCATCCCCGAAACGAATTGCCCGCCCTCAGGCAGCGCTACGCCGGCGTCAAACGCCACCTCTTCGAACCTATTGCCCAGGTTATGGAAGAGAAAGTTGTAATCCGCATCGTTGGTCACGAACAGGTCCTGCTTCCCGTCGAGATCGTAGTCCGCCATCCCCACGCCCATGCCCTTGCCCACGTGGTCGCGAATGCCCCACTCCTTCGATACATCGCGGAAAGTCCCATCTCCATTATTCAAAAACAACCGGTCCGGCTGTCCCTTGTAGTAGCGCGGATGACAGTAGTCGGCGATCGGTCCAAAGTGGCACAGCGGTTGGGATGCATAGCTCCACTGCATATAGTCCACGACGAACAGGTCGAGGAGCCCATCGTTATTCACGTCGACCCACGCCGCGCCTTCCGCCCACAGCGGACCGTACTGCGGATCGATGGAATCCCCCAGCCCGGCCTTTTGGGTTACGTCGGTGAACGTCCCGTTGCAGTTGTTGTGATACAGCGTGTTGCGATACAGGCCTGCCACGAACAGGTCCGGACAGCCGTCGTTGTCGTAGTCGCCCACGGCGACGCCAATGTCGTAGCCCGTACCCGCGACTCCAGCCGCGTCGGTTACGTCCGTGAACGTCCCGTCGCCATTGTTGCGAAAAAGTCGATCCCGGTATTTTGGGTCGTCTTTCTTCAGCGTGGCGATATTCGCGCCGTTGGTAAAGAAGATATCCGGTCGGCCGTCTCCGTTGTAATCGAAGACTGCGACCCCGCCAGCCATGCTTTCCGGCGCATTCCTGCCGCTGGTTTCGTCGTTCTCAAGGACGAACGGGATTTTCTTCAGCTCAAAGCGAATGGGGCTGGGAACCGGCGCGGCGTGCACCAGCAGAATGGCAGCTCCGGCCACAAGGACAACAAGCACGGGCCACCGCAGGAAACGCAACAGAAACATATTCCAGCAAACTATATCCTGCGCAGGTGGCGCGCGCCAAATGGAGTCTGCTGGACGACCATAGCCGAGAGGGATCGCAAATCAGCGGCCTGTCTCCTGGGCGCCCCGTGCGCGATTTGCGGACCAAAGGCCGGCGCGGGACGCAGGCTCTACTTCACCGCTTTCTTGAAATCGGTGCCAACGGTGGTAAAGGTCTTCAGGAGATCTTTCTTTCCAAAGGTTTCCAGCGTAGACACACAGGCGATCGCCACCAACGCCGCGAGCAGCGCATATTCGATCAGGTTTCCACCGGACTCCGAGCGTGCAAAAGCTGCGAGCACTTCACTGATTCTTTCCATTGACAACTCCTGAAGAACTCGATTTGGGGAGCGGTTCTGAGCAACCGTATCAGGGTTCGCCGGCGGCCACATGACCCAAACGAATCATTCCGAAGACTCTTTAGCTTCCGAAAGTAACCTTTAGGTTGGATGAACCGGAGAGGAGGAGGCGATCTGCCTTCCCTCGTCGCCTGCACCCGCGCAGCCTGGAGGTGCAGGGCGGCGGCGCATGCGTACGCCTGACCATACGGCGCAAAAGGAAAGGGGTGGCTCGCGCCACCCCTTTCTTGTTTGACCCCGATGAGGGTTCTCCTAGAAGTAGTACTTTCCGGAGAACATCATCAGACGCTGGCCGGTGGTGTGGAACGGCTTGCCGGTGGTCCCGGTTTCCGTATTGCCTCCTCCAAGCGCCGAGTAGCCCACCTGGATGTCATCGTTGTTGCCATCCAGGTCGAACTGCGGGTTTGGATGGTTGACGAAGTTCTGCGCCTGCACGCGAAGCTCGAACCTCTGGCTTTCCGTGGTCGGGAAGCTCTTGAAGATCGAAAGGTCGTTGTCGAAGTAGCCGGGGTAGCGCAGATACGGCCAGTGCAGCGGGCCTTCCACGCCAGGATGAATGACACCCGCCGAATCCTTAAACGGGCCAACGCTCGGCGCCGCAAAACAATTCGGGTTAAAGTGCTGCCCGGACGACAAACCTTTTGCCGGGTTGCAGGTGAGCAGCGGCATCAGGTCGTTGACGGAACTCGTGCCCAGCCAGGTAGATGCGTTCTGATTCTGCGCAATCTGCCCGTTCGGCATCGTGAACAGCCCGGCCGTCGAGGTGCCTCCAGGGAACGACGAGTTCATGTTCGGCACGTTGGCCTGCATGAATGCACCCACCTGATACGTGTTGTAACCGGACATCTTCCAGTCGTTGATGACTTCACCCAGCAGCCTGTTCCCATGAATCGGGCTTGGCAGGTTGTAGATGTACCAGATGTTGAAGATGTGCGTGTGGTCGTAGTCCAGGGGGCCGTAGTTGGCGCCCAGGGTATACGGCCAAACCGTAGCTCCGTTGCCCGATCCGTTCGACGTGTCGCCGTCCCAGATACCCATCACCTTGCTGAAGGTGTAGTTCGCCTGGAAGTTCAGCTTGGCGCCGTTCTTCCTCCACGAAGCCTGCAGCGAGTTGTACTTCTCGTAGCTCTGGTGGGTCAACAGGTAAACGTTGGTGTAGTTGTGCATCGGCCGGAAATCGTTTGCCGTGCAACCCGTTTCCCCCGTGATGGCCGATGGCGAGCAGGCTGTGCCCGTCAGCGGATCAACCGGCGCGAAAAACGCGTTGAGGGGAATGTTATTCAGGTTGTTGATGTTGCCGTTACCGCCGTTGAATTCCTCACCCGTGGTGTGGTTAGCCACATAGGAGAGTTCCACCAGCGACTGCCATTTTGTTGCCTGGTCGACCGACACGTTCCAGTCCAGCGTGTTCGGCGTACGGTTGTCTCCCAGCAGGTCGCCGCCAACGCTGTTGCCGCACAGCCAGCAGTTTTCCTGCACGCTGGTCGGCGGTGTGCCCGAGGTATCGGCGTTTGCATACCCGATGAATGCGGTCGGCGACGAGAAGTTAATGACACCCTTCGGGCCGTCGGCCACGTTGTCGATGGTCGCTTCGTTGACTGAGTCCTGGTAGTGATAGGACCCAAAGCCGGCGCGCAGGACCGTTCTGCCCGTGCCGAACAGATCGTAGATCAGTCCGATGCGGGGATCCGGATAGAACAGAGCCGACGAGAAGCCGGAGAGCGGAACGTTCTTGTTGGTCGCATTCCACTCGAGACCGGTATTCGCAGGCGCGGGGTTCACGTCGACGTAGTTGGACTGCACCCAGACCTGGTTGCCGGCCGGCTCACCGTACCACTGGCCAACGTGATCGAGGCGGAGTCCAAGATTCAGGGTCAGCTGCTTGTTCGCTTTCCATGAATCCTGCGCCCAGATCGCCCACTCGTTCATTTTGATGTTATCCAGAGGAACGCCGCTGAGCTGCTCGTAACTGGAGATCGAGCCCAGCAGGAAGTCGGCGGTGATGTTGCCGGTTCCGTAGTTCGCCGGCCAGCCGAGGTTGAATTGACCGTTGTCTGAGCAACCGTCGTCGCAGCCGCTCGACTGGCTGTTAAAGGGTTGCGACCAGTAGAAACCCGCTTTGGCAGTGTGCGAACCGATCACTTTGCTGACCGTGTCGTAGAACTGCGGCACGCGCGCCAGTTTGCCGAAGCCGTTGCCGGCAAACCCGCCGTCGAACGGTTCCTGGTCGATGCTGGACAGCGCTTCGCCCCAGGCCGCGTTGTTGATGTTCGGCATCTGGGTTGACGTGTGGCCGAACAGACCCGTGATTCCGCTCATCCCTTCCAGGCTGCGGGTGTTGTTGGCGGTCGTGTTCGGGTTGATGAACCGCGACAGCGTGAACACCGCTTCGTTCGTCGTGGTCGCATTGAACTGGTGCGTGAAGTTGCCAAGGATGACCTGTGCATTCACATTCGCCTGCACCGGAGTCGGGTACGGCAGCGTATTGGGCGGCGCCCACCAGATCGTGATCGGGTGTTGATCGACTTCGCTCTGGTATGCGTAGGTTCCGCTCAGTTTCGTGTTGTCGCTGATCGCGTAATCCAGCTTGCCGGTGGCTTCCCAGCGGTTCTGCGGGATGCTCGGCGAAAACGCGTAGTTACTCCAGCCGTTGTTGGCGTTGGCAGTGAGGTTGGGCACAGGATATGCCTTGCTCACCAGGGTCGTGATGTTGGGATCCAGATCGGTGGTCGGAATGTGCAGGTTGCCGCTGGCATCCTGCGTCCAGTTTGCGTCCTGCGGAATCACGGTGCTGGTGCCAGGAGAGGTTCTCTGTGATGGCATGTAATACGCGTATCCAATCGTCGGATCCGCCGATTCCAGCGCCTCGAATTCATCCGTCGAGCCGCACAGCGAAGGCACACCGTTGTATTTATTGGTCTGTGTGCCGCCGCCGTAAGAGCCGCCGCAGTCGAAGATGCCGTTGCGCTGGTCGGCCGTCGGCTCGTTGTAATAGGCCACGTTCTGGTTGGGGTGCTGAATCATGTATTCATAACCGCCCCAAAAGAACAGCTTGTCGTGGTTCTTGTTGAAGTTGATGAAAGGCAGCACAACCGGGCCGCCCACGTTGCCGCCGACGTAATAGAAGTACTCGTACGGGTAGCCGATCGCAGCCAGTGACGAAGCCTGCGCCGCGCCGCTCGCCGAAGCGATGTCCGCCAGGTAAGTCTGCTTCGCGTACGACTCCCAGGAGTTCAGCGACGAGTTGCGCGAATACAGGTAACCCTCGCCGTGGAGGTTCTTGCCGCCCGACTTGCTGAAGGCTTCGAAGATCACCGGGCCATAGGCATATTCCGCCCCGTAGCTGCCCGTCAGAACCTTCACTTCCTGCACCATGTCTTCGTTGATGTTCGCGATCTGCGTTCCGGCGTTGCCCGGATCGACCAGGTTCGCGCCATCCAGCATGTAGGCCATCGCGCCATACGGCTGTGTGCCGTTCAGCGAGTAGTTGCCCACTGGGCCGGAGTTCGTGCCCGTTACCTGCGGATTAAATGCAGAACCCTGGCTGCCGCCGTTGGTGAAGGCAGCGCCCGGCATCATCTTCAGCAGTTCGCCTGCGTCGCGGCCGCCCAGCGAAAGATCTTCAATCTGGTTTGCGGTCAGAGTGTTGCTGATTTCAGGCGTATCCAGCGGCACTTCCACGTTCCTGTCCGCTACCACCTCGACCGTCGTGCTGGAGGCACCGGCCTTCAGCGCGATATTGGGAATGGTTCTGGTTGCACCCAGTTCAATGACAACTCCGCTCAGTTGCCAGGTGGTAAAGCCCTTGGCAGTGATCGAAATCGTGTAAGTGGCCGGCTGCACGGCCGTGAAAGTGAAGTATCCGGATCCGTCGGTGACGGTCCTGCGGACGTCGCCGCTCTCCGAGTTCTTCAGGATGACGGACGCGCCAGGAACTACGGCGCCCGAAGTATCGTAGGCTGTTGCGCTCAAGGTACCGGTGAGCTGTTGAGCGTGCGCCGGGACGGTCGTAAACAGAACCATCACCGCGATCAACAGTCCGAAGTAGATGAGCAGGGAGCCTGGCGCACGAAGACGTGCCGACGCCAGGCGTCTGATGGAATTCATACCTGTGCCTCCTGTGAAGCGTACATAAGAACGTGCAATTGCTGTTGTTGTTATTCGTTAAGCCGGTATTCCGGCTCTGCCTTTTTATTGCTTTCCGTTCATTGGAACTACAGCACTTCCAGTTCACGCAAACCGTCACGTCGGACCCGTAAGGTCCGTCCGCCACGATTAAACGCTTTACTTCGATGCTGCCCCGAGTTTTTACGCCCCCGTCGAAACCATTGTCAACAAAAAAATCGGAACCATCCCAAGTCTCTGCAAATCCGTAACTTCAGCCCCAAAACGGTTTATTTCAGGCCCTTTCGCTCTCGCCGTGCTGCCGTTTCCGGCTCCCCGCCCCATTGCCCGCCCCCGGAAGGTCCGTGCTACGATCACCCAGCACCCGCGCCCTTGCAACCAGCGGATTCCTCAGGGGGCAGTCTCGCAGTGTTGGCCGTTTCCCGCACCCTTTTCAGGCTTTGTCGCAGCCGCCGGCGGGCGATCCTTGTTGTCCTGGCCGCACTCGCCGCTGTCGAACCCGCCCTGCCGCAGCCCCCGCAAGCCTCCCAGCAGCCCGCCCAGGCCTCCCAGCCATCAGGATTCGACCAGCTCTCCGCCCAGGCAGCCGCGGCGCGCGACGCCGGCGACCTGCCCCGCGCTGCCAGCCTCTACACCCAGGCTCTCCGCCTTAATCCCTCCTGGCAGGACGGCTGGTGGTACCTTGGTCAGCTTCGGTATGGGGCCAACAATTATTCAGAGGCCATCGACGCCTTCACGCACTATCTTGACCTCGTTCCCAACGCCGCTCCAGCCACCGCACTCCGCGGACTGTGCGAGTTCGAACTGGGCCGATTCGAGCCTTCTTTGCGCGATGTGCAGCATGCGCTCGCGCTGGGTGCCGCCGACGACTCGCGCAACACCCAGATCCTCCGCTACCACGAAGCCCTGTTGCTCACCCGTCTCGGACGCTTTGAAGAAGCTCTCGCATCCTTTTCCTGGTTCGCAAAACAGCATCTTTCCGACGACCAGATGCTCCTTGGCGTCGGCCTCGCCACCCTCCATCTGCCGCTCCTGCCCGCCGAAGCCACCAGCGAGCAGCGCGAAGAGGCTTCCGCGGCCGGTAATGCCGCTTTCCTCCTCATGTCTGGAGACAAGCAGGGGGCTGCCCAGGCCTTTCAGCAGTTCTTTGCCCACTATCCCGCCGTCGAAAACGTTCACTACAGCTATGGATATCTCCTCTACCCCACCGATCCGGACGCCGCTATCGTCGAGTTCCGCCGCGAAGTCGAGGTGGATCCGGCCAGTTCTGTCACCCACACCATGCTGGCGTGGGCTCTGCTGATCGACAACGAGCCTGCCGACGCGCTGCCCGAAGCCAGAAAGGCCGTCGCGGAGGCTCCGCAGCTTCCTCTGGCGCAGCTTACCCTCGGCCGCGCGCTTCTTGAAACCGGCGACGTGAAAGCCTCGCTCCCCGTTCTGGCATCGGCACTGGCGCTCGATCCGCAAAATCTGGAGGTCCACATCGCCCTGGCCCGCGCATACTCTGAATCAGGCCGCGCCGAGGATGCCCGCCGCGAACGACTCGCCTGCCTGCAAATGACCGACCACTCGGCCAAACCCGCCCCCGCCATGGGCCAGCAGGAGGAGCCTTCTGGGAAATAACCGTCTGGCTTCCCTGACTTGTCTCCTGCGACCCGCACCGATCCTGGTCGGGCTTGCGCTGTGTGTTTCTCTCGCCGCGCAAACCACCGGGAACAACGCATCCTGCGCCGGCTGCCATCGGGGCCAGGCAGCGCAGCCGGACACGCCCATGGGTCACGCCATCGAACTGCCCGGCGCGATCGCCGTACTGGCTGCCCATCCCGCACTGACTTATCGCATGGGCGCGTACTCCTGGACCGTCGCCACCCGCAACGGCCAAAGCACTTACTCCGTCACCGATGGCGTCAACACACTCACCCTCCCCATCCACTGGGCCTTTGGCGCCGGGGCGCAAACCTGGGTCTTCGAGCAAAATGGGAAATTCTACGAGAGCATCGTCAGTTTCTATCCCACGGAAAATGCGCTCGGCATCACCACCGGCGATGAGAGCCTGACGCCGCACACACTCGAGGAAGCGATGGGCCGTGAGCTCACCAACTTCGACACCAAGCTCTGCTTCGGCTGCCATGCCACCAATGCCGTCACCGCGCATCAACTGACCCTGAACGCCCTCCATCCCGGCGTCACCTGCGCGCATTGCCACCAGGGCGCGCTCGACCACGCGGCCGACGCCGCCCTCGGGGACTTCAGCTCTGCGCCCCCGCGTCTCAAAGATTTGTCCTCCGAATCCATCTCCAATTTCTGCGGACAATGCCACCGCACCTGGGAAACCGTCGTCCGCAACGACTGGCGCGGCATTTCCGATGTCCGCTTTCAGCCTTACCGTCTCGCCAACAGCCGCTGCTTCAACGGAACCGATCCGCGCATCAACTGCGTTGCCTGCCACGATCCGCATAAAGACCTCGTGCGCGACGACGCCTTCTACGACACCAAATGCCTTGCCTGCCACGCACCGGCGGCAAAGCCGGTGGGCGAGGTTCACGCGAAAGCCTGTCCCGTCTCTCCGTCAAAGTGCGTCAGTTGCCACATGCCGAAGACCACCCTCCCCGGCGGCCATCTCCACTTCACCGACCACCAGATTCGCATCGTCAAGGCCGACGCGCCCTTCCCCAATTGAGTTTCGGTACCGTGCACCGCTGCGGCGCAGCCCCGAAATCCCTTGCCCCTGCCGCTGCCGGTTGCGTATCGTTGCTGTTGGAGAACCTCAAAAACCTGCGCGCAATGTTTGTATCGCGGAATCTCGCTACGGCGCTTCGGTCCCCCGTGCATCGCCGTCTTTTGATCGCCCTGCTTCCCCTGCTTGCCGGCGGGGTCCTGCCGGCCCGTGCTGCTGTGTGCGCCGGACCCCAGGCGCTGGAGGCAAAGCTCAAGGCCCATCCCACCGCCGACCTTTACGCCGAATTGGGCAACTGGTTCGGCGACCAGCATCAATTATCGTGCGCCATCCCCGCCCTCAAATCCGCTGTTCGCCTCGACCCCAAATCGGCCCAGTTCAACTACCTGCTCGGCCTCGCCGACTACGAATCCCAGAAATTTGAGGACGCGGTCCCCCCGCTGCAGAAATCCGTCAGCCTCGACCGCTCCGTCCTCAAGCCGCACTTGCTGCTCGCGTCCGTATTCGTGCGCCTCTCGCAGCCCCAGGACGCCGGCCGCGAATGGAACGCCGCTCTGCAAATCGATCCCGGCAACAGCATGGCGCTGCACGGCCTCAGCCGCTCGTTTATCGCGCTTGGCGATTATCCTGACGAAATCGGCCTGCTGCGCACCGCCAGGCTCGACGACGCCCTCGCCATCGATCTCTCCATTGCATACACCCACAACGGCATGTATGACGATGCCACCAGCACCCTCACCGCCGCTCTCAAAGCCTCTCCTGACTCCATTCCACTCTCCAACGCCCTCGTCACCGTCTACATGAAGATCTCTCAGACCGACCTCGCTGAGCGCGTTGCGGAGAAGTGCTACCAGCAGCATCCGGAAGATCGCACTGCCCAGGTTTCTTACCTGCGCACGCTCGTCTACAACGGCGACTGGACTCCGGCTGCCCCGGTTGCCAAACAGTTGATGGCCGAGGATCCGCACTCCTTCGACACCCTGTATCTGGTGGGGATCCTCGAACGCCAGGACGGCGACTTCGCCGCCGCGCGCGATCACCTCACCGAAGCCCTGGCTCTCAATCCCGCGCTCGCCAATCTGCGCTTCAATCTGGGAGCGGACCTGGCCCGCCTGCACGACCCCGCCGCGGCCGTCACTCAGTTACGGCAGGCCATCGCTCTCGGCGACAATGAACCCGAAGTCCACTTCGAGTTGGCGAACGCCCTCCGCGCCACCAGCAAGCCCGACGACGCCGGCAGGGAGATGGTCTTGTATCAGGCCGCTGTCCAGGAGAAACAAGCCACCGTCCTGGCCGGCTCCAAAGCCGCTGAAGCTGAGGTGAACCTCGGCAAGGGTGACGTCCAAAAGGCCGTCGCGCTCTATCGCGAAGCCTTTGCCGCGACCCCTAAAAATGCTCTTCTCGGTTACAAATTCGCTATGGCTCTCGACAAGGCCAGCGACCTCGACGGCGAGCACGCTATTCTCGAGCAGGTTGTGGCCCTCGACCCGCAAATCGCGCTTGCGCAAAATCAACTCGGCTATCTCGACTCGCGCCGCGGCGACAATCCCGGCGCGGAAAAGCATTTCATCGCGGCCGTGACCGCTGCGCCCGGTTTTACCCAGGCGTGGATCAGCCTCGCCGCCACCCTTGGCATGGAGTCGAAGTTTCCCCAGGCGCAGCAGGCAGTGACCAACGCCCTGCGTCTTGATCCCGACAATCAGCAGGCGCGTCAGCTCAGCCACGATCTTGGAACCGCGCAGAGTCCGCAGTCGCACAATTGATCTTTCGCCTGGACACCACCTGACCCGATGACTTCTTCCCCATGGACGCGTCGACGCCTGCTGCGCATCTTGCCCGCTTCGCTCGCCCCGGCACTGGTCCCGTCCGCGCTGCGCGCCGCTCTGCAGGCCGCGCCCGCGGCGAAGCCCGCGCCGTTTTCCCGCTTTGTCGATGTAGCCCAGGCCGCCGGCCTCACCCAGCCCACCGTCTACGGCGGCGAAGACGGTGCCACCTACATCCTCGAAATCACCGGCTGCGGCTGCGCCTTCATCGACTACGACAACGATGGATGGATGGACATTTTCCTGCCCACCGGACGCCGTCTCAAAGACATTCCCGCCGGCTCCAGCAATCGCCTCTATCACAACAATCGTGACGGCACCTTCACCGACGTCACCGATAAAGCCGGGCTCAAAGACATTGGCTGGGCCATGGGCGTTTGTGTCGGCGACTACAACAACGACGGCTTCGACGACCTCTTTGTCACGTACTACGGCCAGAACAGGCTCTATCGCAACAACGGCAACGGCACCTTCACCGACGTCACCGAAAAAGCCGGCCTTCTGCAGGAGGGCGTTCATTACGGCTCGGGCTGCACATTTATCGAGACGCGCCGCAACGGCCTGCTCGATCTCTTCGTGGCCAACTACATCGATATCGACATCGTGCACGGCCCGCGGCCGTCGATGGAAATCCCGAACTGCAACTACAACGGCGTGCCCGTCAACTGCGGGCCCATGGGTCTGCCCGCGCCGCATCATTACTTCTACCGCAACAACGGAGACGGCACCTTCACCGACATTTCAAAAGAGACCGGCGTCGCCGCGCTCCAGGGATCGTTCGGGCTGACCGCGGTTACCCTCGACATCGATGAAGACGGCTGGCCCGACATTTTCGTCGCCTGCGATGCCACCTTCAGCTTCATGCTCATGAACAACCACGACGGGACCTTCCGTGAGGAAGCTCTGCTGCGCGGCATCGCCACCAACGCCGATGGCCGCCGTATGAGCGGCATGGGCGTCGGCATCGGCGATTACGATCTCGACGGCCACCTGGATATCCTGCGCACGCATTTCTACAATGAGCCTGTGGGCCTCTACCGCAACGACGGCAAGGGCTACTTCACCGACATGACCGACCCCGCCGGCCTCTCCGTCGACCATCGCTTCATCAACTGGGGCACTGGCCTCGTCGACCTCGACAACGATGGCTACCCCGATATTTTCATCGCCAGCGGCACCGTCTATCCCGAACTGGCCAAATATTTCCCGCAGAGGTTCCCCTCGAGAACGCCTCGCCTCATCTTTCGCAACCGGCACGACGGCACGTTTGCGGAACTCGGCGACGAAGCCGGCCCCGCCATCTCCGCCGCGCACAACTCCCGCGGCGTGGCCTTCGGCGACTTCGACAACGACGGCGATCTCGACATCCTCGTCATGAATCGCAATGAAACCCCATCGCTGCTGCGCAATGACGCGCCGCCGGACAACCGCTGGATCAAGATTCGTCTCGAAGGCACGAAGAGCAACCGCAGCGCCATCGGCGCGCGCGTCCTCGCGCACTACGGCGGCAGAGTCCAGGCGCAGACCGTCACCAGCCAGTGCAGCTACATCTCCGTGAACGACCCGCGCCTGCACTTCGGCCTCGGCGCTGCAAAGACCGCCGACTTCGATATCTTCTGGCCGAGCGGGGCAAAAGAAACGTACAAGGATCTCGCCGCCGGCAAGCTGCACACCATCAGCGAGGGCAAAGGTATCGTCCCCGGCCGCCCCTTCAGTAGATAGCTCCGCGTTTTCGAGGATCCCAAATAGAATAGCCGGAAGCAGACCAGCTCCGGGCTTCCTTGATTACTGGGTTGTGGGCCTGCCTACTGCGCCCCGTTCTTGAATACTTCCTCGGCGTAGTAGTTCTCCACGTGCGCCTGATCGCGCAGCATCTCCAGATACGCGTTCTTCAGCAGTTGCTCGCGGCTGTCGCGCAGTTGCTGGCGGATCGCCTGCTGCACCCGGGGATCGTTCAGTTCCCGCTGTCCCGCTGCCTCGCGATCCAGCAGTTTGTAGATGGCATACCCCACCGGCTGCTTCGCGTTCGGGCCGCCGTAGACCGGAAGAATGTCGCTGATCTGCCCGGGGTTCAGTTTCGAGATGGCCGCGAAGACCTGCGGATCGGACTTGAGCTGCGACTCTGGCTTGAACCCCAGATCGCCCCCGTTGCCGGAGGTGCTCGAATCCTCAGAGAAGTTCATCGCCATCGCGCTGAAATCTTCTCCGCTCTCCAGCCGGTTGTGCAGCATCTCGATCTTGCGTTTCGCGTCGGCGTCGCTCATCGCTTTGCTGTTCTGCAGATTGCCCACCTGGCGTGGAGGCATTGGAGTCGACGTGACCACAATCTGTGACAGGTGATACTGCGGCTCAATCAGGTTGAACTCCGCTTTGTGCGCGTTGTAGTACCCCGAAATATCTCCATCCGTGATGTTGATCCGCGACGTGATCTCTTTGTTGAACAGCTTCTCTTCCGTCTGGTTGCGCCGGATTTCCCGCTTCAGATCGTCCAGCGTCAAATGCTGCGAATCCAGCCGCTTCTGGAACTCCTCTTTCGTAAACGGGGCCTTCAGCTCGTTCAGCCGGTCCGCCACTTCTTCGTCGGTCGCCGTCAGGTTTTGCTTCGCCGCCCGCTGCATCAGAATCTCTTCGTCGATCAGCTGCCGCAGGATGTTGAGCCGCATGATGTCCGACTGCACCGCGGACGGCGTCTGGTTGGAATCACCCAGGTTGTTTTGGTAGATCGTCTCGACTTCCGGCCGCAGAATGGGCTTCCCATTCACCGTCGCCATGGTGCTGGAGTCGTGCGCGCGCTGGCAGCCGGCGCACACCAGCAGCGCTGCTGCCAGCCATGCCAGCTTCATTTTTTTCCTGAATGATCGACTGCCCCGGGCGTCCCTAACACACGATCGAGATGGCAAAAAGTTGTTCTCCCTGCTCCTGCGCCGCAAATCGGGGGACGGCGCTCATCTTCAGAATAATGCTGCCCCCGAAGCCTGCATAGACCTAAATCGGACGATCAGCGTGTGGTTGGAGCCGCCGGCGCGGGCGGCGGCGGCATCTGCGGCGCAGCCGGCGGCGCAATCCCCTCCGCCTTCAGCGCGCGATCGATCATCACCCACAACTGCGCCTCGTCCAGCTGACCCGCCCAGCGCTCTCCGTTCACAAAGAACGTCGGCGTCGCATTCACGCCCAGCTTGTCGCCCGCCTTCATCTCCGCTTCCACTTTCGCATCATCCTGCTTCGCCACGCACGCTGCCAGCTTCGCCCCATCCGCGTGCTCCAGCGCGCCCTGCTGTTCGGCCAGCTTATCCAGCATCGCCGATGCCTTTACCGCGTCGTTATCCGGCCCGCTCACGTCCTGGCCGTGGACATGGAGATAGTCCACATAATTCCAGTACGCGGTATCGTTCTCCGCTGCCAGGCAATTCGCATCCACCGCCGCGTGCATCGCCCAGGGATGGATCTCCACCAGCGGGTAATCCATGTACACGAACTTTACCAGGCCCTTGTAGCGATTCAGCGTCTCCGGAAAAAACACGGCATGCATCCGCGCGCAGTAGGGGCATTCGAGGTCGTCGAAATTCACGATCGTGACCTTCGCCAGCGGCGTGCCGCGCACCGGCCGCCCCTCGATCGGCAGATCGGACCCCGGATCCGGTCCGATATCCCACTTCGACAGCCGCGCCAGCGTGCTCCCGTCTTTCGAAAGCAGGAAGTCCACCGTCTGCGAATGGTCCGCGCGCCCGGGCAGCGAAAATGTAACCGGGATCGTGTCGTATCCCTCCATGTCGCTCTTCTGCCGCGCCCCAATGGTCATCTCGTATTGCGGAGGAACGCTCAGCTCCGACCGGATCATCACTTCAATCTTGCGGTTCAAAGCTGCCGCAGGAGCCGTCGATGCTGCTGGAGCCGCAGGAGCCGTCGATGCTGCCGGAACCGCAGAAGCCGTTTGCTGCGCCATGCACCCCGCGGCTGCCAGCAGCAGCGCGCAACCGGAAAAAAATTGCCTTTTCAACAAGTAGTCCCGCCCTTTCGGCCCGAAATTCCTCAGCGCCGGCTTTGCTTCTCCTCATTATTGCAGCTTCGATCGACTCCCGGTTGCGGTGCATCGGCCGGCCGCACGCGGGAAGCAGGAGCCGCGGAAACCCAGCAGGCTAGAAGAGGCTGATGCGGTGGGTGAGATCGCCGACGTTCGAGAATCCCGCGAGATTGATGCTCCAGAAGTATTCCGTGTCATCGCGAATTGATCCCAGCGAGAATCGACGGTACTGGAAATCGATCCCGCAGCAGTTCCAGTTGTACTGGGCCTGCGCCGCTCCAAATTGCAGTTGCTGGTGCACCAGGTCGTAAACCGCGCTCAGTCCCTCGCTCAGCCCCAGCTTGTTGCCCGCTCCGCGCACCGCGGTCACGTGAATCTGGTTGAATGGCTCGGGCGCATCGGGCAATCCCGGCGGCGTTCTGGCTGTCGTCAGCGGAGTCGTTCCCAGCGGCACATTCATGTAGGCGTCCCCGAACTGAAACCGGTACACCCCTCGCTGATACGCTGCGAAGACGTTGCTCGACGTAATCTTACCTTCCTTCGTGTCGTAGTCCAGATCCCATTCCAGGTTGGTAGCCGTCGTCGTCTGCATGCGCAGCCGCGAAATCACCGGCGTCGTGTGCCGCGCCTCCGTCAGAAAGTCGACTCCGGTGAAATCCAGCGTCGTCTGCAGTGGATTCGGCGTCCCCCGCGTGATCGCGTGATCGAAGTCCGGCTCGAAATAGTACTTCTGCGCCACTCTCCAGGTGATCCAGTCCCGTGTCCCCCCGCCGCACAGCGGTTGCGGACCCAAAGCCTCATCGCCTTTGCACGGATGCGGGCGCACGTTGCGGAGGAACAACCGCTGCGTCAGCCCATATTCCGCCTCGTTCGTGTTGCTGGCCACTTCCGTTTCATCGAAGCGCAGAATGTCGCGGAAATTGTTGATTCCTGTCACATACCGGTACCGCAGTTCCGGCTCGATCGCGTGCCGCAGGTCGCCGCCCAGCCAACGCTCCAGCCAGGGCGCCGTGAAATCCCGCTCCAGCGCCGGCGGCCGGAGTTCGAATCCCGTCTCCACATCCATCCGGGCGATGCCTTCCCGGCGCACCACCGGAATCTGGTCCAGATTCGCAGACTCCTGCGCTTTCCCGTACCACGTCTCCCGAATCGACCCAGCGGGTCGAAAACTCCATCCATCGAAATGGAGCGGCAGCGAAATTCGCGGCGAGAAATCCACCCGCGGCACCGAAGCGGT
Source organism: Acidobacteriaceae bacterium (assembly GCA_036267295.1). Taxonomy (GTDB): domain Bacteria; phylum Acidobacteriota; class Terriglobia; order Terriglobales; family Acidobacteriaceae; genus Palsa-343. The sequence continues at coordinate 3,448 of DATAWI010000007.1, read as the reverse complement.
CGTTCGAAAGCTCGGAAAATCGTAACGCGACAGCGCTGCCGCCGATCCACTGAACCCCCACATCAGCGGCGATACGCTCTCCGCTCCTCCCAGGCGACGATCGGCTGCCTCCACATCGAGTTCCGGGATGTGCAGGATCCGCACCTCGTCGCCGGGAACGTTGGCGTTCTGGAAGTTCTGATAGCGGTTCAGGCGCAGACTGGCCCACATATCCTTGTCCTCGTGCGTCAAAAACGCCTGGGACTTCACCTCCGAATTGATCGCAATCGCGTAGTCCTCTTCGAATACCAGCCGATATACATACGAACTCAGATACTCCGCATCGATCGCCCCACTCGTCTGTGGCGAGAAATCGTAACGGGCATCCGTGGAAATATCCACACCTCCCTGATTCAGTCGCGATCCGTCCGGCTCGCGAAACCCTTTGTCCAGCAGACTGTGGAAATGGGCCGTCGCAAAGTTCTGCCCCAGTCCGTGATACCGGAACAGCCCATTCGGCGCCCAGCCCCGCTTCGACCACCACTGCGTAGCCATGGTCAAATCGGCGCTTCGCCCCAGGGTCAGATAAAATCCCTCTCCGACCACGACGCCCTTCGTCGTGTTCTGGCCAAAATACGGCAACAGGAACCCGGACTGTCGCTGCTCCTCCACCGGGTGCGTCATGTACGGCAGATAAAACAGTGGCACCCTGAACGCCTCGAAGAATCCATTGCTGGTCTTCGCCACGCCGTTGTTCAACTCGATATTCTCCGAAAGAATGCGCCAGTCCGGATTCGGCAGCATGCACGACGTCATCGTGCCGTGAATGACCTTGTAGTGCCCCCGGCCCAGTTGCTCAACTTCGCGCCCCGTCAGGGCAAACGGGTTGGGCGCCGTGAAGACCATCCGCCCGCGCGGCGTCCTCGCCACTCCCAGCGTCCCCACCACGTCGAAGAATTTGCCCGTGTCCCGATACACGTCCACCACGCCCCGGCTGGCGACAAAATGCTCATCGTCGGGACCCCCGTCGATCATCAGGTGGCCCTTCGCCACAATCTCGCCGCTGTTGTCGTCGTAGGTCGCGTGGTCGGCGTGCACGATGTAGCTGCGGTAGTAAATCACCACATCGCCGTCCAGCGTGTACAGATTGCTGGCAGGAAGGCTTTGCCGTGTCTGGGTCCGTGCCACCAGCTTCACCGCTGAACCCTTCGGCGGCTGCGGGACCACCTGCGCCTCCGGCAGAGCGCTTTGCAGGCTGGGATCGTCGGGCAAATCCGCAGCCCCGTCCGCAGAGAGGTTCGCGGCTCGGATCGAAATCCCGGCGGCCGGGGGAAACTGCGTGGTTACCGCCTGCGCCCCCACTCGCGGATGACACAGCAGGACCAGCGTGATACACCAAAGAAAGCGGGTTTTCATCGCGCGCGGCAACTCCAGCATAGCAAAGCAGAATGCTGCCTCTTTCCGCGCACCTGTCCCGCGGCTCTGGCTTCGACATCTCGACGTTTCTGGCGCGTCGCCGCCTCGCATCTCGCCGTCGCCGGCTGCTCGGTCATGCCCATTCGACGCGGGCGTCACCTTGCCCGATGCACAGGATGCCAGCGCCGGTCCGTCACCCCAGGGCGATTCTCCCCGAATCTTCTTTCCTCTCTCTGCATTCGAACTTCGGCCACTCAACAAGGACGCGTTTGCCCGGACATAGTTTCGCCCGGTGCATCCGCCCAAAAAGGAATGCCGTGAGCGCCTCGACTTCGAACCTGCCTCTTTTGCCGCCACCGCCGGCCCCACCTGGCTGGAAAGACGAGGTCGCGGCCCGCGTGCGTGCTCATCGCACCAGCCGCGGACGCATCCCGGAAGACCAGCCCGTCCTCCCCGGCATGGAAGCCAGCGCTCCATCGGTCGTCGCGGCGCGCGTCGCCGAGCGCTATGCTCGCATCCCCTCCTGGCGTGAAGCCATGGCCGCAGAAGCCGCGGCACAGGCTGCCCAAATTGTCGCGGCCGCCGCGCCTGCCGCCAAAGTCCCGGCCCGGCCTGCCGCCCCGCGCCGCCCCAGGCAGCGCCCCACCGCTGCGCCTGCCCTCGATCTCGACTTCCCAATTGCTGCTGCGCCGCAACCTCCCCAGCCGTACCAGCCCGACCTGATCCGCTATTCCGTCAGTTCCGACTCTCTGCCCGCTCCGCGCTCGACACCAGCTCAGGCCCGCGTCCATCCTGCCCGCCCTCAACCCTCCCCCAGCCAGATCCTCGACCCACTCGAAGAGGCCATCGTCGAACCCACCCGCCTGCTGCCCGCGCGCGTCATTGAGTTTCCTCGCGAGCTCATCGCTCCGCGCAAAGCTCGCCCGCGCATTGCGGAGGGTCCACTCTCTGCCGAGCCGCGCCGCGCAACCACCGCCCCTCCCGCTTCGGCTCTTTTCCCGGATGCAGACGACCTCCGCATCCTCGAAGCCGAACCCGACTCTCAAACGCTGCTCTCCACCCCATCCTCCAAACGCAACCAATCCGGCGCGGTCTCCGGTACGCGCCCTTTTCCTGCGCAAGGACGCGAATCCGTGCCAGAATGGCACTCAATCCGCCTGGATCCCGAGGAACCCGTGCGCGAAGCTAATCTCCCCGCCAGGGCCTCCCATTTCGACGACTCGACCCTGCATGTCGCCCCGATGGAAGACCGCTTCATGGCCGGCGTCGTCGACGTCGCGCTGACCCTCGCCGCGTTTCTGGTCTTTGTTCTGGTGTTTGTCGCCTGCACCACCCACCCGCCTTCCGGCAAACCTGCGCTCGTGGGCGCGGGCATCATCGTGCTCGTCATGTGGGTGCTCTACCAGTTCATCTTCTTCTCCCTCTCCGCCGCCACGCCCGGCATGCGCTACGCCAAAATCGCGCTCTGCACCTTCAGCGACGACAACCCGACCCGCCGCGCCATGCGCATCCGCATCGCCGCGCTCCTGCTTTCGGCCCTCCCCCTCGGCCTTGGTTTTCTCTGGGCTGTCTTTGACGAAGACGCTCTCGGCTGGCACGACCGCATCACCCAAACCTACCAGCGCAGCTATCGCGAGCCGTAACGCAGCCATCGCGAGCAGTCATCGCCTTTCCGGCCAATTTCCCGCGACTGCGAACAGCCTGCGCCGACCCAGACCGTGCGATTCGGAGTCCCGCCGATCCTGCCGGGAGGCCACCCCAATTTTCTTCATTTTTCTCTCGACATGGCAATTTCCGGCTAATAGCCTTCTTGCCACTCGGTTGCGTCTCGCTCATTCCGCTGCCTGAAGACCCTCCCGTTCTGTCCCCATTGCTTCTCTGCGTTTCCTGCCCGAAACCCAATGGCGTCCCTGCAGCTTGCTGATCGGGGGCACCTGTCGCCCGCCCCAGCAATCGAGGAGTCACTTCTATGAAGCTGCGTTTCTTTTGGCACTCTCTGCGTTTTGGCGCCGTGCTGTCTGCGGCCTTGACGATTTCCAGTTCGGCTCAAACC
>DATAWI010000006.1:0-393674 GCA_036267295.1 Acidobacteriaceae bacterium | reverse complement strand
GATCGAATCGAACGAACGAAACGTGTTCTTCGGATTGTGCTTCTGCAGCACCTTGGTGATCGCCGCCGTCAACGTCGTCTTGCCGTGATCAATGTGCCCGATCGTCCCCACGTTCACGTGCGGCTTCGACCGGTCAAACTTTTCCTTCGCCATAAAAGTCCCCTTCGGATGTTCAAATCTCGCCGTTGCTTAAGAGGCAATACAAGAGGTCCAAACTTCTTCAGCTCTCACCAAATGCAAGCCGTATTCTGCCGCAAGCTGCGGATAGCTCGACCGCAGCCCCTTCAACTGATCAAGGAGTTGCGGCGCGAGTTCCCGATCGCGGTTCTGCATGGCCGCATCGCTAAGGTCAAAAGTTTCACCTGGGCTGCATGCTGAGCCGTTTGGAATCAAACTAGACGGACGAAGAGAGCTACCGAACTCGTCTCTGAGCTTGATCATCTCGCAGAACTCACGGGCATGCGGTTCCATACGATCCACCACAATTTCCTCGCCATTCATGACGCACCTCGGAAATATATTCGGGCCTAACCGCTGCCCTGCTCAATAGCTGGCATACAAGCGGAAAAACTTTTGTCGAACTTCGGGGGCGACGCGTTCGACCTGGCGCAGGTAGTGTTCGCGAATCTGGCCGCGGTCGGAGTCGCCGAGGGCGGCGTAACTGGTTTGGGCCTGGGCGCCGAGCAGGCCGCGGGCGAGGACCGCTTCGAACTGGCGGACGCGGAGCCTGGCGCCATCGACCTTGCGCAGGAAGGCGGCGATCTGGGCGGGGGCGAAGGCCTGATCGATCGCCTGTTTCACGGGGGCGAAGGTCTTGTCGTCGTGGATCGGGATGGTGGCCTGTTCGAACATCGTTGTGCGGCTTTCCTCAGGGACGAATGTCCCCTGACCTGGTGTTGGATCGGGAAAACTAAATCCGTGCCCTTTCAAGACAACCCCTTCTCGGAAATTCTGGAGCGGGAGACGGGAATCGAACCCGCGACCAACAGCTTGGAAGGCTGTGACTCTACCACTGAGTTACTCCCGCGTGAAACGAGCGTACAGCGTGCAGGGTATAGAAAAACATCGGCCTGGCTGTAACGCTTCCTTTTGTTACTCCCGTACATAGCGCAGCGTTCAGCTCTCAGGTGGAAAACTCTGATCGCTGAACGCCGCATTGCAAAATCACAGTTGCTGCACAAACAAAACTATAACCAAACCGGCTATCGATCTTCGGATTCGAGGCGCGCCCGCATGTTGGCGGTCACGACGCGTACGGCCAGGAGCCCGAGAATCAGTTCGGGGATCCAGCGGACCTGCAATCCGAATCCGCCGAAGGTAACGCTCCCGAAGGAGTATTCCCGAACCGGCAGGACTGCGTTGCCGTCGAGAGTGAACCAGGCCAGCAGCCCCAGCGCGGCGAGAACTCCCAGAGCGACCCACATCCTGTTTCGGTCGGCTGCGGGGTTCTGCGGGCCGGTTTTGACGGAAGCCACGCTCACCCTCAAATCCTTCTATCGAACAACTCTGGTGCACAGGGGAGGATTCGAACCTCCGTAGCTCCAAAGAGCGGCAGATTTACAGTCTGCTGCCATTAACCACTCGGCCACCTGTGCGGAAAGCCCAAACTCTGGAGCTGATGACCGGGATTGAACCGGTGACCTCTCCCTTACCAAGGGAGTGCTCTACCAACTGAGCTACATCAGCCCTTTGCTGCCAAACTCATTCTGCCCCCTGGAGCTGATGACCGGGATTGAACCGGTGACCGCTTTCCTTTGCCGCGGCTCACGCCGCGGAGGCTTACCAGGGGAGTGCTCTGCCAACTGAGCTACATCAGCCCTTTGCTGCCAAACCCATTCTGCCCCCTGGAGCTGATGACCGGGATTGAACCGGTGACCGCTTTCCTTTTGCCGCGGCTCACGCCGCGGAGGCTTACCAGGGGAGTGCTCTGCCAACTGAGCACGATCAACTTAAACCTTATTCAGGGAGTCGTGCGCAAGCCATGCACCTGACCCTGCGTTACCGGCTGGGAAACTGGAGCTGGCGAAGGGATTTGAACCCCCGACCCTCTGATTACAAATCAGATGCTCTACCAGCTGAGCTACGCCAGCTCACAACCCGCTGAACGGCCGGTTCGGGACACACTGCTGCGTTCGCGTTCCGGACGATCAATCTTGAAAATATCACACGCCCCGATGAGCCGCAATGATCCGTTGCGGCAGGGTTCCGAGGCTGCTCTTTGAGGGCCGCGGGCGGGGGTGGAAAGGATGGCGGGAGGGGTAGCGGCGTGCGGGAACAGAGGGCGGGTGAGATGATAGGGATGTTCGTCGAACCCGATGACCCACCGGCGCACGAAGCTTTCCATTGCCATTGTCATCGTCGTCCTGCTGCTGCTGGCGGGCGCGATTTATCTCCGCAAAGAGGCACCGCCGGAAGCGGCGCGGCTGTTGCCCGAGTCGGATGGGATGGTCTATGTGAACCTGCGGCCGCTGCGGGCAGCCACCCACTTCGATCAGCATCCGGTCACGCACGACCCGGAGTATCAGCGCTTCATCGACGCCACAGGCATCAACGTGGAGCGGGATCTGGACGAGGCGGCGTTCGCGCTGCACCGGATGGCGAATCCCAACGGGCCGAACGGGGGGGTGGCGTTTTCCGAGGCGTTCGTCGGACATTTCGACGGGCGCAAGCTGGCGCAGTATCTGGCGGGAGTGGCGGCCGGACAGGAGACGTACGCGGGGCGCACGATCTACGACATTCCCAGCGAGGGGCGCACGGTGCGGGTGGCGCTGCTGGGGTACGACATTGTGGCGGTGAGCAACACGCCGTCGTCGGAACAGATCCACTCGATGATCGACCGCTACCGGACCTCGGCGCTGCCCTTCTCGGGATCGTCGCTGCTGTCGAAGTATTACTCGCGGATTCCGCTGCTGTCGGTGGCGTGGGGCATTGGGCAGATTGGGGCGCCGCTGAAGAACGGGGGGGCGCGAGTGATGGGCATCCGGGTGCCACTGGATCCGGATTCGACGCTGATCGCATCGCTGAGCTGGATTGGCAAGATGCACCTGCGGGTGGAGGAGATTGCCCCGACGGAGTCGGGGGCAGCCGACACGACGGAGTCGCTGCAGACGATCCTGGTGCTGCTGCGGTCGATGGAGAACTCAGACGCGGCGAAGCCGTTCGATGCCGACATGCGAGGCCTGCTCAACAGCATCAGCGTGGACCGGCATCGGAACGAGGCGGTGCTGACGGCGACGGTGCCCACGGCGATGGTGCAGCGAATCCTGAATGCGCAGGATTTGCGGGTTACGCCGGCACGGGCGGGCGAGCAGCAGCCGGGCAGCGCTGCCAAAGCGCCGGGGAAAAAGCCGGAAGCGCCGGTAAAAAAGCCGTAAGCTTCGCCGGCGAAAGGGATCGCCGGGGCGGGTTCGGGCGTCTGGTTGAGGTACGCAGTCGTCTCCCATTTCCAGTTTCCAGTTCATTGCGGAGGAATCATGCAGTTTGCTTCTGCCTGCCGGACGGCCGCGGTTTTCGCAGCAGCCACAGCTGCCGCATGGGCTCAGAGCCAGGTTCTGACCGGGCAGAAAGCCTTCACGGATTATTCGCAGGAGCACCCGGGGGTGATCCGGCACGTGACGGTGGCTGATCTGCCGGCGCCGTACGCCACCAAGGGCGTGGACAACGGGGTGGAGATGGTGATGCGGCCGGAGAGCGCGTGGCCGCAGGCGCTGCCGGGCTTCAGGGTGGAGCAGTATTTCACCGGTTTGGATCAGCCGCGGGAAATTCGGACGGCGCCGAACGGGGACCTGTTCGTGGCGATCAGTTATCAGAACAAGGTGATGGTGTTTCGCGGGGTGGGCCCGGACGGGAAGCCGAAGCAAGTGTCCACGTTTGCCGAGGACCTGAGCCAGCCGTTTGGGATCGCGTTTTATCCGCCCGGGCCGAATCCGAAGTGGGTGTACATCGGGAACACCGATGCGGTGGTGCGGTTTCCGTACCAGGAGGGTGACATGAAAGCCCGCGGTCCGGCCGAGAAGCTGGTGGATTTGCCGGGGGGCGGGCGGCTGCGCGGGGGCGGTCACTGGACGCGGGACATCGTCTTCTCGAAGGACGGGACAAAGATGCTGGTGAGCGTGGGGTCGCACTCGAACGACGACGACTCGGACACCCACCCGGAGGAGTTTCATCGCGCGAACGTGCTGGAATTTACGCCGGAAGGGAAGCTGCTGAAGGTGTATGCATCGGGGATCCGGAACTGCGTGGGCGAGGCGATCAACCCGGTCACGGGCGAGCTGTGGTGCTCGACCAACGAGCGGGACATGCTGGGCGACGACCTGGTGCCGGACTATATCACTCACGTGCAGGAAGGCGGGTTCTACGGGTGGCCGTGGTTCTACATGGGCGAGCACGGGGGCAACTGGGATCCGCGGCAGGCGGGTAAGCATCCGGAGCTGAAGGACAAGGTGATCACGCCGGATGTGCTTCTGCAGCCGCATTTCGCGTCGCTGGAGATGTTGTTTTACGAGGGGTCGCAATTCCCGGCGGAATACCGGGGCGACGTGTTCGCCGCGGAACATGGATCGTGGAATAAGTCGAAGCGGGCCGGCTACGAGGTGATCGTAGCGCCGATGAAAGACGGGCATGCGACCGGCGAATATGAGGACTTTCTGACCGGATTCACGACGCCGGACGGGAAGGTGTGGGGGCGGCCGGTGGGGGTGACGGTGGCGAAGGACGGGTCGCTGTTTGTCAGCGACGACGGGTCAGGGTCGATATGGCACATAAGTTACATAGGCGGCGGGGCGGGGCGTCGCTAATCTGAAGGGGTGCAAACCTTCCGAGCCGTGGTGAGCCTGATTGCCCGGGTCCTGCTGCTGGCGATTGCGCTGCCTGTGCTGATGGGGGATTTCCCCGGGGCCATGCTGCCTTCGCGCATCATGACGGACTGGGCGGCGTTGACCGCTGTGGATGCGATGGCAGTGATGGCGCCGCTGATGCGGTGGAGGAAGTGCTCCCTGCTGGCGGGGGTGGCGGTGCTGGGTGCGCATTTCTATTTTCGGCACCGCGCGCCGGTGTGGGACATGCTGTATCTGCTGATTGCCATTGTCTTCGTACTGCTGCCGGGGAGCGGGCGGGCGAACGTGAAGGGCAAAGGGGCGGGGCGGCTGCGGACATCGCGCAGTTCCTGACGCGTGCGGTAGTCTAAAACCTGCATGGTGCAATTCCGCCGTATCGCTTTTGCCGCCGCATTCCTGATGTCGTGCTCGCTGTTCGGGCAGCAGTCCTCGCAGAGCCTGCCGGACGCGCCGAATGCGCAGAACCCGCAGACCGCCCCGGATTCATCCATTCAGCAGGCGCCGCCGGCGGCGACGCAGAACTCGCAGCCCGCGCCGCAGCCTACGGGAGCGACGGTGCTGTTCGACACCAGCATGGGGCGGATGGCGTGCCGGTTCTTCGACAAGCAGGCGCCGGAAGCAGTGGCGAATTTTGTGGGTTTGGCAACCGGGACGAAGGACTGGACCGATCCATCGACGCACCAAAAGGTGCAGGGAAAGCCGTATTACGACGGCACCACGTTCCACCGGGTGATTCCGGGATTCATGATCCAGGGCGGGGATCGTCTGGGAACGGGAGAAGGCGACCCGGGGTACCAGTTCAGGGACGAGTTCGATCCGAATCTGAATTTCGATGTGCCGGGGCGGCTGGCGATGGCGAATTCCGGGCCCAACACGAATGGGTCGCAGTTCTTCATTACCGAGGCGCCGGAGCATGATCTGGACCAGAAGTACACGATCTTCGGTCAGTGCGACGATCACAGTGTGATGGTGGTGCAGTCGATCGCGCGGGTGAACCGCGACCAGAACGACAAGCCGGTCGATCCGGTGCTGCTGAATAAAGTAACGATTATTCCGGCGGGGCAACCGGTGCCTCCGCTAACCGATGCGCCTCCCCCGGCGCCGCAGACGCAACCGTAAGACGGGCCATCCCCCAGATTCAAAAATCCCACGCAGGAGTTGTTATGAGCCGACAGCCAGGTACGTATGCCGTTCTGAAAACCAGCGAGGGGCAGATTGTCTGCCGCCTTTTCGAGAAGGAAGCGCCCAGGACCGTGGCCAACTTTGTAGAGCTGGCCGAGGGAGCGCGGGAGTGGACGCACCCCGTCACCCACGCGAAGAGCAGGGAGAAGCTGTACGACGGGACGATCTTTCACCGGGTAATTCCGGACTTCATGATCCAGGGCGGCGATCCGGCGGGCACGGGGATGGGCGGACCGGGATACAAGTTCGAGGACGAGACGAAGGGCTCGCCGCACCGTTTCGACAAGAAGGGCAAGCTGGCGATGGCCAATGCGGGGCCGAACACGAACGGGTCGCAGTTTTTCATCACCGTGGCGGGAACGGAATGGCTGACGGGGAAGCACACGATTTTCGGCGAGGTGGTGGAGGGGCAGGAGATCGTGGATAAGATGTCGAAGGTGTCGACGCGCAGCGACAAGCCGGTGAAACCGGTGGTGCTGGAGTCGGTGACGATCGAACGGGTGTAGGGGAAGCCCACATCCCAACCCCAGGGATGTGGGGCACCCGGTGACTGGAGTTGAGTGGAAGCCCACATCCCAACACCAGGGATGTGGGGCACCCGGTGACTGGAGTTGAGGGGAAGCCCACATCCCAATACCAGGGATGTGGGGCACCCGGTGAATGGAGTTGAGTGGAAGCCCACATCCCCCAAAACGGGGAGGTGCGCGGGGGATTTTCCTGTGGCGCGACGGCGGCGCGGCGATTATCTTGCGAGCATGTTCCTCCCGCGATCTTTTCTTGTTCTCACGCTGAGTGGCGCGATGCTGTTGGGTTCGGCGGCTGCGCAGAAGTACGTTCCGAAGAAGATCACGTTTTCCGGGACCACGATGAGCCAGAGCGATTTGCTGGCGGTATCGGGGCTGAAGCCGGGAGCGGCGCTGGGGCAGACGGAGATTCAGGGCGCGGCGCAGAAGCTGATGGACACGGGGATGTTCTCCGATGTGCATTTCAGCTTCGACGGCGTCGAGCTGAATTACACGCTGAAGCCGGCGGACGGGATGCGGGCGGCGGGGTACGCGAATTTTCCATGGTGGGATGACAAGGCGCTGACGGCGGCGGTGGAGACGAAGGTGCCGCTGTTCCATGGAGAGATTCCTCCGGAAAGCCCGATGCAGCAGGAAGTGGCGGCGGCGCTGACCGAACTGCTGGCGCAGAAAGGGGTGACGGCGACGGTGAGCGGCGTTCTGCGGAGGTCTCCCGACAACGGCGCGGCGATCGAATATCACATCGATACGCCTCCGGTGGAGGTAGGGAGCGTTCATCTCTCCGGAGTGAGCGCGAACTGGGCGGAGCCGGTGCTGGCGATCCAGAAGGCAGCGGCGGGGCAGGATTTCGACGGCGCGACCGAGGCAACGCTGGCCATGGCGCTGCGCGCGATCTACCACCGCCAGGGGTATCTGGAAGCGGCGATGACCGGCTACGCGCATGGCACGCCGGAGGTGGCCGACGGGAAAGTGCTGGTTCCGGTGAGCGCGACGGTGGTGGAGGGAGCGCAATACCGGGTTCAGGGAATGCATTTCGCGGGCGATGCGGTGGTGACGGTGGAGGAGTTCAACAAGATCGCCCGGCTGCATTTGGCGGATATCGCCAATGAGGATCTGCTGCACGCGACCCTGGCGCAGATGTCGCAGGCGTATAAGAGCCAGGGGTATCTGCGGGCAAAGCTGGATGCGAATCCCAAACTGGATGCGATGACGCGTACGGTGGACTACACGATCACGGTGCAGCTGGGGCCGGTATTCACCATGGGAACGCTGGGGCTGGTGAACGTGAGCGATGTGCAGCGGGCGGAGATCATGCGGGTATGGCCGCTCCGGGAAGGCGGACGGTACGACCAGCTGGCGGTGGGGCAATTCCTGGTGAAGTACAAGAACCAGCTGCACTCGCTCGATGGATGGTCGGCGTCGTACAAGGAGTATGACCACGAGGATTCGCATGTGGTGGATCTGGTGGTGACGTTCCACCAGGGCGGGCCATTGCACTGAGGTGTGGGCGTCGGTAAATGATTGAGGGGGCGCGACGGATCAGCGACCCGAAAGGCGGGCCCACGGCCCACGACACCGGGAAATTGAGATCCGGAAGAGGCGGGCGGACGGACAATGGAAGCGCATCGTCGACACCTATAACTCCGATCTGCCCCTTGCCAAAGCGAAGACCTGGCAATCCTCAGCACGCGCTCAGCGTCGAGCGCAGCAAAGGCGCGTACCCCTCAGACCCTGTGTTCATGGTCACAGGGTCGCGTGACCAAGGTCACGGTTTCTCTTTTGTCACCGGCGTAGTTTCAGGAAAAGCCCAACAGCGGAAAGTGAGGGCTCATCCTATGCCGGCATCGGGACCGGGTAAAAGCAAACAGGCAAAGACCACGTATCTGAGCGGGGCGAAGCCGTTTCCGTTTCGGACGATCGTGGTAGCGACGGACTTCTCGGAGGAGTCTTCGGCGGCAATGCGGTGCGCGCAGGAACTGGCGCGGCTGCAGCACGCGATGCTGCTGCTGATCCACGTAATCGACCCGGTGGGGTATGCGTTTCCCGAAGGAGCCCCTGAGGCGCTGGATCGGGATAAGGCAGCACGGGAGGAACTGGCGCGGATTGAAGGCGAAGTGCGGCGGAAGGGAATCGCCGTGCACTCGCGGGTGGAGACGGGGATTGTGTGCGAGCGAATCCTGCTCTCTCTGCGCGACCACAAAGCGGCGCTGCTGGTGATGGGAACCAGGGCGGTGAGCGGCGCGGGACGGGCGGCGCTGGGGGTGGTGACGCGGCAACTGCTGACGCACTCTCCCTGTCCGATCCTGACCGTGGGGCCGGAAGAAGCGGGGAAGCCGCGGAAGTTTGGGCGGTGGAACAACGTGCTGGTGGCGACGGATTTCTCATCCGCGTCGCTGAGCGCGCTGACCTATGCGCAGCGGATTGCGGGGCAGCAGCTGATCGTGCTGCACTCGGCGCGATGCGGGCGGCATCTGGAATGTCCAAACTGCCTGGAGCGGCTGCGTTTTCTGGCGCCCTTCGACGAAGCGCATGGGCTGCCGGTGGATCATGTGGTGACCGGCGGCGACCCCTGCTCAATGATTGTGGAGGCGGCCAGGAACCTGCACCCCGATCTGATTGTGATGGGAGCGCCCTCGCCCGCGCACCAGGAGCACGATCTGGACCACAGCACGGTGTCGCAGGTGATTGCCGCGGTGGCGACGCCGGTGCTGATTGTGCCGGAGAGCCGGGAGCGGTATTCCGACGAGCTGATTGAGGACGTGGCGACGGTCGGCTAAGAAGCGTTTCCGAAAACCGGTTCGCTGAGATCCGGTTCGTTAACGACCAGGTTGCGAGGTTGCGGGCCGGGGCTTGATTGCCTCTGGCCCGTTTCTCTTTAGCTGATGGTTTTGCCTGGGTCGGTGTGAAGGACTTCGATGCCGGAACCGGCCAGCTCCTTTTGGAGAGCGGCAGGCGTGCCGGTGAGCGCCGGGAACGTGCCGAAGTGGATGGGCAGGATGGTCTTCGCGCCCAGGAACCTGGCGGCCATGGCGGCGCCTTTCGGTCCCATGGTGTAGTGGTCGCCGATGGGCAGCATAGCCAGCTCCGGGTGGTGCATTTCGCGGATGAGCTGCATGTCGGAGAAAGCTGCTGTGTCGCCGGCATGGTAGAGCACGGGGCCGTTGTCGATGGCGATGACCATGCCGGCTGGGTCGCCGCCGTAGACGATCTTGTCGCCATCGGTGATGCCGGAGGAGTGGTGGGCTTCCGTAAGCGTAATGGTGACGTCGGCATGGCGATGGGAGCCGCCGATGTTCATGCCGATGGCCTTGTCGTCTTTGACGCCTTTGGACTGCAGCCAGCCGATCAACTCGACCACGCCGATGACGGCGGGTCCATGCTTTTTGGCGACGGGCACGGCGTCGGCGATGTGGTCCATGTGGCCGTGGGTGAGGAGGAGCAGATCGATCTTGTCGGGGAGCTTGTAGTCCCTGGGAAATTTGGGATTGTGCTCGATGAAGGGGTCGATGAGGATGGCGGTTTCCTTCGGGGTAACGATGAGGACGGTGGCGTGTCCGAGCCAGGTGATGCGAGTGCCTTTGAGAGCGGGCATAGAGACGGGATTCCTCCGCGATTCAGCATTGCACGTTCTTTGGTCAGATGCGAAGAGAGCGGGGGCGGCGCGCGGCGCGTGCGGCTGGGGCGCAGAGAGGCAGGCTGGTTCCGCGACTCAGGCGCCGAAGCGCAGAGCGGAGCGGGCTTTGGCTTTGGCGGCCTCCTCTTCGCGATTTTTGGGCGGAGCGGTGGTCTCGAGGGACGCGAGCAGGCGCAGGGAGCACGCGGCGATCTCGTCGATGGCGGCGTTGAAAGCCGGTTCGTTGGCCTGCGAGGGCTTGTGGAAGCCAGTGATCTTACGGACGAACTGGAGAGAGGCGGAGCGGACTTCGCCGGGCGTGACGGGCGGCTCGAAATTAAAAAGCGGTTTGATATTGCGACACATGGGATTCACCGGAAAGCGGGTTGGGAATGGGCGCTCTTCTCTCCATCAGAGTAGCGAAAATACCGGTTGCGCGCGGCCATGGTGAGAACGCGATGGGCAGGCTATGCCGCAGGATGGGCGGGCGGGAAGGGGAGCCGCTGGACAGGGGACAGGGTGCAGGACACAGGGTGTAGGCCCAGGGTGCAGGCCCAGGGATTAAGCCGGGGCATGGGTCTCCGTGGGAGCGGCTTTTGGGCGCATACTTCGAATGCGGGCGGATGGCAGCTTTTATGTTGCTCCTCTGTCGGGCCGGTGCGAGGTGTTTTCGATGACCGTCGATGCGCATGACGAGGGGGCCCGTGGGCCGAGGCGACTGCGGGGGATTTTGACGACCGTCTTTGTTCTGGTGCTGGCGGTGTTTCTTTTTTGGCTGGCGCGGACGATGGTGATCCACCGGTTTTATCGAGGCGGCGCGCAGGAGCAAAACCAGATCGCGCCGTAGCGCGGGGTACGGTGAGCGCGGGCACCGCGGCGGCCGGGCGGCTCTTCTAAAATGGGATTCATCATGAACCAGTTGAGCCGCGCCTTTTTGAGGCACTCCTTTGCCGCCCTTCTTGCCGGGTTGGTGGCAACCGCCGCTCTGCATGCGCAGTCGGCTGCCACCATTCCAGCCGGAGTGCTGGTGGAACCGCAGGCGTTTCATCAGGAATTGCAGGCGCATCCGCACGCGGTCGTGGTTCTGCAGGTGGGATCGCGGCTGCTGTTCGATGAGGGGCATATCCCGGGCGCGGAGTATGCGGGTCCGGCTTCGAGCGAGGCCGGGCTGGCCGTGCTGCGGACGCGGGTGGAAAAGCTGGCGCGGACAAAAGCGATTGTTCTTTACTGCGGATGCTGTCCGTGGGGCCACTGCCCGAACGTCGCGCCAGCCTGGGATCTGCTGCACCAGATGGGCTTCACTCATGTGCGCGTGCTGCATCTGGCCGACAACTTTGGGACCGACTGGGTGGCGCTGGGCTATGGCGCGGAACGCGGGCAGTAAGGTGCGAATGCGGCTGGGGCGGTGCCTGGGCGCGGCTTTCCTGCTGTGCGCGCTGCTGGCGGGCGGTTCTGCCGGGGCAACAGAATCTCTGCTGAACCGGCTGGCGCCGGTGTTTGCGCTGCCCGATCTGCACGGCGAGCGCGTGGATTTGGCCAAAGATCGGGGCAAGGTGGTGCTGCTGAATTTCTGGGCGACCTGGTGCGGGCCGTGCCGGCTGGAGATGCCGCGGTTTATGGCGTGGCAGAAGCAGTACGGAGCGCGGGGATTGCAGGTGGTCGGGGTGTCGATCGACGACAGCGCGGCTCCGGTGCGGCCGTTTGTGGAGAAGATGCGGCTCAATTATCCGGTGGTGATGGGGAGCGCGGAGCTGGGCGAGCGGTATGGCGGCGTACTGGGGGTGCCGGTCACATTCTTGATCGATCGGCATGGAGTGGTGCGGGCGCGGTTCGCGGGGGAAGAGCGGCTGGACGCGATGGAGAAGGAACTGGAGAAGCTGCTGGCGGAGTGACCCGGGTGTCTTCGCTATGCGCCAGTGGGGCCCACGAAGGCCGTCGAGCGGTAACTCCCAGGCTGCCGACTTAACGGCAGACAGGGACGAATCCCTCAACCACGCCGGCGCTGTCATGCTGACGATTCGCACCGCGAAGCGCAAGGATCTGCGGCTGCTTCGATGAGCTCATGAGGCTGCGAAACTTCCGAGAGGCCGACATTACGCCCACAATCGCCGGCTAGCATCGAGAATGCATTGCACAGGAGGCAGGAATGGATACGGCAAAGCGAGGGATCCGTGTGCAACGCGGGCAAGACCGCTTCAATGAGCGCACTCCGATCGGTGCCAGGAGCTCAATCGACCGCAAAGTGTCGGGCAGAGACACCGAGGGAAAGTTCCTGGGGTGGAGCTTGCCCTCGCTCGCCTCTCGCATGGCTCGTCTGGTTCGCTAGGAAACGACGGCGGCGGGTTCGCGGAGCCAGCTGTAGAGCGGGAAGTGCTCGGTGAGATCGAGAACCTGGCCGCGGATCTGCGCGAGCGCGGCGTGGTCGTTGCGGTTGTCGAGGGCAAGGGCGATCCAGCCGCCGATGAGCCGCATCTCGGCTTCCTTCATGCCGCGCGTGGTGAGCGCCGGGGTGCCGATGCGGATGCCGGAGGGCTTGAGCGGCGGATTCGTGTCAAAAGGAATGGCGTTTTTGTTGACGGTGATGCCGGCTTCGCCGAGAGCGGCTTCGGCTTCGCTGCCCAGCATGCCTTTGGCGAAGACATCGACCAACATCAAATGTGTATCGGTGCCGCCGGAGATGATGCGGTAGCCCGCGGCGGAGAGCGTTTCGGCCAGGGCTTTGGCGTTGGCGACGATCTGCGCGGCGTAAGTCCTGAAGTCGGGCTGAAGAACTTCGCGGAAGGCGGCGGCTTTGGCGGCGATGATGTGGACCAGAGGTCCACCCTGCTGGCCGGGAAAAACGGACTTATCGATGGCCGCCGCAAATTCCTGGCGGGCGAGGATCATGCCGGCGCGGGGTCCGCGGAGGGTCTTGTGGGTGGTGGTGGTGACGATGTGGGCGTGGGGCACGGGTGAGGGATGGACGCCGCCGGCGACCAGTCCGGCGAAGTGGGCCATGTCGACGATCAGCAGAGCGCCGCAGCCGTCGGCGATCTGGCGCATGCGGGCGAAGTCGAAGAAGCGGGGATAGGCGGAGCCTCCGCCGATGATGACTTTGGGTCTTTCGCGGAGGGCGATCTGCTCGAGGTCGTTATAGTCGATGGTTTCGGTGTCGCGGCGGACGCCGTACGAGACGACGCGGTAAAGCTTGCCGGAGAAGTTGAGTTTGTGGCCGTGGGTGAGGTGTCCGCCCATGGCGAGGTCGAGGCCGAGGATGGTGTCGCCGGGCTGGAGGACGGCCATGTAGGCGGCGGCGTTGGCCTGGGAGCCGGAGTGGGGCTGCACGTTGGCATGCTCTGCCCCGAAGATTTGTTTGGCGCGGTCGCGGGCGAGGTTCTCGACCACGTCGGCGAATTCGCAGCCGCCGTAGTAGCGGCGTCCCGGGTAGCCCTCGGCGTACTTATTGGTGAAGACGGAGCCGGCAGCTTCAAGGACGGCGCGGCTGACGAAGTTCTCGGAAGCGATCATCTCGAGGCCTTCGTGCTGGCGGCGGGTTTCGGAGTCGATGGCGGCGGCGATTTCAGGGTCGACGGCGGCGAGAGGCTGGTTGGCGCGCATGGAGAGATTGTAGCCGGAAGCCGGGTGCCGGCACCGGGTACCGAGCGCCGGGCACGAGCGCCGGGAGATCGGTGGAATCCCCCCAACGGCGGGCATATGGGGCACCCAGGATTCGGTGCGGGGACAGAGAACACACCGTGCCTCGCGTTCCCTGGGATGAGAGTTGTTGCTCTTCGAGCAGGGTTGCGCTGGTCAGTCGTGGGGTGGGAGCTGATCGGGCCACTGGACGACTCCATATTTGCCGTCGGGCTCTTTGGTGAGGACGGGAGCATAAATGCCGAGGTACTGGCGGCGCCACCAGTTGCCGGTGGCTTTCTTCTGTTCGAGGGTGGTGAACCAGTATTGCCAGAGGATGGCGCGCACGAATTTGGGCGGCGCGTCGGGGAAGGGATTCGCGCGGAAGAGAGAGAGAACGGCGGCGTTGTTGTCGAGGAGACGCTCTTCGGTGAGAGGGACGATCTGGGCGTTCTCGTAGCTGGTGAGGGAGGCGAACCAGAGGTTCCAGTCGAAGCGCGGCTGGTAGGGGGCGTAGATGCCGGGGGCCTGGTTGAGGTCCTGCGGTTTGTGGAGGAACGGGTAGGGGGTCCAGTTCCGGCCGTCGTTCGAGCCCTGGAATTCGATTTCGTAGCGGTCGCGGGTCATCACGGCGAAGAGGCCGTACTGGTTGGCGATGCGGAAGGGCTCAAGGGCGGTGAGGGGCGCGGTGGGCAGAGGCAGCTGGGGCCAGGGCATGCGGAGCAATTCCGCAGTGGTGTTGTAGCCGATCCAGGTAAGGAAGACGGCGGCGACCGCGACGGTGAGGGCGTGGAGATGCTTGTGGACGCCCGCGAAGGTGCGGGGCTCGGGCCGGCGGTTGATGGGGCGCGGCGGCTCGTCGGCGCCGGTGAGGATGGAGAGGCGCTCGGTGGCGACCGCGACGCTTTCGGGCGAGACGTCCTGTTCGAGGGGCCAGCGGAAGCGTTCGGGGATCCAGGAGAGGAGACTGCGGTCGTCGAGGAGGAGGAAGCCGAGGGCGAGGACGAGGTAATTCAGGAAGCAGTAGTTGGCGGTGAGGATGACGCCGATTTCCCAGGGCGTGACGATGCAGAAGCAGAGGATGCGGAGACGGCGCGGGAGGAAAAGCATCCAGACGATGGCGAGTTCCATGACCAGGGTGGCGCCGGCGGTGCCGACCTGGAACCAGTGGGGGAAGTGCTGGACGTACCAGCCGATCCAGGTGGGGAGGGGACCGTTCTGGTAGTACTCGTCCATCGCGGTGAGGTGGCGCCACTCGGGATCGCCGGAGAGGAGCTTGACGATGCCGGATTCGAAGTAGATGCGGAACCATTCCCACTGGAGGAGGAAGAGGGCAGCGCGCGGGGGCGGGGATTCGAGAGCCCAGCCGGGCCAGAGTCCGCGAGGCGCGAAGAAGAGGGCGAGGAAGCCGGCTTCGAGGAGCATGCCGTCCGACTGATATTCCGAAAAGTCACCGGCGGCACAGACGAAGGAGAGAAAGCAGACGAAGCAGACGAAGAAGGAGAGCCGCGGCCAGAGATTGAAGAAGGCGAGGATGGAGGCGATGAGGCCGATGCAGCTGACGGCCAGCAGCATGTGGGAGCTGGAAGAAAACCAAAAAAGCGTGGGCGCGTACCAGAAGCGCAGCGAGGGCAGCTCGCGCTGCACAGCGTCGAGGAAGGTGCGGGCGGGAAGGATGCCGCTGGGTCCGATGAGGCCGTCGATCTGGAAGAGGAGGGCGAGGAAGGCGGAAAAGTAAATGGCGGCGAGGGCGCGGAGGAAGATCCAGCGCGGGGCAAAGCGATTACGCGGGCCGGCATCGGTGTCGAAGAGCCAGCGGATTGCGTTGCTGGGTGGGGAAGGCATGGGTGGTTATTGACGTGATGATACGGCGGAGGGGGAGGGCTGTGGTGGGGTTTCGTTCGGCGGTTCGGGGCGAGAATCGAAAAGCAAAACATTCCTCAGCGGCGGAAGCCGAATTCGTTCGGAGTCGCGCATGGCACGGCTTCAGCGTGCCCCTTCCAAGCAGCGGCGCTGAAGCTACGAGTTCTGCAGGAACGGAAGCGGGGGCACCCGGCTCAGGATGTCTTCTTTTGGCCCAGGAAGAGATTCACCATGGACAACAGAGAGATCAGCGCGATGAGGAATTGCGAGATGACGCAGTAGAGGCACCAGACTTCGAGGATGTGGGCTTCGACGTTGCTGAGGTAGAGGGCGAAGGCCAGTCCGGCGAGGGCGAAGAGGAAGGTGAGGGCGCGGCGGCGGAAGAAGGCGAAGAGGCCGATGAGGGCGTAGCCGAGGATGCCGGCGGTGGCGACGGGGAATCCGGTGCGGGGAGCGGGGCCGGGGAACTGGTCGGGATGGCGGGAGGCGCGGAGGTGCCAGAGGATGCCCGGGACGGTGGCGTAGGAACTGCGATTCACCGTGCCGCAGTCCCAGTGGGAGTTGATGTCGCAGGGCTCGACGTCGGTAGTGTCGTGGACGTGAAGGGCGAGGGAGGAGACGACGATGCCGAGCAGGGCAAGGAAGAGGATTGCGTAGCGCATCCCTTTCAGGGTACAGCGGGGAGGGTGGAGCGCACGGGGGAAAGGCGGCGGTCGGGGGCTTCTTTCCTTTACTGGAAGAAAACGATGAGCACGAAGAGGAAGGCCCAGAAGAGGCTCATGGCGTGCCAGTACCAGGCGGTGCAGTCGACGGCGATCTGGCGGAACTCGACCTTTTTGAGGCGGAACATGGCGACCAGCGCGAAGAGCAGCGCGCCGATACCGAGAGCGAGGTGAATGCCGTGGCATCCGGTAACAAGATAGAAGAAGTGGCTGTTGGGATCGGTGGAGAAGAAGAGTCCCTGCTGGGCGAGTTGCTTCCAGGCGATCCACTGGCCGGCGAGGAAAGCGACGCCGAGCAGGATGGTGGCGATGAGCCAGGGCGCGGCGCGGCGGACGGCGGGGCGGCCGAGCCCGAGCCATTCTTCCATGATGTCGATTTCGTGGAAGAGCTGGCGGCGGGCGGTTTCCATGGTGACGGTGGAAAGCAGAAGGATGGCGGTGTTGATCCAGAGGATGGGAGGAACGGCAAGCGGATGCCAGTCGGACACGTAGCTGTCGGTGGGATCGATATGGCCGGAAGTCTGGCGGACGAAGAAGGCGCTGACGAGGACGGCGAAGAAGACGAAGTCGCCGGCCAGGCCGGAGAGGACGGCGAGGCGATAGCGGATGAGGAGCTCGCGGGGGCCGCGGCGGCCGGAGGGGCGGGAGTCCCAGTTGTCGTCGCCGCCACCGCCGCCGGTGGGACGGCGATCGAGGGGGGGCTTGCCGCCGTAGCCCGTGTCCTTGCGCTCGGTTTCGACCTGATGGCGGGTGAAGGTTGCGGGCATGGGGAAACTCCCGGGGACGAGTTCTAAAAGCTTACTCCGGTTTGACGGTTGAAAGACAATGCCGGAACCGAATCAAACGGGATTTTTGCTGGCCCATTGCGGGAGGAAATCGTCCTTCCTTCCGGCGGCGGCTCCGTACTGGTAGGGACCGTTGCTGATGGTTAGATGCGCAGTGGGAGACCACTCGAGCGTGGTTGCCTGCCAGGGATTCGCGCCAGCCTGCGCACCGAGCCGGGAAGCGGGGCGAGCGCTGAGAAAGACATTCACAATAAAGACGATTTGCGCGGCGGCCAGCAGGAAGGCGGACCAGGTGATGCCGCGCTCGACGGGAATGAGATTGGCGAACGATGTAACCGGACCGGCGAGCTGGGCGTAATGGCGGGGCTCTCCGGCAAGGCCGGCAAAGTGCATGGGGAAGAACGTCCCGTAAGCGGCGATCAGGGAAATCCAAAAGTGGATGTGGCCGAGGGTTTCACTCATACGGCGTCCGGTGAGCAGCGGATACCAGTAATAGATGCCGGCAAAGATGGAGAAGACGCCAGCCATGGCCATGACGAGATGGAAATGGGCGACGACGAAGAAGGTGTTGTGGAGGTAGGCGTCGAGCGCGGGCTGGGCGAGGATGGGGCCGGTGAGGCCGCCGGCGATGAAGAAGGAGAGAAATCCGAGGATAAAGAGGGCCGGGGTGGTGATGCGGAGTCGCCCGCGGAAGAGCATGACGAGCCAGGTGAGGATTTCGGCGGAGCTGGGCAGGGCGATGGCCATGGTGGTGAGGCCAAAGGCGGTTCCGGCGTAGGGGTTCATGCCGGAGACGAAGATGTGGTGGCCCCAGACGCCGAGTCCGAGGAAGCCGATGAGGAGGGTGGAGGCGACCATGAGGCCGTAGGCGGGGACGGGGCGGCGGGTGAAGTTGGCGAGGATGGACGAGGCGAGGCCCATGCCGGGCAGAACGACGATGTAGACCTCAGGGTGGCCGAAGAACCAGAACAGGTGCAGCCAGAGCATGGGCGAGCCGGTCCCTGCGGGCTGGGGAATGCCGTTGAGGACGAGTCCCGAGGGAAGGAAAAAGCTGGTGCCGCAGTGGCGGTCGGCGAGGAGCATGGCGGCGGCGGCGAGCAGCACGCTGAAAGCGATGATGGTAAGGGCGGAGCTGACCAGCCAGGACCAGACGGTGAGGGGCAGGCGGCCGAAGGTGAGTCCCGAGGCGCGGCGGGCGAAGATGGTGGCGAGGAAATTGATGGAGGAAAGGATGGAGGCGAAGCAGAAGAGGGTGATGGCGACCAGCCAGAAGTCCATGCCGGCGCCCTGGCCAGGGCCCGCGGCGGCGAGGCCGCTGAGCGGGGGATAGCTGGTCCAGCCGGAGATGGGCGCGCCCTGGGGAACGAAGAAAGCGGCAAGCAGAACCAGCAGAGAAGCCAGGGTGATCCAAAAGGCGGCAGCGTTGAGGCGAGGGAAGGACATGCGGGTGGCGCCGATTTGGGCGGGGAGGACGAGATTGGGGAAAGCGCTCTGGGGCACGACGGTGAGGACGTAAAAAATCATCAGGGTGCCGTGCATGGTGACGAGGGCGAGGTAGTCCTCGGGGCGGGGGACTCCGTAGAAGGGGAAGGACCATGCGGGCCAGGTGCGATGGATGCGGATGGCGAGGGAGAGGAGGGTTCCGATGGTGACGGCGAGGAGGCCGAGATAAAGATAAAGGATAGCGAGGGTGCGGGGTTCGGTGGTGAAGAGGCTGCGGCTCAGCGAGTGCCTCCCTGCGGGGCCAAAGCCCTGATGTGTTTTGAATTTTTGCGGCACGACTTCAGTCGTGCCGCTGCGAAACGTGTTGGCTGATGCCGAGGCCTGAGGGTTTTCATGGGGCGTTCGCCTCGACAATTTTCTCGCGGGTGGCGAGCCAGCGGTTGTAGTCGGGCGGGGAGACGACGCGGAGGCGAGACTGCATGCGGGCGTGGCCGAGTCCGCAGACCTGGGAACAGAGGATGGGATAGTCCCCGGTGGCGATGGGGGTGAACTGGAGGTGGCCGGGCCTGCCGGGGATCGCGTCCTGCTTGAGGCGCATGCCGGGGATGAAGAAGCCGTGAATCACATCCTGTGCCCGGAGGGTGAGGTCGACCGGCTGGCCGGCGGGGAGAACGAGGATGGCGGAGACGATGTCGTCGCGGCTGCGGGGGTCGGTGGGGTCGAGGCCAAGAGGATTGCCGGCGGGCGCGCTGACGAGGGTGGGCGCGGTGCGGCCGTATTGGCCGTCGGGGCCGGGATAGCGGAAGTACCACTGGAACTGGACGCCGGTGACTTCAACTTTCACGGCGTTGGAGGGGGAGGCGGACTCGCGGCGGGCGGCCCACAGGCGGTGGCCGGAGACCAGCATCCAGAGATAGAGGCCGGCGAAGGCGGCGAGCGCGGCGTAGTCGAGGATAAGCAGGGTGCGGCTGGGCTTCGCGGAGGCGCGGGGTCGCCAGACGAGCGCGAGGACGAGAAGGATTTGGGCGGCGACGAAGATCCAGAAAACGAGGGCGAGGTTGATGTTGAGGAGGCGATCGAGGGCGATGCCGTGGAGCGCGCCGTTGGGTGGAAGCCAGTCCATGGGAGAGCCAGGAAGCGGTCGGCTGGAAAGCGGTGAGCAATGGAGCGGTCGGGGACCGCGACACGCTTCAGCTTAAACCACACTGGATGGCATGTTATTTCCGGGAGTTGAGGACGAGGTCGACGAAGTGCTGGTGGACGCGGCGGTCGTGGGAGAGTTCGGGGTGGAAAGTGGCGGCCAGGATGTGTCCCTGCTCGACGAGGACGGGGAATCCATCGCGTTCGGCGAGGACGGTGACGCCGTCGCCGGTTTTCACGATGCGGGGAGCGCGGATGTAGACCATTTCCAGCGGGCCGCCGGGGATTTGGGTTTCGCCGGTGTGGATGGAGCTGTCGATCTGGCGGCCGTAGGCGTTGCGCTCGACGGTGGCGTTAAGGACGCCGAGGGACTTTTGCGGGGGGTGGGTGACTTCGGTGGCGAGGAGAATGCAGCCGGCGCAGGTGCCGAAGGTGGGTTTGGTCTCGACGAAGGTGCAAAGAGAGGCGAGGAAGCCGTCGCGTTCGAGAAATTTCAAAAACGTAGTGGATTCGCCGCCGGGGAGGATGAGGCCGTCGATCTCGGCGAGCTGTTCGGGTTTGCGAACGAGGATGGGCTCGGCGCCGGATTCGCGGAGAGCCTGGGCGTGGGCATCGTAGTCGCCCTGGAGGGCGAGCACGCCGATGCGTGGAGTCCTGGCCGGACGGGCGGAAGCCTTCGGCGTTTCGGATCTGGTTTCTTTGGCACTATCCACAGTATTTGTAACTTCCGTCGATACTCTTCCGGAAAATCAAAAAGCGCGCCAGGGTTTTCCAGCGCGCGGTTGTGTGCGCCGCGAGAGGCGTCCGCCTGAATGGCCAGTCCTCACCAGCCGCGGGTTTGGAGCAGATCTTTCTCTTCGATGGCGGCGGCGGCGAGGCCTTTCATCGTTCCGGTGACCTGCTCGGCGACTTCGGCCAGAATTTTCGGATCGTTGTAGTGCGTGGTGGCGATGACGATGGCTTTCGCGCGGGAGACGGCTTCTTCGCGTTCCTTCGGGTTCTTCTCGACGTCGAGGGGGGTGGCGCGTTCCTTCATGAAGATGCCGGAGCCAACGAAGATGGCTTCGGCGCCGAGCTGCATCATGAGGGCGGCATCGGCGGGGGTGGCAATGCCGCCGGCGGAGAAGTTGGGGACAGGAAGTTTGCCGGTCTCGGCGACCATGCGGATGAGTTCGTAGGGCGCCTGATGCTCCTTGGCGGCGGCGTAGAGCTCCTGCTCGGAGAGGACGGTGAGGGCCTTCATCTCGCGGACGATCTGGCGCATGTGCTGGACGGCATGAACGACGTCGCCGGTACCGGCTTCGCCCTTGGTGCGGATCATGGCCGCGCCTTCGGCGATGCGGCGGAGGGCTTCTCCCAGGTTGCGCGCGCCGCAGACAAAGGGCGTGGTGAAGGCGTGCTTGTCGATGTGGTGGGCTTGGTCGGCGGGGGTCAGGACTTCGGATTCGTCGATGAAGTCGACGCCGATTTCCTGCAGGATCTGAGCTTCGGCAAAGTGGCCGATGCGGGCCTTGGCCATCACGGGAATGGAGACGGTGGAGATGATCTCGCGGATGAGCCGGGGGTTGGCCATGCGGGCCACGCCGCCCTCGGCGCGGATCATGGCGGGGACGCGCTCGAGCGCCATGACGGAAGTGGCGCCGGCTTCCTCAGCAATGCGGGCCTGCTCGACGTTCATCACGTCCATGATGACGCCGCCCTTGAGCATCTCGGCGAGGCCGACCTTGAGGCGGAGGGTGGTTGGCGAGTCGGGGGCGTGATGGCCATTGCCGCTGCCGTTGCTGGTCTTTGCCATGTCTTCAGTTTACAGCGCTTTGACAGGAACTCAGAGGGGCGGGGCCTGGGCCGGGGTCAGGCGTAAAGCGTCGCGGCGAGGAAGGGATTGCGGAATTTGCCGTCGGGATCGTAGCGGGCGGCCAGGGCGTGGAAGTCATCGAGGCGGGCGTATTCCGCGCGAAGGACGGCAGCGGGGAGAGTGAAGAGCTTGCCCCAGTGAGGACGCGGGTGGAACGGGGCGAGCGCCGCTTCGATCTGCGGGAGAAGGGCGCGGACGGCGGCCCAGTCCGGTTTCCAGGTGAAGTGAAGGGCGAGCGATCGGCGCTGATACGCGGGGCTGAGCCAGAGGTTGTCGGCGGCGATGGCGCGGAGTTCCGTGACGTAGAGGAGCGGCGCGATGCGGTCGCGGAGGGTTTCGACGGCGCGGATGGCGGCGTAGCCCTGATCGAAAGGAACGAAGTATTCGGTTTGCAGCTCCTGGCCGCTGGAAGGGGTGAACTCGAGGCGGAAGTGGGGCAGGCGCTCGTGCCATGGGCCGGGGATTCCGTTCTGGCTGGTGCAGGCTTCGGCGGGAAGGCCGAGGATGGGGTGCATTTTCCCGGTGGCGGGATGGGCGCCGTGGAAATCGTGACCGAGGGCGGCGCAGGGGCGATCGGTGCGGCGCTTAATCCAGATTTGGGTGGCGCGGCTGTGCTGCCAGTCGGTGAAGAGGCTGACGCTGTCGCCGGCGGCGAAGATGTCTTCGAGGTGATCTTCGAGGGCGGAGAAGGGGAGATCGAGGTAGACGGTTTGCGCGACCTGGTAGGTGGGCTCGAGGGTGAGGGTGATGCGGGTGAGGACGCCGAGGGCGCCGAGATGGACGGCGGCTCCGGGGAAGGCGTCGGGGTTGTGCGCGCGGGAAAGGCAGACGAGATTGCCGGCGGCATCGATGAACTCGAGCGCGGAGACCGCAGTGGCGAGATTGCCGGTGCCGGAGCCGTGGGTAGCGGTGGCGATGGCTCCGGCGACAGAGATGTGCGGGAGCGAGGCGAGATTGTGGAGGGCGAAGCCCTGGGCATCGAGGGACGGGGCGAGATCGCCGTAGCGGACGCCTGCGCCCACGGTGACGGTGCGGGCAGCGGGGTTGAGTTCGATCGACTGGAGGGTGGCGAGGGAGAGCTGCGTATCCGGAGTATCGGCGAGAGCGTTGAAGGAGTGGCGGGAGCCGAGGACGCGAAGGTGGGTGGAGGCACGGACGGCGGCCTGCGCTTCTTCGACGGTGGCGGGGGAGAGGAATTTCCGCGCGGAATACGTGGAATTGCCAGCCCAGTTGGTGCGGGGAGGGTCAAGCGGGGGCATGGAGGGCATGGTAGCGGCGGTCAGGCTTTGCGGGTGAGGATGTCGGGCGGGACGGTGACGAAGACTGCCTTGGCGGTGGCGAGGATTTGGCCGGACGCATCGGCAATCTCGGCTTCGGTGTGGTTGGCGCGACCGTGGGTGTCGCGATGGCGGGCGGTGAGGGTGAGTGGCTGGCCGAGAGGGACAGGGCGCAGGTACTGAACCTCGAGGTGGCGGGTCATGGCGAGAATGCCGCGGGCGCGATTGGATTTGCTCATGGCTTCGTCGAGCAGGGTGGCGATGATGCCTCCGTGAGCGTGGCCGGGAGGGCCCGCGAAGCGGCGGGCGAGGCGGAAGTGGCAAACGATGTTGTTGTCGGGATCGGTGAAGAATTTAAGGCGCAGCCCGGAGGGGTTCGAGAGCCCGCAGCCGAAGCAGTGGTTGAGGGCTCCGTGGGCAAGGGGCGTGAGGGCGGGATTTTGGGATCGCGGCATCGGTGCGGATTTTAGAGTAGCGCAGAGGGGAAGCGGTTACTCACGCCTGAGGCTGGGAGCGGTTTGCGTCCGCGCGAGGCACGGCACGGCGAGCAGCAGGAGGAGCGGGATCAGCGGGAGCGGGCGCATGCAGGGACTCGCGACGCTCCCCTGCTGCAACCGCCGGGCGTTCACAGGAGGAACGGCACCAGGGCAGCGACGCGGCGGGAATAGGCGACGTAGGTTTCGCCGAACTGGGTGCGCATCCATTTCTCTTCAAGCCGGAGCTTGTACCAGAGGGGGATGAAGACGAGAGCAAAGGCGAGGAGTCCGCGGACCTGGGTGGTGGCGATGGCGGTGCCAAGGAAAGCAAAGAGGAGGCCGGTGTAAATGGGGTGGCGGACGAAGGCGTAGGGTCCGCTGGTGATGAGCTCGTGGTTTTGCTTGATGGTGACGGAGCGGCTCCAGTTCGAGCCGATGTGACGGCGGGCCCAGATGGCAAAGAACATGCCGGCAACGGTGATGGCGGCGCCGATCCAGAAAGCCGCGAGCGCGGGCGCAGGGAAATGCCGGTAGAGCCAGGGAATGGGGATATAGGGCAGGCAGAGGAGGGCGATGGCGGCGAGGAAGAAGATCGCGCGGGTGATGCGGGAGGCGGCAGACTCGAGGCGCTGGGTGGGTTTGGCGCCGGCGGCGGCGATTTGCCAGTAGACGAGATAGGCCGCCCAGACTGCGGGGAAGAACCAGAGGTAGAACAGGAGCATGGGGAAGCCTCTTGCGGAGTGTACGCGAGTGAGGCGGGGATTGGTTCCTCGGATTAAGGGAGGTCGCGCCAGCGCGCGATCTGGATGGAGGGCAGGAGTTCGAGCAGGGCGTCGTGTTCGTGGGCGCGGGAAGCGCGCAGGCGGGTGCGGATTTGATCGAGAGCGGCGTCGGGATAGCCGGGATGGCAGACGAGTTCCCACACCGCATGGAGATCGGGCGGTTGCGCGGCGATGAGACCGCGGAGGGTGGAGCGGACGGCGTCGGGGCCGGTGACTCCGGTGGCGAGGACGCCGATGGTGCCGGCGGTGGTCTTCAGGCCGCACAGGGCGACGAGGCGCTGGAAAGAGCGATGCTCCGCGCGGAGGGCGACGACGGCGAGGCGGCGCAGGCGGGAGATGGCCGCGTTCGAGCTCAGGGTGGCGCGCAGGGCCCAGGCCGGCTCAAACGGATTGCGAATGGCGGGAATCTGACAGGCCTGGGCGGCGCCGAGGAGCGGGCGCAGGATTCCGGAGAAAAGATGGGTGTGCTTGTGGGTATCGACGTGGGAGAGGCGGAGGCCGGCAGCCTGCAGGCGTCGGATTTGCGCGGTGGCTTCGGCGGTGATTTCTTCAGGGCGAATGCGAAAAGTGAAGAGATCGCGGACGAAGGCGGTCAGAGCCGGCCTGAAGGAGCGGCCGTCGGGGCAGAGGGTGGGGATTTGGGATGGGGGGAGAACCGGGGTTCCGTCGACAAGGAGAATATGGCAGCCGACTTCGAGGCCTGGTGTGGCTTTGGCCAGCGCCACGGCGTCGTCGAAGGCGGCTCCGGTGGCCATTAATGTGGCGGAAGAGAGCGCGTGGGCGTTGGCGAGCTCGGCGATGGAGCGATTGACGCCGGGGGTGAGGCCGAAGTCGTCGGCGTTGATGAGGAGAGGCACGAAAGACAGGGTACAGGGAGTAGGGAACCGTGTGCAGCGGTCAGGATCCGCTGCCGTAGATTGCGGGATTGAGCGTGGGGTCGTTGTACATCTTGAGCTGCCGGTAGATTTTGAAGCGGCGCGATCCGGTAAGGACTTCAGCCCAGAGACGGTCGAGGCAGCCGATCAGGTTGCTGCGTTGCTCATCGAGAAGCGCGAGGCGTTCGCGATTGCGGGCGGCGTGGCCTGCTGGGGCGCTGGGCCGGTCGATTTCTTCCTGCGTGTGGAAGATTTTTAGCGCGAGGATGGAGAGCCGGTCGATGATGAGGCCGGGGCTTTCCGAGTGCAGTTCACCATCGGGGTTCGGCAGGCCGCGCGCCGCCAGGTGTTCAAGCAGAAAAGTGTCGCAGCGCTCGGCCAGGTCGTTGCGCAGCTGATTGAACCCGTCGATCGCGCGCTTCACTTCCGCAATGTCGTGGTCGGTGGCGCGGGGGGCGCGGGCGCGGTCTTCGGTGTGCCACAGGTCGAAATTGGCGCGATGTTGAGCCAGCACAGTCGTGAGGAAAGGCTGGGCGTCCGGAAGGCTTTCAGCCACAGGAACGCAGGATTCAACCGTCTCGTGCCACGCCTGCGTTGCCCTGTTGTGCAGGGCTGCGATTTCGTGCGCGGAGAACTGGAGGTCGGCGGGCATAGGTCGAATCGCTGGGGCTATGGTAGAACACAGAGGAATCTTCATGCCGGGTGATTTGCGATGACGGCCGATCCGCGGATTTTGTGCATTTCGAGCTACGAGAAGGGGCAGCCGTTCATGCGCGAGTGCGCGGCGCTGGGTTGCCACGTTGTGCTGCTGACGGTTGACAAACTCCACGATGCCGACTGGCCGCGAGACATTCTCGAAGAAGTGATCATCATGCCCGATGGGCTGACGGTCGAACAGATCACCAACACGGTGACGTATCTGGCGCGGACGCGGAAGTTCGACCGCATTGTGGCGCTGGATGAGTTCGACATGGAAGCGGCGGCGCATCTGCGCGAGCACATGCGGGTTCCGGGGATGGGGCGCACGGCCATGGCGCATTTTCGCGACAAGCTGGCGATGCGTTATGCGGCGCGGGCAGCAGGGATTTCGGAGCCGGAGTTCACGCGGGTGCTGTTTCACGAGGAAGTGCGCGCGTGGATCGACCGCGTGCCGGATCCGTGGGTGCTGAAGCCGCGCGCGGAGGCTTCGGCCATCGGTATTCGCAAGATCCACAGCGGCGAGCAGTTGTGGCGGACGCTCGAGGAACTGGGCGACCGGCAGAGTCATTTTCTGCTGGAGCAGTTTATTCCCGGCGATATTTTCCACGTGGACGGGATCGTGAGCGAAAGCCAGGTGGTATTCGCGGCGGTGAGCGGCTACGGGAAGCCTCCCATGCAGGTGATGCATGAAGGCGGCGTGTTCACAACGCGGGTGCTGGACCGCGCGTCGGCGGAGACGCGGGATTTGACGGCGGTCAACGCCGAGTTGATCCCGGCGCTGGGCATGGTGCGGGGGGTGACGCATGCCGAGTACATTCGCGGAGCCGACGGGCGCTACTACTTTCTGGAAGCGGCGGCGCGGGTCGGCGGCGCGTTCATCGCGGATGTGGTGGAGTTTGCGACGGGCGTGAATCTGTGGCGGGAGTGGGCGCAGATCGAAGTGACGTGGATTCGCGGGGAGAAGTATCAGTTGCCGGTGCAGCAGAAGCTGTATGCGGGCAGCGCACTTTGTTTGGCGAAGACCGCGGAGCCGGACACGTCGATGTTCAACGATCCGGAGATTGTCCTGCGGCTGAAGAAGCATCATCACGCCGGGCTGATTGTGCAGTCGGCAAAGGCGGAGCGGGTAAAGGCTCTGGTGGATGGGTACGCGGAGCGTTTTGCCGGGACGTATCTGGCGGTTGCGCCGGTGCCGGACAAGCCGACGGCGTGACAAGCTTTCAGAGCGAAGCGTCCAGCATTCAGCAAAAGCGGACGGAGGATAAGGGTGACGGAGTCGCTGCAGTTTCCGCATCGGAGATTTAACCCGCTGAAGCGAGAGTGGGTGCTGGTGTCGCCGCACCGCACGGATCGGCCGTGGCAGGGCGAGGTCAATAAGACGTCCGGTTTCTCCGGTGTGCACTACGATCCGCAATGTTATTTGTGCCCGGGAAATACGCGGGCGGGCGGGAAAGTCACGCCCCCATATGAAAGCGTCTACATTTTCGACAACGATTATGCGGCGCTGTTGCCGGATTCCGCCGACCCGGTGCAGGGAGACGCGCCGGAATTGCTGCGAGCGGAACGCGAACGCGGGCGATGCCGCGTGGTCTGCTTTCATCCCGATCACAGCCTGACGCTGGCGCGCATGCAGGTCGGGGATATTCGCAAAGTGGTGGACGCGTGGACCGAGGAATACCGGACGCTGGGCGCGGTGCCGGAATTTCGCCATGTGCAGATCTTCGAAAACCGCGGGGCGATGATGGGGGCGAGCAATCCGCATCCTCACTGCCAGATTTGGGCGACCGAGCACGTGCCCAACGATCCGCTGGCCGAGACGGAGGCGCAGGCTGCCTATCGCGCCAGCCACGGGACCTGCCTGCTGTGTGACTATGCGCGGCTGGAGGCGGCGAGGAGCGAGCGCGTTGTCTGTGAAAACGACCGGTTTCTGGCGGTGGTGCCCTGGTGGGCCGTCTGGCCGTTTGAAACGCTGGTGGTCGCGAAGCAACATCGGCGGTCACTGCTCGATTTTGAAGACGAGGACCGCGTGGCGCTGGCGGACATTCTGAAGCAGGTGACGACGCGCTACGACAATCTGTTCGAGACGAGCTTTCCTTACACGATGGGCTTCCATCAGGCGCCATGCGACGGCGAGGCGCACGATGAATGGCATTTCCACGCGCACTTTCTGCCGCCCCTGCTGCGCTCGGCCGCGGTGCGGAAGTACATGGTGGGATTCGAGCTGATGGCCATGCCGCAGCGGGATATCACGCCGGAAACGGCGGCGGAGCGGCTGCGGATGGCGCCTCCAGGGCATTTTATGGATGCGCAGGGGTCGGCCACAGCAGGGTGATATTTGTCACTTTCGAGGCTGCGCCCCTCTGCGAGGATGGCTGCATTCGTTGAGCAGGAGCGGGCAATGCAAAACAGTTTTGACACGTTTTCGGAATTCGCCGACTTCAACTCGGACCCCTTTCCCAGGGTGAAGGCAAACCTCGACATGTGGCGCTGGTCGTTTGCATCGCTGCCGGACAGACGCATGAAAGCGGTCGCCGCGGGATGGATGGTCCGGGTGCTGCTGGGAGGAGATCCGGCTGAGATGAATCAGGAAGAGATCGAAGTCCTGTCCACGGTCACCCTACTGTCGATAGGGCAGGGGAATCCTGAATTCGGCAGATCGTGGTGCGACGCCTGAGCAGGAACTCATGCTGCGGGGGCAATGAGAATTCAGCCTGCGTGCGCGTGGGGAGGGCCGCTCAGGACCGATGGCGCCAGGATCCCGACGCGGAAGGGCGTTTCCCTCGAAAGAAGTCAGCGCGTGGATGGCGTGGACAGTGGTGAGCCCGCTGGGACTCGAACCCAGGACCCACGCCTTAAAAGGGCGTTGCTCTACCAACTGAGCTACGAGCTCACTGCTGATTCCAGGTTAGCACAGGCTGGGGCGTTTGTTTGGGCAGCGCGCCGGTAACCGAAGGCGGCTCAGGTCCTCGGTTCCTCCGCGAATTCCGTTGATTCCGGCCGAATCCGGCGGTACAAAGGTGCCATTCAGGACGCGAGGGCTCTGCTTTGAAACCTTGGTTCCGCCGTTCGATTGCGCTTTGGCTGCTCCTGGGATCATTTCCCGCATGGGCCGGGGCGAAGTGGACCGAGCCAACCCAGGAAGAACTGAAGATGACGGCGGACCCGGCAGCGCCTGGGGCGGCGGCGATGTACCTGTACTTCGAGCAGACGGTCGACGATATCAAGCACGAGCACACTTTTTATGCGCGGATCAAGATTCTGACCGAAGACGGGAAACAGTACGCCGACGTCACAATGTCCTACTTTGCGAAAGAAGAAAAGATCAGGGGCGTAGAAGGGCGAACTATCCACGCGGACGGAACCGTAGTGCCGTTTACGGGCAAGCCGTGGGAGAAGGAACTGGTGAAGGCTGGCGGGGTGCGGGTGATGGAGAAGGGATTCTCCATGCCCGATCCCCAGGTGGGCAGCATTCTGGAATTCCGCTACATGACGACCTATGACGACTGGTGGGCGCCCAAGTGGTATATCCAGCATCCGATCCCGATGCGGGAAGCGCATTATCACTTCTATCCAGGAGAGGGCGGGCAACTGGTGGCCACGCATTATCTGCCCGCGACTGCTGTGATCAACGAAAAGAAGGGCTGGGATCTGGTGATGCACGACGTCCCGGCGATAGTGGACGAAGAAGATTCGCCGCCAATGCACAGCCTCGGTTACCGCGCGCTCTTTTATTACGTGCCGCAGGGAATCAATTCGCCGGAGGAATTCTGGCAGCAGAATGGGAAGTTCTGGGCCTCCGCCGTAGATTATTTTGCCGCGCCGGATGCCTTCAGGCCTGTGGTCGCTCAACTCGTTGCCTCAGGAGACACGGACGAACAAAAGCTGCGGAAGATTTACGCAGCGGTCATGACGCTCGAAAATACGGACTTCACGCGCGAGCACAGCGAAGCTGAGGAGAAGGCCGAGCATTTGAAGGTGAAGACCGCGGCGGACGTGTGGGCGCAGAAGCGTGGAAACGAACCGGGGATCGCGCTGGTGTTTCTCGGAATGGCGCGCGCGTCGGGCGTGAAGGCCTATGCGATGAAAGTAACCAGTCGCGACGAGGACGTATTTCAGAAGGGCCACCTGGACTGGGATTTGCTGGACGACACCATCGTGATTGCGAATGTGGGCGGGAAGGAGATGTACTTCGATCCCGGAGAACGATATTGCGAGTTCGGCAAGCTGCATTGGAAGCACACCTGGACCAGCGGCATTCGGCAGACAGTGGATGGCGGCGTTGCGCTGGCGTCGACTCCATTTCCGGTGTCGTCGGACACGGTGGTGACGCGCAGCGCGGATTTGGTGCTGGATGCGGAGGGGAATGTAAAGGGGAGCGTCCGCGTTTCGATGACCGGCAATACGGCGCTCCACTGGAGGCAGGAGGCGCTGGCGACGGACGAGGACGAGGCAAACAAGAGGCTCCGGGAGAGTCTGCAGTCCGTTCTGCCGGAAGGCGCGACCCTGGAGATACAAAACATCACGGGATGGGCGGATTTCGGCGTGCCGCTGCAGGCGACGCTGAAAGTGAGCGGGAGAATTGGCACAAAGACCGGGCATCGATTCTTCCTTCCAGGCACGTTTTTCGAAGCGCAGGCTAAACCGCGCTTTGCCACGGCGACGCGGGCCAATCCGGTGTATCTCCCCTACGCGTATACGATCGAGGATCATGTGAAGCTGACTTTGCCGGCAGATGCGACGGTGGAAGCCCTGCCGGGCGACGATGCGGAGATCCCGTTCTCGCCCAATGGGGAATACCACGCGCATTACAGCACCGCAGGCCATGTGTATGAGGGCAACCGCAAGGAAGTGGTGGGCGTGATGCTGTATCAGACGACGGTGTATCCGGCGCTGCGAGACTTCTTTCAAAAGATGAATGCACAGGATCAGGCGCAACTGGTGTTGAAACTGGCGGCCGAGCCCGCGGGTTCGGCCGCAACCGCGTCGGCAATTTCCCATTAGCGATCCCCGCGATCAGTGGTTCCGCAGGGGAAGCGCGACGCTGAATTTGCTTGCCGCCGAGCGCGAAAGACCGTAAAAAGAGGGCACACTCCCAAACTGATACCGGCTGGGTTCTACGGAATCCGCAAGGATCTGCGGGAAAACTTCTGTATTTTTGCGAGGCGTCTGCTGTGAGTTCTTTCTCCCATCGAGTCTTCTGCCTTTTTGCCCTTTGCAATCTGATGGTGACCGTGCCGGTCTGTCTGGGTGCGACCTGGACGCAGCCCAGTCCCGAAGAACTGAAGATGACGTCGGATCCCGCGGTACCAGGGGCGGCGGCCGTGTATCTCTCCCTCGAAGTCACGGCCAACGACAATTTTCAGGAATACGTTCTGTACGCGCGGGTGAAGATATTCACCCAGGAAGGGGTCAGCCGATATTCGGACGTCGAGATTCCGTACGAAGTCAGATATCAGGGGATCCGCGGCGTAGAAGGCAGGACGATTCACAGCGATGGGACCGTAATTCCGTTTACGGGAAAGCCGTTTCAGAAAGAACTGGTGAAGGCCGGCGATGTGCGCATATCGGAGAAGGCCTTCTCGATGCCGGACGTGCAGGTGGGCAGCATCCTGGAGTATCGGTATGTGCTGAGCTACGAAGGGGTGAATGCGCCGAAGTGGTATTTGCAGCAGCCGATTTTCGTGCATCACGCCCATTATCACTTCATGCCGGTGAAGGGCGCGCACCTGCTGGCGACGCAGTCTCTGCCCGCGGGGGCGAAGGTCGAAGATCAACATTCGATGGGCTGGGACCTGGTGCTAAACGATGTGCAGCCGCAGGTGGAGGAAGAGGATACCCCTCCGATGCACAATCTGGGGTATTACGTTCTCTTTTACTACGCAGTCGAAGACATCGACACGCCCGCGGAGTACTGGGAGCAGGCGGGCGACCTGTGGTCGAGCGATGCAGACGGCTTTATGGCGCCAGGGAAACTGCGAAAGGTCGTCGAAGGCATTGTGGCGCCCGGGGACACCGATGAGGAGAAGGCGCGCAAGCTCTATGCGGCGGTGATGGGCCTCGAAAACACGAGCTTTACGCGGGAACATTCCGCGGCCGAAAATAAGGCCGACAATCTGAAGACCAGTAAGGCGATCGATATCTGGAATGCAAAGCGCGGCGATGCGGACGAGATCGCGCTGCTGTATGTAGGCATGGCGCGAGCAGCGGGCCTGAAGGCGTACGCCATGATGGTGACGGACCGCGACAAGAATATTTTCCTGCCTGGCGAGACGGACTGGCGGCAACTGGACGATGCGGTCGCCATTGTGAGCCTGGGCGGCAAAGAGAGGTTCCTCGATCCGGGCGAGCGCTATTGCGAGTTTGGCGAAATGCACTGGAAACATACGCGGACGATCGGCGTCCGGCAGATGGAGAAGGGCGTGCAGGTCGCGGCGACGCCGCCGCCGAACTTTACGGACACAAAGACCGTGCGGGAGGCCGACCTGACCGTGGATGCGGACGGACACACCGCGGGAACGCTGCACGTGGCCATGACCGGCGCAGCGGCCCTGCGCTGGAGACAGGAAGCGCTGCTGACCGATGCGACCCAGGCGCAGAAGGAATTTTCGGATGGCCTCGATGGAAATCTGCCGGCGGGGATAACGGTCAGCATGAAGGCGTTCACGGCTCTGACCGACTCTACGGCGCCTCTGGTGGCCACGCTCGATGTCTCCGGAACGATGGGCACCAAAACCGGGAAGCGGCTGCTGTTGCCAGGCACATTTTTCGAAGCCCGGACAAAGCCGCGCTACGCCAGCACCACGCGGCAGAATCCAGTGAGCCTGCATTATTCCTACGCTGTTGAGGACCAGGTCAAGCTGAATCTGCCGGCCGGCGCCACGGTGGAGCTTTTGCCAAAGAGTCAGGTGATTCCCTTCCTGCCGTATGCGCGATTTGCAGGAAAGTACGGCATGAACGGCAACGCTTACGAATATGGCCGTGCCGAAGAAGTGGGCGGGATTGAGTATGAAACGAGCCGGTATCCGGAGCTGCGGAATTTCTTCCAGAGCATCAATACGCAGGATCAGGCGGAGCTTGTCCTGATTCCTGCGCCCGTTGCGGAGACAGGCGGCGCGAGCAATCCCAAATAAGTGGGATCGATCTTCGCGGGGGAGCGAAAGAAATTGCTTGCGTCGAGGGCGAGCACGCCGTAGAAAGAGGGCAAGCTCCCTAAGTCACGCCGGCTCGCTGATAAGTCCGGCATTCGCTGCTCGAGTTGAATTTGCTCTGCGAGGGTCCCTTCGTGTTTCGAGTCTCCCGAATTTGTCTTTTTGCGTCCCTGGGTCTATCTCTGGCTGCCGTGGCTCCGGCATTTGCCGGAACGCAATGGACTGACCCAACTCCCGAAGAATTGAAGATGACGTCGGACCCGGCTGCGCCGGACACCGAGGCCGTCTATCTTTTCCGCGAAGAGACGGTGGACGACAAGCTTCACTTTCATCGCCTGTACGTGCGCATCAAGATCCTGACGGAAAAGGGGAAAGAAGATTACAGCAACATCGAGATCCCATACGAGGCGGGCGTGGCGAATATTCGCGATGTGGAAGGGCGGACGATTCATGCGGACGGCACGATCATTCCGTTCAATGGCCAACTCTATGACAAGGAACTGGTGCGCGCGGGAGACACAAAGATCAATCAGAAGTCATTCAGCATGCCGGACGTGCAGGTGGGCAGCATCGTGGAGTACAGGTGGGAACTGGCCTATGACGATGCATGGTGCATGCCGCCGCGGTGGACGATCCAGCAGCCGATTTATGTGCATAAGGCGCACTACCACTTCGTTCCGGTCGATCTGAGTCTGGTGCCGATCACAGTGACGGATGCGCTGGGCAAGACGAGGAACGCCAACCAGTTGCTGTATTATCCGGCGCTGCCGCCGGGAGTCCGGGTACGGGAAGGCGCAGACGGTTTCGATCTCACTGTGGAAAACATTGCGTCGCTGCCGGATGAAGAATATTCGCCGCCCCTGGATAGCTACGCCTACCGGTTGCTGTTCTACTATTCGGCGCAGGCTACGGGAGATGAGTTCTGGAAGCAGGAGAGCAAGACCTGGTCGAAAGACGTGGACCGGTTTGCGAATCCCTCGGGCAAGATAAAGGAGGCCGTGGCGCAACTGGTGGCGCCCGGCGACACCGACGATCAGAAGTTACAGAAGATCTACGCAGCGGTGATGAAGGTAGAGAACACCCGTTTCACCCGGGAGCGCTCGACGGCGGAGAACAAGGCCGAGGGGCTGCGGGTGAAAAATGCGGGCGACATCTGGGATCAGAAGCGCGGCAGCGACGATGAAATTACGCGGCTGTTTCTGGCCATGGCACGCGCCGCGGGCATGAAGGCGTACGCGATGATCGTGACCGAACGCGACCGAGCGCTGCTGAACACCGGCTACCTGAACTGGGGGCAACTGGAGGACGAAATTGCCATCGTCA
Organism: Acidobacteriaceae bacterium; assembly: GCA_036267295.1. Lineage (GTDB taxonomy): Bacteria > Acidobacteriota > Terriglobia > Terriglobales > Acidobacteriaceae > Palsa-343. The sequence goes on along the minus strand of DATAWI010000006.1, from coordinate 359,520 downwards.
CGGTGAACGGCAAGGAGGAGTATTTCGATCCTGGGCAGCGGTACTGCGATTACGGGAAGCTCCACTGGATGCACACCCAGGTGGCGGGTATCCGGCAGACGGATCACGATCCGACGCTGGCGTTAACGCCGGCAGCGAACCTCGGAGACAACATCACAACCCGGATCGCCGATTTGCAACTCGACGCCGACGGCAAAGTGACCGGGACGGTCAGGATTACGATGACGGGCGAAGAGGCGCTGCGCTGGAGGCAGACTGCACTGCGGGGCGACGAGCAGGAGACTAAAAAGCAATTCGAAGCAGAACTGCAGCGGGTAGTCCCGGACGGCGTGCAGGTGAAGATGAATCACTTTCTGGGGCTGAACGACAATTCAACGGCGTTGATGGGGATTCTGGATGTCAGCGGCACTCTCGGAACGTCGACGGGGAAGCGCGTGTTCCTGCCGGCGTCGCTGTTCGAGGCGAATGCCAAGCCCAGGTTCGCCGCCGAAAAGCGCGAAAGCATGGTGGACCTGCGCTATCCATACGCGGCACAGGACAAGGTGACTCTGACCCTGCCGCCGGGATTGAGCGTGCAGAGCGTCCCCAACAATGCGGAGATCCCTCTGGCGCGCTTTGCGGATTACCAGGCGCAATACCAGGCGTCAGGAGATACCTATCAGCAAAGCCGGGTGCTCCGTATGGGCAACGCGGTCTACAAGACTACGGAATATATGGATCTGAGAGATTTCTTTCAGAAGACCGCGGCCCAGGATCAGCAGCAGCTTGTGCTGGTGCGCGCGGCCACCACGGCGTCCGCCTCGGGTGGCGCTGGGAAGAGCGAATGACACCAGAGTACAGAGGGGACTTCAAAAACTGCTTGCCTACCGGACTGGCGGGAGGTACAAAGGTGCCACTTATCCAACCCTTATAGTTCAACAGCCCGGAGTTCTGTGAAGCGAGCGGAGTCCCGGCCCAGATTTGCTGTATCGCATGAGGCTTCTGCCGTGAGTTATGCCATCCGCCGTATCCTGCCGTTCCTTTCTCTTGCCCTGTTGAGTGGAATTCCTGCTCTGGGCGCGACCACGTGGACTCAGCCGACTCCCGAAGAATTGAAGATGACGGCGGATCCGAAGGCGCCGGATGCGGAGGCGGAGTTTCTCAACCTCGATGTGGTATCCGATGAACGCGAGCATACCCACAGTGTGTATGCGCGCATCAAGATTCTGACCGAGAAGGGAAAGAACGATTACTCCGATGTGCAGATGGAGTACATCGCGAGCGAGGAAAGTATCCATGCCGTTGAGGGGAGGACAATCCACAGCGACGGAACGGTCGTCCCGTTTACCGGGCAGCCCTTCGACAAGGAGATCCACAAGACCAGCGACTACAAGATAATGGCAAAGGTCTTTTCGATGCCGGATGTGCAGGTGGGGAGCATCCTTGAATATCGATACGAACTGCACTACAGCGCAGAGTTCATTTCTGCTCCGATCTGGTATGTGCAGAGGGCGATTTACGTGCGCGAATCTTCCTATCGATTCGTCCCCGATAACGAAGTCGGCGTGGCGTCAACTCAGATTTTGCCTCCGGGCCTGAAGGTCACGGGGGCAATGCTGGGCGGCTTCGATCTGAAGGCTGAGAATATTCCGGCCTTACCGCGCGAGGACTATGCGCCCCCTTCGGAGAACGTTGGCTATCGGGTGGAATTCTTCTACACGTTTTACACGTCCGCGGACGATTTCTGGAAGAAAGAAGGAGAATCCTGGTCGAACCGGGTCAACGACTTCGTCGCGCCGAACGGAAAGATCAAGCAGGCGGTGGAACAGATTGTCTCTCCCAGCGACAGCGACCAGCAAAAGCTGGAGAAAATCTACGCCGCAGTGATGCAGCTGGAAAACACACGATTCACGCGCGAGCATTCCCGATCGGAAGAGAAGGCGGAGGGCCAGAAGTCGAAGTCGGCAGCCGATATCTGGGAACAGAAGCGCGGGACCGATGACGAGATTACGGGGCTGTTTGTCGCGATGGCTCGCGCGGCCAGGCTTAAGGCTTACATGATGTACGTGACCGACCGGGATCGCAGCTCCTTTATCCGGCAGGAACAGACCTGGAATCAGCTGGACGATTACATCGCCATTGTCGTTGTGGATGGAAAAGAGATGTACTTCGATCCGGGAGAGCGCTATTGCGAGTTTGGAAAGCTGAAGTGGACGCATGCCATGTCCGCCGGAGTCCGGCAGCTGGACGACAACAAAGCAGAACTGGCCTCGACCCCGGCGCCGGTTTTTACCGATACGGATATTTCGCGCAAGGCGGTTCTTCAGATCGATGCGGATGGAACGGTTCACGGAACGATCAGCATCTCGATGACGGGCGATGAAGCTCTCCGCTGGCGGCAGGCGGCCCTGCGGAGCGATGAGGAAGAGACGAAAACGAAATTCGACAATGAATTGCAGCCGAACATGGCGCCCGGGGTCACGGTCAAGACGAGTAAGATCGCGGCACTCACCGACTCTACGCAGCCGCTGGTGGCGACGGTGGATGTAAGCGGCAGCATCGGGACCAAAACGGGGCATCGTATTTTCTTGCCTGGAACTTTTTTCGAGGCACAGGCCAAGCCGCTGTTTGCCACGGCAAATCGGGAGAGCCCTGTCGATTTGCGTTATCCCTACGTGGTCGAGGATCAGGTGAAGCTGGTTCTACCGGCGGGGTTCGCGGTGGAGAGCGTGCCGCAGGATGCACAGGTCCCGTTCATGCCTAACGCCGACTTTGTAGCCAAATATCGCGGTGCGGGCGCGGCCTACGTATACGCCCGGCGGGTGCGGGTGGCGAACACGCTGTACGAGACAAAGGACTATCCGGCGCTACGAGACTTTTTTCAGAAAGTGAACGCACAGGACCAGGGCCAACTCGTGCTCACAGCAGGCACCGTTGCGGCTGGCCGCCCGTCGGACGGAGGAAAGAGTCAATAGATGCGGAACACAACAATAGTCGATCGGCGTTCACCGGCGGGCACCGTCCGCCGGGTTGGCAAAGTGCAGCTTTGGCTTTGCGCGTTGCTTGCGATGGGGAGTGCGGGCGTCGCGCACGCTTCGTCGAGTCCCAACTTGCCGGACTGGGCGATGCAGGCCGCGGCCGCCACCGGGGATTGGGGCGACGCCAAAGCCGTGTATCTGCTGGAAGATACTTTGCTGACCGTCGACCCGAGCGGCAAGGTCGTGGAGCGCTATCGGGGCGTGGTGAAGATTTTGCGGCCGCAGGGACGGGATTATGCGCGGCCGGTGGCGGCATTTTCAAAAGACGAGAAGCTGCTCTCGTTTCACGTCTGGAGCATCGGCCCCGACGGTCATCACTACGCTATGAAGGACTCGGAGTACGTCGAGGTGGGCGCGCAGGGCGGGGGCCTGCTCTACGACGACGAAAAGGCGAGGGTTGCTGCGCCGCCGGGCGCGGATCCGGGCGGCATTATTGCGTGGGAAACGGAGGAGCAACTCCCTTCCTACTTCAGCGAGAACGATTGGGGGTTCCAGAATGAAGTGCCGACCGTTCATTCGGTTTACGAAATCGATCTGCCCGCTGGATGGCACCACTACGCGGTGTGGTCGCGGCACGATCGGATCGAGCCAGCGGAAGTGGCGCCGGACCATTTTCGGTGGGAACTGAACGCCATTCCGGGGATCGATCTGACGGATGTGCCGCTGGCTCCGGAGTGGGTCGCACTGGCGGGGCGCATGACAGTCCACTTTTCGGCGGATCCGGTGCCGGAGGGCGATGCGCTGTGGGCAAAGATTGGGAACTGGTACTACAATCTCGCGGCTCCGCGGAGCGAGGGAGGAGCTGATATTGCCACTGAGGCGCGGAGCATCGCGCCGAGTGGCGACTTCATGGATAAGATTTCGAAGGTCGCGGATTTCATGCAGCAGCAGATTCGCTACGTCGGCATCGAAATCGGCATTGGAGGGTGGCAGCCACATCCGGCCGAAGATGTCTTCCACAGCCGCTACGGAGACTGCAAGGACAAGGCCACCCTGACAATCGCGATGCTGGATGCGGTGGGAATCCGCGCCGACTGGGTCTCGGTGGATGTAAGGCGCGGGCGCATCGACCCGAACGCTCCATCGCTGTTCGGAGACCACATGATCACGGCAATCGAGATTCCGAAGGGATACGACAACCCTCGGCTGAAGGCCGTCGTGACGACGAAGACAGGCAAGCGCCTGCTGATTTTCGATCCGACGAACCAATATGTTTCGATCGGGGAGTTGCCGGAATACGAGCAGGGGAGCTACGGGTTAGTGGCGGCGGGCGCGGACAGCCAGGTGATCCAGTTGCCGATCCTGAAGCCAGAGGCGGATGAGATCGACCGCACTGCCAAATTCGAACTGGCTGCCGATGGAACGCTGAAGGGCGACGTAGTCGTTCTGCGAAACGGCGCGTCGGCATGGGGGATTCGGGAAACGTTCGCCATGGACAGCGACAAGGAGCAGCGCGAGTCAATCGAGAAATCGCTGCGCATGGATTTTGCGACGTTCACGCTGGGAACGGAAAAGGCGGAGAACGTGCGCACTCTGGACAAGCCGCTGGAACTGGACTACTCCGTGACGGCTCCGCTGTATGCCAAGGGCGCGGGGACGCTGCTGTTGGTCCGCCCGCGGGTGGTGGGTTCCGTGGCGGAAGGGCTCAACGACAAGCCGCGCAAAGTGGCAATCAGCTTTGAAGGAGTAGGCACGTGGAAGGATAGTTTCGACGTGAAAATTCCGGCAGGCTACGCGGTGGACGATGTTCCGGATCCGGTCAATGTCGACGTAGGATTCGCGACTTATCACAGTGAGGTGAAGGCGCAGGGCGACATGCTGCACTACCAGCGGGAGTACGTGCTGAAGCAGTTGCAGCTGGAGCCCGGCGATTATGCGAAACTGCGCAAGCTGGAAGCCACGATTTCCACCGACGAGAACAGCGACGCGGTGCTGAAGAAGCAGTAGCCGTCGCCGGAGTTATTTCTTCTCCTTCTGAACGGGAACTACCTGCACGGTGGTGTCGCGCACTTCGTTCAGGAAGCGATTCACGATGGAGCCATGCAGGAAGATGTCCCAGCGACTGCGGGCGGACTGACCGAAAACGACGTGGGAGATGTTCTCCTTGCGGGCGAACTCGATGAGGGCGTCGGCGACGTTCTTGTCTTTGAGGACCACGACGCGCGCGCCCAGGTCCCGGGCCATCCGCTGATACTCTTCGAGACGGGCGAAGGCTTCCGGATTCCCATGGCGATGATCGGTGTCCGGGGTTTCCACGTAGATCGCGTACCAGTTGGTGGCCAGGCGTCCGGCAACGCGAGAGCCGACCCGCAGAAGGCGCTCCATGCCGGCGCGGGGAGAGAGGCAGACCATCACCTTTTCCGGAATGGGCGCCTGCTCGAGGCCCTGGGTGCGGCGGTACTCCGAGGCAGCGGCGCCGACCTGCTCGGCCGTGGTGCGCAGCGCGAGCTCGCGCAGCATATTGAGATTGCCCTTGCGGAAAAAGTTGGCGAGAGCCTGTTCGACCTTCTCGGGCGAATAAATCTTGCCCTGGCGGAGGCGCGCTCGTAGTTCGTCGATGGTGATATCGACATTCACGATTTCGTTGGCGCGGCGGAGGAAGCTGTCGGGGACGGTTTCGCGGATCTGGGTGCTGGCGGAACGAGCAACGGCGTCGTTGAGCGTCTCCAGATGCTGGACGTTCATGGCGGTCATGACGCTGATTCCGGCGTCGAGCAGTTCGAGGACGTCTTCGTAGCGTTTGCGGTTGTGCGAGCCGGGAACGTTGCTGTGCGCCAGTTCGTCGACGATGCACCAGACGGGATGACGCTGGAGGACGGCGTCGAGATCCATCTCGTGCAGCGTGACGGAGCGATACTGCACGTCGCGAAGGGGAATGACCTCGAGGTCGTGGATGAGGTCGGCGGTGTCGGCTCGGCCGTGAGGCTCAACCAGTCCGATGGCGATGTCGATGCCCTGGCGGCGCATCAGATGCGCGTCCTCCAGCATGCGATAGGTTTTGCCGACGCCGGGGGCGGCGCCCAGGTAAACGCGGAGGCGTCCCGGTTCCACAAGAGGAGTGAGGGCAGGCGTCAGGCCGGTCATCCGGCCTCCACGGGGTGGCGATCGGGTTCGGCCGCCGCGATCGGCAGGGTGAAGCGAAACGTGGTGCCTGCGCCCAGCCGGCTTTCGACGGAGACCTGCCCCGCCTGAGACTCAACCAGGCGGCGCACGAGGGCGAGACCGAGCCCGGAGGTGCCGCCGGCAGGGTCGCCGGTGAAGCGTCCAAAAATGGTCGCGAGACGGTCGGCTTCGATGCCGCGGCCACTGTCATGCACGAAGAACTGGACACGATCCAGCGATTCGGATGCGCCGACGCGCACCTGCCCGCCCTCGGGTGTGTAGCGGAGCGCGTTGGCGATCAGATTGTCGAGAATGGTGCGAACGGAGCGGCGGTCGGCCTGCACATACGCGACGTCATCGAAGGCGACGATTTCGAGATCGATGTGTTTCTCGCGGGCTGCATCGCGGAAGCGAGCAGCGGCGTCGCGCAGCGTGTCGATGGGCCGGATCTTCTCGACTTTGAGCTGGCGGCGGCCGGTTTCCAGTTCGGCCACTTCGATCAGATCGAGCATCAGGTCGTCGAGATGCTCCGCTTCCCGGGCTGCGCTGTTGGCGAGGTCCGACTGCAGGGGCCGCAGTTCGCCGGCATGGCCCTGGGTGAGCGCGTAGAGCGACAAACGGAGGCGCTGGAGAGGGTCTCGCAGCTTTTGCGATGCGACCGAGAGGAATTTCGATTTGAAGCGATCGACTTCGGCAATCTCCGTTACGTCTTCGAGCAAAGTGACCGCGCCAAGAAGTTTTCCTTCAACGTCGCGCATGGGCGTGGTGCGCAGGCGGTAGCTGCGCTCTGCGTGGCCAATGCGCATGGGCAACAGAGAGGCTTCGCCTTCTTCGCGGGTCGGGGCTCGCTGCATGGAGACGGCAGAGCGGATGGCGTTGAGGATCTTGTCGCCGCCGGGCGTGCTGGCAAGGATCATGCGGTCCTCCGAGGGCCCTCCCAAAACCTCCACGGCGGCCTGATTCAGCTTGAGAACCTGACCGCGCCCGTCGGTGACGATGACCGGCTCAAAAATCGATCGCACCACCGCATCGATGAGTTGAAATTCCATCTGGCGGCGGCCGGACTCAGTTTCGCGGAGGTCGCGCAAGCGAATCGCGAGCCGGTTCAATTCTGTGGCGATGGAGCCCAGATCGTCTTTCGAGCGCCATTCGACGCGCTGGTGCAGATCTCCCTGGCCGATGCGGCGGGCGACGCGCGCGGTATGGCGAAGAGGCACAATCACCAGCACGAGCATGACCCCGGAGATCGCCGTCGCTGCGGCGATGGAGAGACCGCAGGCGGCAATCAGCCGGGCTCGCAGGGATTCCTGCTGGCCGCGGAGTCCGGAGACGGTCGCGTTGCGGCGATTGGAGAGTACTTCGAGATCGGCGCTCAGCTCGACATGAAATGCTTCGAGCGACTGCGCCAGATCGGCGGCGCGATCCGGCGTTTGCAGCAGCAGGGAATGCCTGGCAAGGAGCCGGTCGACGCGAACCGAAGAGCCGTCGAACGCGCGCACGTCATTGTCCGCTTCGCGGAGAAGGACCTGCGTGCGGAGGGCCTGTGCGCGAAAGTCGTCCAGCGTTGCCGTTCCGGAGGCGATCCGTGCGGCCATCAGCTCTTCATGGGCCAGGGAGGCCTGCGCCGATGCCAGCGAAGCCACTGCCGATTCCGCCACGTGGACCTGCGCATCGAGCGCGGCCAGGCGCACGAACGAGGTGCGCACCAGCAGGCTGACGGTAGTGACCAGCGCGATGAGCAGAAGGCAGCCGAGGATCAGCCTTTGATAGAGGCTCAGCATGAGCGACGAAGCCGGTGAAGTCCCGAACCTTGAGCCTAGTGGTCGAGCGCTGTCGATGCAAGCGCGGAGACGCTAATCCGAGCTGCGGTAGCGGTGGAGAACGTCGTCGAGGGTGACGACACCTTCGAGGGTGCCGCGGCTGGCGCGATTCGAAACGGGGAGCAGGGGCCAGCGCGGGAAGTAATGCAGGGTGCTGTCCAGAGGCATGTCCGGAAACAGTTGCGGTGCGCGGTCCGGTTTGAGGGCACGCTGGATCGGCGTTTCGGGGGTCAGGGTAGCCGCCGCCGCGTTCAGTTCGGCCGGACTCATGGCGTACCAGGAACCATCAGGCAACTGAACGAGAAGTGCGGCGGCGCGCGCATCAGCCAGAATGTCCGCGACCTTCCCGATGCTGTCGGAGCCCTGCACAACCGGCGCCGCAACCGGCTGGATGGCGTCTTCGATGTGCAGGGCGGATTCCTCGCGCTGCACTTCCATGGAAGGCAGGTCGAGGCCGTCCTGGTGCGTGAATATCTCAAAGATCCCCACCGGTTGCAGGCTGCGGGAGAGCAGGAACGCGATCGTGTTGGCGAGAATCACGGGAAGAATGATGGAGTAATTGCCGCTGACCTCGAGAACCATGAAGACGGAGGTGAGCGGAACGCGCAGAAATCCCGCGAACAAAACGCCCATACCGACCAGCGAATAGGCCCCGACGGTGCCGGTGAGGCCAGGAAAGAAGTGCTTTTCAAAGGCGCCGACCGCGCCACCCAGCATGGCGCCGATAAAGAGCGTTGGAGCAAACATGCCGCCCGGCGTTCCACTGGAAAACGAAACAGTGGTGGCGAGGAGCTTGAGAAAGACGAGGGCGAGGAGCATTTGCCAGACAAACTGGCCATGCATCGCCTGGTCGATAACGTCGTAGCCGACGCCCATCACCTGAGGGAAGCCGAAGTAGCCGATGGCGCCCACCATGAGGCCGGCAACCGCCGGCTGGAGATAGAGGGTTCCTCGGGGCATCGCGCGCATACGGGGACGCAAAAATCCCAGAATGAGCGAAAAGAGAGGCGCCAGCAGGCCACCAAAAACTCCCAGAACCGCGTACGCCAGCAGTTCGCGGGTATCGCGCAGGGTCACGGAGGGAATGCGGAACATGGGTTCGGAGCCCATAAATCCGCGCATGACGACGACGCTGGAGATGGCGGCGAGGACGAGCGAGCCGAGCACCGCCGCGCTCCAGCTTCCGATGACCTCCTCGATGACGAACAGGATCGCCGAGATCGGCGCGTTGAAGGCCGCGGCCAGCCCGGCGGCGGCGCCAATGGGCGCGAACATACGGAGGCGGCGGCGCGACAGGCGCAGGTTGCGGGCAATGATCGATGCAACCCCCGCTCCGATTTGCAGAGAGGGGTCCTCCGGGCCCAGCGAATGGCCACCTCCAATGGCCAGGGCGGAGGTCAGAAACTTCCCAATGACGGTGCGGATGGAGATGTAACCGTCGTAGACGTACAGGGCGGCCTTGGTCTGGTTGACGCCGCTGCCGCGGGCTGCGGGGAAGAACCACATGACCAGCGCGGCCACAACGATTCCTGCGATGCCGGGAACGAGAAGCAGTCGAAGCTGGCCCGGGTGGGGGGCCGAGCCCAGAGAGAGGATTTTGATCCATTCAATCGCGATCCGGAAGGCGACGACGAGCAGCCCGGAGATGACCCCGATGAAAATGGAGAGAACCAGGAACAGACGCTCGTCGCGCGTGGGTGCGATGCGATCGATGGTTGCGGCAAAACTGGTGCGCGCGGTCGCGGACACCGGGGAGGACTCGGGTATTCCGGCGGAATCCGGCGCTGCCGGTGCGCCGGCCGTGACCGGTACGGGCATCTGGAAATCGGTTGGGGACTCAGGCGTCATGGCTGTTCCACCGCGATCGGATTGGCGGCGATGCGAAGGAGAAGGGCGTCGTCTCCCGTGGGGGCGCCGCAAATCCTGCTGGTGACGCTTTCGGTATCGAAGGCCAGCTGAACGATCGTCTGCTCAAGGTCGGGTTGCTGTTCGAGCTGCGCGGCTGTAAGGCGCGCCGGGAGCTGATCCCAACGCGTGACGAGTGCGGCCAGCTGGGAAGCAGCTGCGCTGTTTGCGGCGGCGCAGCCCGCGAGCCGCTGATGGGCAAGGTTTTTCGCGGACAAAATGCGCTGCGAGCGCTCGCGCGCCGGCAAGTCGAAGGCGGGGAAGAGGAGCAGAATGCGGGAGGAGATGTCCAGCATGGTTCGATCGGCGGCTCTTTCCGCGTCGGGCAGTTCGGCAGCGTCGGGGCTGGCCGAGGCGCGGTCGAGATAATCGGCCGCCACGCGGAACATGCCCATCGAGTATGCAATGCGGCCGGCGCCCTCGACCGCAGGAACCGGGGCAGGCCGGCGGGCCGCAACCGCGCGGTAAATGCCGAGGGCGCTCTGCACGTCTTTGGCCTGCTCGAGGAGTGCGGCGATCTGGATCTTGATAGCGGGATCGTCGGGAGCATTGCTGGCAGCAACCAGCAGCTGCGAGCGGGCCTGATTGTATTCCCGGCGGGAGATCAGATACCCGGCCAGCTCCAGGCGGATCTGGCGGCGGTGGTCATAGCCGTTACCCTCCCAGGTGCCGTCCAGAGCCGCTTCGTAGTGAAGAACCGCGGCAGGTTCGTTGCCAACACGGGCGGCAAGACGGGCCAACTGCAGATTGATCTGGCCATCGCCGGGTGTCGACTCCCAAAGGGTGTTGAAGTAAGCGGTAGCCTCAATGGTGTGCCCGGCATCGGCGAGCGCGGTGGCCAGCTCGACCTCCGTCTGGCGATCCGGAATGTAGGCCAGCGCGGAGCGAAGATCTTCGACGGCGTCTTTGGGCCGGCCCGCCTGCAGGGCCGCCTCCCCGCGACTCTTCCATCGCCGCCACAGTTCTTCGCGATGATTCTCAAACGAACGGTAGAGAAACAAGGTGAGCGTAAAGATCACCACGGTGATCAAAAAGAGCGTGAGAAGGGAGAGAGCATCCCGCAGAATGAGCCTGCGTCTGGCCAGCCGTTCTTCCGGAGACAGCAATGTTCCCGCGTGGAGAGTCGTCATCGTTGGGTTATTTCTATCTTCCCAGATTTGAGCCCTTTGCCCTGCTTTTGCTTGAGATGCATCGAAATTTCCATTGGCATGGGTCCGGGATTAGGATCAAGGGGTTGGGTGGGATTCCAGAATGGACCTGGAGCAGAGGCAATCGGCGCTGGAAGATGGGCTGAGAAGGCTCGGAACGGTGATTGTGGCCTATTCCGGCGGGGTGGATTCGGCGTGGCTCGCCTGGGCTGCGCATCGGGTGCTGGGCGAAGGCATGCTGGCGGCTTTGGCGGATTCCGCCTCGCTGGCGCGCAGTCATTATCGCGACGCGCTCGCATTTGCCGAGGAGCACGCGATCCCGCTGCTGGTGGTGGAAACGAAGGAACTGGAGCACGAGGCGTATGCAAAAAATGAGGCGGACCGTTGCTTCCACTGCAAAGACGAGCTGTTCTCAGTGCTGGAAGCGGAGCGTGCGCGGCGCAATATGGCGGCGGTAGCCTACGGGCTGAACCTGGACGATGAGAAGGACTTCCGTCCCGGCCAGCGGGCCGCTGCTGCGCATCGAGTGGTCGCGCCATTGGCGGATGCCGGGCTGAGCAAGGCGGACGTTCGTGCGCTGGCCCTCGCGGCTGGATTGCGGGTTTGGGATAAACCGGCGTCCGCGTGCCTTTCGTCGCGGATCGAGTACGGGCGGCGGGTGACCACGAAAGCGCTGCGCCAGGTGGAAGACGCTGAGGAAGGGCTGCGAAGACTCGGTTTGCGCCGCTTTCGGGTGCGGCATCATGGCACGGTGGCGCGTGTTGAGATCGCCCAGGAAGAAATGGCTGCGGCTTTGGACCCCGTTTTTTTTCAGAGCATGGCGGCGGCGGTGCGGGGCGCGGGTTTCCCCTATGTCGCGGTCGACTGCGATGGCTACCGTTCCGGCTCTATGAACGAATTACTGCCGGCGGAGATGCTGGCGGGCAATGTACGGCATACCTGATCTGTCGATATGACCATTGGGACGATTGAATGCTTTGCCGGAATTTCCGGTGACATGCTGCTGGGCGCGCTGGTGGACGCCGGCGTTCCCGCGCTGCTTCTTGAGGAAGCAGCGGCGGCTCTGGGAATCGGCGCCGAGCTGCGGATTCAGTCCGTTGACCGCAGCGGGATCCGCGCGACCAAGGTGGATGTGCTGGAGCATGGCCGGATCGCCGAGGATGCAGGACATCTGCACGCTGACCAGGAGTCCCACGATCATCACCATCGGGAGCCCCACGATCATCACCATGAAGATGGGCATGCGCCTGGCCACGAGCATCCTCACCCGCCTGGGGGCGAACCGGCGCACAAGCACTCGCACAGCAGGAACTGGCCACAGATCCGCGAATTGATTCAGGGTGCGGCGATTTCCGATGCCGCAAAAACAATCGCGCTCCAGGCCTTCGAATTGCTCGCGCTGGCAGAAGCGAAAGTGCATGGAATCGCGCCGGAGGAAGTTCATTTCCACGAAGTGGGCGCGGTGGACACGATTGTGGACATCGTGTGCGCGTCGGTGGCGGCCGCTTCGCTGGGCGTGACAGAGTGGCGCTGCACCGCCGTGAATGTGGGCAGCGGATTTGTGAACTGCGCGCACGGCCCGTTTCCGGTGCCTGCGCCGGCGACCGCGGAGTTGCTGAAGGGCGTGCCGGTCTACGCGTCTGGACCGTCGATGGAGCTGACGACGCCGACGGGAGCGGCGATGCTGCGTGCTCTGAACTGCCGATTCGAAACCGCCGACCCGATTGTGGTGAGCGCCAACGGCTATGGGGCGGGAAATCGGAATCCTGCAGGATTTGCAAATGTGCTGCGCCTTTCGATCGGCGTTTCGGCGGCGGCCGGGAAGAGAACTTTCTCCGGCGACCGGGTCGTGGCGCTGGAGTGTGCCCTCGATGACGCGACCCCCCAGGTGCTGGCCTACGCGATGGAACTGGCGCTGGAGCATGGTGCTCTGGATGCGATGGCCACTCCTGTCACGATGAAGAAAGGACGCCTGGGCACGACGCTCACCGTGTTGTGCAAGCCGCAGGACGAAGAGATGCTGGAGAAGCTGCTGTTCCGCGAGACAACCACATTAGGGATCCGCCGCCGCGAGGAAGAGCGGGTGATTCTCGATCGCGAATTTGTAACCGTCGACACGCAGTTTGGAAAGATTCGGATGAAGATTGCTGCGGCGGGAGGAGAAAGTTTGAACGCGATGCCGGAATATGAAGACTGCCGGCGAGCGGCGCGGGAACACGGAATTCCGTTGCGCGCCGCAATCGAAACCGCCCGGGCCGCCTTCGCGGAAATGCAGGCGGCGAAGGCCAAAGCATGACGCGCGAGACCCTACTGCAATTGCTCGAGAGCGTGCAGGCCGGGGCAACAACACCGGCTACCGCGCTGCGCGAACTGGCAAAGCTGCCCTACGAGGACGCAGGCTTTGCGCGGATCGACCATCATCGCGCGCTGCGGCTGGGATTGCCGGAAGTGATCTACGCTGCGGGGAAGACACCCGGGCAGGTAGCGGAGATCTTCGCGCGCATGGCTGGGTCGGGCGGGAGCGTCCTGGCGACGCGGGCGAGCGCCCAGGCTTACGCTGCGGTTGTAGGGCGCGTGCCCGAGGCGGAATATCACGAGACGGCGCGCGTGATTGGGTTGCGGAAACCGAAGGCGCCTGAGAACTCCGGGCCCGTCGCCGTGATCTGCGCGGGCACCAGCGACCTGCCGGTGGCCGAGGAAGCCGCGGTGACGGCGGAGTATCTGGGATTAGAGGTGATCCGCATCGCGGATGTCGGCGTGGCGGGGCTGCATCGTATTTTGGCCGAGCGCGAGACGCTGAGTGCTGTGCGAGCGGCCATCGTCTGTGCGGGGATGGAAGGCGCGTTGCCCAGCGTGGTCGGCGGGCTGGTCGCGGCTCCTGTAATTGCGGTGCCGACCAGCATCGGCTACGGCGCGGCCTTTGGCGGCGTGGCGGCGCTGTTGGGGATGCTGAATTCGTGCTCGCCGAACGTGTGCGTCGTGAACATCGACAACGGCTTTGGCGCGGCTTACGTGGCGGCGATGATGGTGCGCAGCCAGAATCGCGAGGGGATTCCGGTTACTCCCGAGGCTGCAAGCGCAGATCGCTGAAACCGGCCGCAAGCGGGCGATCAGACGCCCGCGGCCGTCCGCTTTGGTTTTTTTGAAAGCAGCCAGAACATCCAGATGACAATCATCAGCGAAGCCAGGCCAGCAAGGCCCAGGATGCGGAGCACGGCAACGGTGTAGCGCCCCTGCGACGGCGAGTAATTGCAGCAGTACAGCAGAACCAGGTCGCTGAGAGTGCCGATGTGCCGGGTGCTGGCCTGGATGATGGCGAGGCGTACATCGCGCGACTGAAAGTCGACGCCGAAGAGATACTTCGATACGCGGCCGTCCGGCGTGGCGATGATGACAACACTGGAATGCGCGAACTGGTCGAGCTTGCCGTCGGGTCCGGGCACGCGGACGTAGTGGAACCCGGTGGACGCGGCAAGGTCTGTGATCGACGACTGCGCACCGGTCAGGAAGTGCACCGCGTCCGCGGCTGAGGCGGGCGCGTCCAGCATGGAGAGGAAGTGCTGCTTTTCCATCGCCGCGGCTGCCGGCGTATCGGCCGGGTCGATGCTGGCAACGACGACGTCGTACTGATTGCCGGCGTGGAAGCCGCTCTCGCGCAGAGCCGTGACCATGCCGTGCATCACCTGCGGACACAGGAGTTGGCAGTTGTAATACATCAGCTCCAGCATGACGGGCCGGCCATGGTTGAAGAAGTTGCTGAGTTTTACGCTGTGGCCCGATTCGTCGGTAAAGGGATCGTTGAGAGGCAGGGAGCGGCCGAGGTTCTGGTCGATTCCGGCATGCTTCTCCCACGCAGGGGGCTGTTGTGCAACCGCGCCAACCGGCCTGTCGGCCGAGTATTGCCACGCGCTCGCGAACGGGGCGTGCAGCAGCAACCCCAATACCAGTAAGAGGAAAACGGAGCGCAGGGGAATCACACTTCAGGATACGCCGCGAAGAGTTGCACCGGAGCGCCCGAGCAACGGGTGCGGAAAAACCGCAGACATTTTCGTACGTTGCACTGGCGGCGGCAAACGAAGCGAAATTCTGTGACCTCGAAAGATACGCCTGACGCGGACAGTGCGCCTAAATATCCTTGCTCACGACCGAGAGATCTTCGTTGTCAGCATCGGAGGTGTGGCCATGGGTCGCCCAAATGAGGCAGACGACGAAGACAATCGCGAACAGGAGAAGGAGGCCTGGCGTGCTCAGAACTTCCATATCGTGCTCTCCTGGGCCTTATCTTGCGCCGCAAGGGGTACTCGGGCGCAGGATTCTGCTACCCGGCGGATATCGAAGGTAACGTATCGAAAAAGCTAATGTCGCTCAGGGAAGCGGGCGGAGCGTGACCGTCCTTCCGGTGCGCGCGGACTCGCGTGCCGCGTCAAGGATCTGCACGACGACGACGTTGGTGTCGAGCGAAGTCAGGTCATGGCCGGGATCGAGTTGGTGGCGCACGACGGCGGCGAGATAGTGCAGGGAAGTGTCCTCAGGCGCAGGCAGCGGCGGCGCAGTGACGGATTCCTCCGGCGAGGACTCGCTGAAGCGTTCACGCAATTGGGTAGAGTTGACGGCGACGACTTCGCCTTTGGTGCCGTAGACTTCCGTATCCTTGCGGCCGAAGGTCCAGTTCCACGACGGCATCAGCACGGCCTGAGCGCCTGAATAGCGCAGGATGATGGTCGCGTCGTCGTCGACGCGCGGGTAGATCTGCGGCTTATCCGTTTGCGTGACCGCGGTGACGGTGATCGGTGCTGCGCCGTGCATGAACCAGGTCATGAGGTCGGCGCCGTAGCAACCGAAGTCGTAAAGCGCGCCGGCGCCGTTCTGCGCAGGATCGGTGAGCCACTGGAGAAATTCAGGCTGGACGCCGATTTCCTTTGGGCCCTGATGGCCATCGTGGATCACGACTTTGCGTACCTCGCCGAGGCGGCCCTGCTGCAGCATGTCGTACACGGCGCGATTGCTGGCGTACCAGGTGGTTTCGTAATTCACCATCACCTGGATGTGGTGTTCGCGGGCGGCGCGGCGAATGGCGAGTGCGTCGTCGAGCGAGATAGTCAGCGGCTTCTCCACCATCACGTCGAGATTGTGCGCGGCGGCTTCTTCAATGATCCGGCGATGTTCACCGATGGAGGTGTACACCAGCAGGGCTTCGGGATGACGCTCGGCCAGCAGAGCATCCAGGGTGGGATAGAACAGCGCGGGATCCAAGTGATATTCGGCTTCGTATTTGGCGCGCAGGGCGGCACTGGGATCGACGATGCCGACCAGCTCCGCATCGTGCTGCAGCGGAAACGCGTGCAGAAATCCGGTGACGTGGCCGTGTTCGAGTCCAATGATGGCGACGCGCACGGGGGCAGTCTGTGCATACAAGCCGGAACCAGACGATGCGGCGATTGCGGCGAGAATCAGGGGCAGGGTGCGCACGATGCGGAAGAACATATGCGCAATGTTACCGCCGTGAGCGGAGTGGGCGCAGGCCGTTGCATCGCTTCCTGGCAGGGTGTTACCGTGAGAATTCGACTCTCTGACAATCCAGCGCGAAGGAAATCACCGCACATGCAGACCAGCTATAACGGACTTGCCCTGCCCGAGGGTGGCGAGGCGATCCAGTACGCCAACGGGAAATACACGATTCCGGATCACCCGATTATTCCGTTCATCGAGGGCGACGGCACGGGCCGCGACATCTGGCGCGCCTCGCAACGCGTCTTCGACGCCGCTGTCGAGAAGGCCTATGGCGGCAAACGCGCGGTCAAATGGTTTGAGATTTATGCCGGCGAGAAAGCGTTCCGCGAATTCAAAAACTGGCTGCCGGACGATTCGGTGAAGGCCGCGACCGAATTTCGCGTGTCCATCAAAGGCCCGCTGACGACCCCGGTAGGCGGCGGGATTCGTTCGCTGAATGTCGCTCTGCGGCAGATCATGGATCTCTACGCGTGCATACGCCCGGTGAAATATTACGCCGGCGTGCCGAGCCCGGTGAAGCGGCCGGAAAAGCTGGATGTGGTGATCTTCCGCGAAAACACCGAGGACGTATACGCGGGCATCGAGTTCAAAGAAGGCACGCCGGAAGTGAAGAAGCTGATCAGCTTCCTGAACGACGACATGCTGAAGGGCGGCAAGAAGAAGATTCGCGAAGATTCGGGCGTTGGCATCAAGCCGATCTCGATTACCGGAACCAAACGGTTGGTGCGCTACGCAATCCGACATGCTATCGAGAACGGATGCAGGTCGGTGACGCTGGTACATAAGGGCAATATTCAGAAGTTCACCGAAGGCGCGTTTCGTGAATGGGGCTACGAGGTGGCCGTGGATGAGTTTCGCAACGGCGTGGTGACCGAGCGTGAAAGCTGGATTCTAGGGAATGTGGAAGCGAATCCGGGCATCTCGGTCGAACGGAATGCCGCGCTGATCGAACCGGGGCTGGAGTTTGGCAACGAGGAATTCCGGAAGGGTCTGTATGCGGAGATCCAGGGCGTGCTGGATGCGATCGGCCAGTCGCACGGCAATGGGCAGTGGAAGAAAAAGGTGCTGATCAACGATCGCATCGCCGATTCCATCTTCCAGCAGGTGATTATTCGCCCGGAAGAATACAGCATCCTGGCCTGCCCCAATTTGAATGGCGATTACATCTCCGACGCCTGCGCAGCGCAGGTGGGCGGGCTGGGCATTGCTCCCGGCGCGAACATCGGCGATGGCTACGCGGTGTTTGAGGCGACGCACGGCACGGCGCCGAAGTATGCGGACAAGGATGTCATCAACCCTGGCTCGGTGATGCTGTCGGGCGTGATGATGTTCGAGTTTTTGGGATGGCACGAGGCGGCGAAGCTGATTGAGTCGTCGATGGAGAAGACCATTCAGCAGAAATTCGTGACGTACGATTTCGAGCGCCAGATGCAGGGCGCGACCAAGGTGAAGACCAGCGAGTTTGCCACGCACATGATCGCCAATATGTGAATTGCCATGCAGGCGGGCGCGCCTTGGGCGCAAAGACATGAACCGGATTAGTCGTTGCGAGGAGAATCAGAGTTATGAGGAAGAAAGTCACAATTGTTGGTGCAGGAAACGTAGGAGCGACGGCGGCTCACTGGATTGCCTCGAAGGAACTGGCCGATGTGGTGCTGATCGACGTAGTTGAGGGCGTGCCGCAAGGCAAAGGGCTCGACCTGCTGGAAGCGATGCCGGTCGAAAAGCGCGACTGCCACATCATCGGCACCAACGAATACGCAGACACCGCGAACTCCGACATTGTGGTGATCACGGCGGGCATTCCGCGCAAGCCGGGCATGAGCCGCGACGATTTGCTGCAGACGAACTACAAGATCATGTCGGACGTGGTCGGCAAAGTGACGGCGGCTTCGCCGGACTGCATCCTGATCATTGTGTCGAATCCACTGGACGCGATGGCCCAGGCAGCGTATCGCCAGGCGAAATTCAATCGCGAGCGAGTCATCGGGATGGCTGGTGTGCTGGATTCGGCGCGCTTCCGGACGTTCATCGCCGGAGAGCTGAAAGTTTCGGTCGAAAACGTGACAGCCTTTGTGCTGGGCGGCCACGGAGACACAATGGTCCCGCTGCCGCGTTACTCGACCGTGGCCGGCATTCCGATCACGGAGCTGATTCCGAAAGATCGCCTGGACGCGATCGTACAGCGCACGCGCGACGGCGGCGCCGAGATCGTGAAGTATCTCAAGACGGGCAGCGCGTACTACGCGCCGTCGGCTTCCGCCGTTGAAATGGTCGAGGCGATTCTGAAAGACAAGAAGAAGATCCTGCCCTGCGCTGCGTATCTCGAAGGCGAATACGGCATCAGCGGCTACTACATCGGCGTACCCTGCAAGCTGGGATCGCGGGGTCTGGAGCAGATCATCGAAATCAAGCTCACCGCGGAAGAGGATGCGGCCCTCAAGAAGAGCGCGGAAGCGGTGAAGGAATTATGCGCAGTGATTGGGGTCTGAAAGGCAGCTAAGAAGCAGCCAGCGGTAAAACGGTCAGCAATCAAGCGGTCAGCAAATGTCCAGGGCATTGGACAGAAGCTGGCCGCTTCTATCTTCGAATATCCGCAGCCTGGCTAGTTTCTGGCCCTCAGAAACGCGATGACGTGATCGGCTTCGACGACGCCGACGAGCCGGTCCGCTTTGTCGATCACCGGCAGTGCGCGCAGGTTGTATTTATCGAACAGCTCCGCGACTTCGTTCTCGTGCTGGTCGGCACGACAGCAGATAAAGCGAGGCTCGGCGAGAACCTCGAGCCGGGTTTCCGGGCGGGCGAGCACCAGACGGGCCAGCGCCACCACGCCCAGCAGGACTTCCGCCTCGTCGATGAGGTAGATCTCGGTGATGGTCTCGGGGTCGCCTTCAAAACCGCGCAATGCGCGGATGCCGTCGGCCACCGCGGCCGTCCGCGGCACGGCGACATACTCCGTCGTCATGCGCCCGGCGGCCGAGTCTTCGCGGAACTCGAGCAGCTCTTTGACCTCCTCGCGCTCCTCGGGATCCATCTCTTCCAGGATGGCTTCGGAGCGCTCATCGGGAAGCTCGGCCAGCAGATCGGCGGCGGCCGAGGGGTCCATCTCCTCGACGATGCCGGCAGCGGTTTCTGAATCGAGGGCCTGCACCAGGGATTTCTGCAGCCGCGGCTCGACTTCTTCGAGTGTTTCGGCTGCCACTTCCTCGTCGAGGGTGCGGAGCACGGCTTCGCGTTCGGCAGGCGCCAGATCTTCCAGGATGTCGGCGATGTCGGAAGGGTGCAGCTGCGCCAGGCGTTCGTGTTCGATCTTGAGCTTAATGCGCCGGGCCGGGTCGACCTCAATCATGTCGACAAAGTTCCACGGGATAACCCGTGGAGGCAGCTTTGAGACCAGCGCCTCGAGCGTGCGCCGGGGCATCGTTCCGGAGAACAGGCGGCGCATGGCTCCACGCAGGCCCACTTCGACTTCAGAAACGCAAAGGTGTTCCGTGGATCCGTGGTCGGGCAGCCAGCGCAGGTTGACGTCATTGACGCGCACCACTTTGCGCCCGTGGACATCGATGATCTGGCGGTCGAGCAAATCCTGGCGGAGCAGGATGAAGTTCTCATCGCCGCGCAGTGGATTGAGGGGCGCATCCGCGCGCAACTCCAGCGCGCCGCTGGGCGTCCAGCGCACATCTTTTGAGGCGACGATCTCCAGGCCCTTGCGGGTTTTCAGCACGATACCGGCCACCCGTCCGGCATCGGCGCCGGTGCCCACGGCAATGTCTTTCAGCCGCCCCCGCAGCCGCCCGCGGACGTTGGTCACCGGCGTCCCCAGCAGCGCGGTCAGCGGCTGGATGACCGGCGCATCGGACATAGTGTGTGTTCGCGGCGGGATCTTGTCGGCCGAAATCTCCTTCGGAGTGGTGGCCAGCGGAGACGAGGGCGGTACGTCGATCTGCTGCGGACGACGCGTGATGGACGTTGATTTCTCCGGATCGATCATGCCGTTGCCTGCCCGCTCTCCGAGCTTGCGCCCGGGCTCCTACGCCGCAGCTTACGCCAGACGTACCACCCCAGCGCGCCGAAGATGAGCGCGAGCACCGCCAGCGTTAATATCAGATGCTTTTTGGCGAGGTCGGCCACCACTGTCACAATCTGCGGACCGTACTTCACCACCAGCGCCGTTTCGACACCGAAGCGTATGGTTCGCCCGATGAAGACGGCCAGCATGAAGTTCCATGTGCGCATTTCGAAGACGCCGGCACCGAAAACGAAGAGCTTCCAGGTCGTTGGAGGCGGCAACAGAGACGGCACCATCACCGCCAGGAACTCCTGCTTTTCGAACTGGTTGCGCAGCGACTCAAAGCGCGCCCGATCGATCCGCTTCAACAGGAACAGCTCGCCTCCTGCACGACCCAGAAAGAAAGGCACCAGTCCACCGAGGGTCGACCCCAAAGCGGCCAGCAGTGCATAGACGTAAAAATGCTTCTTGTCCGACCACGCCCACAGCCCCATCAGCACGTCGATCGGGATCGGAATGGACGCCGAATCGATAAACGACCCCAACAGCACGCCCCAGGGACCCAGCGGCAACAGGAAATGCTGAATGAAAGCGTTGAATTTGAGTAAAAGATGCTTCAGGGGCGTTCAACCTTTCCGCGATCTGATGGGTCGACGGCAGGGCCGTCGCCGGAGGCGGCATGTTCCGTGTTTCCGGCCAGCAAACCAAGCGCGTGGGGCAACACCGGCAACGCGGCCCGCAACGAGCTGACCGCGCCCGCGGGGCTGCCCGGCAGATTCAAAATGACCGCAGTCCCGAGGGTGCCGCAGAGTCCGCGGGAGAGCGCGGCAAAGAGGGTTTCGCGCCGCCCCTCCGACCGGATCAGTTCCGCGACGCCCTCGATCAGCCGGTCGCACACGGCCCTGGTTGCTTCGGGAGTCACATCGCGATTCGCAATCCCTGTTCCTCCGGTGGAAACCACCAGCCTGGCTTTGCCAGCCCAGCTTCGAAGCGCGTCTTCAATAGCAGTTTGTTCGTCTGGAACCGTAACGATCGCAATGGTTTCGAAGCCAGCTTCTTCGAGGGCCCGCGCCACCGACGGGCCGGAAACATCGTCCCGCAGCCCGCGCGCGCATGAGTCGCTGACGGTGATCACCGCTGCGCGGACGGGAAGCCCATTCTGTATCACTTGCGTCACCTTTCGATTGTACAAACTGGGATGAAAACGCCCATTTGATGAGAAAATAGTCAAAAGCATCGTGGCGTTCCCGCAGGAGCCGCGCAAAATCGAAGTTACCCAGGAATGCCGATTCGCTTAACACCAACCAGCGCGGAGCTCGACCAGCCCACGGACGAGCAACCGGACCAGGCCTCATCCGAACCGTCGCCGGGTTGCTCCGGTGGGCCGGTCCGCGTTCCTTTCGAATCTTCAGACAACGTCGACGTCGCCGCGTTCCGCCGCTCCCGTTACGAGGAATACGATCACACCGATCTGCTGCACGTGATCGACGAACTGGAGGGAAGCCGGAACTGGGTCAGCCTCCGCGAAAAGCTGTGGATTGCGCTCATCATCCACATGTTGATTGCCTGGTACCTGTTTTACGGGCCGAAGTACCTCTACCACGTGCGTGTGGTCGACCCCTCGGTGATCATGAAGCAGCGGCAGAAGGACCTGACCTTCCTCGACTTGCCGCCCGATCTGCTGAAGCAGAAGCCCAAGCCCAGCAATATCCTTTCCGATAAAGATCGCGTGGCGCAGGCGCCGCATCCGACGATCGACAAGAAGACCCTGGAAGAGCTGGAAGCGATGCGCCGCGCTGGCGAGCCAAAGCCTGCGCCGGCGCCCCGTCAGCCGGTGCAGGGACCGCCCGAACCCGCGCCGCAACAGGCACAACAGCGCGCGCCGTCGCCTCCGGCCCAACCGCTCCCACAGAACAATCAGGCGCGCATGGAAGCCCCGCCGATGGCGCCGCAACCGCATTTCTCCTCGGGTCCGACCAACCCAAATGAGCAACTGACGAATGCCATGCGAGACGCGATGCACGGAGGCGGGCAGTATAGCGGCGACGAGGGGCAGGACCTGAACCCGCAGCATCAGGGAATCAACGGCGCTGTGCAGGTGCTGAGCGACACGATGGGCTGGGACTACGGTCCGTATGTGCAGCGCGTGATCGCAGATACCAAGCGCTCGTGGTATCCGATCATCCCGGAAGAAGCGCGGCCGCCGCTCGATAAGCGGGGCAAAGTGATGGTCCGCTTCAGAATCCAACCAGATGGCACGGTGACGAATATGCAGCTCGAAGGGCCCTCCGGCGACGTGGCTCTCGATCGGGCGGCGTGGGGCGGCATTACCGGGGCAGCGCCGTTCCCCCCCATCCCCAAGGCCTTCAAAGGCCCGTACCTCGAGCTGCGCTTCTATTTCCTGTACAACATTCGTCCTGGGGACGAGTAGCTGTGCCGTCGACAGCGATTGCACGACTGCGCCGGCGGCAGGCGATGGGAATTCTCCTGATTGCAGCCTGTCTGCTGTTCTTCACGCTGCTGCGCGCCGGCTTTCACGGCATTTTCCCTTCGGGCTGGTGGCGCTGGTAGGCAGTACGCCCGGAATTTGAAAGCAATTTCCGGAGTGGCGCCCGCGGCTCGCTCTGCGATCCTCAGCAGTAGAGGAGCCCGAGAGTACGATGAGCACATCCGCCATGCTAACCGACGACCAGGCCTGGGCCGCCGTTCTGGCCCGCGATCCTTCCGCTGATGCGGAACTGGTCTATGCCGTCACCACCACCGGCGTCTTCTGTCGCCCAACCTGCCCCAGCCGCCGGCCATCGCGCGGGAATGTTCTGTTCTTTCCCGACCCGCCGTCCGCGGTGAGCGCGGGATTCCGCCCATGCCGCCGCTGCCGCCCGCAACAGCGCCATAGCGATGCCGCGCTGGTCGAGTCTGTTTCCGCCCGGCTGCGCCGCGATCGCCCGGTAACCCTGGCTGAACTGGCAAGAGCTACCGGGCGCAGCCCCTTTACGGTGGAAAGGACCTTCAAGCGCGTCCTTGGCGTGACCCCGGCGCAGTTTCAACGCCAGAGCCGCGCAGCCTCGTTTCGCAGGGAACTGACCGAAGGCGAGGCGCGCGTGACCGACGCCATTTACGATGCCGGCTACTCCGGCCCGGGACGCGCCTACGAAAACACCCAGTTGGGCATGGCGCCCGGGCAGTACCGCGCCGGCGCGCCGAACGCGCATATCGGCTATGCCATCGGCATGTCCGGACTGGGCAGCGTGCTGGTAGCGGCCACCAAACGCGGCCTGTGCGCGGTGATCCTGGGGGACACGGACGAGCAGCTTACGGGTCAACTGCGCGCGCAGTTCCAAGCTGCGGAGATCGCTCCGGAGCCTCGCCTTGAGGCGACACTCGCCCAGGTTCTTTCGCAATTCACCGAGCACCCGGCAGCGGTCGATTTGCCGCTCGACCTGCGCGCCACGGCGTTCCAGATGCGCGTGTGGGAGGCGCTGCGTCGAATTCCCCGCGGAGAAACGCGCAGCTACGGGGAGTTGGCCCGGTCGATTGGACGGCCAACGGCAGTGCGCGCGGTAGCACGCGCCTGCGCGACCAATCCTGTCGCGGTGGTGGTGCCATGTCACCGCGTAATCGGCAGCGACGGCAAGGCGACCGGCTATCGCTGGGGTGTAGAGCGCAAGAAAAAGCTGCTGGAACTGGAGAAAGTGGCGAACCAAGTCTGACAGCCCCGCCGCGCCGTCGCGTGGGCCCGTCCATATAAGATCGAACTGGAGCCGCGCATGTTGGCTCCTTCTGCTCGATCTTTTATGGAAGGTGCCGCCGAGACCGAACGCCTGGTACGCCGAGGGCTCCACTCGTCTCTGATCAGCATCGGCTCGAACTTCTCCCTCGCGGTGCTGAAGTGCCTCGCGGGGTTTCTGGGTCACTCCTTCGCTCTGGTCGCGGACGGGATCGAGTCGCTCTCCGATGTGTTCAGCTCCACGGTGGTTTATTTCGGGCTGCGGGTTGCCATCAAGCCGCCCGACAAAGACCATCCGTACGGCCACGGGAAGGCCGAACCGGTCGCAGCCGCCGCGGTTGCTTTGGCCATGGGCGCTGCCGCAATCGGGATCGCCATCGAAAGCATCGTCCTGATTCGGACTCCGCATCCGCTGCCGATGTCGTACACGCTGGTAGTTTTGCTGTGCGTTTTCGGCATCAAGCTGCTGCTTACCCGTTACGTGTCATCGGTCGCGCACAACATCGACAGCACCGCCGTCCGCGGCGACGCTTGGCACCACTTCAGCGATGCAATTACGTCGCTGTTCGCCTTCGTGGGTATTTCAGTCGCTTTGGCGACCAAAGACTTCCGCGCCGACGATTGGGCCGCTCTGTGCGCCTCGGCGGTCATTCTCTTCAACGCAGCACGGATGATCCGTACGCCGATGGACGAGATTCTCGACACCGCGCCGCCGCCCGATATTGAAGAGCACGTGCGCGAGGTTGCGGCTTCGGTTCCCGGCGTCGTTGGGCTGGAAAAGTGCTTTGTCCGCAAAGTCGGCTTTCGTTACTACGTCGATCTCCACGTCGTGGTCAACGGGGATCTTACGGTGCGCTCCGGCCACGTAATCTCGCACAAAGTTGAAGATTGCGTGCTGGCCGAAGTGAGCCGCGTGGCCAAAGTGCTGGTGCACATCGAGCCGGAAGAAGAGCTTTTCAATCCCAGCCACAGCGATATGTAGCCGAGCGCGCTACGGCTCGACCGGATTCGAAGGTCGCACACGGTTGCCCGTGTCACCGCTCCGCCCCATTCGTTGTATTTCCTGGCTCCTGCCGCGTCTGGTAACGTTTTCCCTCGATCCCGCTTTTCGCTGCAGAGCCGTGGCAACGACGACCAAATCCGCTACCGTGCTGTCGCTCCCGACGGGAGACGCGCAAGTCTCCCAGGCGGAGATCCTGTCCGCTTTGTCGTTTGCGCTCGATCTGACGGAGGGAGCGGTTCCAGGCCATGCCCTCCGCAGTTGCCTGCTCGGGATGCGCCTGGGACAGGAACTGGGACTGCCCGCGGATCGCCTGGCCAGCCTTTACTACTCGCTGATGCTGAAGGACGTGGGCTGCAGCAGCAATGCCGCCCGCCTTTGCCAGATTCTCGGCGGCGGCGACGAGCGTCGCGTCAAAGCCGGTGTGAAGCTCGAAGACTGGACGCGGCCCGACCGCCCCAGGCTCTCCACCCTCCGCCTGCTCTGGAGCAGCGTGCTGCCCGGCTCGAATCCACTGCAGCGCGTCGCGGGGATCGCCAAAATTGGGATGACGCAGCACGAAAACAATGCCGAGATGATTGGGCTGCGCTGCGATCGGGGCGCCCACATTCTCGCCAAGCTTGGGCTCGGGGAAGAAGCCGCGGAAGCCGTCCGGCACCTGGACGAGCACTGGGATGGGAGCGGCTATCCGGACCGGCTGACCCGGCGGGACATTCCCCAGGACGCCCGCATTCTCGCTGTCGCCCAGCATCTGGACGTCTTCGCCTCCGAAAAGGGTCAGGAAACCGCCATTGCCGTGCTGCGCCAGCGCGGTAGCCGGTGGTTCGACCCTGAACTGGTTCGCGTCGCCGAGCATCTCCATCGCGCCGGTTCTCTCTGGCATCAAGCCGTTGCGTCCACTCCGCAGGCGGATACCCGCTGTGCGGTGCTCGATCTTGCTCCGGACACCGTCAATCGCCTGCAGGCGTCCGACATAGACCTCATCTGCGAAGCCTTTGCCGACGTGGTCGACGCCAAGTCCTCCTTCACCTACAGCCATTCGCTGGGCGTCACACAAACCGCGGTCAGGATTGCGAAGCAGCTTGGCCTGAGTCCCGATCGATACCAGCTGGTGAATCGTGCCGCGCTGCTCCACGACATCGGCAAGCTGAGTGTCCCCAATTCCGTACTCGACAAGCCAGGAAAACTCGACAGCGCTGAGTGGCAGGTGGTCTTCGAGCATCCGCGGCTGACGCGCGAAATCCTGCAGCGCATCCGGACGTTTGGCGAACTGGCTGCGATCGCCGGCGCTCATCATGAAAGGCTCGATGGCTCCGGCTATCCGGATCGCGTTACGGCCAATCAGCTGTCGCTGGAAGCCCGGATTGTGGCCGTCGCGGATGTCTACAGCGCACTGACTGAGGATCGGCCGTACCGTGCCGGTCTCTCCCACGCAGTCGCGGTCGGCATCATGGCGAAAGAGACCCCACATCGCCTGGATGCAGAATGCTGCGAGGCGCTCATGGTCGCTGTCGATCATCCACAGGCGCCAGAGACTGCCTCCGTCGCGTGAAGGTCAATCGGGACGCGGCAGCAGCAGGCTTTGGGGAAATTATCTGAACCGGCAACAGGGTCTCTGCGTATACTGCTCCGTGATGTTCTCAGCCGCCTTGAAATTTGCTCTGATCCCTGCTCTGGCTCTGGCGCCTGCCGGTCTGCAACAGCAGACGGCTCCGCCCGCTACACCAGCGCCCGCCGCCACTCCCGCACCTGCACCCGCCGCTGCGCCTGCTGCCGCTCCGGCCGCCAGCGCTTCCCCGGTTTCGGTTGAGAACCAGGACACCTTCACCGTTGTCGGCGCCACGGTCCGTACCAACAATGCCGCTGAAGCCTCCGGACAGGGAAAGATTCCCGACCTGTGGCAAAACGTCATGATGGGCGGCGCCCTCGACACCATCCCCAACCGCGTGGGCGACGGGATGGTGGTGGTCTACAGCGACTACGCCAGCGATAATAGCGGCGACTTCAACTACACGCTCGGCGTTCGCGTGTCGTCGGCAGACAAGATTCCCGACGGCATGGTGAAGAGGACTATTCCAGCCGGCAAGTACCTTGTCGTGCAGTCTGCGATGGGAGCGCCGCAGGAAGTCATTCCCGCCCTGTGGCAGCGGATCGCGCAGATGACGCCGCAGGAGATGGGCGGCGCGCGCGCCTACCAGACCGATTTTGAGATTTATGGACCAGTCTCCGACTTCAGCAACATGCAGATGACCGCCCATATCGGGCTGAAGTAACACACTGGCGGAGGCGGCGGATGCCCGCCGTCTCTGTACCCTGAACGCGGCTCCCTGTACCCTGTTTTTATGAGTTCCATTCAGGTTCAGTTGCCGGACGGATTGATCCGTCCGGTGCCCGTTGGCACCACGCCCAGAGACATTGCTGAGAACATTTCCCCGCGGCTGGCGCAGGCCGCGCTGGTGGCGCGCATCCGTCCGCTCAGGGCCGCGCCGGCGGCTGCTGCCTCTGGTGAAGGCAGCGAGGCTTCGATGTATGGGGCGGAAGATCCGAGCGCCGAGCGGCTCGTCGATTTGACCACGCCGCTGCACGAAGATGTTGCCCTGGAACTGCTGACCGATCGCAATCCCGAGGCGCTGAAGGTGGTGCGTCACTCGGCCGCGCACATGCTCGCGACCGCGGTGCTGGAGTTGTTTCCCGAGACCAAGCTCGGCCACGGTCCGGCAACCGATGCCGGATTCTTTTACGACTTCTGGCGGCCTACCCCCTTTACGCCGGAAGATTTGAAGCTGATCGAAGGACGCATGGCGGAAGTGGCCGCGCGCGATGAGAAGTTTGTGCGCGAACTCGAGCCGCGCGAAGAAGGCCTGCAGCAATTCCGATCCGGCAATGACTTCATGAAGGTTCATTTCATCGAACGCTTCACGAAGCCGGGCGACGACATCTCGCTCTATCGCAACGGCAAGTTCGTCGACTTTTGCAGGGGTCCGCATGTGCCATCCACAGGCCGCGTCAAGGCCTTCAAGGTGATGAGCCTGTCGGGAGCGTACTGGCTGGGCGACGAGAAGAATCCGCAGCTCCAGCGCATCTACGGGACGGCCTTCTTCTCGAAGAAGGACCTCGATGCGTATCTCGAGCGTATCGAGGATGCGAAACGCCGCGATCACCGTCGCCTGGGTAGGGAACTGGAGCTGTTTACGGTCAGCGAAGAAGTGGGCGCCGGCCTGCCGCTTTGGCTGCCGAAGGGCGCGACCATCCGGCGCCTGCTCGAGGAATACATTCTCGAGCGCGAACGCGAAGCTGGCTACGAACACGTTTACACGCCCTCGCTCGCGAAGGTCGATCTCTACGTTCGCTCCGGCCACTGGGAGCACTACCACGAAGATATGTTCCCGCCAATGGATCTCGAGACCGAGCAGATGGTTCTGCGGCCGATGAACTGCCCGCATCACATCCTGGTTTACGAGTCGAAGATGCGGAGCTATCGCGATTTGCCGGTGCGGCTTGCGGAGCTGGGAACGATGTACCGGTACGAGCGCTCCGGCGTGCTGAGCGGGCTGAGTCGCGTGCGCTCGATGACGCTGAACGATGCGCACATCTTCTGCGCACCCGATCAGATCAAGGAGGAGTTCTCCGGCGTCATGAAGCTGGTCGAGCGCGCCTATCGCGATCTGGGCATCACGCAATACAGCTATCGGCTTTCGCTGCGCGACCCGGCCAACAAGACCAAATACGTCGATAACGACGAGATGTGGGAACTGGGCGAGCGCGTTCTGCGCGAGGCGCTCGATTCGCTCGGCCTGCCGTACCGCGAGAGCAAGGGCGATGCTGCGTTTTACGGGCCGAAGCTCGATATCCAGCTGGCTGACGTCATGGGCCACGAGGAAACCTACTCCACCGTGCAGGTAGATTTTCATCTGCCCAGCCAGTTTGGCCTCAAGTACACGGGCGCCGACGGCAGTCCGCACCGGCCGGTGATGATCCATCGCGCCATTGTCAGCACGATGGAGAGAATGATCTCGTATCTCATTGAGCTGTATGCGGGTGCCTTTCCGCTGTGGCTCGCTCCGGTGCAGGTCGGGCTGGTGCCCATCAGCGAGCGCCACCAGGAGTATGCGCAAAAGGTTCGTCGGACGCTGCAGGAGGCCGGGATGCGTGTGGAAATCGATACCCGCAATGAAAAGATGAACGCGAAGATTCGCGACCTGACACTGCAGAAGATTCCGTACGT
This sequence comes from Acidobacteriaceae bacterium, assembly GCA_036267295.1. Taxonomy (GTDB): domain Bacteria; phylum Acidobacteriota; class Terriglobia; order Terriglobales; family Acidobacteriaceae; genus Palsa-343. The sequence continues at coordinate 330,056 of DATAWI010000006.1, read as the reverse complement.
GCTGGTGATGGGCGATAAGGAAGAAGCCAGCGCGGCGGTGAGCGTGCGCACGCGCGGCAAGGGCGATGAGGGGTCGATGCCGCTGGAGCAGTTCGTCACGCGCTCGAAGGAAATCGTGGCTGGGCGGTCGATGAGCCTTTGATTGGAAGCGGCGCGCGTGACCGAAATTGCGCCACTTTGACCGGAATCGCTACACAGGCGCACCAGAGTTTTGACGCAACCCCGCACAGGGCTATTTTCTTCGCTCCGCTCCATCCTTAGAATCGGCAGCAATGGGAGGAACTTTAGCTCCCGGGCAAAAATTATGCGATTCCTGCCCTGCGATCCCGAAGCGATTCACGTCAGCGCACGATTCCGCGTCACGCTTGAATCCGCCATTGCGTCCCTCGAAGCGGGGGCTGCGCACGATGAAGCGTTGCTCCCTCTGCTCGCTGATCCCGATCATCGCCGCCGCCAGCGCCTGCTCGTCGGTGGTCAGCTGCTGCGCGCCTTCCAGCTGCGCGAACTGCTCGCACGGACCGCGGTGCGGCCGGAGCGAGCAGCCTGATTCGCGCGGCTATTGCGGCTGACTGTTGTTGAGCTTTTTCTCCTTCGGTTGCGGCCTGCCGTTCGCGTTCGGCCTGGGCTGCTGGGCTGGATGCGCCCCCGGTCTCCGCTGCTGCGTGGGGCGCGATTGTGGTTGGGTCGCGTTTTGCGGATGACCCGGCTGAGGACGGCCCGGCTTCGTGCGAGTTGCAGACGGTCGCCGCGTCACCGGGTTGTCTGTGGGCTGCGCCGGATGGCGTGGCGCCGGACGACCGGCTGGAGCAGGCTGCATCGGACGACCGGGCTGCGGCCGCACTCCGGGCTCCGGATGGGACGCGGCCCCAGTCCCATGCGCGGGTCTGGCGGCGAGCTCCGGGCGCGCCGCGGGAGCAGGACCCGCGGCCATGTGAACGTAAGCCGGCGGCGAAGCTGGAGCGCGGCGTCCTCCATTCATCGGGTGGTTATCCGCAATCACCTGCGGGCGCCCGTGGTTCACGTTCGCGAACTGGGCGCGGTTGTGCATCGCAGTGACCACGAGCTGGCGCTGGCTGGGCAGAAATGCTACGTGAGGTTCGCGCATCGCGACCATCTGTGCCCGTGTCGGGCGATCGTTGAGGCCTCCATGGCCGCCGACAAAAGCCACTCTGGTCGTGTTGTAGCGATTGACCACGCGATAGTTGTAGACGTTGTGGATGACCGCGACATTCACATGGCTGACGTAGGTGTTGTAGTAGAAGGCGCGATTCCGCCAGTAGCCGCCTTCATATCCGACGCCGAAATAGCCAAAGCCGTAATTGACGCCGCCGTAGAAGCCGATATGCGGTCCCCAATAGCCGTGGTACCAGCGGTAGCGGTTTCCGTAGTAGCCCCAGTAGCCCGGCGTCCAGAGCGCGCCCTGATAGGGAGCCATCACCCACGCGCCCGGCGTCCAGTAATAGCCCTGCGGCGCGTTGGCCCAGTAGCCTGGCGTCCAGATGTAGCCATTGCCCGGCGCTTCGGGTTGATCGTAGTCGGGCAGCGCGGGCGGCGGCTGGTCCGATTCCGCGTCGGTTGTTTCGCCATCGGTGCTGGAATCCGGTGGCGGCAGCGCCTGACTCTGATCGCCAGAGGCCTGGTCGTTCGGAGCGGGTGCGGGCTGCGCGGCCTGGTCCGCTGGCGGAGCCGGTGGGTTTTGGTCGGACGTGGTTTCGGTGACGTTGCTGGCAGGAGCCAGATTCGCCGACGCCGGATCGTCGCTGGAGGTCGTCTGCGCCGCCTGGGTTTGATCCTGCGCCGCCGGCTGGCTCGCGGGAGCCGGCGCGGGAGCGGTGCTGTGGCAACCGGCAACCGCCAATGCCAGAACGATACCTGGGAACAATAGCCTTTCCATTCTCTTCATGGGTGTTTTGGATGCAGGCGCGCCAATGGTTCAGGACGTGGGCGTTTTGCTGACGGCCGCATCGCTCTCCTTTGCACTTCGGTGTTCCAGCTTAACTCTCTTTGGTGGGATGCGGCGACGGCCGACGATGCCCGGGTGTTTTCAGCGGCCCGACGGGCGCGAGATCGGGCGTTGGGATGCAATGCTATGCTGCTGAGGATGATACGGCGCTCTCATGCGATCGCTGGCCTGTGCCTCATGGCGTGCCTGGTCCCGCAAATCAGAGCGCAGGATTCCACACAACCCAAACAGGAGAAATCCGTGAGTCATCACGCGACAGGAAGCTTCGAGGTCAAGATCGTGCCGCAAAAGCCGGACAACGAGCCAGCTACGACGTCCGGTCTGGGCCGCATGTCGATCGACAAGCAATTTCACGGCGCGCTGGAAGCGACCAGCAAAGGCGAGATGCTGAGCTTGCTGGATAGGGCGACCAGCTCCGGCGGCTATGTAGCACTGGAGCGGGTGACGGGCACGCTGGATGGGAAGAGCGGCAGCTTCGCGCTGGAGCACAACGCGACCATGGATCACGGGAAGCCGTTCCTGAACATCATCGTGGTGCCGGGTTCGGGCACCGGCGATCTGAGCGGCATTTCCGGGACAATGAACATCCGCATCGACAGCGGCAAACACTTCTACGAATTCGACTACGCACTGCCGGCGGCTGCTCCGGCACAGTAGCCGCAATTACTCGGCCGCTTCAAGCTCGGTGGCAGAGGTTGCGATCGCGTCGCCTGTAAACTGCCCGATCGCGTCCTGCCGCGCATCGCGCAGTGCTTCGCCAGCGAGAAGGATCGCGGGCGCGGGACCCGGCGTAATCCGATGCAGGTCAGCCAGCGTGGTGCGCACCACGTGCTGATCGGGCTGGGCGGCGCGCGAGACCACGACGCAGGGCAGATCGGCAGCGAGGTCTTCGCGGCGCAGTTGCGCGGCGATTCCGCTCAGGTCGCGACCGGGCATGTAGACGACCCGCGTGGCGCCGGACAGCGAGGCTGGCTGCAGATCGGAGCCGGGTGCGTGGTGGCCGGACGAAAAGCTGATGCTCGACGCGCTGCGGCGGTCGGTCAATGGACGGCGCAGCGCGGCCGCGGCGGCAAAGGCAGCCGTGATGCCGGGAACCACCTCGAACGGGATGTTTGCTGCCGACAACGCGTCCATTTCCTCGCCGGCGCGGCCGAAGACGAGCGGGTCTCCGCACTTGAGCCGCACGACGGAAAGGCCGCGGCGCGCGTAGTCGACCATCATGGCGTCGATTTGATCCTGCGAGATGTTTTTACGGCCGCACCGCTTGCCGACATTGATGACGATGGCGCTCGCGGCGTGGGCGAGGACAGCCTGCGGCACGAGGTCGTCGTGCAACACAACATCTGCAGTGGCGAGCAGGCGCACGGCTTTGAGCGTGAGCAGTTCCGGATCGCCCGGACCCGCGCCGACCAGATAGACAGTAGCGGGATGCGCCGTCGTCATGCGGAAACCTCGTCAGCCTGCAGTGCGGCGATGCGCTGTTGCGCCAACTGGCGCGTTGGGCACGTCGCGGAACTGCAGAGTTGCCGCTGGGCTAATTCGTGCAGCAGCAGGTTGCGGGCAGGTCCCGCTGGTGCAGCGGCACGGACCTCGCGGCGGAGCGATCCAAGTTCCGCCAGATACGGACCGAGATCGCCGGGAAGCTGCTCGTCGATTTCGCGGCGCAGATGCTGCGCGAGGGCGGGACTCTCGCCGGCGGTGGAAATGGCAATCTGCAAATCGCCTCGAGCAACGACGGAGCCAAAGTAGAAATCGCAATTCGGCGGATCGTCGACAGCGTTGCAGAGGACGCTGCGGCGCAACGCTTCTTCATACACCTCGTGGTTGACGGCGGAATTGTTGGTGGCGGCGATCACGACGAACGCGCCTTCCAGATCGGACGCGGCGAACGTGCGCTGATGCCAAACGAGCGCCCCTGCAGCGGCAAGTTCGCGTATGCGGCCCACGGCCTGCGGCCCGACGACTGTGAGGTGTGCACCTGTAGGCAGCAGGCTCTCGATCTTGGCCAGCGCGACTGTGCCCGCGCCGACGACAAGAACCGCGCGGCGTTCGAGACGAAGGAAAATGGGCAGCAGGCTCATGGTCGTCTCCTCAGCTTGCCAACTCAGCGGGAACGCGGCCCGCAGGCAGATCGCGTTCGACGGGCGCGCGTTCTTCGCCAGCCAGGGTGGCGCGAAGTTCGGCATCGCTGTTGCGCGCAAACCAGGCGCGCAGGTTTTCGCTGGGTTCTCGTTCAACCAAATAACGGCGGAGAAGGCGCTCGACGGCTTCAGGAACCAAATGAGCCGGCGTGCGGAAACCTACAGGACGCGCCGTTCCGGCGTGTTGGCCGACCGAGCCGCCGACGCAGAAGTAGTAGGCATCGGTGAGCCGGCCATCGTGCTTGATCTTCTTGCCTTCGAGGCCGATGTCGGCGATCCAGTGCTGGCCGCAACTGTTGGGGCAGCCGGTAACGTGCAGGCGGAGTTGCTGATCGAACTGGGGCAGGCGCTCTTCCATCTCCTCAACCAGCCAGCGCAGGAAGCCTTTGGTCTCCGTGATGGCGAGCTTGCAGAACTCCGTGCCGGTGCAGGCGATGCCGCCGCGCCAGAATTGCGAGGCTTCGACGCGCAAGCCGATGTGCCCGAGTTCCTCGGCCAGGCCGCTTGCACGCTCAGTTGGGACATTGAGGAAGAGCAGGTTCTGCATGACGGTGAGGCGCAGTTCGCCGGGAGCTTCCGGGCTGCTGTAGCGCTCGGCGAGATCGGCGGCGGCGGCGAGTTGGTCGCCGGTGAGGCGTCCGCGGAGAACGGTGGCGCCCACGTAACTCAAGCCTGGCTGCTTCTGACGGTGAATGCCCGCGTGATCACGAAGGACGTCGTCGGGAACGGCTTCGTCGACGGCGGGATCGAGCGCGAAGGCGAGGCGGCTTTCGAGCTCGAGCAGGAAGCGGTCAGCGGTCCATCCCTCCTTCATGAAGAGGTACTTGAGACGGGCGCGGTCGCGGCTTTCGCGCAGTCCAAGCTGATCGCGGAAGATCTCGGTGATGGTGCGGACCACCTGTGCGGCCTGGTCCTGAGGGACGAAGGCGTTGAGGCGCAGGGCGAGATGCGGCTCGTTGGAGAGGCCGCCGCCGACGCGGACGGAGTAGCCGATCTCGTCGCCGCGGCGCACCGCTGTCAGCGCGATGTCGTTGATCTCCGGATACGAGCACCACGACGGGCAGCCGGTGACGGAAACCTTGAACTTGCGCGGCAGGTTGTAGAACTCGTTGTTGGCCTGGAGCGCGTGCGAGATTTCGAGCGCCAGCGGCGAGGCGTCGATCAATTCATCGTGCGCCATGCCGGCCAACGGGCAGCCGGTGACGTTGCGGACGACGTCGCCGCAAGCGCCTTTGGGCGAGAGTCCGACGCCGGCGAGCGCTTCCATGACCAGCGGCAGCGATTCGACGGTGAGCCAGTGGTACTGAATGTTTTGGCGGACGGTGATGTCGGCGAGGTTGCGTCCGTGGCGGCGCGCGATGTCGGCGAAAACGCGGGCCTGGTCAACGCGCAGGATGCCGTTGGGCAGGCCGACGCGCATCATGAAGAACTCGGTGGCCAGGCCTTCGCCGTTTTTGCCGCCGGTGACGCCGGCTCCGTCGCCCTGGGTGTAAATGCCCCACCAGCGGAAGTACGTGTTCCATTCTTTAGGGATGGAAGCGCGGCCGTTGCGGGCGAAAGCGCGAATCTCTTCGATTGCTTCCCAGGGATTTTTGGCGCGCTTGAGGCGCTCGGCTTTCTGGGCTTTGGTTTCTTTGGCTACGGCCAGGTCCGCCATGGTGGCTCCGTTTCAGGCTGAAGAGTTACGGGGTGCGCATCGGCGGGCGATAAAAAACCCGCGTCAGCAGAGAGGCTGAGGCGCGGGATTTTGGGGTGCGGCTTAAGTCGAAGTGCTCACCCACAAGTCCGGCGCCGTGCGCAACAACAAGCGCAACAGGCAACCGAAGTGGGACACATGACCATTGCTGCAATATTAGGCGAATCCAGCGAAGCGGTCAAACGGGAAGACAGCGAGCGGGCGAAAACGGGAGTCCAACGGCGGCAGCGCAACGCCTATAATCCCTGATCATGCTTTGGATTGCGGCGGTTACCGAGATGGGGCTGTGCTGGATCGTGTGGACGCTGGCCTTCATCAAGCCGCGGCGCCAGGCGGCGGATCGAGTGGAGACGGTGAAGGCGAAGTCGTCGCGCCTGGGGCTTGGGCTGGTGATGGCCGGCTTCGCGCTGACGTGGGCTTATGTGCGGCCGAATGACTTCCACAAGTCAGCGATTGCGCTGATTGCTTCGATGGTTGCCGGGCCGCTTTCGGTGGCGCTGGTGTGGTGGGCGACGCGGCATCTGGGCAAACAGTGGCGCTACCAGGCTGCACTGCGGAGCGATCATGAGCTGATTCAGAGCGGACCGTATGCGTGGATGCGGCACCCGATCTACACGTCGATGCTGGGCATGCTGCTGGCGACGGGCTTGTGCTGGACGTGGTGGCCGATGCTGGTAGGAGCGCTGGTCTGCTTTGTGGCCGGGACCGAGATTCGGGTGCGGGCGGAAGACCAGTTGCTGGAGGATCGGTTTCAGGCAGCGTTTGTGGCTTACCGGCAGCGGGTTCCTGCGTATTTGCCGTTCCTGCGCTGACCCCCTCCCCCCTCTCCTCCCCCCTCGCGAGGCCGGTGACTTGTTTTCAACGGTTTGGCCGGGGGCGGCCTGGATGACCACAGCCAGGTGATTGAAACCTGGTCATTTCCATGGCGAGTGCGAGTGAATCACTCGCACTCGTCTGTGCATCATTCACGATCGCGATGGATGCAGATGATTGCGGGCAAGTCACTTGCCTCGCGATCGCCATTGAGTCATTCGCGAGCGTCTTTGATGGCTTGATGCTCGCGTTTGTATCAATCGCGGTTGCGATTGATTCATTGGCGGTCGCGTCGATCAGCCGTCCTGGCACATTCGAATTTCAAAGAGCGAGTTGCGTTCCGGCCTGGGCCGGGGGAGGCAGGACTCAGCGTGCAGCGTTCAGTGTGCAGAAGGCTGGCCCCAAATGGAAAAGCTCCGTTCGCCGGACGCGGAACAGAGCTTGCCTTGCTTCAAGGGTAAGGACTGGTGGATGGGGAGGCAAGGGAATTCGTGTGGGGTGGGATTACGGAAGTGCGGCGGGAACCGAAGATTGAATTAGAGATCCAGCTTCTGAAGGAGTTCATCGACGGTTAACCGATGGTGTGCGGCGATATGTTTCAGGATGCTTGAAAGAGTTCCTGCTTTGATGGGATGGTGTGCAGGGATGACTTCGTGATTCTCGCCGTCCAACTGCGTTGTCAGCCTAATATGAGAGCCCTTTTGGCGAGTGACCTCATAGTCCAGGACGCGCAGGGCGCGCACCAAACCTGGACCGTCAACGTCGCGCGGGAGTTTCACTGCACCAGGACTTCGTCGCGCACAAAGTGGAGCCGAATAATGGTTGGGGCGTGCGGTTCGCCGTCGAAATAGCAGGAAACCGCGTCTTTCACCATGGTCCTCAGTTCATCGAGCGTGTCGCCCTGGGTGTGGATGCCAAGGCCCAGCGCGTGGGCGGTGTAGCCACCGTCGACTTCGTCTTCTTTGACTTCAAAGATGATTTCGCTCATGGTGATCCGATGCTACCATCCGCGAACAGGGGCGGACAGTGTGCGCGGGATGGCTATTCGTCCTTGCCCGGGCTGTGGGGTCGAGCAGAACGCTTGCCGGGGCTGAAGCCCCCTTTCTTTGCGGGCCTTGGTTTCCCCGGCCTGAACAGCTTGCGGAAAAATGGAGAACAGAGGACGAAGACTGCGCCGAGAGCGTCCCTCAGGGGCTAAAGCCCACTGATTTTGCTGACCTTACGGCACGACTGAAGTCGTGCCCCTTCAAAGCGGTTGCTCTCGGCGAGTTTTTCCGCAAGCTGTGAAGGCCGGGGCTTCTACCGTCGTGCCGCTTGCGCGGCACCTGATGCGCTATCCCCGGCTTCTACCGTTGTGCTGCTCGCGCGGCACCTGAGGTGCTTTCTCCACCTTCTACTGTTGTGCTGCTTGCGCGGCCCCTAACGGTTTCTCTCCGTCTCAGGGCAGCGCTTCGGCAATGACGAGAGGAGCCGATTCGGAGTGTCTCTCCGGCACCACGTGCGCGGGACGGGGGTGGTTGCCTCAGCGCGGCCCTGGGCTTTGACTTGCTGTCCGGGGAGGATTTATAACGGGCTTTCCGGCTGAGAATATCTTTTGGCGGGAAATTTGCGCGAGGGCGCGGCGGGAATCGTCCTGCCGGGGTGCTCGCGCGAGCTTGGATTGCAACGGGATGCTCGGGAAGACGGTGAAAATCCGCCACTGCCCCGCAACTGTAAGCGCGTGCTGCTGCGTCTGGTGTTTTGGAGACGCAGAAAAAGCCAGGCCGTTCATGCCACTGGAGCCGAGCGGTTCCGGGAAGGTGGTCTGGCGATGTTCCCCAGGGAACGACGCGCAAGTCAGGAGACCGGTCCCGCGTGCCAGAACGACCGCGTTCCGAGGGGAACGGAGGACTTATGACGCATCCTGTGCGGCCCTTGCGCCGCCTTCTCTCCATTTTGCTGGTGTTCGGCTGCGCGACGGCCGGCCGCGCCGTGAGCGTTCACGGAACGGTGACGGATCCGCTGGGCGCGCCCATTGCCAACGCCATTGTGGCGTTGATGCATGACGGCAAAGTGATTGTGGCGGGACGGACTGGTTTTGACGGGAGCTATACGCTGGTCAGCTCCGACGCGGGACGCTTTTACGTGCTGGCGTCCGGCAATTCGTTTCGCCAACTGCAGACCGCGAGCTTCTACGGCAACACGCTCGACGACGTGGAGCAAAACGTGGTGCTGGAGCCGGAGTGGGTGCGCCAGTCGATTGTGGTGACGGCGACGGGCGAACCGCAGCCGCAGGCGCAGACCAGCGGATCGGCGACCGGGATCGGCGCGGCGCAGTACGAAAACCGCATGGACATTGTGGATACGCTGCGGCAGATTCCTGGGCTGACGGTGGTGGAGACGGGCGAGCGCGGCGGGGAGACGTCGGTGTTTGTGCGCGGCGGATCGTCGACGGCGAATCGCGTGGTGGTGGATGGCGTGCCGGTGGAGGACGTTGGGGGACGCTTCGATTTCACGAATCTGGCGACGACCGGCCTCGAGAGCATTGAGGCGTACCGCGGGCCGAATTCGTCTCTGTACGGGTCGGATGCCGCGGCAGGCGTGGTGGCGGTGACAACGCCGCGAGGCAGCACGCCGTTTTCGTCGCTGCTGTACGAAGGCGATGCGGGGAGTTTTGGGACGTATCGCAACCAGGTGCAACTGGCGGGGATGAAGCGAAAGCTGGACTACTACGGGGGGTTCTCGGCGCTGGAGACGCGGAACTCAATCCCGCAGGACGCGTATCACGACGACACATCGGTGGCGAACGTGGGGTGGAGCTGGTCGGCGAAGACGGAGATTCGGGCGACGGTGCGCAACAGCGTTTCGGCGACCGGGCTGCCGGCGTCGAATGGCGGGTATTCATTCGACGGGCTGGCGAACGATGGCAAGCAACTGGATCAGGACGATTACGGCACAGGGACGATTACGCATGCGTTTCGCGACAATCTGCACGGCACGGTGCGGTATGGGCTGGTGCGGAAGCGCGAAGAGAGCGAGCAGTGGTATCCGGCCGGGAATTTGATTGCCGGGAACTACTACGGCAATTTTGTCGCAGTGACAGGTGCAAATGGGTACCAGGCGCGGGGCAATGCGCTGATGAATTACGGGACGGCGTTTGGTTCGATCTATCCGTACTCGCTGGCGCTGGCGTCGAATCGCGATGATTTGTTTGCCAATGTGGACTACGTGCACGGGCCGCATCTGGGGGTGACGGCGGGGTTCCGCTACGACAACGAGCGCGGCGTGGAGAAGGAGCCGGTGTACGACTATCGCGAAGGCCTGGCGCGGGGCAACTACGATTACCAGGCGCAGGTGGGCGGCGAGTTCAAAAACCGGCTGTTCTACACGGCGTCGGGGAACGTGGAGAAGAACGGGCTGTTCGGGACGGTGGGGACGCCGCATGTGGGCGCTTCGTATTACGTGGTGCGGCCGGGGCGGGGAACGCTGCATGGGACGAAGCTGAACTTCAACTTTGCGCGCGGGTACCAGGAGCCGACGATCGATCAGCAGTTCGGATCGCTGTACACGTTCCTGCGGGAGAACGGCGGTAAAGCGGCAGCGGCGCAATACGGCATCGCGCCGATTGGCGCGGAGCAGTCGCGCACCTACGACGGCGGCCTGGAGCAGAGCCTGTTCAGCGAGAAAGTAACTTTGCGGGCTACTTATTTTCACAATGAGTTTGGAAACCAGATTGAGCCGGTTCCGGCGTCGGCGGTGCCGCAACTGCTGCCGAATCTGACGGCGGCGCAGCAACAGAATCTGCAGGCGTTTCTGAACAACAACTACGCGTACGAGCTGGATCTGAACTCGATGTCGTATCGGGCGCAGGGGGCGGAAGCGGAAGTGGAGTACGGGCTGGGGAAGAATATTTTTCTGCGCGGCGGCTATACGTATGTGGATGCGGTGGTGCAGAAGTCGTTCTCGTCGGACAATCTGGAGTGCAGCGTGACGGGAAGCCCAGGTCCGTGCACGAATCCGAATTTTCCGGGGATGGCGATCGGGAATTATTCGCCGCTGGTGGGGGCGCGGCCGTTCCGGCGGCCTCCGCATACTGGGTTCGCGAGCGCGATCTATACGCACAAGTTGTGGACCGCGGTGGTGGATACGGCGTATGCGAGCCGCAGTGACGACTCGACGTATTTGGGCGGCGACGACGTGAACGGCGGCAACACGCTGCTGCTGCCGAATCGGAACCTCGATTATGCGTATGCCAAAGTCGACGTGGGCGCGACTTATCAAATGAAGCACTGGGTGGGGCTTTACACGCAGATCAACAACCTGACGAGTAACCAGCACATTGGGCCGATTGGGTATCCGTCGCTGCCGTTCAACTTCGAAACGGGCATGCGGTTTACGTGGAAGGTGGGGCAGTAACGAGGGAGGGCCGGAGGGGGCCGCGTCAGGAGGCGGCTTTACGCGGCCAAGGTGGAGGAGGATGGCTCGGCGGGGAGGAAGGCGGTCATCAGCGTGCCGGAAAGGCGCGGGTCGCCGGGAACGGCGACGCGGCTGCGGCAGCGGATGAAGCCGCCCCGCTTGTCGAGGAGGTCTTTGACGGTCCACAGGCCGAGGCCGATATTGATGTCTTTTCTGCCGACGAAGAAAGGGGTGAAGACGCGGTCCGATTCGGAACGCGGGATGCCGGTGCCGCGGTCGCCGACGACGATGCGGAGTCCGGGGGCGGCGGTGACGGGGTGGCGCGCGTCGCGGGCAGCGATGTAGATGGAGGCGCCGACGGCGGAGGCGTCCACGGCGTTGGCGATGAGGTTGGAGAGGATGTGCTTGCACTCGCCCTCGGTCCAGCGAATGGTGAGCCGGTCGCGGACGTTCCTGCGGACGGAGATGTCGTTGAGGCGGAGGCGGTACTCGTAGATGGCGAGGACTTCGTCGATGGCATCGGAGACGGAGATGTGCGCCGACGCCGGTGCATCGCGATAGAAGCCAAGGGTCTGGCGGGAGATGCGGGAGACATTCTGCAGAACCTTGTGGGCTTTGAGTTGCCAGAGGAAGCCGCCGCGGCGGCGCTCGTCGTTGGACATGGCGTTGTAGCCGAGCGCGGGCGTGACGTGGGAGTGCGCGGAACAAATGCTGTCGACCGCGAGGGCGTCGGTCGAGGAGGAGAAAAGCCGCAGCGGCCAGCCGCAGCAGAAATGAACGGCGTGCGTGCTGACGAGATCGCTCCACAGATTTTCGAGGCGGATGGAGCCGTTGGCATTCCCGCTCTCCCACAGGGTGGCGGCCATCTCGCCGTAAGCGGCCACGGAGACCGACGCCGCGGCGCGCGCGTGGGCCGGGTCAGCGAGGCGATCGAAGATGCCGCCGATGAGGGCCGAAAAGCGGTCGGGGTCAGGGACGTCGTCGACCATGAACTCGCGGAGAGCTTTGCCGGCGTCGAGAGGCAGCCAGCGGCCCTGGCCGGCCACATGAGCCAGGTCGATGCCGCGTGAGTCGAGATAGCGGGCGAGGGCCTGGCGGCGGGGCGGTTGGGCAAGGACGACGGCCGTGCCGCCCGCCAGGAGCGCCGCAGCAAGCCGGGGTCCGACTTCGGCAACCAGGGCAGCATCGCTCGCGTAGAAATGCGCGGAGTGGCTGCCGCGGGCAGGGAGTCCGTGGGGTGCGCTGGTTCCGGCGAACCGCGTCGTGAGATTTGGAGTTATCGATTGCGCCATGAAGACCCAACGGAGGCAGAGCAGGAACTGGTCGCGCAACACCCGAGTTCCAGCAAAGTTGCGTAGTTCGATGGGGAATTTGGGGGTGGGGATGCCTGAGGAGCGCCCCACGGGGCGCAGCGTGCTGGGGGCAGTGTGCTGAAGCCCCTCCAGGGAGGGGCTTCTCGATCGCAAATCAGGATGGTTAGATGCTGGTTATTGACGGCGGGCTGGGCGGACGGCTTCCTGGGCGTGGGCTGCGCCATTCGGCGGAGCGGCTGGGGGTTCGGGCACAGGATTTTTGGCGACGATGCCCAGTTTCTGGCGGAGCTGCGCGTCCATTTTGGCGAAGGTGTCGCGGTTGTCCTTGAGGAACTGGCGGACGTTTTCGCGGCCCTGGCCGATGCGCTCGCCGGAGTAGCTGAACCAGGCGCCGCTTTTTTCCACGATGTTGTTGGCGACAGCGAGGTCGAGGACGTCGCCTTCGCGGGAAATACCTTCGCCGTAGAGGATGTCGAATTCGGCCTCGCGGAAGGGCGCGGCGACTTTGTTCTTGACGATTTTGACGCGGGTGCGGGAGCCGACCACGACGTCGCCTTCCTTGACGGCGGCGATGCGGCGGATGTCGATGCGGACGGAGGAGTAGAACTTGAGGGCGCGGCCACCGGTGGTGGTTTCCGGATTGCCGAACATGACGCCGATTTTCTCGCGAATCTGATTGATGAAGATCAGGGAAGTTCTTGATTTGGAGACGGTTCCGGTGAGCTTGCGGAGGGCCTGGGACATGAGGCGGGCCTGGAGGCCCATGTGGGAATCGCCCATTTCGCCGTCGAGTTCCGCTTTGGGAACGAGGGCGGCGACGGAGTCGACGACGAGGACGTCGATGGCGCCGGAGCGGACCAGGGCCTCGGTGATTTCGAGGGCCTGTTCGCCGTAGTCGGGCTGGGAGATGAGCAGGTTATCGATGTCCACACCGAGCTTTTTGGCGTATTGGGGGTCGAGGGCGTGTTCGGCGTCGACGAAGGCGGCGAGGCCGCCGGCTTTCTGGGCTTCGGCGATGATCTGGAGGGTGATGGTGGTTTTGCCGGAGGATTCAGGGCCGAAGATCTCAATGACGCGGCCACGGGGCACGCCGCCGACGCCGAGCGCGGCGTCGAAGGAGATGGAGCCTGTGGAGATGACAGAGATGGGGACGATGGCCTCTTTGCTGCCGAGGCGCATGATGGAACCCTTGCCGAACTGTTTTTCAATCTGCGCAAGCGCCAGGTCTACGGCGCGCTGACGATCATCTGCCACGAGGAAGCTCCATTCCGGGCGCGACCCGGTTGGAAGCCGGCTGCGCCGATGCGATGCTGCGCTGGGTTAATTTGCCCCGAGTCTACCACCGGGTTTCGGGAGCACGGTCCGCGTGCGCAGCGGAAAGTGCGCGGTGGTAATGCCTGAGGTTCAGGAAGAAGTTTACAGGGTTTCGAAGGTACTGTTTTTCCTCAGAGGGAGGCTTCCGCGCCTGCCGCGCGGCCCACCCTGCCAACGTCGGGCAGGATGGGGCCCCCGATCGATGCGCGCTAGAGGCGGTCGAGGGTTGCGAGCCAGGCGGGGGCGCCGTCCTGATGGAAGCGGGTGTGAATGCGGTCGCGTTCGATGGAGGCGATCGACCATCCGGCGGCGGGGCTGAAGGCGGCTCGCAGATCGGCCTCACGGACGGGATGGGGGCCGGTGCCGGGGCCCTCGTCGCTGAAGCAGAGCACGACCAGAGTTCCCCCCGGCTCGGTCACGGAGGCGAGGCTCGCGACGTATCCCGGCCGCTCCTCAGCGTTGAAGGTGTGGAAAAGGCCGCAATCCAGCACAGATTGAAACGTGCGGCCCAAACGGTTGAGGTGGAAGGCATCGGCCGCTGCGAAGTCGACGTGGATCGCGGGATTCTGAGCCTGCTTTCCGGCGGCTTTTTCTCGAGCCATCGCCAGGGCGGTTTCGGCGACGTCCACGCCGAGGACGGGCAGTCCCAGGGCGGCGAGGTGCAGGGAATTCTCGCCGGTCCCGCAGCCGGCGTCGAGGACCGGCCCGGAAAAGGCGCCGGTGGAGGCTGCGCGGACGATGGCCGGCTGTGGCTGGCCGATGTCCCAGGGAGCAGGGCCGTCCTGGTAGGACGCGTCCCAGGGTTGGCCAGACATGCGCTCGTGACTGGTAGGGTGGCGGCCACCGAAGGGATCGTCAGCGAAGGTATTGGATGGCTCCGGCACGTTCCTCGTTCCCTCGAAATCTCCAGCTGATTTTATCGGTTTGCGGTAGTGGACGCAGCGGTCGACGACCTGGTAGCCGAGCGCCTCGTGCGCGCGCTGCGATGGCAGATTGTCAATGAGAGCGTCCGAGGCCATCTCTGTGCAGCTGTGCGCGCGGGCCCAGGCTTCGGCGGCGACGAGCAATTGTCGGCCGACGCCCAGACCGCGGCAGCGTGCGTCGACATACCAGCCTTCGATGTAGCCGACGGGGTGCGCGGGGTCGCAGCCATCAGCGTGGGAGCGGAGGCCGACTTCGACGAATCCGATCAATGCGTGATCCGGCGCCTCGGCGACCAGGTGAATGAGGGGAAGAGCGGAGGGGTGATGGCCCTCCAACTGGGCGGCAAGCTCCCTGGCATGCTCTTCGGCGGATGCGTCGGGCCAGAGCGCCGCACGCAGTTGCGCAAGCCGAGCGACCCCTTCGACGCGGGCCGGGCGGATGAAGAATTCCGGCATAAGAACCAACATAGCGACTCCTCCGTCGAGCCGCAAACCAGGCCGCACCTGTGACCCAGGGCACAGCCATTCCGGGCGGGAAAACCTAGTCTGAAGCGTCCTATGGCGACGCTGGTCGAGAGTCCGGTGTACGCGGCGGTCGCGGATGCGGAGGTGCTGGCTCCGCCGGCTATCGGCGCAGGCGGCGGCGGTCCCCCGATGGCGCTCACCGCGCTGCCTGCTGCGATGCAGGTGGGAAACCCGTGGGTGGTGGCCATTTCCGTGATGCTGGCCACGTTCATGGAAGTGCTGGACACGGCGATTGCCTCGGTGGCGCTGCCGTACATTGCGGGATCGCTGGCGGCGTCGAATTCAGAAGCGACATGGGTGCTGACCAGCTATCTGATTGCCAACGCCGTGGTGCTGCCGGCGAGCAACTGGTTTGCGCTGCGCTTTGGGCGGAAGCGCTTCCTGATTACCTGCGTGGTGATTTTCACGATTGCGTCGTTCTGGTGCGGGGCCGCGCCCACGCTGGGCATGCTGCTGCTGGCGCGCGTGCTGCAGGGAGCGGGGGGCGGCGCATTGCAGCCGCTGTCGCAGGCGATTTTGCTGGAGAGCTTTCCGCCCAAAAAGCGCGGCGCGGCGATGGCGCTGTTTGGATTCGGCGTGGTGGTGGCGCCGGTGCTGGGGCCGACGCTGGGCGGATGGCTGACGGACTCGTTCAGCTGGCGGTACGCGTTCTATATCAACATTCCTGTGGGGATTCTGGCGGTCTTCATGATCAGCCGGTTTGTGAAGGATCCGCCGTATATCAGGAACGCCAAGGCGGGGCCGTTCGATAACCTGGGCTTTGCGCTGCTGTGCCTGTGGTCGGGGTCGCTGCAGGTGATTCTGGACAAGGGGCAGGAGGACGGCTGGTTTGGCGCGCCGTGGCTGCGCTGGGCAGTGGTGATTCTGGCGGTGAGCCTGACGTGGTTCATCTGGCATTCGTGGACGACGAAGCGGCCGCTGGTGAACCTGAAAATCCTGGTGCGGAACCGGAACTTCGGCGTGGGGTGCCTGCTGGTGTTCATGCTGGGCATCGCGATTTATGTGACGGTGGCGATTCTGCCGCTGTTCTACCAGGAAGTGCTGGGGTACACCGCGCTGACGGCCGGCATTGTGGTGGCGCCACGGGGGCTGGGTTCGATGCTGGGGCTGCCGGTGGTGGGGATGATCAGCCATCGCGTGGACAATCGCTGGCTGCTGTGCGCGGGGTTCGCGGTGTTTGGGGTGTGCTCGATTTTGTTTTCCTGGGTGAATCTGGGGATCAGCCCGACGACGCTGCTGATTCCGATTATGGTGACGGGGTTTGCGCTGAGTTTCGTGTTTGTGCCGATCGCTACCATGGCGACGACGACACTGACCAACGAGCAAATGGGGAACGCGACCGGGATCTTTAACCTGCTGCGGAATATCGGCGGGTCGATTGGGATTTCGATGGCGGAGACGGCGCTGATCCGGCGGGAGAGTTTCCACCAGAGCATGATTGCGGCGTCGGCTCCGCGAACCGGGCTGTGGTTTGAGCTGCATATGGCGCAGTCGAGCGCGTATTTTGGGCGGGCGCTGGGGCATGCGGCGGGGCAGCCGGCGGCGCTGGCGGCAATGTACATGCAGCTGGAGCGGCAGGCGATGCTGTGGTCCTTTGTGGATGTATTTCGCTGGACGGCGCTGATTGCGTTTGCGGCGGGGGGGATGGTTTGGCTGTTCCGGCGGGTGCGCTGACCAGGGCTCGGCACAGCGCGCATGGCGGGGATCACGATTGGTCGCACAAGTGGTGAAAAAGGCTTGCCATGGCGTTTAGGTCTAATTCTTCGGCGCGGGATTGTGGGTTAAGGTTGTTGGCGGCGAAGGCAGCGGCGATTTTTGCAGGATCGTAGCCGGCGGTGCGGAGATTCTTCGCGAGCATCTTGCGCTTTTGCGCGAATCCCAATTTGAGAAACGCGATGAAGCCTTCGGTCGAGGCGGGGGCGCGATGCGGCTCGTCGAGGCCAAGCTCCTGGAAGCGCGGCGCGATGGTGAGGCGCAGGACGGTGGAGTGGACCTGGGGCGGCGGCGCGAACGCTGAGGGCGGCAGGGTGAAGAGGTTCTCGACGCGAGCGTATAGCTGCGCGGTGGCGGAGAGCAGGCCATAGTCGCGCGTGCCGGGGTGAGCGGCGACGCGGTCGGCGACTTCGCGCTGGACCATGATGACGGCGCGCTCGATGTGGTGGTGCGCGGCGAAGAGGTGGAGGAGGATGTCGGAGGTGATGTAGTAGGGGAGGTTGCCGATGATCAGGAGGCCGTCTGATGGCGCGGGCGCGGCGAAGGCGGGCGCGGCGAAGGAGGGATCGGCGAAGTCGGGATCGGCGAAGTCGGTGGCGAGAATATCCTGCTCGCGGATTTCGACATTGGGCTGGCCGGCGAAGTGATCGCGGAGGCGGGGAGCGAGTTCGCGGTCGAGTTCGATGGCGATGAGGCGCTGGGCGCGGCGGGCGAGGAGCGCGGTGATGGCTCCCTGTCCGGGTCCGATTTCGACGACGGTGCGATGGGTGAGGTCGCCGAGGGCTTCGACGATGGCGGATTGTGCGGCGAGGTCGACGAGGAAGTTCTGGCCGAGTTTGGGGTGTGCGGGGCGCGGCGACATCTGTGATGATTGTGCGCGAGCGCGCGGCGGAGGTCGAGGCTTTTCCCAGCCGGATGCGGAAGGTTTAGACTCAGCTTTCGGTTGCCCCGTCCCCGGGGACGCCGTCGAATCGGGTGGAATCGGAACGGAGAGCTGCAATGCAGATAGCGTTTGTCGCGCCGGAGTGCGCGCCGTGGGCGAGCACCGGCGGCCTGGGAGAAGTGATGCGGGCCCTCCCACGGCAGATTGCCAGCATGGGACACAAGGTGGCCGTGTATCTGCCGTATTACCGGCAGGTGCGGGAGCAGGCGCCGGAGCGGACGTACGCGATCCGGAGCCTCACGATTCCATATTCGTACTACAGCCGGTTCGCGGCGGTGCTGGATGGGGGCGTCGAGGACGGCGTGCAAACGTACTTTATCGATTGCCCGGAGTTGTTCGATCGTGAAGGGCTCTATGCGGGGGCCACGGGCGAGTACACGGACAACTGGGAGCGGTTTGGGCTGCTGTGCCGCGCGGTGCTGGAGGCGGTGAAGCAACTGGGCGTCCCGGATGTGTTCCACGTGCATGACTGGCAGGCGGCGCTGGTGCCGGTGTATCTGCGGACGCTGTACACGTACGATCCGCTGCTGCGGAATCGCGGGGCGGTGCTGACGATTCACAATGCGGGGTACCAGGGGATGTTTCCGGCGCAGACCACGGAGCGGCTGCTGTTTCCGTGGGAGATTTTCACCATGGACCGGCTGGAGCACTACGACCATTTCAATTTTTTGAAGGGCGGCATTGCCTACGCCGACCTGATAACGACGGTGAGCCCGCGGTATGCCAGCGAGATCCAGACGGCGGAGTATGGCGAGGGGCTGGAGGGCTTGCTGCAGAAGCGCTCGACGGATCTGGTGGGGATTCTGAACGGAGTGGATTACCAGCGGTGGAATCCGGCGGCGGACGGCAACATCGCGGCGCACTACTCCCCGGAGAATTTGGCGGGGAAGGCGGAGTGCCGGAAAGATTTGCTGCACGCGTTCGGCGCGGGAGCGGTGAACGATGCGACGGCGGTGCTGGGCATGGTGACGCGGCTGGCGACGCAGAAAGGGATCGACCTGCTGGAGCAGATTGCGGAGCCGCTGCTGCGCGAGAACGTGGTGCTGGTGGCGCTGGCGGAAGGCGAGGCCTACTACGAGAAGGTGATGCGGTCGATGGCGGAGCGCTTCAGCGGGCGCGTGCTGGTGAAGATCGCGTACGACGACACGCTGGCGCACAAGGTGGAGGCGGGCGCGGATATGTTTCTGATGCCGTCGCGCTATGAGCCGTGCGGGCTGAACCAGATCTACAGCATGAAGTACGGGACGGTGCCGGTGGTGCGCGCGACGGGCGGCCTGGACGACACGGTGGAGCCGTGGAACGCCGAGACGCGGAAGGGGACCGGGTTCAAATTCCAGGGATACCGGCCGGAGGATTTTCTGGGGGCGATCCGTCAGGCTCTGCAGCTGTTTGAGGACAAGGACGCGTGGCACACGCTGATGCGCAACGGGATGGCGCGGGATTATTCGTGGGGGCGGTCGGCGGCGGAGTACGTGGAAGCCTACGAGCGGGTGGCGCGGGCGAAGAGCTGAGGACAGGGGGCGGGGCACGGGGCACGGGGCGAAGAGCATGGACGGCAAGCAGATTGTCCGTTTTGCGCTGGGGCTGGGCGCCATCGGGGTCGTGCTGTGGCTCTCGGCGGGGACGCTGGATTACTGGCAGGGGTGGGCGTATTTTGTGCTCACCGTGGTTACGAATGTGGCCCTGACCGTGTACTTGGCGCGCACCGACCCGGAACTGCTGAAACGCAGGATGCAGAGGAGAGAGTCGTCGGCGCTGCAGCATGTGCTGCATGCGCTGATGATGCTGCTGTGGCTGGGCACGCTGGTGCTGGCGGGGATGGAGCATCGCCGCGAGGAAGCGCACGGGGTTCCGGCATGGCTGACGGTTGCAGCGTTGGCGGGACTGATTGCGGCGCAAGGAATTTTCTATGCAGTCTTCCGGGCCAATCGCTTCGCGGCGGCGACCATTCGCGTGGAAGCGGGGCAGACGGTGGTCTCGACGGGACCCTATGCCGTGGTGCGGCATCCGATGTATTCCGGTCTGGCGCTGGGGGCGATGCTGACGCCGCTGGCGCTGGGCTCGTGGATGGCGCTGTGGGTGGGCGCGGCCTCGGTGCTGGTGGTGGCGCTGCGGCTGCTGGATGAGGAGCGCGTGCTGCGGCGGGATCTTGCGGGCTATGCGGAGTATTGCGGGCAGGTGCGCTGGCGGCTGGTTCCGGGAGTGTTTTGACTTCGGAACACTGTGGACAGTGAAACGAGGGGCAGCAGGAGAAGCCAGCGGAAGCGCGCGATGGAGGAGGGGATGGGCAATGGAGTTAGGGTACAGGGGTCAGTGGTCGGTGCACAGTGGACCGTGCACAAGGATCAGTGGTCAGTGATTAGCAAAGACAATTCCGGCGCTGTAGCTTTCCGACTTCTGGCGACTGCCGGCAGGAATGGGCAATCGGGCTCTCCATCGCAGGGCGGAGACGAATCTCCACTCGAGGGTGGGTGCGCGAGGCGCGGGAGATCGTTGACAATGGCCGAGCGCAGTTCAACCCGGGAAAACTCAGGAGATCCACGATGGCCGATGAAGTTGTGACCAACCAGGTGACTATTCTCAGCAATCAGAAGACGATTCTTGCCAACCAGAAGACGATCGTGAAGAACCAGGACGCGATCAGGAAAAATCAGAAAGCTCTGGATGCGATTTTGGCGA
Source organism: Acidobacteriaceae bacterium (assembly GCA_036267295.1). Lineage (GTDB taxonomy): Bacteria > Acidobacteriota > Terriglobia > Terriglobales > Acidobacteriaceae > Palsa-343. The sequence goes on along the minus strand of DATAWI010000006.1, from coordinate 309,638 downwards.
ACCAGAAAGAGATTCTGAAGAACCAGAAGGCGATTCTGGGGGCGGTGAAGAAGAAGTAAGGCCACAGGGCGCAGCGTGCAGGGCACAGGGCGCAGGGTCGGCTGCGCTCTTCGAGCTACGCCGGGGGCCTGCGGCAGCACGGAAGGCGCTACGCGCTGGCTTTGATTCCCCGACCTGAAGGCCGGGGCTTCTATCGTCGTCCTGCGGTGCAGGACCGAATGTGCGGAAGCGTTGGACGGCCTCAGGGGCTGAAGCCCATCCTCTTTAGAGCAGCTCTCGGCACGGCTGAAGCCACGCCCTGACACGAAACCAGCGGTGCTCGAAGTTACAAAGCCAGCGGTACTCAAAGTCGCCGCCTTCGGGACTTCGGGCGAAGCGATGTTTTGTGGACCTTAGTAATTCGCCAGTTCTGCGATGGCTTTGTAGATCTTCTCGGGCTGCGGGAGGATCACGTCTTCGAGGACTGGCTGGTAGGCGACGAAGGTATCCATGGCGGCGACGCGGCGGACGGGGGCGTCGAGCGCGTCAAACAATTCTTCGCCGATGCGGGCGGCGATCTCTGCGCCGTAGCCCCAGCTGAGCATGTCCTCGTGGGCGATGATGACTTTGCTGGTTTTGGTCACGGAGGTCGCAATCGCTTCCCAGTCGTACGGGTTGAGGGTGCGCAGGTCGAGAACTTCCGTCTCGATGCCCAGTTCGCGCGCGGCGCGGTGAGCGGCCTGGAGCGCGCGCGGGACCAAGGCTCCGTAGGTGATGACGGTGAGGTGCTTGCCTTCACGCACGATCTTCGCTTTGCCGAAGGGGATGGTGTAGTCGGGGCCGGGGTAGGGTGCGCGTCCCCAAGTCTCGCGATAGAGGCGCTTGTGCTCGAAGAAGAGCACGGGGTCGTCGCAGCGGATGGCGGTGCGCAGAAGACCGTTAGCGTCCAGAGCGTTTGAGGGGAAGACGACGCGGATGCCGGGCGTGTGGGTGAAGAGGCTCTCGCCGGACTGCGAGTGGTAGATGGCGCCGCCGGTGAGATAGCCGCCGATGGGCACGCGGATGACGGCGGGGGCGGCGAATCCGCCATTGGAGCGCCAGCGGATGAGGGGCAGCTCGTTGCGGAGCTGATGCATGGCGGGCCAGATGTAATCGAAGAACTGAATTTCGGCGATGGGCTTGAGGCCGCGGATGGCCATGCCGGTGGCACGGCCGACAATGGCGGCTTCCGCGAGCGCGGAGTTGAAGACGCGGTCGGAGCCGAATTCGCATTGCAGGCCGGCGGTGAGCTTGAAGACTCCCCCCTTGCCTTTGACCTGCTTGCCGGAGAGATATTCTTCCCGCGAGCAGTCGGCCACATCTTCGCCGTAGACGAGGACGCGGGGATCGCGGCGCATTTCGTCGTGGAGGCACAGGTTGATGAGGTCGGCCATGGTGCGGTCGGCTCCCTTGCCGGTGGCTGCGGGAGCGGGTTCGGTGGCGAGGGCGGCGCGGGTGGGGTCTAAATCCTCGGAATATTGGTGGCGCAGGATGGCGGCTGGCTCGGTCGAGGGCAGCGGGGCGCGCAGGGCGTGTTCGGCGGCGGCGCGGACTTCCTCATCCACCTGCTTCTCGATGCGCTCGATGGCTTCGGCGTCGAGGATGCCTTCGCGGAGGAGGAACATCTGGAAGTTCTGGATGGGGTCGCGGAGGGCCTCGGCCTGACGCTCGCTTTCGGGGCGGTAGAGCTTGGCATCGTCGGAGAGCGAGTGGGCGTAGGGGCGGGTGACGTGGCCGTGAACCAGGGCCGGTCCTTTGCGGGCGCGGCAGTGGGCGACGGCGGATTCGAAGGCCAGCAGACAGGCGATGGGGTCGGTGCCGTCGACTTCGGCGAAATGGAAGTTGGGGAAGTTGGCGAGCAGCGGGGAGATGTTGCCGCCGGGGGTGTTGACCTCGACGGGCACGGAGATGGCGTAGCCGTTGTCTTCGACGACGAAGAGGACGGGGAGCTTGCGATTGGAGGCGATGCTGATCGACTCCCAGAACTCGCCCTGGCTGGTGGAGCCTTCGCCGATGGAGACGTAGACGACCTCGTCGCCGTGGAAATCGACGGCGTGGAACTGGCGGTAGTCGTTCTGGGCGGGCTCCCCGGGTTGGGTGGCTGCGGGGTTAGCGGCGAAGTAGAGCGCGGCTTCCGCGCAGCCGACGGCCTGCAGGCACTGTGTGGCCGTCGAGGACGACGGGGTGACGATGTGCAGCTGGGGGCTGGTCCAGTGGGAGGGCATTTGGCGGCCGCCGCTGGCGGTGTCGGTGGCGGCGCCGACCGATTGCAGGAAGTGGTCTTCGGGGGGAGTGCCGAGGGCGAGCGAGAGTCCGCGATCGCGGTAGTAGGGGAAGAACCAGTCGTAGCCGGGACGCAGCGAGAGGCCGGCGGTGACGAGGAGGGCTTCGTGGCCGGCTCCGGAGATCTGGAAGTAGATTTTCTGCTGATTCTTGAGGATGATCTCGCGGTCGTCGGTGCGGCGCGAGAGGTACATGAGGCGGTAAATCTCAATCAGCTTTTCGCGGGCAGCGGGGAGCGAGGCCGCGTGCGCGCCGGAGACCTTTGTCCCGTTGCCGGAGTGGGGGGCAGATTTCTGGCCGGTTTCAGCCCCGGAGACCGCGGTACGCGCCATCGAGAACCCTCGTCATTGGTTAGATGTTGCCTCTCCAGTTTAGAGCGCGTGGCGGGGGAATGGCGAACCCCCTCCGGGGGACGCGTTCGCAGCCGGATCGACCGCAAATTGTATCAGCGGAATTCCTGTGCAAGCCAGAGGGGGAGAAGCAGGCAAGAAGCGGCCAGGTAAAAGCCGGTTAGGTGGAAAGCGGGCAGGGGAAAAGGCTGTCAGGGGAAAAAGCGGTCAGGTCAAAAGCGGTCAGGTCAAAAGCGGTCAGTGGCAATGCCCGTCCGCAGCGGGGAGGGAAACGCGGCTTCGGCGCGCGACCCAGGACGAATGTGCTTCGCGAAGAGCGCGGAACCTTGGTATTGTGCAATCCATGATGGGAGCGGCGCGAAAAATCCTGCTGTACCGGTCGAAGAAGTGGCAACCCTTCCAGGACACGCCGTGGAGCCGGCTGTGGCTGTTTGCGACGGCGGTGTTCTTCATTTTCTCGGTCATCGGCTTCTTCGACGATCTGATGCAGGGGGGAACGCACCCCTATGGCGTGGTGGTGGAGGTGGCGGTGCTGTGCGGGCTGAACGCCACTCTCTGGATTGTGGTAATGGCGCGGGTGCCGCTGATCTGGGTGGCCGCGCTCATCGTTTTCGAGTTCTATCTGGGCGCGGTGATCACCTGGGCGGCGAATTTCCTGGCGCGGACGTTTGCCATGAAGCCGGCGGCCCCGGAAGCGGGGATTCATTTTTCCGCGTGGTGCATTCTGGGGGTGGTCATCGCCGCATACGCGTGCTTCGTCGGGTACTTTCGAGCGGAGGGCATTGTCGCGGGCAAGGTCCGCGCTGAACTGGATCTGGCGCACGGCATCCAGAAGACGCTGGTGCCCCCGGTGGCTCTGCGGACGGAATTGTTTGAGGTGTACGGGATTTCGCAGCCGAGCGAGAAGGTGGGCGGCGATCTGGTGGACGCGGTGGTGCTGCCGAATGGAGATGTCATCGCGTATCTGGCGGACATTGCCGGGCACGGCCTGCCGGCGGGGATTCTGATGGGCATGCTGAAGACCGCGGCACGCACGGCGCTGCTGGATGCCGGAGGCGGAAGTCCGGCGGAATCGCTGCCGCTGCTGCTGGAGAAGCTGAATCGCGTGCTGCCGGATGTGAAGGAGCCGCAGATGTATGCGACGCTGACGGCGTTCCGGCTGAATGCGGATGGACGCGCCTGGTATGCGATGGCGGCCAGCCCGCCGGTGCTGCACTGGAGCCCGCAGCAGGACCGCCTGCAACTGGTCCAGGTGGAGCAGTATCCGCTGGGGCTGCTGCCGGTGAGCGGCTTTACCGGGGACGCGATGGAGGTAAAGGCCGGGGATCTGCTGGTGGTGGCGACGGATGGGGTGCTGGAGGTCTGCGACCGGGAGGAAGAGGAATTCGGCATTGAGCGCCTGGAGCAGACGATTGAAGCCAACGCGCAGAAGCCGCTCGCGGAGATGGCGAGCGCGGTGCTGGCGCGTGCGCGGGCTTTCGGCAAGCAGACTGACGATCAGACGCTGTTGATGATCCGCAGGACGCTGTAAGGGGCGGCTAAGAGGCGGCCAGCTATGAAACGGCCAGCTACAAGGCAGCCAGGGGCGGCGCTGCGGCACGAGGCTACGGGGCGGCGCTGGGGCACGAGATAGAGAAATTCATTGTCCTGCGCGGGATTCACTGCAGGCGCATGAATCCTCAGGAAGCCCTGCTGCATACTTCCTGTGGAGGGTTTGTCCGTAATGACTCAGTCACATGGGTGGGCTGCACAGAGCGTCGCCGCCTCACTGGCGCCTTTTCAATTTTCCCGCCGCGCGCTGCACGACCACGATGTCGAGGTCGATATTCAGTTCTGCGGCGTCTGCCATTCCGATATTCATTCCGTGCGCGATGAGTGGGGGAACGCCGTGTACCCCATGGTTCCGGGGCACGAGATTGTGGGCCGCGTGGCGGCGGTCGGTTCAGGCGTGTCGCGTTTCAAGGTGGGCGACCTGGTCGGCGTGGGCGTGATTATCGATTCCTGCCGGACGTGTCCAAGCTGCAAAGCGGGCGAGGAGCAGTACTGCGAAGTGGGCGTGACGCTGACGTACGGCGCGACCGACCGCTTCGGCGACTTGACGTTCGGCGGCTACTCCAACAACATCGTGGTGGACGATCACTTTGTGCACACCGTTTCGCCGAAGCTGAGCGCGGCGGGCGTTGCGCCGCTGCTGTGCGCGGGCATCACCACCTATTCGCCGCTGCGCCACTGGAAAGCGGGGCCGAACAAGAAGGTGGGCGTGATCGGCCTGGGCGGGCTGGGGCATATGGCTCTGAAGTTTGCGCACGCGTTTGGCGCGCACGTGGTGCAGTTCACAACGTCGGAGTCGAAGATCGACGATGCGCAGCGGCTGGGGGCCGATGAGGTCATTCTGTCGAAGGATCCCGACGCGATGAAGAAGCAGGCGTCCAGCTTCGACTTCATCATCGACACGGTGTCGGCGCCGCACGACGTCAATCTTTACCTGCAGGCGCTGAAACGCGATGCGACCTACATACAGGTCGGGCTGCCGGATCAGCCGCCCATCATCAACATGGGGAATTTGCTGTTCAAGCGACGCGCCATTTCGGGGTCGATTATTGGCGGCATGGCGGAGACGCAGGAGATGCTGGACTACTGCGCCGAGAAGAACATTGTTGCGGATGTCGAGGTGATTCCGATGCAGCAGATCAACGAGGCGTTTGATCGAGTGGTGAAGGCGGATGTGAAGTATCGCTTTGTGATCGATATGGCTTCGCTGGATCGGCGGTAAGCCAGGATCGCCGGCAAACACAACGGGGAGGAGCCACTGGCTCCTCCCCGCGATTTTCGCGATGCTGCGGTTTCTTACTTTCTAAATTCGTGGCCCATGCGGTAGACGATGCCGACGGAGATGGCGAATTGCTGCACGATGCCGCTGCCGCCGAAGTCGGTGAGCGTGGCGTCGGGCGCGATGCGGAAGACGAGGCGTGGGGAGCGGTTGAGGTCGATGGAGCCGCCGATGGCGGCGCCCAGGCTCATCTGATTCGAGAAGAGGCCGAGCGAGGCGGGAGAGACGCCGTTGAGACCGCGCTGGAAATCGCCGTAGGCTCCCCCGACAAACGCATGCAGCATCATGGACGCGTGCTCATTGCTCAGGGCGCGAAACTCCGGGCCGGCAAGGAACATGTGCTCGCTGACGAACGGGCCGCGGATGGGGCCGCCGTTGGGGCCGGATCCGGTGCAGGAGCCGCAGTTGGGAACGACGCCGCTGGTGCCGTAGTAGCCGCGGACGTTGACGCCGGCGCCCCAGCGATTGCTGAATTCGCGAATGGCGCGCGCGTCGAAACCGCCGAGATTGGCGCCCTGCAGCAGGTTGGGGCCCGCGTCGAAATGCGAGTAGGCGAAGCCGCCGTAGATCTCCCATGGATAGTCGTACCGAACGCCGGCCAGTGGCGCGGGCGCGGGCAACTGGGGGTTCGGTGGTGGCGTCACACCCTGCTGCCGCTGCGCTTGCCCGTGCGCCACGGGGGCCACCAGGCTCATCCAGGCGGCAACGGCCGCCACTCCCAACCAAAAACGACCCTTACCCTTCAACAGAACCAACCTCCAGGGCCCGACACAGAAGCCCACATGCTGACCAGACAGAAGAATTTGCCGGCAAACTCTAAAGATACATGGCCGGGGCGCATCCTGTCCCACGGGGCCGGGGGGCGCGGGCTCCTGTAATCTGAGGAAACCGGACACGAGAACCCTATGGACCAACCGATTCAGCTTGCCGGCGGGGCGTTTGACTCCCTTGAAGCGATGATGCGCGCGCATGCCGAGGCTGCGGTGCGGCTGGCGGCGAACGATCACGGCATGACGCTCGATTATTCGCCGGAATCGGTAGCGCGGCTGGAAACGGTGCTGGCGGCGCGGATTCCCGTGCCCGAGGCGGAAATTGAAAAGGCGACGCTGCTGTGGGGCGGGTATTTCGGCGAGGTGTTTCGGCGGAAGTATCCGGCGGAGTGGATCATGGCGGTTTATCCGGGGCAAACGCCGGACACGCCAAGCGAAAGCTCGGCGGTGTCGATGCCGGCGCTCGATGTCGACGGCTCGCATATTTATCCGCTGCTGAAGATTGCGCGACGGCTGACGCTGGGGCCGGCGGAGGATGTGGCGGCGTTTTATGCGAAGGTGGCGGCGGCGCTGGATGCGCGGGGCAAGCAAGCGCCTCAGCGGGATTAGTCGGTGTGGCTGGAGACAGTCCTGCCGGACTCGATTGAAGAAATGCCGGTCCTTCGACTCGCTGTCTGACTTGGTTGCTGCGCGCAAAGCACGCGCAGCGAAATCGGAAAGCTCGCTCTGGATAACAGACAAATGCAAGCGCGAGGTCCCTCGCTTTGCTCGGGATGAGAGGGCGTCAGGTGACGCGGCCGGCGCGGCAGGCGTCGCACTGACAGTGGCGGCGGAGATAGTCCCAGGAAAAGATGCCGCTGCTGTGGCCATCGTTCCACTTGAAGGTGATGGCGTAGTTGCCGACGGGGCTGGAGGATTCGGGCCGCACGGGCGCCTGATACAGGGGCAGGAGCGCGGCGGCTTTCGGCTTCGGAATGCCGGGTTCGCGACCGTCGGCTTCGCGTTCTTCGTGGCAGGTGGCGCAGGGACAGGCGAGGCGCAGCCAGGCGAAGGTCCATTGGCTGTGGTGGCCGTCTTTCCAGTCAATTGCGAGGCCCTGGCCGGTGGTTTGCTGGACGCGGACTTTGGCCGGCGTTCGGGCATCGCGCGGCAAGTCCGACGCCGGCTCGCGCCGCGCTTCTTCCGCGCTGACCAGGCGAATTCCCTCGTGGCTCATAGTTCTCCGGGAGGACCGACACGCCGGGCTCCGGTGGGGAAGCCGGCCGTCCTTCGGCCGCGGCCTACGCCGACTGCAAAAATGCCACTGACTGCAGGCTCGTCACTTCAAAGCGCTTGCGGCAGCGGATATTTGTGCAGCCCAGCAGGTCGTCCTGGCGGAGCATATAGGACTGCGCCTTGGCAAAGCGCGCGCGGTCCCGCTCGTCGGCATGACGCGGCAAAGACGCCTTGCGCATGCGGACCAGCCAGCGCACCTTGTACTCGCCCGGTTGCCCGCAGTGCGGGCAGGTGAGGGTGTGGGTGCGCAACTCCGATTTCTCGTCGAAAAAATCGCGTTCTTCCATGGCCCCTGTGTGACTCCAAAGCAAGTATTTCACACCGTTTTCTGGAGAAATGCTACTTTCAAGGACGGGCAACGCAGGGGCGGCCAAAATCGATGCCGAAAAAGCGCGCAAAAAAGAAGATTTTCTCCGCGGTGAAGGCGGTGAAAGCGAACGCGCGCGCACGCGTGGGGCAGCCTAAGCCGGAGCGCGTGCTCCCGAATACGGCGCGTGAGGTGGGGCGCGGCCAGAAACATCCGAAGAAGCTCACCGATCTGCTGACGGAGGAGAACTGACATGGCAAAGGCTACTGGAGTAGGGGGAGTCTTCCTGCGGGCGCGCGATCCGCAGGCGCTGTATGCCTGGTATGAGAAGCACCTTGGGCTGCCGATGAGCCCGGGCGGCATCATGATTCCGGCGGAGCAGCACCGGGCGGTCGTGGTGGTGGCGTTCTTCCCGAAGGGGAGCGCCTATTTTCCGGTCGAGCAGCCGACGATGGTCAATTTTCAGGTGGACGATTTGGATGCGCTGCTGGATCAACTGGAAGCGGACGGCGTGACTGTAGACCCGAAGCGCGACTCCACCGAGTATGGCAAATTTGGCTGGATCACCGATCCAGAAGGCAATCGTGTGGAGTTGTATCAGCCGCCGGACGAGGGCGCTGCGTAGCCGGCGCTACTGGCCGCTCTGTGGGGCGGTCGGGGCGGGATTTGGTTGCGCCGCCGCATGTCCCTTGAGGTATTTCTTGTACTGCGTGTCGACGATGCCGAGGTTACGCGCGAGGCCGAGGCGCGCTTCGTTGAGCTGCAGCACGCTGCTCACGTACTGGGTCTGCGCCTGGGAGAGCGTGGACTGCGCTTCGGCTACGGGCAGATTGTCGGTGACGCCGGCGTTGAAGCGCTGCTGCGTTTGATCGAGCGCCGTGGTCGCCAGGTCGACATTGCTTTTGGCGACCTGGACGGTCTCGGTTGCTGTTTCCAGGTCGAGAATGCTGTCGCGCAGTTGCTGGTCGATCTTCGTGGTCAGGTCCTGCATGCGGGAGCGGATCTGATCGAGCTGGGCGTCGGCGACGTCGTGATCGCCGCGGAATTTGGCTTCCTGGAAAATGGGCACGCTCAAGGTGCCGACGGCGGCGAAGGTGTCATGATAGACGCCGCCCGAGATACCCGTCACGCCATAGTTGCCGTTGAAGGTGAGGGTGGGGAAGCGTTCATGCCTGGTGGCGCGCTGCTCAAGTTCGGCGACGCGCAGCTCCTGTTTCAGCATCTGGAAATCCTGGCGGCTGGCGTAAGCCTCGGCGCGGGCGGCTTCGATGGTGGTGGGCTCCAGCTCAGCGTAGGGGGCTGATTCAGTCAGCTCAATCTGCTGCTCGGGCGGCAGGCCGATCTGGCGATTGAGGGCGATCTTCGCTTTCTCGAAGCTGTCTTCCGCGGCGATGACGGACTGCTGCTGACTCTGATATTGCACACGGGCGCGGAGCTCGTCGAGATTGGCCGCGGTGCCGGCGAGGTGCTCCTCGTGCGCCTGGTTCAGGATCGTCTGGTCGGTGTTGAGCAGCGATTTTGCGTAGACGACCTGTGCCCTGGCGGCCAGCGCCTGCAGGTAACTGTCGCCGACGTTGAGCACCACGAGGCCGCGCGACGACTGAGCGTTGTAGAAGGCGGCGTTCTGCGCCGCCTGGGCTGCGCGCCACACGTCGTAGCCCGCCCAGTTGAAGAGCGCCTGGGAGAAATTGATTTGGCCGATGGTGGTATCTACCTTCGTGACCAGATGGAATGCGGAGGCGGGCGTTCCGGGCGGCAGCAGCTTCGCAAAGTCAGGAACGATGGAGGGGTGAAATCCCTGCGCCTCGAGGTTGTATTCGTGGACGCCGGTTTCTCCATGGAGTGACATATTGGGCAGCAGAACGTTCGCCAGTTGCAGCTTCTGGGCGTCGGCGGAGCGCTGCTGGTCGCGAGCGAGGGTCAGCGCGAGGTTGTTGGCGATGCCGAGGCTGATGGCGTCGTCGAGGGAGAGCTGCTTCACCCCCGGAGCCAGGGGCACAGCCTGGACGCTGCCGGCGTACGGATTGACCGCCGAGTTCGCCATGTTGCTTTGCGCCAGGGCGGTGGCGGCTGCAGCGAGAACGGCCAGAGCCGGAAAAATCCTCTTCATTGTCCGCAAATCCATCGGAATGCTTCTATTTAGATCAGCATACCTGCTTATGGTTGCCAAATTTTCCGTCGGCCCGGGCTGAGGCGTTACGGCCGAGAGCTTACGCGGCTGGAATGGGGCTCTGATCATTCAGCAGGAAAGTTGATGATTCGCAGGGCGAGGCGGGTCAATGCGCCGCGCGGCGAGCAACACCCAGGAAAGCCTTTACATCGAATTTTTCAGAGAGTTACGGGCCCCGGCACGATCCTCCGCCGGCGGCAACGGAAGGCGGAGGGGATCTCGAGGAAGAAGCCCAGGAGGGCTCGTATGCCGGCTCAGGGAGCGCAATGGCTTCCAGTCGCAGATCCAGAGAATCAACGGCCACGCCTTTTGAAGGGCCTGAGTCGGGTGAATGGTGCGTATGTGACCAGGGATTCCATACCGGGAGTGCTGATGCTGCGCTGCGCCGCGGTCTCGCACCATCAGGTGCGCGCGGCGGCGCGGCAGGCTGGCCTGACGCTCCCGATTGAATTCGCGGAGGACCGGCACGAGTTCCAGGAGGAACTGCGGCGGGGGTCGCCGTCGCTCATATTGGCGGGGCCCGAATCGCTGCCGGATCTCGATCTGGGCGAAGTGCTGGAACGGGCACGCAATGCGCAGCCGCCGGTGCCGGTGGTGCTGGTGGGCGGGCAGGCGACGGAGAACGAATCGCTGCGCATTCTGCACGAAGGCGCTGCCGAATATTTGCAGGCTTCAGAACTGGACCATCTGCCGACGGTTTTGGCCCGCGCGCTGAAGGTGCGCGAATCGGCGACGGCGCACGTGCGCACGCAGAGCGAGCTGGAACGCGTGGCGGCGATGCTGCGCGAGAATCAGAAGCTCATTACCGTGGGACGGCTGGCGGCCTCCATCACGCATGAGATCAATAACCCGCTGGAAGCGGTGATGAACCTGCTCTATTTGTTGGGAGAGGAGCAGGGGATGCCGGATTCGGCGAAGAGCTATCTGGCGCTGGCGCAGCGCGAACTGGAGCGCGTGGCGCAAATCAGCCGGCAGACGCTGAACTTCTCGCGGGAGACGACCGGGCCGGTGAAGACGCATCTGGACGTTCTGATGGAAGAGGTGCTGTCGCTGTACGGTCGGCGCATTACGGAAAAGAAGCTGCGCGTGGAGCGGCAGTACGACTGTCAGGAAGAGGCTTTGGTGTTTCCGGGCGAGATGCGGCAGGTGCTGTCGAACCTGGTGACCAATGCGGTGGAAGCCTCGTCGATGTGGGGACGGCTGCGCATTCGGGTGCGGTGTACGCGGAGCTGGTCGGACCCGGGCGTGCGCGGGATTCGGATTTCGGTGGGAGACAGCGGCAGCGGCATTGCGCCGGAAGTGCAGCGGCGGCTGGGGGAGCCGTTCTTCACCACCAAAGGGCAGCGCGGGACCGGCTTGGGGCTGTGGGTGACGCGGTCGATCATCCAGCGCTATCGGGGAGAGATTCAACTGCGGTCGTCGGTGCGGCCATCGCGGCATGGGACGGTGTTCAGCATTTTTATGCCGACGAATTTGCGGCCGCGGGCGGTGGAGCGTTCGCCGGAGCCCGAGGGGGGCGACGGCGGTGGTTCCGGATCGAAGGTGGTGCCGCTGGAACCGGGCGGGTCGGGACGGAATCTGGCCAGCGACGCGCCGGCGAAACGACGGGTCAACGGGGAATAATTCGTACAGCGCGCCGCCAAAACGCGCCTGTGGCGCGGCTCACCCTCCCAGCACCGGGCAGGATGGGCGCCCAAAACTAAATTAGCTGTAGCGCAGCCAGCGAATCATTTCCGGGAGGGTGGCGCGCTTGCCGTACATGAGGATGCCGACGCGGTAGACACGCGCGGCCAGCCATATCATCGCCCATACGGAAGCTGTGAGCAGGGCGATTGAGAGCAAAATCTGCCAGTAGGGCGGCATCTGCGAACAGATGCGCATGTACATGATGATGGGCGTGAAGGGCGGCAGCAGCGAGAGGATCACGCTCGCGGTGGATGACGGATTTCCCAGCACGTAGGGCAGCATGACGACGCTGATTATGAGCGGCGAGATGAGGATGAAGCTGAACTGCTGAATTTCCTGTTCCCCGCTGACGCTGGAACCGAGTGCCGCCGCGACTGCGCTGTAGAGGTAGAAGCCCAGAATGAAGAAGATGCCGAAGAAGACCAGCTCGGGGCGCGTAATGCCCAGCGAACTGAGGCCGTGAATGCCCTGGTTGGCGGCCAGTTGCGACCCGGCGAAACCGCCGACGAGCGCGGCCCAGATGAGCATTTGGGTGAGGCCGGTGGCGCCGACGCCGAGGAGCTTGCCCAGCATCAGATCATCCGCCGAGGCCGTCGACAGCAGGACCTCGAAGACACGCGAAGTCTTCTCTTCGACGACCGAACGGGCGATGTTGATGCCGTAGATGAGCACCGCACCGTAGAGGACGAGGATGAGCGCGTAGGCGCCGGCGAAGCTGCGCGCGGTGTCGGAGCTGACCACCTGCCCGTTTTTCACCTGCTTGGTTTCGAGCTTCACGTGCTTCATCAGATCGTGGACCTGGTCGTCGCTCATGCCGCGCTGCAGCAATTGCTCGCGGACGAGGCCCTCGGTGACGGCGCCTCCCATCTGTGCCTTGCCGATGAAGTCCGTGGAACTCCCCGAGACCCAGGCGGCATCCGGCGTGGCGGAACCGGGCTTGTCTTCGATGGTGAGATAGCCGCCGATGGAGTGATCGGTGACCTGCTGGTTGACGCGATCCACGTCGGCAGCAGTGGCCGGGGCGTAGACGTCGATGGTTTTGGGCGAGTGCTCGCCTTTGGACAGGGCGTCCTTCACCTGCTGCGCCAGCGGCGCATCGTTCGAAACCACGGCGACGTGCTGGATGCCGGCTTCGAGGTGCCTGCCACCGATGCCACCCAGCAGCGCGACGCCACCCATGCCCACCGGCACGAGGACGGTGGTGATGCGAAAGACCTTGCTGCGCACCCGTTCCAGATATTCGCGTTTCGCGATCAGCAGCGTGTTCCTAAGCATCGGTCTTGCCTCCCACCGTCTCGATGAAGATCTCTTCGAGGGACGGTTCCACCAGCTCGAATTTGGTGATCGTTGAGGACGCGGCCGCAGTGCGCAGCAGGTCCTGGGCGTCGGCGTGCGGCTTGAGGCGAATCTCCGCCAGGCCCGCATAGCTCCTGTAGTCGGCAATGGCGGGATGGGTGAGGAAGCCATCGCTGCCTTCGTACTGGATGATGACGCGGTTGCGCTCGTAGCGCGATTTCACCTCGCGCATGCTGCCCTCGAGCACGACCTGCCCGTGATCGACGAGGCAGATGTTGTCGCAGAGCTTTTCGACCTGGTCCATGCGGTGGGTAGAGAAGAGGATGGCGTTGCCCTGCTTCTTGAGCTCGACCAATGTGTCCTGGAGCAGCAGGGTGTTGACCGGGTCGAGGCCGGAGAAGGGCTCGTCCATGATGATCAGCTCGGGGTCGTGCAGCAGCGTGGAGATGAACTGAATTTTCTGCTGCATGCCCTTGGAGAGCTCTTCAGTCCGCTTGTTGATGGCATCCGCGATCTGCATGCGCTCGCACCAGTCTTTGGCGCGGCGTGCGGCTTCGGCCGCGCCGAGGCCACGCAACTCGCCGAGAAAGACGAGTTGATCAATGATCTTCATCTTCTTGTAAAGGCCGCGCTCTTCCGGCAGATAGCCCACGCGCTGCAGGGAGGCGCTGGCCCACGGCTTGTTGAAGAGCGTGACTTTGCCGGAGTCGGGCAGGGTGATGCCGACGATCATGCGGATGGTGGAGGTCTTGCCTGCACCGTTCGGCCCGAGGAGCCCGAACATGCAGCCGGCCTCGATCTTCAGAGACAGATCGCGAACGGCTGCCTTCTCCTCGTAGGACTTCGAAACATGTTCCAGCTCGACCAGAACTTCCATAGGTGCTGAGGGCCTCGCTTCAGGGTCGGAATGTCGTAGGGGAAGGATAACAGGGGTGCTGCGAGGGGCCTGGCGGTTGGGATGCGGCGGCTTGCGGGTCATCCTTCACACGGCGGACGCGCCTCCGCGCGGCGCAGAGTCGTGGATTTGCCGGAGCCGTTGGCGCCGAGGTAGCCGGTGACTTCGCCGGGGCGGGCGGAGAAGCTGACATCATCGACGGCGGGAATTCCGGAGAAGCGTTTGGTGAGGCGGCGCAGTTCGAGCATCGGGCCTTCAGCGTGGTGCGCCTACCCTATGTAGCAAACGGCATAAAGGGTCGTCAAGCGAATCTGGGAAGGTCTGGACCGGTGCGCGTCGCCTACACTGTTGACGAGATGCCGGCGGCCATCGAATTTCGCAATGTCTCGTTCGCGACTCCGCAGGGGCGCGTGCTGCTGGACGCCATTTCGCTGGCTGTCCCGGAGGGGTCGACGACCGTTCTGCTGGGGCGGAGCGGGTCAGGCAAGACGACGCTGCTGCGGACGGTGAATCGGATGGTGGAGCCGACGGGCGGCGAAGTGCTGCTGAACGGCGTGAGCGTGCGAGCGAAGGACCTCATCGCGCTGCGACGGGGGATCGGGTACGTGATCCAGGAGACGGGGCTGTTTCCGCACTTTACCGTCGAGCGCGACGCGGCGGTGGTGCTGGAGGCGGAGGGGCGTCCCCGGGCGGAGCGGATCCGGCGCAGCCATGAACTGCTGAGCGCGGTGGGGCTCGATCCGGCGACGTTTGCACAGCGGTATCCGCATCAGCTTTCCGGGGGGCAGCGGCAACGCGTGGGACTGGCGCGCGCTCTGGCTGCGGAGCCGCCGGTGCTGCTGATGGACGAGCCCTTTGGCGCGCTCGATCCGCTGACGCGCGCGGAGATGCAGGACATGCTGCGCGCGCTGCTGGCGCGGCTGAAGAAGACGGTCCTGCTGGTGACGCACGATCTGGACGAGGCGCTCTACCTGGGCGACCAGATCGCGTTGCTGCGTGAGGGCAAGCTGGTGGCGTGTTTGCCGCCGCAGGAATTTCTGCGCTCGCAGGACGCTGCGGTGCAGGAGTATGTGCAGGCGTTTCATCGGGGCGAGCGCGGGGCCGGAAATTTGCCGGGGGAGACGCAGCCATGAGCGAATTCCTCTCGCGCTATGGCGGCGAAATCGCCACGCTCACGGTGGAGCATCTGTGGCTGACGGGTGCGGCGATGCTGTTCGCCACGGCGATTGCGGTGCCTGCGGGCATTTGGCTGACGCGGTCGCCGCGATGGGCGCGGCCGGTGATCGGCGCGGCGAATGTGCTGCAAACCATCCCGTCGCTGGCGATGTTTGGATTTCTGCTGCCGCTGCCGTGGCTGGGCGAGCGGGCCGCGCGGGTGGCCATCGTGGCGCTCACGGCGTATGCGCTGCTGCCCATTCTGCGGAATACGTATGCCGGGATTCAGGGGATCGATCCCTCGGTGACGTTTGTGGCGCGCGCGCTGGGACTGACGGATCGGCAGCGGTTGTTCAAGGTGGAGTTACCGCTGGCTGCGTCGTTCATCCTCGCCGGCGTGCGCACGGCGACGGTGACGTGCGTGGGGATTGCGACGATTGCGGCGGCGGTGGGTGCAGGCGGTCTGGGCGAGCTGATCTTTCGCGGCGTGGCTTCGGTGGATAACGGGCTGATTCTGGCGGGGGCGATTCCGGCGGCGGCGCTGGCGCTGGCGCTGGATGGGTTGCTGGGGTTGGTTGAAAGGCGCGTCGCTGTGCGTGGCAGTGCGGAGCGCGAGGCGTGATCATTCTGGAAACGGAGCGGCTCTACTTTCGCCCGCATGAGCCGGGCGACCGCGAGGCGTACTGCGCGATGGAGCAGGATGCGGAGGTGCGGCGTTATGTGGGCGGCGCTCCGCGGACGCGCGAGGCGGCGGAGTCGCGATTCGAAGGCACGCTGCAACCTGTGCAGGATCGGCTGCGGCTGTGGGCGACGGTGCTGAAGGCGAATGGCTCCTACATTGGCCGCTGCGGCGTTTATCCGCACATGGAGGAGCAGACTGTGGTTCCGGGCGAAGGCGTTCTGTCGTACTACCTGGCGCGGGCGTATTGGGGACAGGGGCTGGCGACGGAGGCCGCTGCGGCGTTTGTGCGGTTTGGATTTGAAGAGCTGGGACTGCGGCGCATCGCGACCGCGGTGCAGGCAGAGAATCTAGCTTCGCTGCGGGTGCTGGAGAAGCTGGGCTTCGATCGGGTGCGGGTGGAGGAAGGCGGGCGGACGTTTCACCATTTCGCGCTGTTGCGGCCGGAGGTGCGGAGATGAGAGCGCGCGGTTGCGTGGCTGCGGTCCTGGCGTCGCTGCTGTTGGTGGCGCTGGGCGCCTGCGCTCCGCCGAGGCCGGATCATCCGGTGATTGGCGCAAAAAACTTTACCGAGCAGGTGGTGCTGGGCGAGTTGCTGGCGCAGGAGATCGAGGCCAAATCCAGCCTGAAGGTCGAGCGGCGTTTTTATCTCGCCGGCAGTTACATTTGCCAGCAGGCAATGCTGGCAGGGCGGATCGACGGCTATGTGGAGTACACCGGCACAGCGCTCACAGCGATTCTGAAGCAGCCGCTGGACCGCGATCCGGCGTCGGTGCTGGCCACGGTGCGGCGGCTCTACCAACAGCGCTACGGTATTACCGTGGGGCCGCCGCTGGGGTTCGAGAACTCGTTTGCGATGGTGGTGCGCGGCGACGATGCGCGCCGCCTGCACCTCTCCACGCTGAGCGAGGCGGCCGCGGACACGCCGCAGATGCGTCTTGGTGTCGGTTACGAATTTGAGCAGCGCCCTGACGGGCTGCCGGGTCTGAGCGCCGCGTATGGGCTGAAGTTTGACGGGCCACCGCGGACGATGGACCTGGGGCTGCTATACCGCGCGCTCAACGATCATCAGGTGGACATGATCGCCGCCAACACCACGGATGGGCCGATCCAGGCGTTTCATCTCACGGTGCTGGCGGACGATCGCCACTATTTTCCGCCGTATCAGGCGGTGCCGCTGGTGCGCGACGAAGCGTTGCGGCGATGGCCGGCGATGCAGGCGGCGCTCGATGCGCTGGCGGGCAGGATCACCGCCGACGACATGCGCGCGATGAACGAGGCGGTGGACGGGCAGCATCGCGATCCGGCCGAGGTGGTGCGGGAATTTCGCGGGGCGCATGGGTTGTAGGCGTTCGCAGGCCGCGTTGGTCGGCTATACTTCTCCAACCCCGGAAAATGTAAGCCCATGGAGGCCTTTCCTTGTCCGCTCGAAAGTCTGTCTCTCTTCTTTCTGCACTCTGCGTGATGCCGCTGATGGCTGCCTGCGCTTTTGCTCAGGACAAACCTGCCGCGCCGGCCAAAGAATCGGCGCCGGCCGCGATGCAGGCGGACTCCACAACGGAAGGCTCGGTGACGATCGAGGGCAAGGCGATCGCGTATCGCGCGGTAGCGGGCACGATTACCGTTGGCTCGAACGATACGCAGGATGCGCAGCTGGGGCTCGACGGCAAATATCTGGCGGGCTACGGCGAGGACCTGCCCGCCAAGCCGGAGGATCAGCCGGCGACGTCGCGCATGTATTACGTTGCGTATTTCATGAAGGATGCGCCGAAGAACCGGCCGGTCACGTTCCTGTATAACGGCGGACCGGGCAGTTCGACGATGTTTCTGCACATGGGCGCGTTTGGCCCAATGCGCGTGGTCGTGCCCCCGGATGGGGGACGCCAGGCGGCCGCGCCGTATCCCATTGTGCCGAACCAGTACAGCCTGCTGGACGCCAGCGATCTGGTGTTCATCGACGCGCCGGGGACCGGATTCAGCCGCGTTTTCGGCAAGGAGGCGGGGAAGGCGTTTTATGGGACGGATCCCGACGCGCGCGCCTTCGACCGCTTCATTCGCCGCTTTCTGACGAAGTACGATCGCTGGAATTCTCCCAAGTATCTTTTCGGGGAGAGCTACGGGACGACGCGGACGGCGGTGCTGACCAATCTGCTGCAGCGGCACTTCGATTTGAACGGCTCGATTTTCCTCTCGCAGATTCTGAACTTCGACGATTCGGCGGACGGGCCGCAGGGCGATCCGGGCACCGACGCGCCGTACTACCTGGCGTTTCCGTCGATGGCGGCGACGGCGTGGTACCACCATCGCGTGCCGAATCAGCCGGCGGATCTGGAGGCGTTTCTGCGCGGCGTGGAGCAGTGGTGCCTGGGCCCGTATGCGGCGGCGTTGCTGCAGGGCTCGGATTTGCCGGACGCGCAGAAGCAGGCGATTGCGGCGAAGCTGGAGAGCTATACCGGTGTGCCGGCAGCTTACTGGGCCAAGGCGAACCTGCGCGTCAGCGGCGGGGAATTTTCAAAGGAGCTGCAATCGGAGATGGGCATCACGACGGGGCGGCTGGATACGCGGTACCAGGGTCCCGATATCGATCCCATGAGCTCGGAAGCGGATTACGATCCCTTCTCGGACGCACTGACCTCGCCCTACGACACGGCGATCAACGAGTACACGCGCGACACGCTGAAGTACGGCGAAAACATGACCTACAAGCCGAGCGCGCGCGATCCTGACTTTCACTGGGAGCTGCAGCACACGCCTCCGGGCGGACGCGGGTGGGATTCGAGCGTGAACGTGATGCCCGATTTGGCGATGGCGATGAAGCGGAATCCCAAGCTGAAGATCATGCTGATGGGCGGCTACTACGATCTGGGCTGCACGTATTTCGGAGCCGAATACGAAGACAAGCATCTGCAGATTCCGCCGTCGCTCGATGCCAACATCAGCTATCACTTTTTCCAGACCGGGCACATGGTGTACGTGACGGAACCGGCGCTGAAGCTGCTGCACCAGTACACGGCGGAGTTCATCCGCAGCACGGAAAGCGGCCAGTAAGGGAAGGCTGAGCAAGGGCCGCCGGCAAAGGTTGCCGGTGCAGAGTTCGCGAATGCAGGTTCGTTCGACTCGCGTCTGGAAGGAGATTGCGCCCAGGCGCGAGCGCAACGAATGCGGAGGCTGCGCGGGGGATGGCGCGGTCCTTCCGATGCGTCCTTCCGGGAGTGGATATCAGTGATCCGCCGATAGTTACCGAAGGTGCAACTTTCGGTGAATATCCTTTTCGGTGATTTGGCGATTAGGTTAGAGTGACGGTCGGGAGCTCCCGAAATGAGAGAGTTTCCGCCTGGTCGCAGGAGATCTGCAGCCCATCCTGCGCATGCTCGATAAAACCTGGGGCACTTTTCATTGGGTCCCCCGCCGATGAAGCCGCTGATTTCCCGCCCATTTCGGACGCTCGTTCTGGTTGCCCTGCTGGCGGGTCTGGCTGTCTCCAGTGGGTACCACTTCCGCTTCTACTTTTTCCACAACACCATTCAGCAGCTGGACGAGATTCCAGCGGGCAATTCTGTGCGGCTCGCGGCGGTGGTGACGGCGGTCGATCCGGAATCGCACCGGTTTTGGGTGCAGGACGACACCGGGGCGCTGGCGTTAGCTATGCCGGCGGAGGGGCGAGCGGTGGAGGCCGGCGAGTTTATCGGCGTGGAGGCGGTGAAGACGGCGCCTTACGACGCGGAACTGGGGCCGGACAGCATGGCACTGCGGGGGGTGAGGGTTTTCCCGCTGAGCACGCACGCAGCGTTGCCGCCGCCGGTAGCGATCAATGGAGCCGAGTTTCCCACCGGTGGCCGATCCGGCGTGCGCGTGGAAATGACGGCCGTGGTGCGCGCGGTGACCGCGGATGACTATGGGCGCGCACACCTGGCGATGGCGCGCACGCAAGCGGAAGTCGACGTGATCGTGCCGGGGAAAAGTTCCGGGCTGGAGAGCCTGATCAACGCACAGGTGAGCATTGCCGGTGTGCCCGAGGTGGTGCGGTCCGGGCCGGGCCAAACCGTGGAACGGCGCCTGTATGCGGACTCCCGCGGCGATCTGCGCGTAACGCAGCCGGCGCCTGCGCAGACGCCGCTGGAGACGATTCGCCAGGTCTACAGCGACCCGGCGGTGCGGGCGGGGCATCGGCTGCGGGTGCGGGGGCGCATCGCAGCGTGGGCGGGCGAAAATCTCCTGCTCGAAGACCCGTGGGGAGCGATCGAGTGCCGGGTTGCGGGGACATCGAAGCTGCCGGCCGGGTCGGCGGTCGAGGTGAATGGATTTCCGGGCGCCAACACGCTGCGGATCGACCTGTTTCGCGGGGAGGTGACGGCGATTCCGGCGTCGGAACTGCCGCAGGCCGCGGGCTCAGGAGGAGCGGAAGTCATCGGGACGGTGGCCGCCGTGCGGGCGCTGCCGCAGGCGCGCGCCAGCCTGGCTTTGCCGGTGCGCATTGCGGGGGTTGTGACCCACAACGATCCCGACTGGGGGCAGATGTATGTGCAGGACCCGACGGGCGGCATTTATATCAAGTACTCGGGCGTGGCGACGCCGCTGCGGGTAGGGGAAAAAGTCACCGTAGTGGGGGTGACGAATGCGGGCGACTTTGCGCCGGTGATCGTGGGGCCGAAATTCCGGGACGCCGGGGACGGGAGGCTGCCAAATCCCGAGCCGGTGACCGGGGTTGCGGCGCGTTCGGGCATGCTGGACTCGCAACTGGTCGAGGTGCGGGGCATCATCCACCCGATTCAGCCGGGCACCGCGCCGGGTCATCTGCGATTTGCGCTGTACACGGACTTTGGCCAGGTGCAGGTCTTCACGGTTCCCCGGTTTCCGCTGGCGCAACTGCTGCCCCTCGAAGATGCGCGGGTGAGCATCCGGGGGGTCTTCGGCACGCTGTTCAATTCGCGGCGGCAATTGGTGGGGTACCAGCTGAACATCTCGGATCCCGGCGACATCGACATCATCGAGCCCGCCAATCCCGATCCGTATTCGCTGCCGGTGACGCCGATTGGCGCGCTGCTGCATTTCTCGCGCCAGGCGAGCTACGGGCATCGCGTGAAGGTGGCAGGCACGGTCACGATGGTATCGGCGGACAGCCTGTATCTGCAGGACGCGAGCGGCGGCGTGCAGGTGCGCGGCGATGCCGCGTCGCTGCACCGAGGCGATGTGGTGGAAGCGCTCGGGTACCCGTCTCTGGTGGGGCGGTATTCTCCGGTGCTGATGGATGCGGTATTTCAGTGGAGCGGGCGCAACACGCCGGCGGCGGCGATAGCGGCGCCGGTCGAATCGTTGCTGCAGGGCCACAACGACTCCGAGCTGGTTACGGTGGAAGGCAAACTGCTGGCAGCGGTGGACGAGCCGGGGGGCAAGAGCCTGCTGCTGCAGGCCGGCGTTCATACATTTACAGCGGAGATGGCGCGGCCGGATGCGGCGGGGCAGAGATGGCAGCCGGAGGCAGGCAGCGTTCTGCGCCTGACGGGCATTTCGTCGGCGCAGGTGGACCCGGACAAGCTCTACCTGCTGCTGCAGCAACAGCCGGTCAGCTTCAGGATTCTGTTGCGGTCGCCGGCGGACGTGGAGCTGGTGAAGCCGGCGCCGTTCTGGAATTTGCGCAACGCCACATTTCTGATTGCAACGTTTGCTTTGGCCATTCTGGCGGCGCTGATGTGGGGCAACATGCAGCTGCGGAGGGTGCGCGCACAAAGAAGAGCGCTGCGCAAAGCGGCGGAAACCAACCGGGCGATCGCCGACCTGTCGCGCGCGGTAAGCGAAGTGTCGAGCCGGCGGGTATTCGATGAGCAGGTTTCGGTGCGCGGCACGCCGGAGATTGCGAGGCTGGTGGTTGGGTTCAACGGCATGCTGGAGGAACTGCATCGCGCGGAACTCGCCAACCGGGACGCGGAAACCCGGCTGCAGCGCCAGGCAGTGACCGACGAGCTGACCGGGCTGCCCAATCGCAGGCATCTGGCCCAACATCTGTCGCAGAGCCTGGCATCGGCGCAGCGGCACGACAGCTTGATGGCCCTGCTGTACATCGATCTGGATGGGTTCAAGCTGGTGAACGACAGCCTGGGACACGCCGCCGGCGATTCGATGCTGATTGAGGTGGCGCACCGGCTGACGGCGCGGGCGCGCAAGTCGGATTCCCTGGCGCGGATTGGCGGCGACGAGTTCACCATCATTCTGAATCGCATCGGCAGGAAAGAGGATGCGCAGACGGTGGCGGACAGCGTGCTGGCCGAGCTGGGGCGGCCCTTTCACATTGCGGGTCAGGAAATCACCATCAGCGCGAGCATCGGTATTTGTCTCTTTCCCGACGGCTCCGACGGCTCCGACGGAGAGACGGATCTGCTGCGCCAGGCGGACAGCGCGATGTATGCGGCCAAGCGCAGCGGCCGCAACCGCGCCATGTTCTTCACCGGCGATCTGGGCGAGGCGATGCGGGAGCGGCTGACCCTGGAAAACGAACTGCGGCGGGCGCTGCTGGAGAATCGAGACATCAGCGTGCACTTCCAGCCGGAGTTTGAGCTGTCTTCAGGCCGGCTGACGCGCTTTGAGGCGCTGGCGCGCTGGACAAATCCGACGCTGGGCGCGATTCCGCCTTCAACCTTCATTCCAATTGCCGAGGAGAGCGGCCTGATTCATGGGCTGGGCGCATGGATCATGGACCGGGCGTGCACGGAGGCGGTGGCGTGGCAGGAGGCAGCGGGGTGGCCGATTCAGGTGGCGGTCAATGTCTCCAGCGCGCAGTTTGCGCGCGACTCCTTTGTGGGAGAAGTGACCGACATTCTGAGAAAGACCGGGCTCGATCCTCACCTGCTGCAGATCGAACTGACGGAGTCAGCGATGCTGATCGGCGTAGAGCGGGCGGCGCGGTCGATGCAAACGCTGCGCGAGCTGGGCGTGAGCTTTGCGATCGACGACTTCGGCACCGGCTATTCGTGCCTGAGTTATCTGCCGGAACTGCACTTCGACGCGCTGAAGGTCGATCGCGAGTTCGTGAAGGACCTGATCCGGCGTCCGGAGACGCGGGCGATGGTGCGGTCGCTGGTCAGTCTTGCGCAGGAACTGGGGATGCGCAGCATCTTCGAAGGCGTGGAGACTGCCGAGCAACTGGCGTTGGTTGAAACCATGGGGGGCGACGAAGCTCAGGGGTATTTGCTGGGCCGTCCGACGCCCGATCCTGCGCCTTTCCTCGGCCAGACGCTGACTGTGCAGATGTCCGTCTGACGAGCCCGTGGGCGGATCGGGCTTCGCGGTGTCAGCCACTCCTGCCGGTCTGGTTCAGTTCCTTATAGAAGCCGAGGTCGAGGTCGCGGAGCATCTTGGTAATGAAGGCGATTTGGCCGTAGTGCAGGCCGAAGTGCTCGATGACCTGATAGACGGCGGCCAGGCCGGTGACGTGGTAGCCCTGAATTTCGTAGGGCGCGACGAGGTCGGCTTCGGTGAGGCGATTGAGGACTTCCGACGCGGCGGCAACGGTTGCGCCCAGCTTTTCGAGGAGCGCCGGTCCGGCGATCTCCCCTTGTGCGGCGAATTCTGCCGGGCGGTCGCGCTTGTCTTCCTCGCGGTTGAAGGAATCGACGAGCCACTGGCGGAGGTTGCCGTTGAGGTGCAGCACCAGGTTGCCGATGCTGTTGCTCGAGGGGTTGGGACGCCACCAGATTTGCTCGTCGGTGAGCGACTCGACGCAGGTGCGCAGGCGCGGCCAGTACTGCGCGGTCAGCTTGGCGCGCGAAAACTCGAGAAAGAGCTCGGCCGGTGTGGATGAGCTGGTCATGAGGTGGTGGTGTGGTCGAGGATGATCTTCCATCCCGCCTCTTCTTTTTCAAAGACCAGGGAGAAGATGCCGGAGGCGTCGCCGCCCCCCGCTGCGGTACGGGCGAGGTGGAAACTGCCGGTCACGACGGCGTGCTCCGCGCCGAGCAGGCGCACGTGGACGTCGCTGAACTCCAGATGGCCCATGGCGTCGGCGGAACTGTACTTCTTCTGATAGCGGGCGAGGATGGGCGCGTAGCCGCGGGCGATGGTAGTGCCGATGAAGGTGGTTTCGGGCGAGTCGGCGTAGCCGTGCATGAAGTCGACGATGTCGCCGCGGTTCCAGTTGTTCTGCTGATCGGCGAGGACCTGCAGGATGGGGCCGGTAGCGGCAATGTTCTGGGCGCGGAGCGCGGGGAAGAGCAGCAGCGCGCAGGCTGCGGCGAGCGAGGCGGCGAGCCGGACAGGAAACCGGAGGGCAGCGGATTTGCGGAGCATCATAAGTCCTCGATGCGCAGGGGAATTGGGGGACGATTCACTATAGCCGGTTCGGCGTGGACGCGAGGAAACGGGGCGCACCGCATACACTGGCAGGGGACTCACTGATGAGAACGCTGTACCCAAAATTTTTGCGATCGGCGATGGCGCCGGATCATTTTCCTCCGCCGTCGGCGCCGGAAATTGCTTTTCTGGGCCGGTCAAATGTGGGCAAGTCGAGCCTGGTGAATGCGCTGCTGGGGTCAAAAGAGGCGCGGGTTTCGTCGACGCCGGGACGCACGCGGGCGATCAATTTCTTCGCGCTGGCGGACAGCCCGCAGCGGCAGCAGGCGCAGATGATCTTTGCGGACCTGCCGGGGTATGGGTACGCGAAGGTCTCGAAGTCGATTTCGGCGGAGTGGCCGAAGTTTATCGAGCCGTATCTGCGCGACCGGGAGACGCTGGCGCTGTGCGTCTGCCTGGTGGACAGCACGATCCCGCCGCGGGCCAGCGATGGGCAGCTGGTCGAGTTTCTGGAGCACAGCGGGCGGGCGTATGTGGTGGTCGCGACCAAGGCGGACCGGCTGTCCGGCAACGGGCGGGCGCAGGCGCTGAAGGCGTTGCGGGAGGCCTTTGGGGCGGAGCATCTGCTGCTGGTTTCGTCGAAGACGGGGGCGGGGATGAAGGAGCTTTGGGCGGCGATTGAGGAAGCGGCGGGGCACCCGTAACGTTACTGATGCGTGGGGGGTCGAAGGGGCATTTCTGCTGAAAATAAAGAGGGTTGCTGGGTGGGAATGACGAATCAGTACCGGGGGATAACCGTGTAGTTAACAAGGGAGTCCGGTGGACTCCGGCTGGTAGTCTGGAGGGGCATGCTCGACCTGAATTATGTACGGGCCAATCTTGAATTGGTGGAGAAGAAGCTGCGCGAGCGGGGAGCGGATCCGGCGGCGCTGCTGGGGGATTTTCGCGCCCTCGACCAGCGGCGGCGGGAGCGCATTACCGAGGCCGAACAACTGAAGGCGCAGCGCAACAAGCTGAGCGAGGACGTGGCGCGGCTGAAGAAGTCCGGCGCGGATGCGGGCACGGTGATGGAAGAAACGCGCGCTCTGAAGACGCGCACGGAGGAACTGGAGGCTGCGGCGCAGGCTTCGGAAGAGGAACTGCGCGCGATGCTGGCCAGTATTCCCAACCTTTGCCGCGACGAAGTGCCGGTGGGGCGCAGCGAAGAGCAGAACGTCGAAGTGAAGAAGTGGGGGACGATTCCGGAATTTTCGTTTCAGCCGAAGCCGCACTGGGAACTGGGCGAGCAACTCGGCATTCTCGATCTGAACCGCGCCGCGAAAATCTCTGGTGCGCGGTTTGCTGTCTATTGGGGCGATGGCGCGAAGCTGGAGCGGGCGCTGATCAGCTTGATGCTGCATCTGCACACGACCGAGCATGGGTATACGGAGGTGATGCCGCCCTTCATGGTGAACAGCAAGTCGCTGTTTGGCACGGGGCAACTGCCCAAATTTGCTGAAGACCTTTTTCACTGCACGGATGACGAGGGGTTCGCGCCGGGCCAGTATCGCGACAACGATCACTGGCTGATTCCCACGGCGGAAGTGCCGGTGACGAATCTGTATCGCGACGAGACGCTGGATGAGGCGAAGCTGCCAGTCGCGCTGACGGCCTACACGCCGTGCTTTCGAGCGGAGGCGGGGGCGGCGGGGCGAGACACGCGGGGAATTATTCGCCAGCACCAGTTTCAAAAGGTGGAGATGGTGAAGTTCACGCGGCCGGAAGAGAGCGACGCGGAGCACGAGAAGCTGACGCGGAATGCGGAGGCCATTCTGGAAAAGCTCGGCCTGCCGTATCGGCGGATGCTGCTGTGCACGGGCGATACCGGCTTCAGCTCCGCGAAGACGTTCGATCTGGAAGTGTGGCTGCCGGGGCAGGGGCTGTATCGCGAGATTTCTTCCTGCTCGAATTTCGAGGGATTTCAGGCGCGGCGGGCGAATATTCGCTACAAGCCGAAGGGCGGCGGCAAGTTGGCCTTTGTGCACACGTTGAACGGCAGCGGGCTGGCGGCGGGGCGGACGTGGCTGGCCGTCCTCGAGAACTACCAGCAGGCGGATGGGACGGTGCGGGTTCCTGACGCGCTGGTACCCTATATGGGTGGGCAGGAAGTGATTCGCCCGCGCGCGGGAGCCTAAGCCGTTGAGCGCAGGACGGGTGCTGAAGAGTTATCTCTGGTGGACGTATGAGCGGGGGAGCGTCCACTACGACGTGATGGTGACGCTGATTCTGGCGTTCATCTTCCTCACGCCGCACTGGATTCACTACGGCGACCGGCCTAAGCCTGACTGGCCGACAAATGAGATTCGCGCCTCGGTGAATCCCGCGGGCGGCATGATCTACGAAGTCCCTGTCGCGCTGGTGCACATGGCGGCGGATGCGCCCACGGCGGAGGACCTGGCCACGGCCATCGCGCCGGTTTCGGGGCCGGTGACGGTCGATCGCTGGCTGCCGGTGAAGGAGATTGGCGGGTCGGTGGTGGCGTGGCGGGTGTGGGGGCATCGGGCGCCCTGAGCTCCGTGCACTGAGTCCGGCGCACTGAGTCCGGCACTCCGGCAAAGCAACGACGGCGAGAATGCATCCAAATGAGAAGCGGGGAAGTGCCTGAATTGATGACACAGACGAAGAAATTTTTTGCGGCGGCGATTTTCGTGGCGGCGTCGGTGTGTGCCGCCGGGACGCCCGCGCCTGCGGCCGATCTGCAGTCGGTTCTTGCGCAGATGGACGCGTCGGCCGTGAGGTTCCAGGATATGCAGGCGGATATTTCCGTCGATCTCTATACCGCGGTGGTGCAGGAGCATCGCACGCAGACGGGGAACACGGCGTTTCGTCGCGCCGATGGGTCGATGGAGATGGTCACGCATATCCTGACCGACAACGGCCAGCCGGCGGTGACGGATTTGCTGTACAAAAACGGCGAGCTGGATGTGTATCAGCCGGGCGTGAAGCAGGAAACGATTCTCTCGGCCGGCAACAATCGCGGCGAATACGACAGCATGCTGGCGACCGGCTTTGGCGCGACCAGCAAAGATCTGAACGCGGCGTGGACGGTGACGTTTGAGGGGATGGAGAGCGTGAACGGCGTGCAGGCGGCGAAGCTTGACCTGGTGGCGAAGGACGAGAAGGTTCGGGATAACTTCAGCCATCTAACCATCTGGGTCGATCTGAGCCGCGATATCTCGCTGAAGCAGGCGATGCTGCAGCCGTCGGGCGATTCGCGCACGGTGACTTACAGCAATATTCGGTATAACCAGCATCCTGCGGCGAAGCTATTTACGCTGCACGTGGCGAGTGGGACGCAGGTTAGCCACAAGTAACACTTGGTTGGAATTCTGCCATTGAGGTCTTGCCCGCATCGATTGGGGAGAGATTCGGATCGGACCGCCCTCAGGGACTGAAGCCCACTGATTCTGCTGACCCTTATGGCACGACTGAAGTCTTGCCCCTTCAAAGCGGTTGCTCCCGGCGTGTTTCTCCGCAAGCCGTGAAGTCGTGCCCCTTCTAAAGATTCGAGATATTCCGCGAGCTGTGGATTCGCGCTCTGGCAAGGCAGTTCGGTTGCGCACGATGGGAAGTCGCGCCCTGCTTCGTGGTTCCCCGGGAGTTGAAGCGCCTTACTGCGTGTGGCTCATTGCCTTGTCCGAAGGCATGGGCTTTTGCCGTCGCGCCGCTTGCGCAGCACCGGAAGGTGACTCGCTGCGGCATGCGCGGCTATCTTTCAGACAAACTCGCCGGAGGTGCGCAGCGCAAGGTCAAAGGAGGCACAGGCCTCCGCTATAATCGGCGCATAACTGCGTGGAACTCCTCTCCAATCTGGCATGGGTGATTGTCGCCCTCACCCTGTGGGGTTTCTGGTTCGCGGGGTGGCGCCGGCGCGACAAGGACTCGCGGCTGTCGGCCGTGGCGGTGCAGGTGATCGCGCTGGCCATGCTGACGGTGGTCCTGCTGCCCGTCATCTCGGTGACGGACGACCTGCAGGCGTGCAATACGCCGGTCGAAGTGGACCGGTATTCCCGCAAGAGTGAAATTCATCCCTCGACCGATCCTTCGTCCGCGGCGCTGCCGCAGGCGATTGCCCTGTTTTATTCCTGCCTGACGCCTCACTGCGTCCGCGCGGTTGCCTATCTCGCCCACGAGGATAGCCAGCCGCAATCCATGCACGGCTCTCTGCGCGCCGTTTGGATCCGGCCGCCTCCGATGGCCTGAGCCGCTTCTTCCTTTTCATATTTTTCTCTTATCGCTCAACCCCTTCGCACGTGTGCGATGAACGGATAAGAATCATGAGCTACTGGCTTCCTGGGCCTGGGTTCCTCCTGGCCTTTCTCGTCGCCCTACCGGCGGCGCACGCGCAGATGAGCGCGCCGCTTACGCTGGCGCAGGTGCTCGATATTGCGCGGACGAAGAATCCCACGCTGCTGTCGGCGGAGCAGCATGTGGACGCGACCAGGGCGAGCGAAGTGACGGCGGGGCTGCGGCAGAATCCGACGTTCACGGTGTCGGGCGCCGACGTGTCGCTGCCGGCCGACAATCCGGCGAATCCGTATTCCTACTCGGCCAATGTCACGCGCCTCTTTGAGCGCGGCGAGAAGCGGCGCTGGCGTCTGGATGCCGCGCATGCCACGACCGACGTGACGCAGAGCCAGTATCACGATCAGGTGCGGCAGACGGTTCTGCAGGTGAGGAACGCGTTCACGAACATGCTGATTGCGAAACGGGCGCTGGGCATTGCGCAGGACAACCTCGACAGCTATCGCAGGACGCTCGACCTGAGCCAGGCGCGGCTGAACGCCGGCGACATCAGCCGCACCGACTTCGAGCGCATCGATCTGCAACTGGCGGAATTCGAATCGGATTACGACAACGCGAAGCTGGACATGATCCAGGCCAGCGAGTCGCTGCAATTGCTGATGGGCCTCGCAAAGCCGTCGGACACATTCGATATCACTGGCGAAATTGAGCCGCCGTCGATCACGGTGACGCTGGCGCAACTGGAGCAGGATGCGCTGGCGACGCGTCCCGATTACCTGGCCGCGCAGCAGTCGGTGAAGCTGGCGGACGCCAACGTAAAACTGGCGGACGCGGGCGGGACGACCGATCCGACGATTGGCGGCGAATACGAGCGGACGGCGACGTTCAACAGCGCGGGCTTCCAGGTGTCGATTCCGCTGCGCGTCTTCGACCGCAATCAGGGCGAGAAGGATCGCACGCGTTTTGAGGCGCAGTCGTCGCGCTTCGCGGAAACGGCGGCGCGCAATCAGGTGCTGAACGACGTGGATCAGGCGTGGGCTGCATACGATGCCGCTCTGGACGTGGCGAAGCGCTACAACAACCACTACGTCGACGAGGCCAGTCGCGTGCGCGACAACCTCGAATACAGCTATCGGCACGGCGGCTCCACGCTGCTGGATTATCTCGATGCGCTGCGCGACTACCGGCAGACCAACCTCGATGCGCTCACCGCCAATCAGCAGGTATGGCTCAGCATCCACCAACTCAGCTTCGCGGCTGCCACGGAGATCGTCCCATGAAACAGCTCCTTCTTCCTGTTTTCGCCGCTCTGGCGGTGCTGCCGCTGACGGCGTGCCACAGCAACGAGCCGCTGCCGCAGACGAATACTCCGAAGCAGCAGGTACTCGACGCGGTGACGGTGCACCACGAGCAGGTCGCCAGCCAACTGGTGATGCCGGCGCGTATCGTAGCCAATCCTACTGACCTGGTGCATATCTATCCGATGATCAGCGGGCGCGTGCTGTCGCTGCGTATTCTGCCGGGGCAGGAAGTGCGCAAGGGTGAGGCGATCGGCACGCTGCAAAGCAGCGACGCGGCCCAGGCGCGTTCGGATTTTGAGAAGGCGAAGATCGAGGCGGACCGCGCCGACCTGCAGATGCACCGCGCGCAGGAGCTGCTGCAGCACGACGTGCTGGCGCAGCGCGATTACGACGACTTGAAGGCGCTGGATGCGGCGGATCATTCGGAACTGGAACGCTCGCGGCAGACGCTGCACCTGCTCGGCTTCAACGAAAACGATACGTCGGACATTGTGCCGATCACATCGCCGGTCGCGGGGGTGGTGCTGGATGTGGGCACAGGGCCGGGAGAATTGCAGCGGTCGCTCGATAACGCTACGGCCATCGCCACCATCGCGAATATCGATTCCATCTGGGTGGTAGGCGATTTGTATCCGCGGGACCAGGGTTCGGTGCGGGTGGGACAGGCTGCGGCGATCACGGTGAATGGCTATCCGGGCGTGACGCTGCACGGGACGATCGCGAATATCGCGGATGCCGTCGATCCAGTGTCGCTGACGCTGAAGGTGCGGGTGGTGCTGCCCAACCCGGGGCACAAGCTGAAGCCCGATATGTACGCGAACATGGCGGTGATTGGCCGTCAGCAGAATGTGATCGAGGTGCCGGCGACGGCGGTGATCCAGAACGGTCATGAGGTGTTTGTCTTCGTCGAAAAGTCGCCCGGAAAATACGAGCGCCGGAACGTGACGCTGGGCAACACGAGCGCCGCCAGCGATGAAATTACGCAGGGGCTGCAGGACGGGGATCGCGTGGTGACCACCGGGGCGGAACTGCTCCGCGAGAGCGAGGACCAGTAATCATGCAGGCTCTGATTCGCATCCTGCTGCGCTACCGCAACGTCGTCCTGCTGGTGTTCCTGGCAGGGCTGGCGGCGGGGATCTACGCCTTCACGAAGCTGGATATCGAGGCGTACCCCGATCCTTCTCCGCCGATGGTGGAGTTCATCACGCAGAATCCATCGTGGTCCGCGGAGGAGATGGAGCAGCAGGTAACGATCCCGCTGGAGACGGGGCTGAACGGGACGCCGGCGCTCGATCAGATCCGCTCCATCAGCATTTTTGGGCTAAGCGACGTGAAGATGTATTTCGGGTTCGCCAGCAACTACTTTGTCGATCGGCAGGAGGCGCTGAACCGGCTGCAACAGGTGACGCTGCCGGATAATTTGCAGGCGCAGCTTTCGCCGGAATCGCCGGTGGGGGAAATCTATCGCTACGAACTGACGGGGCCGGCGTATTCGCTGAACGAACTGAAGGCGACGCAGGACTGGCTGATGGTGCGCGAGATCAAGCAGGTGCCGGGGATCATCGACGTGGCCACGTTCGGCGGGACGACGCGGCAGTACCAGGCGGAGGTGGATCCGAACAAGCTGCTGACCTACGGCGTGACGATGACGCAGGTGGTGAACGCCGTGGGGAACAGCAATGCCAACGCGGGCGGGAACTATCTGACCATCGGCAGCCAGAGCGTGAACGTGCGCGGCATCGGCTTGCTGCATTCGCTCGACGACATGCGGAGCATCGTGATCGCCGAGCATAATGGCGTGCCGGTGCTGCTGAGCGATGTGGCGGAGGTTCGGGAGGGAAGCCAGCCGCGGCTGGGCAAGGTGGGCTACAACGGCAATCCGGACATTGTGGAAGGCATTGTGCTGCTGCAGAAGAACGCCAAGTCGCTGCCCGCGCTGGCTGCTTTGAAGGCGAAGATCCACATGCTGAACCACGGCAACTTGCTGCCGCCGGGGATGCAGATCAAGACCATCTACGACCGCACGAATCTGATTCACATCACCACGACGACGGTCCGGCATGTGGTGTTGATGGGGCTGACGCTGGTGACGCTGGTGCTGCTGAGCATGCTGGGCGACTGGCGGATTACGCTGATCGCGGCCATCACTATTCCGTTTGCGGTGCTGTTCTCGTTTGGGTTGATGGTGCTGACGAAGCAGTCGGCCAATTTGATATCTATCGGGGCCATCGATTTCGGCATCCTGGTCGATGCGTCCATCGTCGTGCTGGAAAACGTGCACCGCAAGGTGTCGCGGCGGATCGAGGGCGAAGAGGTCACGGAGCTGATTCTGGCGGGTGTGGCGGATTCGGCGAAGCCGGTGCTGTTCGCGACGCTGATCATTCTGGTGGCGTTCATTCCGTTGTTCACTATGCAGGGCGTGCCGGGAAAGATCTTCGCTCCGATGTCGGTGACCTACGGATTTGCGCTGATCGGGGCGCTTATTTTCGCGCTGATCTTCGCTCCGGTGCTGGGCTCGCTGGCGGTGCCGAAAAACATTCGCCACGAGCCGCAGGACACCTGGCTGAGCGGGTTCCTGCGGCGCCGCTACGATCGGGGGCTGAGGCTGGCGCTGCGTTTTGGCGGCATGGCGTGGACCATCGCGCTGGCGTCGCTGGTGGGCGCGGTGATTCTCTTCCATTTTGTGGGCGGCGAATTTATGCCGGCGCTCGAAGAGGGCAATCTGTGGATTCGCGCCGACATGCAGCAGGACATCGCGTTTCCGGCGTCGGAACGGATGGCCGACGATATTCGCAATACGCTGCGGGCCTATCCCGAGATCACGCAGGTGGTGTCGCAACTGGGACGCCCTGATGACGGGACCGACGTGAGCACCTTCAACAACATTGAGTTTCTCGCCGATCTCAAGCCGGATGCGCAGTGGCGGCCGCAGTTTCACGGCGACAAGGAGCAGCTGATCGCGGCCATCAGCAAGAGTTTCGAGCAGTATCCGGGCGTCGACTTCAACTTCTCGCAGAACATTCAGGACAACGTGGAAGAGGCGATGTCGGGGGTAAAGGGCGAGAATTCGCTGAAGCTTTTCGGCAACGATTTCGATGAGCTGACCCGGATTGCCGGCCAGATTTCCGGCATCATGAAGAAGGTGCCGGGCATCGCCGATGTGGGGGTGTTCAACGTGACGGGGCAGCCGAGTTTGCTGGTGTCGATCGACCGCGCGAAGGCGGCGCGCTACGGCTTGCAGCCGCAGGACATCAATAACGTGGTGCAGGCGGCGGTGGGCGGCGCTCCGGTGACGCAGATTATTGACAACGACCGGCGCTTCGATTTCTCGGTGCGCTATGCGCCGCAGTTTCGCAGCACGCCGGACGAAATTGCGCGCATTCTGCTGCCCACACCCGACGGCAACCAGGTGCAGCTGGGATCGGTGGCCGACGTGACGATTCGCAACGGCGCGTTCATGATTTATCACGAGGGCGGGCGGCGGTACATTCCCATCAAGTTCAGCGTGCGGGGGCGCGATCTGGCGAGCGCGATCCAGGATCTGCAGGCGCGCATGGCGGCGGAAGTGAAGCTGCCCACCGGCTACGAGTACACGTGGGCGGGCGAGTTCGACAGCCTGCGCAAGGAGCAGGCGCGGCTGGCGGTGATTATTCCGGTGAGCCTCACGATGATTCTGGTGCTGCTCTACGTGCAGTTCCGGACGTGGCGCGATGCGCTGATCGTGGTGGGGACGCTGCCGTTCGCGGCCGTTGGCGGCATCCTGTCGCTGTGGATCACCGGCACGCCGTTCAGCATTTCAGCCGCGGTGGGATTTACTTCGCTGACCGGCGTGGCCACGCTGGGGGCGGTGGTGTTTCTTGCCGGGATTCGGCGGGCCCAGCGCGAGGAGGGTTTCGATGCGGGCCTGGAGAAGGGCTGCATCGACGAGATGCGTCCGGTGGTGATGGCGTGCATGGCGGCGGGCATTGGACTGCTGCCGGCGGCGATTGCCTCCAGCATCGGCGCGCAGGCGCAGCAACCGCTGGCGCGCGTGGTGGTGGGGGGCATGGTGACGACGGTGTTCGCGATCCTGTTTGTGATGCCGCTGCTGGTGCGGCGATTTACGCCGCGCGGGGAGTTTGGGCGGGAGGGGCATCATGCGGAGTGATGGGGTGGGGATCTGGGGCGGGGGTTGTGGCGAGTAGGGAAGTGGGCAAAGCGCCAACCGCCGGGCTGTCGACAGAATTCCTGCCATCCCATTTGACGCAGTCGAGGCAGGGATAATCCCGCGGGCGAATATCAATTGGGGGTCGCCACACCCAGCTGCCACGGGATCATGTTGTAGGGAGTGCCGGAGGGGAAGTCTTCCGTATTGTCTCCCTGAAAAACAAACTGCAGGTTACTGGGATCGATCTGATTGGTTTCGTCGTAACTGGGTATCAGGCCTCCGGAACTGAAATCAGCGGTCCACGGAGTTACACCAGCAGCAAAGGTTACATTTTCGGCGCCCAGGAAGGGTGTCGCCCAGGTGTTGGCGTTGTTGAGCGGCGTCCAATCGCCGTCGAGCGAAGGGGCGGTAAAAGCCCGGAAGAAGCGATTGCCGGTGGGACCGATGCACTCAATAACAGCGAGGTAGAGATTCATGCCGGTCAGTTTGAAGACGTTGTCGGCTTCAAACAGATTGAACTGATTGGGATCGCTCAATACGATCACCGGCGTGCTGAATCCGTTGGGGAAATCCTGGATTGAGGTCGAACTTCTGTAAAAGTTGCCGTTGTCGCCGCAGAAGAACAGGTAACAGTCGGTCGAATCGCAAATGATCCAGTAGTCGATCCAGTTGCTGACGGTCGAAGGCTGGCTGGCGAAGAAGTTTTGCGGTGGGGTCCAGTTTTGCGGCTGGGTCGGATCGCTGTTGGTCGAATACTGCGGTTGTTCCGACTGGTAGATCAAATACCACTGCTTTTGCGGTGAGAAATAGAAGACCTGAGGCGCGGTGTGAAGGCCGCTCAGACCGGGCGTCGAGCTCAGGTAATAGGGTTGCGCGGCGTTAGCCTGAGACCAATCCGTGAAGTGGAGATATTCGATATTGAAGTTGCCGCTGGCGTCGTCGCTGCTCGCGTAGATAATCCACTGGTTATTGTAATAAACAGTGCTCGGATCTTTGACCGCAATCATCGGAGAGAGCGCACTGATGAGCGGTCCTGAGGAACTCCAGGCAAAAGGTCCGGTGAACGCGGTTTCTGCCGCATGCACGCTCAGTGCAATGGTTGTGGATGCGCTGAGCGAGCCTGACGCAGCGGTGACCGTCACGGTAAATGTGCCCATGGTGGCCGCGCTGCTGGCTGCAAACGTAACTCCACTGGTGGTGGCAGTGGGATTGGCTTCGAACGCAGCGGTTACGCCGCTGGGTAAGCCGGACGCGGTCAGAGTTACACTTCCCGCGAACGGACTCACCTCGGAGACGGTGATGGTGTCGTTATTGCTGGCGCCCAGCGCGACGGAAACCGATGACGCCGCTGGAGCGAGCGAGAAGCTGCCGACCCCAGTGCCTCCGCCGCTGGAAGAGCTGCCGCCGCAACCAGCCAATGCTATCGCCACAAAGAAGGCAGGAGCGAAGCGCAACTTGTCAGACATAGGCCCGACTTTCTTTCAGGACGGCCTCTGCACGAACTCGATCCGTACCAGGTCGTTTGCGTTCACGGCCATGGAAAAGCCGATTGCTCTGTCCGAGTGACGGCAGGAAAAGTCTCCGCCCCGGGCAGGGCAGGCCAAAGACGCCGGGGCGGGAATACCTGCGGGATTCGGGAGCTGGAGGCGCGGGTCGGGATCGAACGCTCTCCCGGTATTGATTCCGCTTAACTTATTCATTCTGAAAGACGCGTCAGACGGTAAAAACGCACCAAACGCAGAGCTCTAGCACAAATGCACCATTCTTGCTGCACGCGGGTTGGGACCCGACCCAGCTTCGACTAGCACAAATTAACTCATGCGCAAGATGCGCTCGTGTAGGTCGTGCACTTCCTTGTGCAGCGCCTCGACTTGCTCGCAGAAATCATTCCACTGCTCTGTAATCGGAGTTCCGGGCTTAGACGCTTGCTGGGCACGGAAAACCTCCAGTTGCAACTCGGCAGGCGTAACGGAACTCCGCGCGCTGCGGATTCCATTGACTATCCGTTCACACCACGGTTCCCCTGATGCGCTCAATGTCATGTGTGCCCCTCCCCGCCGAAAATATCGAGGGCACCAAGATTGCCATAGGTGCCCCCTCGGCGCTCATCTTTGGTATGCCATCAAGTGGCGGGCGCGGGATCGATAGCGACAAAATTGCAGGTTGCGCAACGCCTCACTACTTCGCCATGCGGAAGGGTTGCTATATCGTGCAGGGTCAGCTTTCCACACCACCAACAGCCTTTGCCGCGCCCTTTTCCAACATCCTTGATCGGGTGAGAGAACGCCCAACCGATGAACCCGCAGGCGTCACATTCGTCGTGGCTGCCTTGGTCCTTCAACTTGTTTGCGCCGCAGTGAGGACACTTCTTACCTTTGCCTTTTGCCATTCCGCTGCAAACCTCCGAGTGTGGATTGTATCAGACACAATTCATAGGTCACCCAGTGAGAGTCGCGCACAGGACGGCGTAAATGCGGTTTACGGCTAGAAAGTCTTGCGCGGGCCACGCTTGCGGGCAGGTTGGCGGGGTGGCTTGAACACCGAGTGCCGAGAAGGAACAAACCAACTGCCGAGGTTACTCTTCCTAGCTCCCACTCTCGCTCCGCACTTGCACAGCAATTCGCCGTCCAGCAAGCTCAGTGTTCCGTCGTTGAAGGCTTTCGCCGCGCGTTCCTGATATTCGTCCGGTAGGGAGACATGCTGGCACTCATCCTTGATCTTCAGCCCGAAGGATAGAGGTTTGCGGCCAATCAGTTGGCCTTTCGGCTTCGTCTTAGGCTTAGGCTTCGGCTTCGGCTTTCCGAAAATGATGCGACGCTCCGTCATTGCTATCCTCTTTTGACTGTCGTTTGGAATGTTGGCGGCAACTCTACCCAAACCTGAATCGTCTTCGGGTTCGCACTGCCCCGATAAATCTGCGCTTGTCGGCGAAGCGAGTCGGCCTGTTCTTTGTGGCTGGGCGGTATCCTGTTTGCCTCATTCTCCAGCGATTCAGCGATCCAGTCGTCTATTCGTATCGTGCGTATCTCATAGCGTGATTCCATGGCCCCGAATGATACACCCCGAAAGGTAAACATGACCCCCACCAGGAGCAATACCACAGAGACTGAAGTGGAGGCACCTGTTCGGCCCCGATCCCGACGCAATCGCACCATCGTTTTCAAATCGTTCACCGCGATTCCAACGACCGCTGCGCAGGCCTGCCTCGGATTGTCGGATGCGGCGCTGCGTCTCTGGCTCACGCTGGCTCTCGCGTCAAAAGGCGCATCGCGGACGGTCACCATGGGCAACACCGAACTGATGAGCGCGGCGCGGGTGACGAAAAGCAGGTTCTATCCGGCG
The DNA here is from genome assembly GCA_036267295.1 of Acidobacteriaceae bacterium. Classification (GTDB taxonomy): domain Bacteria; phylum Acidobacteriota; class Terriglobia; order Terriglobales; family Acidobacteriaceae; genus Palsa-343. Next base: position 272,567 of record DATAWI010000006.1, on the reverse strand, counting down.
CGCAGGGAACTCCAGGACGCAACCGTTCTGACTTTCACTCCCGCAGATGGTCGCAGGGAGTCCTACGTCTATGACCTCGAACCTGCGCCGAAGATGCAACCGACGATCAAGCGTCGGCCGAAGGTCAGCCACACGACGCAGACACGCAGGGGCGCGATTGAAAATGTGCTCGGTAGTAACTCCATGGTTAACAGTTGGGGTGACGCATAACGAGTCCCAAAATCGGTACTCATCGAAGGGGCGGTGAGTCCCAAAATCGGTACTCATCGACTTGACCGACGCTGATTCTTACGCACTTGTCGGCGCGAAATGGTGCGCGCCTTCTAACAACCCTTAGAGAAGCGGTTGGCTAACGGCTATTTTGAAACAATTTCTAAAACAACCTCTTCTCAAACCATTACTGATTAGTTACCTCGGAATACCTCAGTCACTTCGTTCCTTCGGCATTCCTCGGATCGCAGGCGCGATACAGAGGCAGAATCCAGGAGCGGTTACACTCTTTCGCGCGGCGCGCGGCGCGGATCGCGCTGCACACTTTGCAGTGCTCAAGAAAAATCTTCACCGGCGTTCTTCGGTTTTCATCACTTTTCTGGTTTATGAGACTAGAGGGGTATTTCACCCGCGCTCACTCCGAATCACCACAGCGCAACATTTTTTCGATCCGGTGCGACCCTATTTCGGCGCTTTTCTGGTTTATGAGACTGAGGGGGAAAGTTGAGCGGCGAACCCCGCTGAAGATTTCTTTCCACGTGCGAGGGGTTTTTCCCACTTTTCTGGTTTATGAGACTAGAGGGGTATTTCACCCGCGCTCACCCTCACCCAGACACACGACACATCCGCGCCACACGGCGCACCACAGCAGCCCCACAGCGGGCATGAGGAGAGCACTGCAATGGAATTAGCTCCACAGCACTTGCAGCCCGCCCCGGCGCAGCCGGTGACCGCGTGGCTCATCACGGCGAAGCAGGTCGCGGAGGTACTCGGCATTTCGACGCGCACGGTTTGGAACTTGGTGGCCAACGGTGACCTCGCGACCGTAAAAGTAACCCCCACGGCTACGCGATTCTGGCTTTCAGATGTCGGCGCATACGCGCAGAAGCGCACCCGCCGCGCAGCCGGTTCCGGCAAAGTTTAGCAATACCAGATTCGTGCCGGTTACTTCACCGGCGACGATGAACGCGTTTGACATGACGTGTTCCTTTGGCACGCGGGCGGTCTATCCGGCTGCCCGCACTTTTTGAGATTGATAGCAGACGATGCGGCTGACACGGACATGGCAGCCTGCATCGGCACACGGCGGTTTATCCTTCCGTACGTGTGCAACCTGGCGGACGCTTCGGCGTTTGGTCCAGTGCTGGGGATAAGTGTCCCGGCAACCAATAGGGCGACCACGCGGCTTTCATTTTGGACTCCCCAGCCTGTTCGCGGGGTGGGGAGTTGCCCGTCGTCGCCCGTAAGATTCAGATGCGGCGGCCTTGGTAGGGTCCAGCCGATCCGGTGAGCGCGCGAGGTGCATCACCCCGCGCTGCTCCCGGTCATTTCATTCATTTTCAGCCCTGCTTCGCTCTTTTTCTGGCCTTCTCAAGACGTTCTGCGAGACCATCACTCGGCTCTGCCGGTGCAACGGCCTCGGAAACTGAATCCTGCGGAAACCGGCCCTGCTTCAGACTGGCACCGCTGAACCACTGGCACAAGTATTCCCCGTTCCCACCGTCTGGCGTGAAATCTTTGACAGTCATCGGTGGGCCACCTGATCTCAATCGAACAACATCACCGGTTCTAAACTCCCTGACGTTCGGTTCCATGCGCGGATGTTACCACCATGCGGTGCACCCACAAGGGGATAGGGGATCGAGATAACCCACCCCTTGCGACCCTTACGGAACGCGCGTGGGTTTCCAATGCACCGCCGCGAAATGGAAGTTTTAAGGTTACCGGCTGTAACATTGCCAGCCAATAGGCCATGAATCGCCATAAATACCCTATGAATCAATACTTTATCGAGCGGGAAACCGCGATTGACGCCCTGCGCGCTCACCGTGAGACGCGCGAGACCTCGAACCCTTACCACCGCGTGACCTACGCAGGTCGTGAGGCGAACCGGTTCCAGATTCTCCGCAGTACTCGCGGGGGGAAGCTGGTGCCCTTCGGCTCTTATCCCTCGCTCCAAACGGCGCTCATCGCACGCGACGGGCTGCCCGCAGAGATGCGACCGCGTGAAACCTTCGCCTACCAGGAAGACAAATGAAACAGAGAGAGTTACGAATTAGTGCAGTACCCCGCGCATTGGAATTGCGGCAGAACGCGGACGGTACCCGCTCCATCGTCGGAGAGGCGGTCGTTTACAACTCGCTTTCCGAAGACCTCGGCGGTTTTCGAGAGCGCATCGCGCCAGGCGCGTTCAGGAACTCACTTCGCACAACCGAGGTGATGGCGCTTTATAGCCATCAGGACGCGGACATCCTGGGCAGGCAGTCCAGTGGAACGCTCACCATCACCGATAGTCCCGACGCGCTGCGCTTCGATTGCAAACTGCCCAACACAACCGTTGGCAGGGATGTGCAGGAATTGTGCTCGCGTGGCGACCTGAAGGGAATGTCGTTTGGCTTTACGGCGGTGCAGGACGACTGGACGACGGGCGCAGACGGAACCGTGATCCGCACAGTGCAGGAAGCCATTTTGCACGAAATTTCGGCTGTGGGGTCTCCGGCCTACACTTCATCGACTGTGTCCCTGCGCTCCTGTCCCGCGAACCTGCGGGCAAAGCTGACCACGCGCGATGCGGACGATGATGACGACACCGACTGCGATCCCACAATCGACGCGGACTGCGACCCGGACGACGAAGACGACGATGATGAGCAGTGCAGTTGTCGCTGTGAGCGTTGCGTGATGGGTTCGTGCCGTGACTGCTACAACACACTCTGTGCAGACCTTTCCTGTCGCGACGCGGAGTGCGGATCGCCTGCCCACGATGAAGCACGCGCCGACGCACTCCGCGTCGCGCAGTACTTTCATTCGCGCCACCTGAACCTCTAAGTTCCCACCCGGCGCTCACCGGCCTGTACAGACGGTTCGAGCGCAACCCTACCACAACCCAAGCACACCATTGCGCGCTGGCACTTTGCCAGTGACGCGCAGACGTGTGTTCAGCAGCGGTGGTCTAGACGCCGCAAAAGGACAACGATGACCTCGAAAGAAATTCGCGCGAAAATCTCTGCGCTCCTGATGGATCAGAGAACCATCGCGCTGGCTTCCGGTGGTTTCACCCAGGAGTCACGGGCAAAGTTTGACCGTATTCAAAAGGACATTGACGCACTGGAGGAACAGAGCGCAGACGAACAGCGTCTCGCATCGTTTGAGCAGCGCGAACGCGAAGGGCGCAGTTTCACCAAGTCCCCGCGCCCCGGCGCTAACTCCGGCACCGAACGCAATACAGACGAACAGCGCAACCTCATCAGCAAGGCTTTCCAGCAATACGCGCTGCGCGGTAGTCGCCACGCCGTAGACGCTGAGTATCGCGATCTGCTCACCACGTCCGACACCACGGGCGGCGCTCTGATCCCGCAGATGTTCTCCGGCATCCTGGTGGACGCGCAGAAGTTTTACGGACCCATTGCGCAGAAGGTCGCGCAGCGAGTGACCGACAACAAAGGCGCACCGATGAAGATCAGCTATGACAACGACACGGCCAACGGCCTCACGCTGTTGGGCACCGAAGGTACCAGCTCCCCCGCTGAGACCGATCCGGCATTCGTCAGCCAGATTCTGTCTGTGGACACCGTGACCGGTGGACTGGTCAAGGTTTCCTTCCAGGAACTGGAGGACAGCTCGTTCGATCTGGATTCCTTCATCCGCTCGAAATTCAGCATCCGCTATGCGCGTGGTCTGGAACGCGCGATCACGCTGGGAGTTGATTCTGCCAGCACCACCCTACCGAATCAGCCTTCGGGCGGTCTCGTAGCGAGTGCGCACGTCGGGACGACCACCGCGTCCGTCGCGGATGGCATCGGCTGGGATGACCTGACGGCCACGTTCTCGGCGACCGACCCCGCGTATTCGATCCCCGGCAAAGCGTCGTGGGTGATGAACTCCACCACGCGCGCCTATTTGCTCGGACTGAAAGATGGCTTCGGTCGTCCGTACTTCACCCCCGACCCCTCCGCAGACAATCCGTTCGGCAAGCTGCTCGGTTACGACGTGGTTCTGAACCAGTCGATGCCGAACATGGCTGCGAGCGCGAAGCCAATCCTCTTCGGTGATCTGGAACAGTCGTATTTGCTCCGCACCGATGGGCAGCCCAGCATCCTGCGTCTGAATGAGCGTTACGCTGACACGCTTGAGGTGGGTTTCTATCTTTGGTCGCGTATCGGCGGCCTGTATCTGGGCCAGTCCAGCGTCTATCCCGTGGTTGCCTTGCAGCAGGCGAGCAGCTAGTAACAATCACAGTCACAGAAATGCGCACCCTTCACCGGCGAAAACCGGCGTTGGGTGCGCTTTCTTTCATTGGAGAAAGAGAGCAGCATGAAAAATCCGATCCGCAAACTATCCCTGCCCGGCGTGAAACGGTTCCCCTGCGACGGTCACTCCATCACCGTTGACCGCGCTGATGCGCCCCGCGTCGAAGCGATCCTGCCTCGCATTCGCGCAACGCAGATGACCGCTGGCAATGCTCGCACGGTCGTTTTCATCGTCAACCTTGGCACTGATGAGCGCCCCGTGTGGCAGCCGTTGAGCAATTTCATTATGCAGGCTTCGATGACTGAGGCGTGGGTTCTGCGCAACCGGGATGACATTGGTGATTACCGGAAATCCAACATGAGGCGCGCATGAGGCTGAACATTCCACGGGACAGCAGAAGACCACGCCGACGCATCGGCATGAGCAAACCTGCCCCACCGATCCAAATTCGATTGACTGAAGACGTGGGATTGCTCAACACGGGAACGGTGATCCTCGCGCCAAAAGCGGAAGCAATCCGGCTGATTGCCCGGCGTCAGGCGACCGCTGTGGGTGCACTCAGGGTACGGCAGACGTGGTGTTGAGCAGGGAAGACTGGGAGGCTGCGACCGCGTGAGTACGACCTTTTACACTCCCAGAGAGGTGGCGGAAATCCTAAAGGTGTCCACCGATACCGTCTTGCGCAAATTCAGCACGGTGCCTGGAGTAATCGACCTCGGCAGTCCAGAGGATCGCAGAAAACGTCAGTATCGAACCCTGCGCATCCCGCGCGAGGCGCTCGAACGGCTTATCGCCGACAGCCGAGTCGCATGATTCCGAATCTTCTGCCTTATACTTAAGTATATGGCGACTATCGACCAGAAGATCGCGCAGTTGTACGCAGCGTTGTCGGAGATGCACATCACTGACGAGTTGGCATCGATAGAGCCTGTAACCCGCCAGGTCGGGGAGCGATACGTCTCGACTTTTGATCTCAATGCCGCTGCGGATCAAGCAACTTCAGCGAACAGGGTCACTGTTCTACTCAATAACATTGCTTGCCTAAAAGACTATCTAAAGGTGTGGTGCAAGAGAGACGGTAAAACTTTTACCGGTGACACACTGATCAATGGGAATAAAGATGTCGCCATCATCCATGACCTTTGGAACACCGATAAACATGCAGAGGTAAGCGGCTCTAGGTCGGGTTTGTTTCCCCAGCTTCGCGAGGCCGCAGCCCCTTCTTTAACGCTGAGAGGTGGTGGAGGCCTCCCCGATGCGATGGCCACTATTCAAATGGTTCGCAATCCCGTTCGAATAGGAGGTTTCGGCCCAGCGATGATCTATGCAAATGTCAGAGTAAAGAGCGACCCAAAAGCTCCGCCGATACTTCTCCCGATGCACCCAGGCGGCTACATTCAAACACGGGGAGATGTGGGTTTGCGAATCTCCGCAATGGTCGTGGACAAGGATGGCAATCCGCTTGGCGACTTGGAGGCAATTTGCCTGAGAGCAGTGGCCGCGTGGGAAGCGGAATTTATGAAGGCTGGACTCAAACTGTTGCGGTGACTTTGCAAATGTCAATTCTGAGGCTTCAGCTTAGTGATCGCTTCCAAGTAGCAGTAACCAACGCATCCAGTCTAGCTTGCCTGGTGGTCACCCACGGCGCGTAATGCTTCTCAGTTGTTTTGATCGAAGTATGCCCCAACAGCTTCGACACTTCCTCCAGCGGCACTCCGGCAGAGAGCAAACTCACGGCAAACGTGTCACGCAACTGATGAGAGTGACCATTCGGCATCTTCGCTGCCCTGAACGCCTGTCGTAGATCATGCTGCCAATTTGTAACGGCGGTCTGAGGTTTGCCCGTGCCCGTGTGCCAGAAGATGTATTGAGAGTGCCCGTTCAGATTCATTGCCTCCAAGACCTCTTTGGCGACGGCGGGCGGGATGGGCACTGAAACGTGTGTGCCTGTCTTCTGGCGTGACGTTGTGACGCGGTGGAGGTTCCCATGCTTCTCAACCTCGCGGCGCTCAAGCGTGACAGCATCGCGGATGGCTAGACCCGTGTGACGCATAAGCTGGATCAAAGCGTGAACCCGCATTGCTTTCGTGCCAAGGAACTCCTTCGGGATGACCTCCAGTAATTTTGCATACTGTGCATCGGTGAGTGGCAGGGTAGGGGTGGTTTCAACCTTGATTGCGGACATCGGTGGCACACGTTCCATCAGGCGTGCGTTATAGCAGTACTTCAGGAACGCCTTCAGACGCTCCTGCACCTTGCCGCGCGTAGTGGAAGATGGGTACAACTCAGCCCATCCCGACCGGAACTCTGTCAGGTCCGCTGCGCTGATGTCATGGGGCAGGAACTTGGTTCGCTTCGCCATGAACGAATCGAACCGGCCCAACTCCCGTTCATATTTTTTGACCACCTGTTCGGTCATGCCCTCGGTGCGTTTGTCCTTCAGGAACAATTCCACGGCGCGGGAGATGGTCTTCTTTGCTTCCGGCACGATTGCGGGCGCTGCTGTGGCGTCTGTGGCGAACGACGCTTCAAGTTGGCGACGGCGATCCTCAGCAGTCTTCCAGAAGCGGGTACGGGCGCTCTGGCGTACCTGCTTGCCTTCCAGGGAATACCGGAAGTGTTTGGGTCAGCGGCAGCCCTTGTGGGTCTCATCGCCGCTATACCGGCAATCTGCGGAGTGACGGACGAAGATCGCAATGGAGGGGATGTCGGCGACGGCCAGCGTAGAAGTGCTCATGGCCGGAAGGGTAGCACAGGACTAGCACAGATTCCTACGCTCTCATGTTAAGTGATTAATTCTAAGGGAGATATTTTTGGAGGCGCGGGTCGGGATCGAACCGACGCATAAAGGTTTTGCAGACCTCTCCCTTACCACTTGGGTACCGCGCCCGGAACAGACAATCTTAAACCAGAAGAGGAACCGAGGCCATCGCAGAATGCGGCGGCGGGCTGGAGCGGGAGACGGGACTTGAACCCGCGACCCTCGCCTTGGCAAGGCGATGCTCTACCACTGAGCTACTCCCGCACGGTTCCTTTTGAGTATATCGGTCGGCTGGGAAATGGGTCAACGCTGTTTGCAGGCCTGTCCGCGAGACGAACGGAGAACGGTGGACAGCGGCGAGCCCACCCTACCCACTGCGGGCAGGATGGGGCACCCGGATTCGTCCGCGCGATCAGCGGCCTGCTTTGGCTGCCTCGGTCTCCGGGTAATCCACGCGCACGGCGACGATTTCATAGGGATGGACGGGGATGGTGACGCGGTCGCCGGCGAGCGGGAGCGGGTCGCCCTGCGGCTGCTCCATGAGATTGGTTTCGACGGCGGCGGTGGCGCCTGGCGGGACGCGCAGTTCGATGTTGCCGCTCTTGCCCGCCCATTCGTAGAGGTGGAAGACGAGCGCGTGGCTGTCTTCGGCCTTCTTCATGGCGGTGAGGACGACGTCGTCGGGGGTGGCTGCGACGAAGGAGTGCTGGGCGGGCAGCGCGCCGGTGTGGGCTTCCACCTGCATGGCGGCGAGCGGGAAGTTGTAGTCGTAGCCGTGGCGAACGGTCATCGCCTGTTTCCAGTCGCCGGCGTGCGGATAGAGCGCGTAGGTGAAGTGCTGGTGGCCGCGGTCGGCATTGGGATCGGGCCAGACGGGCGAGCGCAGCAGGGTGAGGCGCAGCAGATTGCCGACGCCGTCGTAGCCGTATTTCGAGTCGTTGATGAGCGAGAAGCCATGTTCGCCGTTGCCCTCGTCGGCCCAGCGCTGCGCGCCCACTTCGAACTGCGCCTTCTCCCACGAGTTGTTGCGGGTGGTGGGGCGCTCGATGGTCCCATAGGGAATTTCATAGGTGGCGAAAGGGCTGGTGGCGGCCAGCGCAAAGGCGGCCTTGAGCAGCACGTGCGTCTCATGCCAGTCGATGTCGTTGACGACGACGGCCTGGTCGGCGCCTTCTTCGAGAATGATCTCCTGCTCGAATTTCGAATTCTGCCAGTGACGCGTGACGCGAATCGCGCCGCGCAGGGGGCCCTTCTCCACCACCTCGACGGAGTCGGCGTCGTCGAGTTTCGCGGGAGGCACGTCGAGGGTGCCGGGATCGATGTTCCAGGCGTCGTAGTCTTTGGGCGTGTCTTTGAAGGCCTGGAGCTCATTGCCGCACGATCCGGCGGCCAGGGTTTCAAAGGCCGCCTTCTTGTCGTAGAGGCTGGTGATGCAGCCGGTTCTCGGATCGACGACCACGCGGAGAGCCGCGTTTTCGAGGGTGGTGCCCTTGACATGCAGGTCGGTTGGGAAGGGGCGCTTGCCGGCTACGACGCGCAGAACTTCGTAGCCGAGGGAGGGCACGTTGTGCACGTCCACCAGCAGGTGGAAGCTGCCGGTGGCGGCATTCTTCGACAGCACTTCCGAAGGCAGCACCGCGCCGTTGGCGTCGATGACGGAGACATCGGATGCGGCTGACGGCATCTGCACGTCGACGGTGGCGTTGCCGGAGCGCGTCCATGCCAGCGGGTTGAAGACGAGGACTGGGACGCCGGCGGCGACGTGCGTATCGATATGCGCGTCGATGGTGTGCATCGCGTCGGCGGAGATTTCGTTGGTGGACCAGCGGACGTCGTCGAAGTCCTTCTGCGCGTCCTGATAGATAACGCCGATGCCGGAGCCGGCGGCGAGGTCATGAAAATCGTTGAAGGTGATCTTCTTCCAGGCCTCGGTCAGGGCGTCGCCGGGATAGTCGGCGCCATCGAGCCAGGCAAGCGAGGCTTCCTTTTCGGCGTTCAGCGTCCACTCCGGCGCTTCGCGCAGATTGCGCTTCATGCCGGCCTGGGTGGTGAAGACGCCGCGATGGTATTCGAAGTAAAGCTCGCTCTTCCAGGTGGGAATGGAGATCTGGCCGGGGACGGGCGGGGGCAGTTGATAGCCGTCGGCGATGCTCCGGTAATCCCAGGTTTTTGAATCCGGCGCGATTTGCTTCTCAGTTTCCGTGAACCAGGGCTGGGCTGTGCCGAACTCCATCTTCGGCACCACTTTGTCGGGCTGCATCCAGTGCAGGCCCTCGTCGAGCATGGAGCGGGTAGGGCCGCCGCCGTGATCGCCGACGCCGTAGAGGTCGAGCATGTTGGTGAGACCAGGCGCATAGGTGATGGCCTGCGCCAGGTCGGCGGAGAGGCGCACCGGGTTCAGATTGGTGTTGGCGTAGTCATGCGGGAAATAGGTGAGGACTTTGCTGCCGTCCGGCGATTCCCACCAGAAGAGCTTGAAGGGCAGATGGTTGGTGTCGTTCCACGCCATCTTCTGGGTGACGAAGTAATCGATGCCCGACTTTTTGTAGATTTGCGGAAGCTGCCAGTTGTAGCCGAAGGAGTCAGGGTTCCAGCCGATGCGCACGTCGACGCCGTAGTGCTGCTGGAACCAGCGCTTGCCGATGAGCAGCGAGCGCGCGGTGGATTCGCCGTCGGGCATGTTGAGGTCAGGCTCGATCCACATGCCGCCGACGACTTCCCAGCGGCCCTGCTGGATGCGCTTTTTGATCTGGTCGTTGATCAGCGGATAATCACGGGCCATCCAGTCGTTGTAGTCCGCGGCCGACTGGGTGTAGGTGTAGGTGGGGTACTCGTTCATCAACTGGAGCGCGGTGCCGAAGGTGTTCTTGACGGTATCGACGGTTTCGGTCCACGGCCAGAGCCAGGCAGCGTCGATATGCGAGTTGCCGGTGAGGTGCAGGGTGGCGCGGTTCATCATCGGCTTCAGGGCTTCGAGGGTCGACTGGGAGGCCCGCAGCGAGGCATCGAAGGTGGGCTGATCGGCCGCGTCGAGAGATTTCAGGTCCACCTGGTTGATGGCTTTGTCGAGCGTCGCCTGATCGGCCGACTGGTTGGTGGAGAGGCTGGGGATGAGCAGCGCCGCGGAGAGGAATTCCTCGCGCATGTCCTGGGGGCTGGGGCGACTGGCGGCGAAGGTGATCTCCATGGGCGTGCCGACAAAATGCTTCTGGTCGACGGTGGCCTGGAGTTTGACGGCGACCAGGACGCGATCGCCGGGGCGCGCGTTATCGAAGAGGACGACGGGCTCGAGGTCTTCGCCCATGGCCACGCGGCGGCCGTTGAAGTAGACAATTTGGGGGAGCGAGCCGTTGACCCAGGCATCGAAGCGGAACCAGATGCGGGCGCCGGTGAGATCGTAGCCGTTCAGGGTGGTTGGGACCTGGATCCACTGGCGAAACCAGAGCGCATCCGCGGGATAGACGGAGTTCGCTTTGGCAACCGGCCACGCCGAGTCGTCGAGCGTGGGATCTTCCGCATGGGCTACGTCGCCGGCGTGGTAATGCCAGATGCCGGAAGGCAGATGACCCAGGTTGCCGAGGCGGTCGAGCGTATCGCGCTCCGCGGCGGGAAGCCCCTGGGCCGCCGATGAATCCCGCTGCAGAAACTGCGCCTGCGTTGCACCGCAGCCGACCAGCGCTGCGAGGGCGATTTGTAGCCACGTTCTGAACGCAACCGATCCCGAGAAAACCATGTTCCGCCATCCTGTATAGATGAAAACTGAATCGAAAGCCCAGCCGTTGAGGATAACACGCTGATCTGCCACTTCGGGGGCGGCGAGATCGAACGTTGAGCACCGATGTCCTGGGCCCTCGCGAGGCGGGCGCGAGCGGTACAATTCGTGCGAATCTCCGCTCATCCCGCTCGAAGAAGGATTCGCCCTGTGAAGCGATTGGTTGTGTTGGCTTTTTTCTTCGCTCTGGCCGCCCAGGCGCAGCAATTTACCCGCGGCCTCGGCGTGTATCCTGGCGATCCGCAGCAGTACGACGGCCCCCGTCTAGTGGTCGATGGCACGAATTATCGCAACCTGGCGGTGCATCGCCCGGCGTACCAGTCGAGCGCCTACGACTACAACCTGACGGCGCAACTGGTGACGGATGGGATCGTGGCAGACGGCCTGCCGCAATGGATCGTCGCGTCGACCAGCAGCGGCGGCGTTCTGGACAAGCCGGAGCGAGAGCTTTTTCTCGACGGCAACGTCACCTCTTCAGTCGATGTGACCGGCGATGCGCCGTGGGTGGAGTTCGACGTCGTGGGGGGCGGCGAGGTTGCGGAAATCGATCGCCTGGACCTGTGGCTGCGGCGGATGAACGGCCCGCTGCCGGCCACGGGATGGACCTATATCGTCTCGGGATCGGACGATGGCGCGCACTGGACGGAGGTGGGCCGCTCGACGGGGACGGCGTGGCCGAGCATGCGCTTCGCCGGGCCGAGCTTTGTGCAGGCGATCCCGTTCACCGCGCCCGCGCATTTTCGCGATTACCGCGTGCAGATGTCGGCGGAGGGGATCAAGACCTGGGGCGTGGCTGAGCTGGCGCCATTCGACAAGGGGCAGGAGGTGCAGGTCGCGGGGCCTTTCCACTTTGCGAGCGCGTGGATGAGCGCGGGCAGCGGTGAGGAGTGGGTGTATGTGGACCTGGGCGCGTCGTGCAGCTTCGATCGCGTGGTGCTGGACTGGCTGGAGCGGCCGACCGCGGGGACGATTCAGACTTCAGACGATGCTGCCAACTGGCAGACGGTTGAGCCGCTGGCGGAGGGCGGTGGGGGCCACGACGATCTGCATCTGGCGAAGACGGCGCACGGGCGGTATGTGCGTGTTCTGATGACGCAGCCGGACAAGCCGGACGGGCGGTACATTTTGAGCGAGATGCAGGTTTACGGGCATGGAGGACCGGTGGCGCGGCCCCAGGCGGCGGAGGCGGCTGACGCCAACGGCGCGCTGCAACTGGCTCGCGGTGCGTGGAGGCTGCAGCGGGCCACGCTGGTCCCGGCCAACGGGGAACAGATTGCGCGGCCGGATTTCTCCGACAGCGACTGGATGATTGCCACGGTTCCAGGAACTGAGCTGACCAGCTACCTGAACGATGGCGCGATTCCCAATCCCGACTTTGGCGATAACCAGTACGCGATCTCCGACTCGTTCTTCTGCTCGGACTTTTGGTATCGCGATATCTTCACCGCGCCCGCCGCTCCTCCACCCGGCGGCCATTTCTGGCTCAACTTCGACGGCATTAACTGGAAGGCGGAAATCTACCTGAACGGCCAGCATGTGGGGCGCATCGACGGCGCGTTCGCACGCGGGAAGTTCGATGTAACCGGACTCGTTCACCCTGGAGAGGAGAATGTGGTGGCGGTGCGCGTGATCGCGAACGCGAACCCTGGCGGCACCAAGGACAAGGCCGTCGGTACCGTGAACGGGGGCGCGCTGGGCCGCGACAATCCGACGTTTCACGCGTCGGCGGGATGGGACTGGATCCCCACGGTACGCGGGCGCGACGACGGCATCTGGGACGACGTGACGCTGACCACCACCGGTCCGGTGACGATTGCCGATCCGCTGGTGACGACGACGTTGCCGCTGCCTGACACAACACATGCTGACGTGACGGTGGAAGCGACGCTGGCCAACCCGAGCGCGGAGGCCGTTTCCGGCACGCTGCATGTGAGCTTTGGCGATGTGCAGATCGACACGCCGGAAACGCTGGAGGCGTCAACGACGAAAACGGTGACGCTCTCGCCGGGCACGAATCCGGCGCTGCACCTGACGAACCCGAAGCTGTGGTGGCCGGTCGATTACGGCGATCCTAATCTTTATCCCGTGACGATCAACTTCACCGTCGGTAAACAGCTTTCAGATTCCACGTCGTTTCAGGTGGGCGTGCGGCAGTTCACGTACTCCGAAGACGGCGGGACGCTGCGGATGTGGATCAACGGACGGCGGTTCATTGCGCGCGGGGGCAACTGGGGATTCTCCGAGTCGATGCTGCGGTATCGCGCGCGCGAATTCGAGACGGCGATGCGCTACCACCGCGATCTGCACTTCAACATGATTCGCAACTGGGTGGGCATGACGGATCAGGAAGCCTTCTACGACGCCGCCGATCGCAACGGCGTGGTGATCTGGCAGGATTTTTGGCTGGCGAATCCCTGGGATGGGCCGAATCCGGACGACAACGATTTGTTTCTGGCGAACGCGAAGGACTACCTGCTGCGCATTCGCAATCACGCGTCGCTGGGGCTGTATTGCGGGCGCAATGAGGGCTATCCGCCGCAGCCGATCGATGACGGGCTGCGCAGCCTGACGGCGACGCTCTCGCCTGGGTCGCACTATATTTCGAGTTCGGCCGATGGGCCGGTGAGCGGGCACGGGCCCTACCAGGTGGAGCCGCTGCGCTACTACTTCGAGCACGCGCCGGTGAAGTTCCACAGCGAAATGGGCGCGCCGAATGTGCCGGAGCTGAGCACGCTGCGCCGCACGATGCCGGAGTCGGCGCTGTGGCCGCAGGGCTATCAATGGCCGCTGCACGACTACTATCCGCTCTCGCCTGAGGCGGAGGAACGCCACCACCGCACCAACCCGATCGACACGTGGTATGGCGGCGCGAGCAACATCGAGGCGTGGGATCAACTGGCGCAGTTCGTCGATTACAACGCCTATCGCGGCATGTATGAGGGGCAGAGCAAAAACCGCCTGGGGCTGCTGATCTGGATGAGCCATCCGGCGTGGCCGTCGATTTTGTGGCAGACGTATGACTACTTCTTCGACACGGACGCCGGGTATTTCGGCGCGAAGAAGGGTGCGGAGCCGCTGCATATCCAGTGGAACGCGGCGACCGATGCGGTGGAGATTGTGAACTACAACGCCGGGGATCGGACGGGGCTGACGGCGCATGCCGCGGTGATCAATCTCGACGGATCGGTGAAGTGGGAGAAGACCGCGACGGCGGAGAGCCGCGAGGACTCAACGATCACGCCGTTCAGCGTGCAATTTCCCGACGGCTTGTCGAAGACGCATTTCATCCGGCTGACGTTGAGCGAGGGCGGCCACGTGGTCTCGTCTAACTTCTATTTGCGGGGACTGAAGGAGAACGACTACACCGGCATCCGTGATTTGCCGCCGGTGAAGGTGGAGATGAAAAGCCACATCCGTCGAAACGGAGAAACGTGGGAGCTGACGGCCGATTTGCGCAACGCCGGGAAAGCTCCGGCGCTGATGGTGCGCATCAAGGTGGTGCGCGCGAAGAGCGGCGACCTGGTTGTGCCGGCGCTCTACGACGATAATTACATCGCGCTGATGCCGGGCGAGCGGGCGACGCTGCACGCGACGGTGCTGAATGCGGATGCGCGCGGGGAGAAGCCGCGGCTGATCCTCGAAGGCTACAACCTCGCGAATGCGGGCAGGATTGTGACTCCGTAGGATCCCCGCATCGCTGCTATTGCACGTGGAGGGTAGCGCTCACGGGAAGATTCGCTGACGAATCGCCCAGCATCAGCTTCACGGGCTCTGCCTCCACGCGAAAGGCGTGCGTCTTCACGTCCCAATAGGCGAGGCGCGATGCGGGCAGCGGAATGTCGACGGTCTTCGTTTGTCCGGGATCGACGGTTACGCGCTGGAAGCCTTCCAGCTCTTCGCGCGGGCGCTCGACCGACGAGTGCAGGTGCTGCACGTAGAGCTGCACGACTTCGTCTCCGCTGCGTGCGCCGGTGTTGGTGACGTCGACGCTTACCGTGACGGTGCCATCCTTCGCCAGACGCGGCGTGCTGGTTTTGATGTTCGAAAATTTGAAGGTCGTGTAGCTGAGGCCGAAGCCAAAGGGATAAAGCGGCTGGCCCTTGAAGTACATATAGGTGTAACCATCGCGAATGTTATAGTCCATGCGCGGCGGGAGTTGATCGGCCGATTGCGGCCAGGTGTCGACCAGGTGGCCGCCGGGATTGAAGTCGCCGAAGAGGACTTTCGCCAGTGCGGTGCCTTCGTCCTGCGAGGACTGCGCCATGTGCAGGATGGCCGGGACGTTGGCCTCGGTCCAGTTGATGTCGTAAGGGAAGCTCGAAATGAGCATGACCACGGTCTTCGGATTCTTGATGAAGACCTGCTTGATGATCTGCTCCTGGTAGAGGTCGATGGTCTCGCGGTCGCGCCCCTCGCGCCCGTCGCTGGGCACGGTGCAGGGAAGCGTGATGCCGCCGCCGTCGGTGGGCGAGTTGTACCAGGCGTGGCCCTCGTCGCCGCAGGTGGGGTTGTTGCCGACGACCACCACGGCCACATCGGATTCGCTCGCCGCTTTCATCGCGGCGTCTTCACCATCCTGGGTGTCGTAGGGCGCGAAGTTCACTTTGACGCCGGGGCCGGCTGCATCCTGAATACCCTTGAGCGGCGTGATGGCGTAAGGCGGCGTGCCGCCGTACCAGTCCCAATGCACCACGTCAGCGAGCGGCCCGATGACGGCGATGGATTTGATCTTGCTCTTGTCGAGGGGAAGAAGGCTGTTCTCGTTCTTCAGGAGCACCACCGACTCGAGCGCCATCTTGCGGGAGACGTCGCGGTCGCGGTCGGTGTTCCAGGGCTCGGGCGAATCTTTGATTTTCGTGTAGGGCACCATGTCCGGCGGATCGAGCAGGCCGAGTTTCAGCTCGACGGCGAACTTCGGGCGCAATGCTTTGTCGAGATCGGCCTGGGTGATCGAGCCATCTTTCAGGGCAGCGTGCAACTCATCGCGATAGACGTCGAGGTACTGATTGATGCCGGCCTTGAGGCAGGCCACGACGGCGGCCTCCTGGTTGGGGAAGAGCTTGCGGGGCGAGACCAGCAGCTTGACCGCGCCGCCATCGCTCGAGATGATATCGACGCCCCACTGGTCCATCACGATGCTGCGCAGGATGGGATTCACCGCCATGGCGGTGCCGTTCCACGCGTTGTAGGAGGCCATGACCGCCTTCGCGCCGCCCTCGGTGAAGGCCATGCGGAAGGGGACGGAGTAGTACTCCCAAAAGAGCCGCTCGTCGAAATTCGAGGAGGAGCTGTTGCGCTGGTTCTCATTTTCGTTGGCGAGGAAATGCTTGAGCAGCGCGGCCGACTGCCAGTATTTCGGATCGTTGCCCTGCAGGCCGTGGACAAACGCCGTCGCCATGGTCCCGTTGAAGAACGGGTCTTCGCCGTAGACTTCTTCGCTGCGTCCCCAGCGCGGATCGCGGTCCAGATCCGCCTGGGGACCCCAGGGCATCAGCATTTGCCGGTGGTACTGCGGCGTCTGCGAGATGAAGCGCGCTTCGTAGCCCTCGACATCAGCGGCCTGGCGGACCAGATCGGGATCCCAGGATTCGCCCATGCCGGGCGGCTGGGGGAACTGGGTGGTGGTAATGGGCTGGCGTCCGAAGCGCGCCTCGCGCTGCACGATGCCGTGGATGCCCTCGGAATTGCCGATGTTGGGGACGCCGAGGCGCGGCACGCCGGTGATCGTCCCCAGGCAGTCGATCTTCTCGTCGGTGGTCATCAGCGACAGCAGATTGTCGATGCGCTGCTCGGGCGGCAGGGTCACATCGTCGAAGGGATAATGCTGCAGATGCCACTGGTCGACTTCCTGCGGACGCGGCTGTTGGCGGGCTTCCTGGGCGAACGATGGAACCGCGGCAAGGAGGAGAGGGCAGACGAGCAGGGCAATGCGTTTCTTCATCGGGGGCAGCCTTCTCATCGCCCGGCCAAACTCACGTGTTGCAGCGCCCGCGCGATGGTGGATTGGAAACGCACCAAGGCTACCACGGCGCATTGGCGGGATTGCCGGGTTCGGGGGCGCCTCGCATTTTCTGCGCGCCGGCGGGGAGCGCGGATGCGCAGTCTGGTGCGGAAGGCAGGCAAGGCGCGGGCAGGGCGGGAGAATTCATTGTCCTGTCACGTTGCCCGCCCTGTATCATCGGCGCGCTGGGCAATTTTGCGGAGGGTTCTGCCGATGAAGAGGATGAGGAACTGGATCGTAGTATGCGCCGCGCTGCTGATGGTCGTGAGCGTGCGGCCCGTTTTTGCCGCTACCGATGTGACCGGCACATGGACGACCTCGCTGCAGGCCCCGGATGGCACGAGCATCCCCATCACCTTCAACCTGAAGCAAGACGGGGACAAACTGACCGGCACAGTAGTCGGAGACGCCGGCCCGGTAACCATCGACAACGGCAAGATGGACGGCAACAAGATGACGTTCACGGTATCGTTCAACGGCATCACCATCTCGCATGAGGGCACGGTGGACGGGGATGTGATCAAGCTGACGACGAAATCCGACAGCGATCAGATTCCGTCGATGGACCTGACACTGAAGCGGGCGCCTGCAACTGCGCCGGCCCCTGCGCCTGCGCCGAAGCCATAGACCAACCGAGCGGAGATCAGGGCGGCTGCTTGACAGGCGGCAAGGCCCGTCACTAGGCTCGTACGCGCAAGGAATGAAACGTTTCATCTTCGCTCCTGCGCAGCACCCCTGCGTTTCGTTTATTCAGGGCGCACCCCCGGCCGTGGGCTGGGTTGCACCTCCGCGAGGACACATTGCTCAACCGAGATCGGACGATCACGACCATGTTCACGACCATGTTCACGACCAGCAGGATTGCGCAAGTCTGCGCAAAAGCCGCCGCATTGTTCCTCGCCGCCGCAACCGCATGCGCCGCCGCCGCCGGGCAGGATACAAAGAATGCGCCCACGGGCCAGCAGATTCCACCGCCAGGCTGCCTGACGCTGCGCGGCGCGTGGGAGGGCGGCTACACTCCCTGCACCGACGCGACGCACCAGGAGTGGCTGAAGGATGTGACCCACTGGCGGATGGAGCGGCGGATTCGCATCGGCTACGACGATGCGCGGTATCAGATTCCCGCGTTGCAGTGGACGCAGTCGGCGTTCATGCAGCCGCAGATGATGGTGCACGATCGCTACTTCTACGATCCGGTGGCGCACAAGTACACGGTGGATCGCTACCTCGACGATCTGGACAAGCGGTATGGCGGCATCGATGCGGTGCTGATCTGGTCGACGTATCCGAACATGGGCATTGACGACCGCGACCAACTGGACATGGTGCGCTCCATGCCGGGCGGCGAGGCGGGTGTGCGGCAGATGGTGGACGACTTTCACCGGCGCGGCGTGCGCGTGCTCTTCCCGATGATGATGTGGGATCAGGGAACGCACGATCCGGGGAAGCCGTGGCCGGACGCGATAGCGGAGCTGATGAAGTCCATCAACGCGGACGGCGTGAACGGCGACACCCAGGACGGCGTGCCGCTGGCGTTTTTCCAGGCGAGCCAGAACATCGGCCATCCGCTGGCCTTTGAGCCGGAAGGCGGGCCCGCGGACGAGGCGCTGGCGTGGGATGTGCTGACGTGGGGGCAGTACAAATTCCAGTTTGTGCCCACGGTCGATCGCTATCGCCGGTTGGAGCCGAAACACCAGGTCAACATCCAGGGCCGCTGGATGCGCGACAAGACCGACGACCTGCAGTTTGCGTTCTTCAACGGAGAGGGCTGGGAGAGCTGGGAAAACGTCTGGGGCATCTGGAACGGCGTGACGCCGCGCGATGGAGAAGCGACACGGCGCGTGGCGACGATGGAGCGCGCGGTTGCGCCTTTCTTCGCCAGCACCGGATGGGAGCCCTTCTATCCCATGCACCTGTACGGCGTTTACGCGAGCCGCTGGCCGCTGGGCGATCGCACGGTATGGACGATTGTGAACCGCAACGAATACGACGTGAGCGGCCGGGAGATGACGGTGCCGGCCGAGGACGGCGTCCGCTATTTCGATCTCTATCACGGCGTTGAGCTGACGGCGCAGCGCGAAGGCTCGGTGAATGTGCTGTCCTTCCCGATTGAAGAGCACGGATATGGCGCGGTGATGGCGATGCGCGGCGCTCCTGACGCGAAGATTGCGGAGCTGATGGCGAAGATGAAGGCGATGACGGCGGAGCCGCTGTCGTCGTACTCGCATGAATGGAAGCCGCTGCTGCAGCAGTTGGTGGGGATCGCGCCGACCGCGCCGGCGGCGAGCACCCCGGAAGGCATGGTGAAGATTCCGGCGGGCGATTACATCTTCAAAGTGCAGGGCATCGAGATAGAGGGCTTCGACGATGTGGGCGTGGATGTGCAGTACCCATGGGAAAATGCGCCGCGGCGTTTCCACGAGCACCCCATGCACATCGACGCGTTCTACATGGATAAGTACCCGGTGACGAATGCCGAGTTTAAGAAATTTCTCGACGCGACGCACTACCGCCCGCAGGACGATCTGAATTTCCTGAAGAACTGGAAGGACGGCAACTATCCGGAGGGCTTTGGCAACAAGCCGGTGACGTGGGTGTCGCAGGAGGACGCGCGCGCCTATGCCCAATGGGCAGGGAAACGCCTGCCTCGCGAGTGGGAGTGGCAGTATGCGGCGCAGGGCGGCGACGAGAACCGGATGTATCCCTGGGGCAATAGCTGGGAAGCGGCGGACGTGCCCGCTCCCGACAAGGGCCGCGCGCTGACGCAGCCCGACGATGTGGATGCACACCCCGCGGGGGCGAGCCCCTACGGCGTGGTCGACATGGTCGGCAACGTGTGGCAGTGGACCGATGAATATACGGACGACCACACGCGCGGGGGCATTCTGCGCGGCGGCAGCTACTACCAGCCGCAGGGCTCCATCTGGTATTTTCCGCAGGCGTACCGCAACGATCAGCACGGCAAGCTGCTGCTGATGGCGCCCAGCTACGACCGCGCGGGGACGCTCGGCTTCCGCTGCGTGGAGGATGCGGCGCAGTAGCGCGGTGCGCTGGAACGGCTTTGCGCGCCAGAGGCCGGAGACGGTCTGCGGCGCGCCGCCGTTTATTTTCCCGGCTGCACGCAGGCGAAGCTGGATGCTTCTGTGGGATCGCCGCTGCCTTTGAACTGCGCGACCAGCGGGAACGCGCACAGGGGGCGGGTCATCACGATCTTTTTCGACGCTCCGAAGCCATCGTATTTCGCAACGATGACGTTGGCGGGCGCCGCGCCTTTTTCCACCCAGGCTTCGAGCGCCAGGCGGACGTCGTGCTGCGCATCGTCGACGCCGGAGGCAGAGGACGGTCCATTCTCGCCGAAGCTGTCGGGACCGGGGCCGACCGCGCAGTGCTGCATGCCGGGCACCATGTAGAGGCGGACGAAGGAATCTTCGGTGGCCGCGCCCACCGTGGAGCGCACCGACTCGTAGTAATCGACGGTGCTCATGGGCGGAATGGCGGGGTCGCTCCAGCCGTGATAGAGAATGAGTTTGCCGCCGTGGTGCGCGAACGGGCGGAGGTTCGGATCGGTGGAGTCCAGGGATTTTGCGTCGTGCCGCAGGGCATCGGCGAGGTCCTGATCGACGGTAAAGCCGGCCATCGTCCACTGCGCATCGCTGTAGACCATGTCGGCGAAAAAGCGCGTGCCGAACAGATACATCAGACTCTTGCGAGGGGTGGAGCCGACGATCCAGGGTCCCCATCCGTTCCCGCCCACTTCGCCGCCGGGCGAGTAGCCGGGAAAGAGCTTCGCGCCCGACGCGCTGCGCATATCAGCGTAGATGGCCTGGAGCGCTGCGATCTGCGGTTGCGTCAGGCACTGGTCGTTCTCGTCGCCTTTGCACAGAAGCACCGACGGATCGAAGTGGCACTGCGGCGGGTTGTTGACGAAGCCATCCTGCGTGCCGCTTTGCGCGCCGCATGCGGCGATCACGGCGGCCTGAATTGCAGGCAGTTTGGCAGAGGAGAAGTAGCTGGCTGGGTTGGTCATGAGCGCCTGCGAAATGCGCACGGCGTTGGTGGTCAGGCGCGTCCAGTCATTGGCCGGCGCGCCGGCGAGGATGCCGTTGTAGTCGGTGGGAAAGCGCTGCGCCTCCATGAGGGCCTCGCGTCCGCCGTCGGAGCAGCTTTCAAAATAGGAATGAGCGGGCGCGGCCGCATAGTAGTGCTGGATGACGGTTTTGGCGGCCACGGTCATTTCGTGAATTGCGCGATAGCCGAAGTCGGCGATCTTCTCCGGATGGCCCAGCGCCCATTGCGCGTCGATAAAGGAGGCAGTGTGGCCCGTGTCGGTGGCGACCGCGGCATAGCCCTGCTGCACGCCGGTCGCGAGGCCGCCGTAGTCGATCTCTCCGGCGAAGCCGCCGTTGCCCACGCCGAAGAGCCGGCGATTCCAGCCTTGCTCAGGCAGCCACACCTCGACGGCGATGTTCGAGTCGGCGGAGGGCGTGAGATTGAGCGCCACGCGGCAGAAGGCGGGCAGCTGGTGAAATGCGGCTTCCTGCTCGGCGTCTCCCTTTTGCGCAAGGTGGAAGGCTCCGGGCGCCTGGGTCTCGGCCAGGGTGATGGCCGCGTGGGGAAGAGCCAGCTTTGCCAGGGCGGCGCAGCGATCGCTCTGCGCCCAGGCGGCAGGCGAAAGCAGGAATACGGCTAGAGCGCAGACAAGCTTCGACATAGAAGTCTCCCTCGCGATGAATGAAACCGGGTCCCATGCCCGTTTGGCTAGTTGGCCGAGCGATCAGGCCGTTCACCCACTTTTACACGTTCGCAGTATAAGCGCGGCTAAATGCATTCAAGCGCTGGCGCGGATCGGTCCCTGAATCGGTCCGGCGGCGGGCCCGGCCCGGGAGCATGCCGGGGGGCTGCGCGCGGGGCATTGGCCCAGCCAATCCTTGACAGTCGAACCCGGGCGGCGGTATCTTTACCGACGCGTTCAACTGAAAGCTTTCAAAGAATTTCAACCCGTCGCTTGAGGCTTGCCATGAACCGTCGCTCTCTTCTTCTGGCCCTTTCAGCCTTCCTGATCTTCCTCACGATTTCCGCGCCAGCGTGGGCGCAGTTTGCCCAGCGCGGCGGACTGGCGGGGACGGTCTTCGACTCGTCCGGAGCCGTGGTGCCGGGGGCGCAGGTCACGCTGCTGGATCTGGCGCAGAAGCAGAGCCGGAAGCTGGCCGCCGACAGCTCGGGACACTTCGAGTTCGACAACCTGACGGCGGGCCAATATCAGCTGACGGCTACCCTGGCGGGGTTCAGGACGGAATCCTCGGAAGCGATTACCGTCAACATCGGCACGGTGGCCACGTATGACTTCAGGTTGCAGCCGGGGTCGGTGAACCAGTCGGTGACGGTCACCGCGCAGTCCGGTGGGCTCGAGACGGACCAGGTGAGTATCGACACCAACATCTCCACGCAGCAGATGGAAGACCTGCCGCTGAACGGCCGCAACTTCACCTCGATTATGGCTTTGACGCCGGGCGTGTCCACGTACCCGCAGTCGAATATCAATCCCGGCGGGACTTACTCCGTGGGCGCAATGTTCGCCATGGGCGGCACGCAAATCACCGCCGGCGGCGCATTCCAGGGGTCGCGCGACAACGGCTTCTACATCAACGGCGTCAACATCAACGACAACTACGAGAGCAGCATCAGCTATGAGCCTTCCGCCGAGGCGCTGGCCACCGGCACGGTGACGGTCACCGATTTTTCAGCGGCTGTCGGCCACGACATCTCCGCGCTGAACATGCAGACCAAGGGCGGCACAAGCACCTTTCACGGCGAAGCTTTCGAATTCATGGAGAACACCGATTTCAACGCCACCAACCCCTACGACAAGCTGGTGCAGGGAATCACGGCCACGCCGGCGGTGAAGCCCACGATCATTCGCAATCAGTTCGGCGGGAATCTGGGCGGCCCGGTGTATATCCCGAAGATTCTGCCCTGGCTGCGCGACCGGCTGTTCTTTTTTGCCAATTACGAGAACTTCATTGAGCACGACGGGAACCAACTGGTCGAGGCACAGGTGCCCTCGGCTGCGGAGCGCACCGGAGACTTCAGCGAGTTGCTGACCGGCAATCCGAACATTACCACGCAGCTCTATAACCCGTTCTACACGACGTATAACGCGATGGGTGTGAGCTCGCGGCCAGCGATTCCCAACAACCGGCTCGATTTGGCAACGAAGCCCGATGGTACCTCGCTGGTCGATCCTGGTTCGGCCCCGATTTTGCAGGCTTTGTGGCCGCTCCCCAATGTCCCGAATGCAACGAGTAACGAGATCAACTACATCGCTTATCAAACACCTGGCATTTCCAACTACCACATCGACACGCGCTTCGACGCGCACGTTACGCAGAATGACTCGGTGTTTGTCACCTGGTCCAAATCTGTCGGGAACTCGACGCTCACCGGGGGCATTCCGCCAGATCAACTGCATAACTTCCCCACGGAGGATCAGTCGTACCTGGTCACCACCAATTACGTCCACATCTTTACGCCGCACCTGACGAACGAGTTCATTTTCGGCGTTGGAGATGGTGCGCTGCTGACGCTCAGCTCGAGCGAGTTCGCCTGGTACAACAGTAGTGCCAATCCACTGAACACGCTGTTTCAGAACACAGGAACGGGCATTGTCCATGGATTGCTGGCCGTTTATCCAGGCGCCTACGCCAGCGCCGGCGTGGGCGAAGTGTTCCGCGCCGAGAACACCTCGTTTCAGTACTCCGACAACCTTGACTGGGTGAAGGGACGTCACTCCATTTCAGTCGGATTTAACTACTTCCGCAAAAGCGAGAACGACTGGGACATCCAGCAAAATGTCTACTTCGGCGGATTCAGCACCAGCGGCGGTGTTAATGGGTATCAGGGCGGCGACTCCATGGCCGATCTGGTGATGGGGCTGCCCAGCAATCTGTGGGTGCGCTACACCATTAACGGAGGAACGCCGACCTCGCCGGATTACGACATCATCTTCCCGTACTGGGGATTTTACGTGAACGATAAGTTCCGCCTGAGCCCCAAGATCACGGTCACGGCCGGCTTGCGCTACGACGTAAGCATTCCGGACTACACGCCGGACCCAACCGCTGCCCCATGCTGCGCGATTTACAAAAATACCGCGGACGGCGGCGTGATGGAGTATCCGGGCATCGCGCCCGGACTGCCCATCCACTATCTATCGGCGCCGAAGGAGGATTTCGCTCCGCGCCTCAGCATTGCGTGGAGTCCCAATCCGGAGCGGGTGATCCGCGCCGGCTACGGCATCCTCTACGACACCGGCGCCTCCCTCATCTCGAACAATGTAGGCCTTGCGGCTTATGGAACCGCAGCCACCGTGAATTACAACGTGGACAACGTTACGCTCGGTGCGGCGCCGGATACACCGGTGCTGACGCTCGCGAACGTCTTCCCCGCTCCCCAGAACACGACCCTCGGATCGTTCCCCGTTTCCACTGGAAAAGGCCAGGGATACGTGGGCGACGGCCAGCTCACGTCGATCACCTACTACGATCAGAAATCGGTGCCTTTGCCCTACTTCCAGCGCATGGTCCTCGATGTCCAGCAGGAGGTGGGCGGCAAAAACGTCTTCACGCTGTCCTATTCCGGCGCGCAGGGGCGCAAAGGTCAGAACGAAGTGAACCTGAACCTGCCGCCGTATCAAACGGGCTGGATCTATGGCGGGGGCGGGGGCGATCCGACGTTCAATGCGGCGCGCCCCAACAACATTGGCCGATTCAGCGATATCTATGTGGTGCGACCGAACCTGAACGCTTTCTACAATTCGCTGATCGGTCAATACCAGCATCAGTTCAGCAACGGATTCCAGTTCCTGAGCAACTTCACCTGGGGCAAAACAGTCTCCGACTATCCGTGGATCAATACCCTCTCGGAGAACGGGACCTCGGGTTCCGGTTCCAGCGGATTCCAGTATCCCAACCTCGACAATCGCGGCGAGAGCAATCAGTCGCATCGCTTCCGCTTTGTCTACAGCGGCGTCTGGAGTCCGCAGTACGGCAGTAACTGGGCGCGCTGGGCCAAAACTCCGCTGGCCGGCTGGCGCCTGAGCGGCATCGGCACCATGGAATCGGGCGACGCCCTGACGGTGACGAACGGCGGCCCGGGAACGCCCTGCCCGATGGCGGATGCGGGGACCAGCCGCTGCCCGACTGGCTACGGATCGAGCGCGCAGGATGGCGCAGGGTTCGATGAGCTGAACGTCTCGGGCAATCCGAACAGCCTGGGACACTTCAGCAAGACGGCGCACAAGCAGTTTGACATTGCGGCATTCTCGGTGCCGGCGATGAACGTGCGCGGCAACTCCGGCCTGGGGACGGTGCGCGGCCCCGGACAGAACAATGTCGATCTCTCGCTGGCGAAGACCTTCCCGATCGTCGAGCGGCTGCACCTGGAGTTTCGCGGCGATGCGTTTAACGTCTTCAACCACACGCAGTGGACCGGCGTGAACACCACCTACCCCAGCGGCGACGCGGAATTCCCGTTTGGGATGGTGAACTCTTCGCGAGAGCCGCGCATCGGTCAGGTTGCGGCGAAACTGGTCTTCTGAGATGCTGGGCTGCTGATTTGGTTTGACTGCGCGAGGGCGCCGCTCATGTACCAGCCGCAGATGTACGCCATTGCTTTGTCGTTCATGGTCGTCAGCATGCTTTGCTGGGGATCGTGGGCGAACACCCTGAAGCTGTGCCCAGGGTATCGGTTCCAGCTCTTTTACTGGGACTACGTCATCGGCCTGTTCGTGGGCGCGCTTGCCTGGGGAGTGACGCTGGGCAGCATGGGGAGTTCGGGAACTCCGTTTTTCGCGGACCTGACCCACGCTGACGCGCACCACATCGGTTTGGCGTTCGCGGGCGGGGTCATCTTTAATGTGGCGAACCTGCTGCTGGTGGCGGCGATCGATATTGCGGGGCTCGCCGTTGCTTTTCCGGTGGGCATCGGCGTGGCGCTCGTGGTGGGCGCGGTGAGCAGCTACGTCATCGCCCCGGCGGGCAATCCGGTATTGCTCTTCGGCGGCATCGTTGTCGTGATCATCGCCATCGTTCTCGACGCGGCGGCGTACCGGGCGCGCGAGCAGCAGAAGAGCGTGACGACGCGCGGTGTGGTCATCAGCCTGATTTCCGGCGTGCTGATGGGCAGCTTTTATCCCTTCGTGTCGCGCTCCATGAGCGGCGCGGGCGCGCCGGGTCCGTACGCCAGCGCGTTTTGGTTTGTGGTGGGCGTGGGTGTCTGCTCATTATTTGCGAATACGATTCTGATGCGGCGGCCGCTCGACGGGCGCGATCCGGTGGCGTTCAGCGGCTACACGCGGGCGAAGCCGGCGTGGCATCTGTGGGGCATCCTCGGCGGGGCGATCTGGTGTACGGGTGCCATTCTGAATTTTGTGGCGTCGCAGGCGCACATTGTCGGCCCGGCCGTTTCCTACTCCATCGGCCAGGGCGCGACCATGATCTCCGCGGGATGGGGCGTCTTTGTCTGGCATGAGTTTGCCGCTGCGCCCAGGCGGTCAAAAACATTGCTGGCCTGGATGTTTGTGCTGTTCATTTGCGGGCTGACGGCGGTCGCGCTGGCGCCTGTCTTCTAAGCCGGTCGAAACGTTCTAAGTCAGTCAGGACGTCAGGCGGTTCGAAGAGATCGGCGAGTATTGCCACACGGAAACGCTGGCCGCAGAGCCGTCGCGCACTGCCACTCCAATTGCCGGCGCTGTTAGTCCGGGCGGATAGAAGCGCTTCGTATATGCGCCCGCGGTGTTGACGAAGCATTCGATCACCGAGCCATCGATGAGAAAACGCAGGTGGATCTCCGCGTCGCTGCCGGCGGGGATAGCCTGGTCGTCGATTTGCACCACGCCGGGATGCGCTGGATCGAAGTGGCAGGTGAGCAGGGTCACGCCGGAGTCCGCGATCAGAGAAATGTCGAAGGCTGCCCGGAAGGAACACGCGATTTCGCCGCAGCCATTTTCGAGGCGCAAGGCGGCAATTCGCTGGCGATCTGTCTCCTTGATTCCGGTCAGATGGGCCTTCTGTTCGCGTTTGCGCAGTGTTCCCACTTGCTTTGCGGATTCGAAGCGCAGGTCGCCGCGGTCGTCGAGCGTCAGCACGCGCGGCAGCGACATCATGCCCGCCCAGCCCGCCGCGCGATACTCCGCTTCGGGCCGCGACTCGGTAATCCATCCCCACAGAATGCGGTGGCCGGCCTGGTCGAGTTGCGTCTTCGCCGCGTAGAAGGACCCGTAATCGAGGAAGCCGCCGCGCTCGGGACGAAACACCAGCGCGTCCGTGTCGAACGCGCCGGTCTGCCAGAACGAGTGGCCGCCATGCGAGTGCAGCAGCACATGCTTGGTGCCCAGCGGAAAGAAATCGGGGCACTCCCACATATGTCCGGCGACGACGGGGTCGGTCGCGGTGCCGCCATCGGGAGAGCCTTCGGCGAGCAGGTGCAGATACTCCCAGTGACGGAGGTCGTGCGAGCGATAAAGCAGGACGGCTCCGCTTTTGCCGCGCAGGCCGGAGCCGACCGCCATGTACCAGAGGTCTCCCTGGCGCCAGGGAACCGGATCGCGAAAGCCGGTCACGTCCAGCCCCGCGGGCGGAGCGGCGATCACCGGCAGCGGGTCTTTCGTCCAGACGGTGAGATCGCGATTTGCGCTGACTGCCAGGCACTGCGATTCCTTCAGGCTGTTTGCGCCATTCCGAATCGTCGCGTCCGCCTCAGGCACCGGGACCACACCGGTGTAGAGCATCGCGATGCGGTCGCCGTCCGCGATGGCGGTGCCGGTGAAGCATCCGCCGGCGTCAGGACCGCCGGGCGTCGGCGCCAGCGCGACCGCCAGATTCCGCCAGTGGACCATGTCCGGACTGACGGCGTGCCCCCAATGCATGTCGCCCCAGATCGCGCCGCCGGGGTTGTACTGATAGAACATGTGATGCTGCCCGCCGTAGAAGACAGGCCCGTTGGGGTCGTTCATCCAGTTGGCGGCCGGCAGCAGATGGAATTGTGGCCGGCGCGGGTCGTGTGCCAGCGGGCTTAGCGGGTCCGCGGCCAGCGCGTGCAGGGCGGGGATGCGCTGCATGGCCCAGAGGCCGGTCATGCTGCGCGATGCGTTGCGGAGGAACTGCCTTCGCCCCAGCTTCATCGATGCCTCACGGTTCCGCTGGAAGAGCCGGATTCTGATGGTAGCGCGTACAGAACGGGATAGTGCGAATCATGGTCGGGCTGTTCTCGTTCAGGACGGTCTGCTCCCGGAAATTGTGACAGGTCGGGAAAAGGCGAGAGGCCGGTCACGGCAGCACCACTGCGGCCTGGCGCCTCTCGGCAATCAGCCGGGCCATGCGCCGGATCGGCGGAAGGACGAGCCAATAGACCGTCGCAAACAGGAACGGCGCAATCAGCGCCCACGCTACGATGCCCTCCACGGCGAGTCGCCAGAGGATCGGCAATGCGTGGCCGCCATCATGACGAAAGATGGCGATCAACTGCTGGAGCGAGAGGTGCGTGCCCTGCATGCGCAGAACCCCTGCGCCGGCACGAATGAAGGGCAAAATCAGCACGAGTTGCAGCGGATAGATCAGGTAGTTGACCAGTTGAGCGGCGGGCTGATTCAGACGAAACAGGAACGCGGCGCCGAAGCAGAGAATCGTCGTCGCGCCCACGACCGGGAACACGCCGCAAACCACGCCGCAGGCGAGGCTGCAGGCGAGCATGCGCGGAGTGGTTCCCTGGCGAAGAATCGCCAGCAGGGGGTTCACGATGCGACGCTCGACGAAGGTGGGCATGGTCGAAACAATCCCGATCCGGCGCGGGCACTCCCCGAACCTTGGCTGCACCAAGAATGGCAGAGATTCGAATCAGGCGCCGGGAGATTCGGCTTACCGCCTCGATCGAGCAATCCTGGCCGCCTCCATTGCCGGAACCCAGTATTCTTGTCGAGGCGAGTTTTTCTGCGGGAAGACTGAACCGGAGACACGACGATGGCCCTTCACCCAACCCCCACCGCACCAGGCGCTGCGCGCACCGTTCCACAGGTCGAGTTGCACGGCCGCGCGCTTGACGCCAACCGGCGCATCCCGCTCAATCTCGACTGGGTGGAAGAGGTGCGCGTCAACGCCAGCGCGGTGGAGCGGCGAGCGGCGACGATCGGCACGCGGCGGACGGTGAAGAAAGAGCATCAGGCCGCGTGGCTGCTGCGCGCGATCGCCTGCATGGACCTGACCACCCTGAGCGGGGACGACTCCGTTGAGCGGGTGCGCCGGCTTTGCGCCAAGGCGCGCAACCCGCTGCAACGGCATCTGGTGGAGGGGCTGGGCATTCAGGAGCTGCACCTGACCGTGGGCGCGGTCTGCGTCTATCACGTGTTTGTCGAAACGGCGGTCCGCGCGCTCGAAGGCTCAGGCATCCCAGTGGCCGCGGTCTCGGCGGGATTTCCGGCGGGCCTGTCGCCGCTGGCGGAGCGCGTCGAGGAGATTCGCCGCTCGGTCGAAGCCGGCGCTTCGGAAATCGATATCGTGATTACCCGCGCGCACGTCTTCAACGGCGAGTGGCAGGCGCTGTACGACGAGGTGGCTGCGTTCAAAGAGGCCAGCGGGCCGGCGCACATGAAAGCTATCCTCGGCACCGGCGACCTGATGACGCTGCGCAATGTGGCGCGTGCCAGTTGGGTGGCCATGATGGCCGGTGCGGATTTCATCAAGACTTCGACGGGCAAGGAAGCCGTGAATGCCACGCTGCCCGTATCGCTGACCATGGTGCGGGCACTGCGCGACTACGCGGAGCGCACCGGCATGGCGGTTGGCTTTAAGCCGGCGGGCGGCATCCGCACAGCCAAGCAGTCGCTGGACTGGCTGGCGATGATGAAGGACGAGCTGGGCCGCTCCTGGCTGGAGCCGTCGCTGTTTCGCTTTGGCGCCAGCGGCATGCTGGCCGACATCGAGCGCCAGCTGGAGCATCACCTCACCGGCCGCTATTCCGCGGCGTATCGTCATCCTGTTGCGTAGCCGCTTCGCGTTCTGGAAGGAGTCGCTGTGAGCATTGCAGAGAAGTTCCGCACCATGGAATACGGAGCCGCGCCGGAAGACCCGAAGGAAGCGGTGCAATGGCTGGAGCGGCATCATCGCCGCTTCGATGCGTTCATTGGCGGCGCGTGGGTCCAGCCTGCGGGCGGCGAATACTTCATCACCGCCGATCCATCGAGCGGCGAGGCGCTGGCCGAGGTCGCGGACAACAACGCGGCGGACGTGGACGCAGCGGTGGCCGCGGCGCGGAAAGCGCTGCCGGCCTGGCAGGCGCTGACCGGCCACCAGCGCGCGCGCTTCCTCTACGCGCTGGCACGCCAGGTGCAGAAACACGCGCGCCGTCTCGCCGTGCTGGAGACGATGGACAACGGCAAGCCCATCCGCGAAAGCCGCGACATCGATATTCCTCTGGTGGCGCGGCACTTCTACCATCACGCGGGATGGGCGCAGTTGCTGGCGTCGGAATTTCCTGATTACTCCGCCTGCGGCGTCGTTGGGCAGGTCATTCCCTGGAATTTTCCGCTACTGATGTTTGCGTGGAAGGTCGCGCCCGCGCTTGCGGCCGGCAACACCGTCGTCATCAAGCCGGCGGAGAATACGCCGCTCACCGCCCTGGCTTTCGCTGAACTTGCCATGGAGATCGGTCTGCCCGGCGGCGTGCTCAACGTGATCAACGGAGGTCCGCGCACCGGCCAGGCGCTCACCGAACATCCGGGCATCGACAAGATCGCCTTCACCGGATCGACGGAGGTGGGCCGCATCATCCGCAAGGCGACGGCGCATTCGCACAAAAAGCTGTCGCTCGAGCTGGGGGGCAAGTCGCCGTTCGTGGTCTTCGACGACGCCGATCTCGACTCCGCAGTCGAAGGCCTGGTGGACGCTATCTGGTTCAACCAGGGCCAGGTGTGCTGCGCGGGCTCGCGGCTGCTGGTGCAGGAGCGCGTTGCCGAGACGCTGTTTGCCCGCGTCCGCGCCCGCATGGAAACGCTGCGCGTCGGGCATCCGCTGGATAAATCCATCGACATTGGCGCGATTGTTTCGCCGGTGCAACTGGAAGCGATTCGCCGCATGGTGGATGCGGGGGTGGCGGAGGGCGCGACCTGCTGGCAGCCGGACATTCCGCTGCCCGCGAAGGGATCGTACTTCCCGCCCACGCTGCTCACCGGCGTACATCCCACAGCGACCGTGGCGCAGGAAGAAATCTTCGGACCGGTGCTTGCGGCGATGACCTTCCGCACGCCGGCGGAGGCGGCCGAGCTGGCCAACAACACGGTCTACGGCCTCGCCGCCAGCATCTGGAGCGAGAACATCAACGTCGCGCTCGACCTCGCGGCGCAGGTGAAGGCGGGCGTGGTGTGGGTCAACTCCACCAACCAGTTCGACGCAGCCTGCGGATTCGGCGGCTATCGCGAATCCGGCTACGGACGCGAGGGGGGACGCGAAGGCATGCTGGAATACCTGACGCCGCGGTGGCTGCACGCGCTGCCGAAGCTGGAGCCCGCGCTCACCCTGGAGGAAGCAGTCGACGAGCCGGAAGCGCCGGCCGCCGCTTCCGGCATCGACCGCACGGTGAAGCAATACATTGGCGGGAAGCAGGCGAGGCCGGACTCCGGCTATTCGTTCCCCGTCTACGGGCAACATGGGGAATTGCTTGGCGAAGCGCCGCTGGGCAACCGCAAAGACATTCGCAATGCCGTGGAAGCGGCGCGCGCGGCCTCGGGCTGGGCGCGCATGTCGGCCCACGCTCGCGCGCAGGTGCTCTACTATCTCGCCGAAAACATGATGCCGCGCCGCGACGAGATCGCGCACCGGTTAGCTGCCGCTGTGGGCGAACAGCAGGCCGGCAACGAGGCGGACCTCGCCATCGAGCGCATCTTCAGCTATGCCGCGTGGACCGACAAGTACGAGGGCGTGGTGCATCACCCCGCCGGCCGCAACATCACCATCGCCATGCCGGAGGCGGTCGGCGCTATTGGCATTCTGGCGCCCGAAGCCGCGCCGCTGCTGGGGCTGCTCTCGCTGGTGCTGCCCGCGATTGCGATGGGGAACACCGTTGTGGCTGTGCCGTCGGAGCGCTATCCGCTCATGATAGGCGATCTGTATCAGTTGTTCGATACCAGCGACCTGCCGGGCGGCGTGGTGAATCTGGTGGCCGGAAAACCGGCGGAACTGGGCAAGACTCTGGCTGAACACGATGGCATCGATGCGATCTGGTGCTTCCGCAGCAATGAAGAGGCAGCCATGGTGCGTGCGGCTTCGATCGGCAACATTAAGCAGGTGTGGACCAACGACGGGCACGAGTACGACTGGTTCCACGCCGCGCACGCCGAAGGACGCTGGTTCCTGCAGCACGCCACGCAAGTGAAGAACATCTGGGTTCCGTATGGAGAATGATTCCGGATCGCGGGCGCCGGGCCGATGGCTGCAGCGGCTCGGGTGAAGCGGGCGCGCTCGTGAAATGGATAGACTTTGGCGATCCGGCGCCACGGGTTCGCAGGGAGTCGCCACTGGGGGCGTTGGAGTGCGGATGGTGGCGGGTTGCGTATCGACCCCGCAGCCGCGGATTGGTGGCTGTTTCTTTTCGCAGCCATCGCGATCGCGCGGGACCCCTGCTGTCAGGCCCTGTGAGCCGGGCTACGCGACAACCCGAACGAGCCGGGTGACGCGGCCCACCTGGTTCCAGTCGGAGACATAAATGCTGGCGTCTCGATCGACGTAGACTCCGTGCGCCGCGCTGAAGGCGTTCACCGGGACGCCGCCGGGCGGCAGCGCGTAGTTGGCCCACTGCGCTTTCTTCGGATTATCCCCGAGAAACGCGACCGGCGCGTTATCCCTGTCGAGGATGGTGACGCGGCCTTCCAGTTCGGAGATCACGGCATAGTCGCCATGAAAGCTGGCCTGGCAGGGCCGGCGCAGATGCTGCGTCACGGTGCGCACGAACTTTCCGTCGAAGTCGAAGTGGCACAGCCGCCGATTTTCGCGGTCGCACACCAGCAGCAGCGGCTGGTCGTAGCGCGTATCCACGCTTAGCCCGTGGCTGCAGTCGAACAGACCGTCCGCAGTGCCCTTCCCGGCATAGCTCGCCCTGAAGTTGCCCTGGTTGTCGAAGCGAAAGAGGCGCGAATCCCCGTAGCCGTTGGCGATGAAGATCGATCCATCGGGTCCCGGAACCGCCGCCGTCAGACGCCATTCGTTGGGCGCCCGAAAACCGGCCTCGGGCGGCGCGGTGATCTTCTGCACCACGGTGCCGTCGATCTTCATTTTGACGAAGAGCCAGTTTTCTTTCGGCGTGCCTTTCTGCACGGTGCAATAGAAGTACTCGACCCCATTCTCTTCCGCATGCACCATCGAATGGATTTCAGGGTATTCGCCTGCAATGGTGGTGAGCAGAACACCTTCGGGGCTGTACACCAGCACGCCCGTTCCGCTCTGCGTGCTGACGTAGACACGACCGGCGTTGTCAGTCGCGATGCCGCCGTGCGTGCCGCCAAAGTCGGTGCCCGCCGGTAATTTTCCCCAGGCGGGGGCAACACGGTACGTCCATTCACCGTTGCCCGTCAGCAAGATTCCCGTTGCCGGACTGCAATTCTCCTGAGCGTCGGCGGTTGCGCCTCCCAGGGTGGCAGCCAGGGCGGTTGATCCAGCCGCGAGGAAAAATCGCCTTCGGTCGAGGAGACCGGTTTCCTTCTCATTCCGGGGCCTGGTCATGGCGCACTCTTTTCTATGGGTAGTGTCGCTGCCGCGGCGGGCGCGGGCTGCGCTGGGGTGTCGAAGAAATAGAGGTGATGCAGATTCGTCATCGAGTGCAGCGGAGCGAGTGCGGGCATTGTCACTTTGGTCTCACTGAGGTTCAGATAGGTCAGTTGCGCGAGAGGCGCCAGCTTCGCAAGGCCCGCTCCGGTGACGGCCGTTCCCTCCAGATGGAGAGCGCGCAGATGCGTGAATTTGGCCAGCGTATCGAAACTGGCATCGGTAACCGCGGTTCGCCCAAGGTCCAGTTCCACGACGTAGGGCGCGAATTTCTCGAACTGCGCCAGTTGCGTATCGCCAAAGGTCGACGCGATATCGACGGTGTTCAGAAGCAAACCGTCCGCAGGGTTGGCAGAGAGTGGAATCAGCTTCGCGCCCTGGCCTTTCTGCATCGCGCGAATTTCGGGCATCAGCGCGGTGTAGTCTCCCACTGGCTGCAGGGGCGCATCTTGCGGCGCGGCCGGAAGCGAGATGCCCGCGAGGGTGGCAGTGGAGGGTGAGGCTCCCTGCTCGATCCACGCGCGAATGTATGCGATTTCTTCAGGCCGCAAGGGCGGCTTGCCCTCGGCCGGCATCCGATGTTTGTCGCCGACCGGGAGCGTGACTCGCTCGAGCAGCAGGCTCTTCTCCGGCTGGCCGGTCAGGATCACGCGCCCATCCTTGCCACCGCGCATCAGGAGGTCATAGGAATCGAGGCGCAGACCGCCTTCCGTCTTGCTGGCGCCGTGGCAGGCCACGCAGTTCGCATCGAAGATCGGGTCGATGTGCTCGGCGTAAAACGATTCGGACGCCGGCGCAGTGCCCACCATGCCCAGCGTCAGCACGCGCTTGAGGGCTGGAGGCATATATTCGGTCAGATAGCCGTTGCCATGGGTGAGCGTGCCGCCCTGGTGTGTGGTCCACACAAGGGTGAGCAACACGGCCGTAAGGAGTGCGGAGTAGACTCCCGGCCCGGCCCCTGCGGTCCACGCGGGACGCGCCAGCAGGCAGAGCAGCACGCCGATGGTCAGAGCGATTCCACCCCACATGTGTCTGGAGACGGTGGCGCCGGTCACGCCGCCGCCGTAGGCCAGAAAAAAACCGAGCAGGAGCGTGCCCAGGCAGGCGGCAAAGGAAAGCGCCAGCACGAATCCCGCGGCCTCGCGCAGCGCCGGCCGCAGCGCACCCGCAATCTCCAGAAGGGGCACGAGCAGCAAAAGGCCGATCGGGAGGTGGACCGCCAGTACGTGGAATCGGCCCAGGAACTGCTCCCACGGCGCGTGCGTTTTGCCGTCGAGGCGGAAGAGGAAAGGCAGCGACAGCAGCAGCGCGGCCAGGAGAAGCGATATCCACCACACCCTGCGCGCTCGCGGGCCCTGCGGAATCAGCCGGTGCAGGCTGGGGATTTTCGCATCTCTCACGCCAGCAATCCCTGCACCACGCTCGCGGGGACCGGGCCGGTCAGCTTCTGATCGAGCCCCTGAAACTTGTAGGTCAGTTTGTTGTGGTCGATGCCGAGGCAGTGCAGGATGGTCGCGTTGAAGTCACGCACGGGGACGGGATCCTTCACCACGTTGTAGCTATAGTCATCCGTCTCGCCGTAGGTGATGCCTGGCCGCACGCCGCCGCCTGCCATCCATGTGGTGAAGCAGCGGGGATGGTGATCGCGGCCGTAATTCTCTTTGCTGAGACCACCCTGGCTGTACACCGTGCGCCCGAACTCGCCCGCCCAGACGACCAGCGTGTCGTCCAGAAGGCCGCGCCGCTTGAGATCGGTGACCAGTGCGTAGCAGCCGCGATCGGTTTCTCCGCAGAGCAGCGGCATCATCCCGGTGACATTGTCGTGCATATCCCAGCCGCGCTTGTAAATTTGCGTGAAGCGCACGCCGCGCTCGGCCATGCGCCGCGCCAGCAGGCAGTTGTAGGCGAAGGTTCCCGGTTCCCTGGCGTCGGGTCCGTAGAGATCCCACGTCGACTGCGGCTCTTTGCTCATGTCGATCAGTTCCGGCACCGACGTTTGCATGCGGTAAGCCATTTCGTACTGCGCGATGCGGGCGTTGGTCTCGGGATCTCCCAGTTCAGCAAGCGTCTGGCGATTGATCTCCTCGACTGCATCGAGCATTTTGCGCCGCACCTCGCGATCGACGCCGCTGGGATCGGTGAGAAACAGCACCGGGTCGCCGCCCGAACGCAGGCCCACGCCCGCATATTCCGAGGAAAGAAACCCGCTGCTCCACAGCCGCGAAGAAACCGGCTGGTTATTCTCTTTCCAGTTCAGTTTGGTCTGCAGCACGATGAAGGTAGGCAGATTGTCGTTCATGCTGCCGAGGCCATAGGAAAGCCACGCGCCCATGCACGGCTTGCCCGCGTTCATGTTGCCGGTGTTCATCAGCATGATGGCCGGCTCGTGATTGATCGCGTCGGTATTGGTGGTCTTGATGATGGTCATTTCGTCGACCATCCTGCCGGTGAAGGGGAGCAAATCGCTGATCCAGGTCCCCGACTGCCCATAGCGCTGGAATTGCCAGTGTGACGGCGCGATGGGAAAACGCGCCTGCCCGCTCGTCATGCCGGTCAACTGCTGGTTGCCGCGCACGGAGTCCGGAATGTCTTTGTTATACAGAGCGGCAAGATTCGGCTTGTAGTCGAGCAGGTCCATCTGCGCCGGCCCGCCAGACATAAAGAGATAGATGGCGCGCTTCGCCTTCGGCGCGAAGTTGGGCAGCCCGAGATTGTTGCCGGTCGCACCGGCCGGCGCGATCATCGCATTGTCTGCATGCGCATCGCCGATCAGGCCGCGGCCGCCCAGCAGACTCGCCAATGCCGCCCATCCCAGGACTTTTCCCGATCGGCCGAGAAAATTCCGCCGCGTTTCCATTGCGGCCCACTCCTGCTTCAGGCCGGCGGGAATGGGAAGATCCATCACGCTCGCTGTGCGCTCGCAATCCGTGCAAAGAGGATGCTGCTTCATGGTTGTGCCCTCATCTACTTGGTCACCGTCTCGTCCAGGTTCAACATTTCGCTGGCCACCATGGTCCACGCCGCCAACTCCGGTTCCGGAATCGCCGGATCGCTCTTTTTCTCGCCCTGCGAGATCAGCGCATGCGCTGCCTCGGGATCGGCCGCATAGTGACGCTCCATTCCGGCCAGAGAATTCTCCAGCACCGCTGCCATCTTTGGCGGCGCATCGTGCGCCAGCAGGATTTCGCTCATCAGATTAATGCGCTGCGCGGAGCCGTGACCGCCCTGCACAATCACGCGTTGCGCCAGCGCCCGCGCGGCCTCAACCCATTGCACATCGTTCATCGTCACCAGCGCCTGCAGCGGCGTATCGGTGCGCTGCCGGCGCGTGCACACCACGTCGCGCATGGGCGCATCGAAGGCATCCATGTCCGGCAACATCGCCATTCGCTTCCAATAGGTGTACATGCTCCGCCGATAGAGCGCGGCGCCATGCTGCTGCGTGTAGTGCAGCGTGTCGCTGCCTCCGATGCCGATCTGCTCCCACACATTGTCGGGCTGATAGGGCTTCACGCTCGGCCCGCCGATTTTATTTACCAGCAGCCCGCTGGACTGGAGCGCGATATCGCGCAGCATCTCCGCGTCCATCCTGAAGCGCGGCCCATGCGAAAGCAGCAAATTCTTCGGGTCCTTCGCAAGCTGCTCGGGCGTGGAGGCCGCCGACTGCCGGTAAGCGGCCGACATCACCATGAGCTTGTACATGTGCTTCACGTTCCATCCGCTCTCGCGGAACTCGACCGCCAGCCAGTCGAGCAGCTCCGGATGCGAGGGGCGCTGGCCCATGATGCCAAAGTCTTCGGTCGTCTCGACGATGCCGGTCCCAAAGACCTCGTACCACATGCGGTTCACGGTCACGCGCGCGGTCAGCGGATTCTCGGGGCTGACCGTCCATTTGGCCAGCGCCAGCCGGTCGTGCGGCTCGCCCGCCGGCGGGGCGGGCAGAAAGTGCGGCGTGTCGGCCTCCACGCGTTCTCCGCGCGCCGAATAGACTCCGCGCGTAAGCACGTTGGCATAGGCAATCGAAGGCTTCTCCCACGCCACCAGCGTCAGGTCTCCGCCCTTCGAGAGCCTATCCAGCTGCGCGTCGAGCTCACGAATGCGGCTCTCCGCAGCCTGGTAGTTCCTGTCGATGGCGTTCAGGTAGAACTGCCCCATCACATGCCACTGGTCGTCGGTCCATTGCGCCGCGGGGCGGGCTGCGATCTCCGCTACATAATCTTCGAAGGGCAGCTTCTTCGCCTCGTCTGCGCTGAGCGCGCGCGCATACAGGCGAATGTCCTGGTAGCGCGTCTCTTTGGCCGGATTCGCCTCCGGATTGCGCCATCCCAGCTGCATGGGAGCCGCGGTGCGAATCGTCCTGCCGTCCAGCGAATCGGAGACCACCCGGGTCGCCATCGGAGCGCCGTTCAAATAGATTCGGACGCCCGAGGCTTTCCCCGACCCATCGTACGTAAAGAACAGATGCTTCCAGTCGCCGTCGAGCGGCAGACGATCGACCGTTGCAATCCGGATCGCGTTCAGCGGTGTCGCGTCGGGCGGCGTCGGAGGCTTCTTTGCTTCTTCGGCCTTTTTCTTCCTGTCCTCCTCGGCCTGCTTTTTCTTGTCTTCGGCTTCCTGTTTCTTCTCTGCCTCCGTCTTCGGCGGCTTGTTCGGCGCCAGGTCTTTGGCGGTCAGATCATCCGGCGTCGGATACTGAAACGGCTCCTTGAACGGCGGCTCCGGCTTCTCCTTTGCGCCCTTCTTCGGCTTGTCCGCAGGCTTGGGTTCCTGGTTCACCAGGCCCACGACCAGGTGGCCCTTCACCATCGCGATCTCCCATCCGCGATCGTGCTGGGTCGCATCCATCCTGGAAATGAGGGTGCCGTTGGTGCCGTCCACGGAGTAGTTGGACGCCGAGCGCAGCATCATCCATCCGCCCAACGAGAACGGCTGGTTCGTGTCAAAGTCGCCCACCGGCCCCAGCACCACGCGGGTGCTCGGCTGCATGCGAAAGCCCTGCCACAGCCATGTCGTTTCGCCCCACTCGGGTTTGCCGCCGGTGATCGCGAAGCTGGCGGGAGTGGCATGCGGCGCGGAGTTCCTGAGCGCGTTGCCTCCCGCTTCATCCATGCGCAGCCGCAGCACCAGCCGGTCGGCGGCTACTGGCTGGGGCGCATTCTGCCCGGATGCCAGCCATTGCCGCACCAGGCCGCGGCTGTTCGCGCGCATCTCGTTCAGCTTGATCTGCAGATCGGTTCGGTCGGCCAGCACACGATCGTAGGCGCTGGCGTGCGCCGCCGTTGGAAGGCGCGCCACCGGCGTCCACACCGGACGATCGTCGTTGAACGGCTTCTCGTCCAGGTTGTTGAAGAAGGCGCTCAGCGCGTAGAAATCTTTCTGTGTGGTGGGGTCGAACTTGTGGTCGTGACAGACCGCGCAGCCGACGGTGAGGCCCATGAACGTCGCGCCGTACGCCTCGGTCCGCTCGCGTGCGATATTCACGCGCAGTTCTTCGGGAATCGTTCCGCCCTCATTGCTGCTCAGGCCGAGGCGCACGTAGCCGCTGGCGATGAGCGGATCGAGATTCTTTGCCGGCAGCATATCGCCGGCGATCTGCTCCATCGCAAACTGATCAAAAGGCTTGTTGCTGTTGAACGACCGGATCACGTAATCGCGCCAGGGCCAGATGTCTTTGCTGTTGTCGTAGTGCAGCCCGTAGGTGTCCGCGTAGCGCGCGTAGTCCAGCCAGTAGCGCGCCCGCTGTTCGCCATACGCTGGCCGCGCCAGCAGCCCATCCACCAGCCGCTCGTAGGCCTGCGGCGAGGTGTCGCTCTCGAAGGCCTTCACTTCCGCCGGCGTGGGCAGAAGCCCGGTCAGGTCGAGCGTGACGCGGCGGATCAGCGTCGCCTTATCGGCTTCCGGGGACGGATGCAGGCCTTCCTTCTCCATGCGCGCGAGCACAAACGCATCGATGGGATTTTTCTCCCAGCCGGCGCCGTCGGCGACCACAGGAACAGCAGGCCGCACCGGCTTTTCGAATGCCCAATGCGGGCGATAGACTGCGCCCTCTTTGATCCACTCCCGCAGGACGGCGATTTCTTCCGGCCGCATTGGCCTGGCCGGCCCCTCGCTCGACTGCGGCATCAGATGATGCGGGTCCTTCGACTCGATGCGCTTGATCAGCTCGCTCTGCTCGGGATGCCCTGGAACGATGGCGTCGGGATGGCCCGGCCGCTTGCGCATCGCAGCTTCTCCCAGGTCGAGCCGCAGCCCCGCCTTGCGCATCTCCGGATCGGGCCCATGGCAACTGAAGCAGCGCGTAGCCAGGATCGGCTGCACGTCCGTGTTGAAATCGATACGCTGCACGGCCGCAACGTGCGCCGGCGGGTTGCGGTCCCTGCACCCTGTCGACAACAATGCCGCCAGCAGCGCCAGCGTTGCGAACCTCCAGGACCGCCGGGGACGGGCGATCGACTGAAGAATCCGGGAGTTGGGGCTGGGTGTCATCGACTTGGAAATGCCCTCCTGCCAGAAGCGCCACCGATTGCGGATGAGCGCAAAGCGAACGGTCACCCCACCTGCGCCGCGTGCCCAAAGCGAGCAACGACCGGCCCCGCTGCACGACCGGACGAAACGGAAACGCGGAAGTTTCCGATCTTTGCCGCGAATAACGATCTCATTCGGCAGGCGGGGCTGTCCAGAGGAGTTCCTGGAGGAGCGTGGAGAGCGACACTGAATATTCCGCGTCCGGATTTAGCTGCGGCGCAGGACAGTTCCTGTTACCTCAACTCCAAACAGGAGTTTCTCCGTCCTGGGTCGTCGCCCGCCGCGGGGACCGGCTCGGCGCTCCTGGCTCCGCTTCGCCTGACTTGTGCAATCGTCTGAATCAGGGTGCCTGGTTTTCTGTTTCGGCCGGGATCGGAGCTTATCCTTTCGCTTCGAGTTATCGCTGGATACCGCGCAGGATCCGTGCGATGGATTCCAGGATTCGTTCCGGCCGGAGGTCGTCGGGCAGGGCGATGCCCATTTTTCCGGACATCTGCAGGACGAGCCGGCGTGCGAGCGGTTCGCGGCGGCTGATATCGATGTCGATGGCGCGGGCGAAGAAGTGATCGATGAGATTGAGATCGTCGGAGGAGAGGCGAGCCACGGCATCGGCGGGGATATCGACAGCCAGCGGCGTCACCACCGGTTCGATCGGCGCCGCGTCGGCGAAGGCCGCGGCGGTGAAGGTGCGGGTGGCCGAGCCACCCCAGATGGGCCGCTCGATGGCGCGTTCGTGGACGACGAGGGTTCCGGCCGCCAGATCGCCCAGGCGCTTGTTGCGCCGATTGCACAGCATAGCGATGAGGCCGACGGCGTAGATGCCCGGCATCCAGTCAACAATGCGCACCAGATTGCGGGTCATCGATTCGAAGAGCGTGATCTGGCGTCCCGAATCCCGGATCACGCGCAGCTTGCACCAGCGTTTGCCGGGAGTCTGACCGTTCCAGAACGCTTCGAAGAGCGTGAAATAACCCCAGTACATGAGGAAGTGAAAGAAGATGATGCCGGCGATGAACCATTTCACCGACGTCGGCGTGGACGCTCCCGGAGTCGCGGTGGAGGAGTGAGCTGCACCCGGAACCGCGGACACCACCAGATAGATGAGCAGCACCACGGCCGCATAAGCAAGCACCTGCAGGACGGTATCGCCGAGGATAGCCAGAAAGCGGCTGCCGATGCCGGCGATGGGAAAACGAATCGCGACCTGCTCCGGAGTATCGATGGTAAGCTGATCGGGAGTTTCGGTCATTGCATCGCGGATAAGCATGGTTCCGGGGCCTGTTCCTGCATGATTTCAAACTATTGGATCGAACAACGGCAGGGACTTTGGCGGCGCCTGAGCTGGCTGCTGGACCAGGCCGACGCATCGGGGCTAAAGTCTCTGACCGGCGAAGAACTGCGGGAACTGGGCCTGCTGTACCGGCAGGCTGCCCAGGATTTATCCGCCGTGCGCGCCGACCGCGGCTCGCGCACGCAGGAAGAATACCTGAACCTGCTGCTGGCGCGGGCACATAATCGCGTGTATTCGGGAAGGAAGCTGGAGGCGCGGCACATTGTGCGGTTTTTCGCGGTGGAGTATCCGCGGATTTTTCGCAGGCTTTCTGGTTATGTGGCCGTCGCGGTGGCGATTTTTCTGGCGGGGGCCGCGCTGGGCGCGCTGCTCACCTTCAGCCGCCCGGCGTTTATGCAGATGTTCCTGGGGCCGGGGATGGTGTCGAGTATCGAGCGGCACGAGATGTGGACGAAGAGCATCGTCGGCGTGAAGCCGATGGCCTCCAGCTGGATCATGACCAACAACATCTCGGTGACGTTTACCACGTTTGCGGGCGGGATGACCGCGGGGCTGGTGACGCTGTATCAGCTGTTCTACAACGGGCTGCTGATGGGCGTGATTGCGACTGCGTGCGCACGGGCGCGCATGGCGCTGGATTTGTGGAGTTTTGTGGCGGCGCATGGGGCGCTGGAGCTGCCGAGCATCTTTATTGCGGGGGGAGCGGGGCTGCGGCTGGCCGCCGGGATGCTGTTTCCCGGCATTTATACGCGGCGCGATTCGACGAAGCGGGCCGCGGCGGAGTCGGTCCGTCTGCTGGCGGGGACGGTCCCGCTGCTGGTGATTGCGGGAACGCTGGAGGGCTTTCTGTC
This sequence comes from Acidobacteriaceae bacterium, assembly GCA_036267295.1. Lineage (GTDB taxonomy): Bacteria > Acidobacteriota > Terriglobia > Terriglobales > Acidobacteriaceae > Palsa-343. Next base: position 230,100 of record DATAWI010000006.1, on the reverse strand, counting down.
GCCGTCCGGAGCGCCGATGGCGGTGAAGTTTCTGACCGGGGCAGTCCTGCTGCTGGCGCTCATCTTCTGGCTGACCTCTGCGGGTCCAGAGCGGCGGGATCGAGCCCAGGGAAGTAGTCTGGCCGAAAAAACTACAGGAGTCCGCGCGCCTTTACTTCCAGATACTCGTTGATGGCGTCGGTGCGCAGCGCGCCGGGCGTGGTTTCGACCACGAGGACTCCTTTGGCGCGCAGGCCGGCGAGGGTGTGACGGCGGCGTTCGAGAACTTCCTGGGCGGCGGCGGACTCAAACATCTGGGCGGCGTTGGCCGGCGGGCGAGCGGCGACTGCGCGGATTTCCTCGTGGCCGAGGACCACCAGCAGAACCAGATGGCGGCGGGCAAGATCGAGGGCGGCCTCGGCGACGTCGGGGCGGCGCGCACTGTCGGCGATTTCGGTGATCCAGAGAACGAGGCTGCGCCGCCGCTGCAGATGGCCAAGGAGCGCGGCGGCGCGGAGATGATCGGCCTCGGAGCCTTCATTGCGGGCCATGGAGAGTGCATCGATGATGGTGCGCAGATGGCCCGCGCCGGCGGCGGGCAGAATCTGCTGCTGCATGCCGCGGCCATAGACCAGCAGCCCTGCCTTGTCCCCGGCCTGCATCACCGTTTGCGCGAGAGCCACGCCGGCGCCGCAGGCCTGGTCGAGCTGGGTGAGGCTGAGGAGGTAACTTTCGTCGGCTGCCGCGTCATGGAAGGAGCCTGGCGGCGCGGCGCCGGCGTGCGTGCGACGCAGTTCGAAGGCGGTGCCGGAGAGGCGGCCGGCGTCGAGGACGATCCACACCTGCTGGCTGCGCTCGGTGGTGAATTCGCGGGTGACGACGTGCGCGCGGCGGGCGGTGGCCGGCCAGGAGATGTTGCGCATCTCATCGCCGGAGCGGTAATCGCGGAGGTGGTCGAATTCACGGCCGGTCCCTGCGATGCGGAGACGGCGGCGCTGGATGGCGATCTGACGCAGACGCAAAAGATAGAGTGCCGCATTGTCCTGCGCGCGCTCCATTGCGGGGTAAACGCGAACTCTCTGCGCAGGGCGCGCCATCGCCCGGCGCTCGACGAGGCGCAGGCTTCCGCGACATCGGAGCCAGATGCCGCCGAGCGCGAAGTCGCCGCGGCGATTGGGAATCACGGTGAAGGCGATGCGGGCAGGATCGCGGGGAAAAGCCAGGACACGGCCGCCGGGGGGAAGCTGGGCGAGGGCTGGGTGAAGGTCGTCGGCTACGTGAATTTGCAGGGGGCCAGCGGCGGCGTGGAGAATCTCGATCTCAAGGTGCGTCTCTTCGCCGAGGACGGGCGAATCGAGGAATGTGCGCGTAACCCGGAATGCGCTGGCGGGCGGCAGGGAGATTGCCTCGACGACGACGAGCGCCGCAACGAGGGCGTCCCAGCCAACCATGAAGGGAAGCCAGTGCCGGCCGAAGAAACCGGGGATAGCCCAGAGCAGGCCCGCGGCGAGCAGCAGAAGCGCGCGCGCGGTGAGGGTGGTGCCGAGCAGCCGGCCAAAGCGGCCGCGCGGCTGTGCTTCGACCGCCGCCGGCGCGGGAACGAGAGTCTGAATCATTTCGGCAGAGGCGTGGCGGCGAGCACATCGGTCAAAACGCGATCCGGGTCGAAACCCTCGAGTTCGGCTTCGGCTTTGAGGATGATGCGATGGCGGAGGCAGGGCAGTGCGGCCTGCTTGACATCGTCGGGGATCAGGAAGTCGCGGCCATCTTTTGCCGCATAGGCTTTGGAGACGATAAGCAGGTTAGCGGCGGCGCGTGGACTGGCGCCTAGGGTGATGGACGGCCATTCGCGGGTGCGGCGCACCACGGCGAGCAGGTAGTCGAACAGGGCTGGCTCCACGCGCACGGCGCGCAATTCGCGGCGCGCCATGAGAAGTTTCCGGGGATCGGCGGCAGCAATTTCGAGCGCCTCGAACTGCGGCGAATCGGCTTTGGCGTGATGCCGCTCCAGAATCGTGCGCTCGTCCGCGGGGCTGGGATAACCGACGCGAATCTTGATGAGAAAGCGGTCGAGCTGAGCTTCCGGTAATGGGTAGGTGCCCTCGAATTCCAGCGGATTTTGCGTAGCGAAGACGGTGAAGAACTCATCGAGGGTGTGGGTGAGTCCATCGACGGTGACCTGGCGCTCTTCCATGCTTTCCAGCAGCGCGGCCTGGGTGCGAGGCGGCATGCGGTTGATCTCGTCGGTGAGCAGAAACTGGGTGAAAACGGGACCCTTGTGAAAGGTGAACTCGCTGGTCTTGAGCGAGAAGATGCTGGTGCCGAGAATGTCGGCGGGCATCATGTCGGGGGTTCCCTGGACGCGGCGGAAGTCGAGGTTGAGAAAACGGGCGAGGGTTTTGACGGTCATCGTTTTCGCGACACCGGGTACACCTTCGACGAGGGCGTGGCCGCCACAAAGAAAAGTCAGCAGGGCCTGCTCAATCAGCTCAGTCTGACCGGCGATGATTTTGCCCAGCTCGGTTTTGCCTTCTTCGAAAATCGAGAGGACGGTGCGCACATCGCGGTTGGTTTCGACGCTATCGGTCATGCGGTTCCCTGAGGCTGGTGTGAGCCGGACTGCGGGTTGGAGATCCTGTGAGTCAGGATGGCGATATGGCGGTCGAGGCGGTTGACGAGGGCCAGCGCCTCGGATGGCCTGCGAGCATCGTACTCTGCCTGGCGCGCGCCTTCGAGGTCGGCGGCGAGGGACGATGCGTCGCAGCCGAAGCGGGTGGCGACGGCAGAGGCGATGGCGGCGGGGCCGGAACGCAGACTCTCAGGGGGAAGTCCGCAGTCATGGGCAAGAAACGCAGTGAGACGGCGCATGGCCGCGCCGATGGCGACGTTGCCGGCGCCGGCTTTGGCGTAGAGCGCACCCATGGATTCGACGAATTCGAGAGGCGAGGTCCGCGGGGGCTGCACCAGCGCGCGTCGCGGGCCGCTGCCGCGGCTGAAGCTGTAGAGCAGCAGAGCGGCGACACAGCAACACTGGATCATGAGGCCGGTGAGGGGCGTACCCCTGGCGGTGCTCCACGGGCTCTGTGCATCGCCATGAATATATTCGTCGAAATAGACGGTGCGGTCGAGGCCTCCGATGCTCGCCAGCAGCAGGCGGAGATTTCCGTCCTCGTGCAGGCCGAGATTCGAGAGCGGCGTCGCCGAGGCCCACCATATGACGGTGCCGGCTCCGGCGGGATACGAGACGACCACGGCGTCGGTGCCGCATTGCTGGGCGATACGGACGGACGGATCGTCGCCCGCCCAACGAGCCGGGGCCGCCATGGATAGCTGGCCTGCGCGCGCCCATTGCGATGGCCCCTGCGGGACGGTGTAGCAAAGGTCGGTGTACAGGCGATCGGAAGCGGCGACTGTGGCATCCGGGAGGAGAAGCGCCGAGGCCTCGCCGGTCGCCACAATGCGCCCGCCGCGGTGCAGGAAGTCCGCGATGGGTGGGCGGTTCTCTTTGCTGCGGAGTGCAGAGTACGACAGCGACGGCTCGGCGAGAACGAGCGTGGCATGGGCGGCGTCAATGGAAGACAACTCCGCTTCGGGACGATCCCAGCGCACCGCGTGGTAGCCCAGCCTGCCGAGGAGCAGCCATGCGGCTTTCGCGCCGGCGCGGCCGCTGTTCCAGGTGCTGGGGGTGGCGTCGCGATCTTCGCGGCTGGGAGCCAGAATGCCGGTGATGACAATGAGGAGCACGACGACGCTCGTAAAGATGAGCAGAAATTTCCACTCCCCCCCGAGTTTCTTCATGCCGACCTCAGGCGGCGATGGAGATCGAGCGCGTGGTCGTAGTCGAGTTGCTGCGCGGGGCGAAGGCCGTACCAGATGGTCTCAAACGAGGCAGTCTGGCGACGCAGAAGGGGAGAGATCGCGGCGCCGGGATCGAGGAAGCGGAGGTATTCGCGCGGCGTGCGGGCGCGATCCGGCTGCCAGAGACGGCGGCCTTCCAGAGCCGCAATACTGGCCCAGTAGAGGCAGTGGATCGCGTCGCGAAACTCGCCGCGGGTGGCGCAGGCTTCGGCATCGCGCGTCCAGTTGCGGATGCGCTCATCGGTATATTCCACCATCCGCGCGGCTTCGATCTGAACGCTGCGGCGCTGGCGGCGTACGGTGCGGAATGCCCACGCGAGCAGCAGGGCAAAGGCGACGGCGACGAGGAGACCTTCGATCAGCGGGCCGATCCATGGGGAGCGGGCGCCGAAGGCGGAAACATGGTCGAGCAGCCTCTCCACCCTGGCGTAGACCAGGGCGAGAATCTTCTGCCACGGCGATACTTCCTGCGAAGTTTGGAATTCGCGCCCCGCGAGAATAGCGTCGGCGCTGCGGCGCGCCTGGCCGAAGTTTGCAGGCGAAGGGGCCGCCTGAGTGTCCGCAAGATCGGCTTCGAGATGCGCTTCCGCGCCGCGCATCAGTTGGGTGCGGCCGGCGTTCGGCAGCGTTTTGGCGGAGTCGAGCGCGCGGCTGAGCCAGTCGTAGTGAACGTCGAAGGAGCCGGAAGCTCCGAAGGAAACGTGCTCGTCCGCACCGATCTGCGCGGCATCGCAGGCGGACGAATTTCGCGCGCAGGCAGCGGCAAGGGTGTCGAGGTTACGGAGGTGGGCTGCATAGCTGGCCGGCGTGACCGACTGCGGGACATATTCTCCCGCGGTCTGCGCTGCACAGGTGCTGCACAGGCTTCCAGCCAGGAGCAGGCAGAGAGCAGCGACGGCGCAAGCAGTCCGGCGCAGTCGAATTATGCCGGCGCTGGAGATGCGGAGCCCTCCACAGCGGGATTGGGGTTCGTCTGCGTGGCGCGCTGCATGAGGAATTCGATATCGAAGCCTTCGCGGCGCACGCGCTCGTCGAAATAGAAGAGACAGATCGCAATCGCCCCGACGGGGCCGATCACCAGACGGCTGAGAAACGATGCGGTGAGGCTGACCATTTGCAGGATGTAGCGTTCCGCGCCGTGAGACTGGGCGGCAATCATGGACAAAGGCGTCATGATAATGACGATGACCAGGCTCATGGCGACAATCAGCAACCAGAGGAGAAAAATGCGAATCTTGCGCTCGGTGAGAAGCGCCATGCTGCGGCGGATCGCCGCGTTGGGACGAAGCGATTCAATGACGGAAGCGGGAATCGACAGCGCGACCCGCAGCGCCGCGAAGATGGAGTAAATGCAGCCCACGCTGCCAACACCGATCAGCACATAGACCACGATGGCGAGCGAGGAAAACGGTGTACTGGACCCGCGCACGCGCGGAATCGCGAAAAGGATGACGGCGGCGGCGAAAGCGAGGCCCGGAACCCAGAAGATGCTCCAGTACATACGCAGCATGACGAGGATGTAGCGAACCCAATGCGCCGTCGCCGCTTTCCAGGCCTTGCTGAGGACTGCCGGGTTCCCGAGGTAGATCTCTGATACGGCCCAGGTGGTCGCTGCCTGGGTGATGCCGTAGAGAGCAAAGGTCAGGAGACCGGAAACAATCGAAGTGACGGCCGTCGCGATGGGATGCGTGGCGACGATGACATGCTTGCCGTTTGCAAATACCTTCTCCCCCTGCATGGTGAACACCTGGATCGTCTGCACCAGGAAACTGACACCTGCGGGGAGCGCGGACAGGCTGGCGAACAGTGCGAACCGTGACCGGTACAACTGGAAGGTTCGGTCGAGTACTTCGCCTGTGGACAGGGGTCTCAGATCGTAACCGGCGCTGGTTTGCGCGAGGGTCTCACTTCCGGCCCAGCCTGGCCCGATCGCCATGAGGTTATCTCCGAATGCCCGCCATCGTAGCACAGCAGATAGGAGAAACAAACGACCTATTGGCGGGGCAGGGAAGATGAGGATGGATCGATCGCGGCCGGGCTATCTGGCCCCTTCCCGCACCGAATCGGCGCGCTCGCATGCAATGAGCGGCAGGTCATGCGCACCATCGATCGTTCGCTGCTTCGGCGCTGACCCCTCATAGGATGAGGACTTGATGAGAGTCCGGGGCCGTCTGATCGATCGTCGAATTCGCAGGCGCCGGATTGCGATGGTGTATTTCTTCCAGTCGAAATCACTCCATTTACGATCCAGCCTCTTGCTCACGCACAGTCCTGGGCGCCTGCACACGCGTACCATCAGCCTGCGTAGCTTGAGTCGAGTGCTGCCGGGCGGGGAATTCCGCGGCAAGGTCCCGGCTGACTACGTGGCCAAACGCTGCGTCGACGCGACCGGCACGGGGGTTCGCGCGGACAGCCAGGCGACCATGGAGAGCTTTGCGAAGATTGCGCCCGGTCGTGTACCACGCGGCATCGAACGTCCGGACCCCGGCTTTACGTTGCCCATTTTCATGGGTAGCATAGGACTTGAGCTCCCGTGCGAATCCATGGGATCGAGGGACTCTGCGCACACTGCCGCACTTGCACAGTCGACGGTGAATCTTCACCGCACATTAGTTTTTACGGGTGCTGATGAGCGTCGGTTTCGCAGAATGGTGTTAGGGTCGCGTTGGCGAAGTCGATGGAGCCATACAAGTTGTTAATAATCAATAAGAAGCGGGAGTAGTTCAGTGGCAGAACGTCAGCTTCCCAAGCTGAATGTCGCCGGTTCGATCCCGGTCTCCCGCTCCAACCGAATGCATCCATGACAGGGTCCCGGCTCCCGGTTGGCACGCACTGAGATTCTACGCTGACCTCTTCCCGCGGGCAGTCCGTTGACTTGAGGGTTCGCGTGCCGCGGTCGATGGGGAGTTGGTGCGACCCATCCGCGATCTGCCGATTTTTCGGCGGCCGCAACGACGAGATCTACGCGACGCAACTGCTCGATTGCTCCGGGGAAAGGTGACCGCCCAACTCTTCGGCGCTCACCGCACCGGCCGTCCCCGAAATCAGAGGCAGGGTCCACGAAAAACTGCTGCCGGCGCCGAGTGCGCTGGCAACTTCGATTTTTGTTTGATGGCGGGCCGCAATCCATGCCGCCAGAGCGAGTCCGAGCCCGGAGCCCGTAGTTCGCGTCGCACGCGCGGCGGCGGCGCGGTAGAAACGGTCGAAGATATGCGCCTGATCCAGCGGGGAAATACCGACGCCGTTATCGGCGATCTCAAAGCGCGCCCGGTTTCCCCTGTCGCTCGTGAGCGAAAGCCGGATCATTCCACCGGCGGGCGTGTACTTGCCCGCATTCTCAAGAATGATATTGAGCAACCGTGGAAGATACAGATTGTCGGCCACGACAATCAGAGGAGCCGGCGGCAGTTCGACGGAGAACTGAATGTCGGCCGTGCGGAAGTGCGCGCGCCATTTCCGTGAGGCTCCCGCACACACTTGCTGCGCATCGACGTTCTCGAGTTGCGCTGCCTCCGTTCCGGCATCCACGCGCGCGAGGAAGAGGAGACTGTCCAGCAGAGAAGACATCTGGCGCGCCTCGGCGCCGATGACGGCGATGGCTTCCCGGCACTCTCGGGGGGAACGATCGAAGTGCAGGGCCAGATCGGCTTCACTGCGGATCAGCGCGACGGGAGTGCGCAGTTCGTGAGAGGCGTGAGCGGTGAAATCGCGCACGCTGCGGACGCCTGATTCGATGCGCTCCAGCATATCGTTGAGCGTAGTGGAGAGGTGCGCGAGTTCGTCGCGGGTCTTCAGGCGCGGCAGCCGGCTCTGCAAATTGCCTTCGTGGATGCGTTGCGCCTCGCGCGCGATCGCGGCGACCGGATCGAGAGCGCGACGGCTCAGCAGGTGTCCGGCGAGGCCGGCCATCAGCAGCACCATCGGCGCAATCAGCAGCAGATCGTCGCGAAAGTGCGCCAGCACCCTGTCGGTCTTCTGCAGGGATACTCCTGTCTCGACAACCCAAACATGTCCGTCGATTGTGAAAGCTCGTCGCAGCGAGCGCACCGGTTCGTCCATACCCCAAAAGTCAAAATAGCTGCCCCCTGCCGGAAGCGACGCAGCCGGCGGTATGCCGTGCGGCGCCGCCAGCATATGGCGCGAACGGAAGATCCAGCGGCCGTGCGTGTCTTCGATTTGCAGCCACTTGCCTTCGTCCTTCAGCCCGAACTCGGCAGCGATGGTTGCCCGCGCTTTCGCTTCGTCGCCGATCAGCCCCTGCGCCGCCACAAAATCGCGGACGTCGTCGATGCGCTCCTCCATCTCATGGTCAAGCTCGAACTGCAGGCTCCGCTGCGCCATATACCAGGATGCCCCCGCCAGCAGCGTGCTGGCGGCAGCAAAGATGAAAAAGTAACTCATCGACAGGCGAATTCTGATGGGAAGGTTCATGGCGCCGGTCCGGAGAATGTCATTGTAGGCCGGACGACTGCGCGGTCATGTTAAGCGGATGTTACAGACGATCGGTCCCGAACGAGAACGTAACCACGCCCGCGCAGGGTATGAATCAGGGGCGCCAGGCTGTTGCGGTTCAGCTTGCGCCGCAACGAGGAGATGTAGACCTCCAGCACGTTGCTGAATTTTTCCCAGTTGTAGTCGTAGAGGTGTTCCAGCAATTCGGTCTTCGATAAGACGGCACGGGGGCGATGCGCCATGTACTCGAGCAGGCGATATTCCATGGCGGTCAGCTCCAGCGGTTCCCCGGCGCGCGCCGCGGTCATTTGTTCCGGCAGAACGAGCAGGTCGCCGACCTGGATGCGCGGAGCGGCCTGGCCATGCGAGCGGCGGATGAGGGCTCGACAGCGCGCGACCATCTCGCCAATGTCGAAGGGCTTGGCGAGGTAGTCGTCGGCCCCCGCGTTCAGCAGGGCAACGGTGGTCTCCTTGTCATCGCGCGACGTGAGGATGAGCACCGGAACCCGGGATGAGGACGCACGCAGGGTGCGCAGCACTGCCAGGCCGTCCATTTGAGGCAGCATCAGGTCCAGAAGGATGAGGTCGTAGGGGGTGGACTGGGCCATGAAGAGGCCATCCTGTCCATCGGGCGACATGTCCACGGCATAGGCCGCCGAGTCCCGCAGCGCACGGGCAACGTTCCTCGCCAGACCGGCATGGTCTTCGATCACCAGCACTCTCATTGCGCTTCTCTATGCATGGCGGTGGAGATTGCCTTCCATTATCTCCCGATCTTCCGGCCGGCGACTAATCGCCAGGCGTGGCGCAGTCGCGGGAAAACGGGCCAGCCGTCGGGCGCCGGGAGGCGAATTCATCTCTTCTTCACCTGCCCTTCAGGTGCACTTCACCATCGGGAAGCCACCTTGGATGTGACTGCCCCCGCGGGCATTCGGTTATTGGAGGCACGTAATGAATCCCGAGATCCAGCGCAGATTTGTCTGTGCGTTGACGGCCATCGCCCTGAGCGTACCCGGCATCGCCTGCGGCCAGTCAAGGAGCACGGCCATCGGCAGCAACTCCGGAGTTCCGGCAGCCGACAGTGGACAGGCGGCGTCCGCAGCTTCTGGCAGCGTAAGTGGTACCGTCAAAGACGCGACCGGCGCCGTCATCGCGAATGCTCAGATCATGCTGGAACCCGGCGCCACTACGGCTGTGTCCAACGCGCAGGGCGGTTTCTTCGTTCAGAACGTGCCGTCCGGCAAATATACGGTCACCATCTCGGAAGTGGGCTTTAAGAATGCGACTTCCAGCATTGAGGTGGCGGCCGGGCAGAACACGCTGGTGAACGCAACCATGACGGTCGCCTCCTCCAGTCAGCAGGTCGTGGTGAGGGCCAACCTGGAAGGCGACGTGGCCGCGATCAACGAGCAGCGGACCTCGGCCAACATCCTGAACGTCATGACCGCCGAGCAGATCCAGAGCCTGCCGAACGCCAGCATCGCCACCGTCGTTGGCCGCATGCCGGGGGTGACGGTGCAGATCAACGAAGGCGAAGCGCAGTACGTGCAGATTCGCGGCACGGAACCTCGGCTGAGCAACACCACCCTCGACGGCGTCATCGTTCCCGGCCCCGACCCGCAGGTACGGCAGGTGGACCTATGGGTGATCCCCGCGGATTTGGTGGGAGCGGTGCAAATCAACAAGACCCTCTCTGCGAACGAAGACGGCGACGCCATCGGCGGCTCGGTGAATATGCAGATGAGACAGGCCACCAGCAACCGGCCCACCCTCGATTTGGAGAGCCTGGGCGGGTGGAACCCCATCGATACCGGCCAGCCGTGGTTTCGCGACGATGCAACCGTCGGGAAGCGCTTCGGCGTCAACCAGCGGCTCGGCCTGATGTTCAGTTATAGCTACGACCTGAACAACCTCGGCACCGACGACGTGGAACCGACGCCGGACCTTACCTCGACGGGCGCGACGTCCTTCGACAATATCTCCATTCGGCAGTATCTCTATAACCATACCCGCTACGGTTTTGGCGGGAGCGCCGATTACAAGCTCAACGAGGGATCCGACTTCTTTGCCCACGGACTGTTCTCGAACTTCAAGGATTATGGGGCGGCATTTCACTACGACATCAATTCCAATGTGTCGACACAGGGCAATCCTGGAGCGTCCGGAGGCATTTCGTTCTCCAACAGTCTGCGCCGCCCCAATTATCAGATCTCGTTGCTGACCCTCGGGGGCAACCAGGTCTTCAAAAGGTCATGGGTCAAGTACGTGATCTCCGTTGGCCACTCGCGCGAAGGGGGCGCGGCCGGCAATCCCGGCGCGGACTTCGCGCCCACGAACTCGGCCGTGGGGGCGGACTGCGCCTACGACCCGTCGGTGACCGTCAGCATCCATCGTCCCCAGTTTCGCTGCGGGAGCGACCCGATTTACTCGCCCGCGCAATATTCCCTGCAGGATGTCAACCTGACCTCCGGGGACGCCGCGCAGCTCAACCTCACCGCCGCCGGCTCCTACGGCCTCAACTATCATGCGGGGAGCCATGCGTCGACGCTGGAATTCGGAGCGCAGGTTCGCAACGAGCACAAAGGGCAATACGCGTTTTCGCCCACCTACGACAACTTCGCCGGCACGCCGCCGCTGATGTCGATGTTTACCAGCAACTTTAAAGACCCCTCGTATTACGGTGGGAGTTACAAAATGGGCCCGCTTGCCGATTTTGGGCCGGTCGCGACGTGGCTCGCCGCCAATCCAACGGCGCTCCCCCTGGATGTGGGAGCCACCCATCTGAACTCCGATCCGGCTAACTACCATCTGCAGGAGAGGGTCACGGCCGGATACATCATGAACACTGTGGATCTGGGCAGCCGGGCGAGCCTCCAGACTGGCCTGCGCATCGAGGCGACGAACGAATCCAATACTGGCTACCTCGTCGTCAACGACATGAATGGTAACTACCTTTCAACGAGTCCCGTGCACGCCACCGGCTCCTATGTAAGTCCCCTGCCCAGCGCGCAATTCCGTTACCGACTCGATCAGAGCTCAGATATCCGCGCCGTTTTTGGACGGGGGATTTCCCGCCCCGATCCCTACGACCTGGTGCCCTTCAAGACCCTGGATGAGTCAACCACTCCGAATACGGAGAATATCGGCAATCCCGCGCTCGTTGCCGAACACGCCAACGATTACGACGTCCTCTACGAGAGATTTCTGCCTTCGGTGGGCATGATCGAAGCCGGGTATTTCTATAAGCAACTGGGCAAGCCGCTCTTTCAGACGGAGACCACCGTACCCAACCCATTTCCGAATCCGATCACGCCAACCGTGCTTCTGAACCAGTGGGAAAACGGCGGACACGCCTATGTGCAGGGCATTGAGTTCGCCTACCAGCAGCACCTGGACTTCCTGCCGGGTGTGCTCGCCGGCGCGCGCATCGATGCGAATGTGACGTGGACGAACTCCAGGAACTACGACCTGCAGGGGCGCACCGACACTCCGGCGCTGGTCGGCCAGGCGCCGTTGTCGTACAACATCACCCCGTCCTATGCCACCAGGCGTGCGGAGGTCGAGGTTGGCATCTCCTACGACGGTCCGAACATTGCCACGTATCAATGGCAGACTGGCAACGTGGGCACCGTGACGGGGCCGTACGGGGATAACTACTACTATGAGCGGACCCAGGTGGATGCGCAGGCGACCTACTATGTAGGCCGAGGGCTCAGTCTTACTGCGTCCGAGGAGAACGCCAACAATGCGGTTCTGGGCTTCTACAACGGCAGCCCCCAATACATGACGCAGCGCGAGTATTACAAGCCGATCTACTATGGCGGCCTCCGCTGGTCACCTCACCGTGAGCAACATTAGGCGGGCAGGCTGCCGCACGCCTCTCAATGTGCGGCTTCCACAAATCCCCAGCATGAGGTGATTTCATTGGCGCTCCGGCGGTTTGCCCTTCTTGCGATGGTCGGCCTTCTTACGCCTGCCGGGTGGCTGCGTGCGCAGTCCCCGGCGACGCAGGATGCGCAGCTGAAGTTCGTTGTCGTCCTCACTCGCCATGGTGTGCGCTCGCCCACGGGCGAGGCAGCAAAATACGATCCGTACGCGGCGCTGCCGTGGCCAAAATGGGAAGTATCTCCCGGCTATCTGACTCCGCACGGTTACAAATTGATGGCGCTCTTCGGCGCGTATGACCGAGTCTGGCTCGCCGAGGAGGGTCTGCTGGAACCAACCGGGTGTGGGGACGCGCCGTATATCACGATCCTTGCCGACTCCGACCAGCGCACGCGCGAAACGGGGAAGGCGATGGCGGAGGGGATGTTTCCGGGCTGCGCGCCGGATGTTCACGCGCTGCCGGAAGGAACCCATGATCCGCTCTTCCATTCGCGGGGAGGCGATGCGGCGCTGAGCGCGGCCGCGATCGCAGGAAGAATCGGCGGCGATCCGAATAACCTCACCGCGGCTTTCCATTCCCAGCTTGCCGCCCTGGACAACATCCTGGCAGGGTGCGGGCACGCGCCCGCCAATCCGGGGAAGCGAACCTCACTCTTCGATATCCCCGCGACTCTCACGGCGAACAAAGGCCGCTCGCGCGCCGAGTTGCGCGGCCCGCTCGACATCGCCTCGAGTCTCTCCGAAAATCTGCTGCTGGAGTATACCGATGGCATGCCGGCCGCCGATGTGGGCTGGGGCTGCGTGGATGGCGCCAGGCTGCGCGAGTTGATGGAGTTGCATACGGCGGCCGCAGACTACGGGGAGCGGACTCCTGCCATCGCGCGCACGCTGGCGTCGGGCCTGCTCGATCGAATACTGGCCGCGATGGAGCAGCAGGTGACGGGTAAGCCGGTTGCCGGCGCGCCGGGAAAACCAGGCGACCGCGTGCTTCTCCTTGCCGGGCACGACACCAATATTGCAACCGTCGCCGGCACACTTGGGCTCAGATGGATTCTTGACGGCCGCCGCGACGACACGCCTCCGGGCGGCGCACTGGTCTTTGAGCTTTGGCGTTCGCGCACCAGCGGCGACTTTTCCGTGCGCGTGGCTTACACCGCGCAAACTCTGGAGCAGATGCGCGACGCATCAATCCTCACGCTGCGCAATCCGCCGGATCGCGTGCCGGTCTTCGTTCCCGCCTGCGGCAGGCCTGACTCATCCTGCGCATGGCCGGCCTTTGCGGCGGCCATTCGTGATGCTTCTGAATCCACATCCGCAGTGCGCACGCCCTAAAAGAGTGAAGACGCAAAGCATCGGTAGCTGCACTGTATATCCATGGTTGGCCAGGGATGGTTGCGATTCCTCCGGTTCGCTCCGGATCGGCATGCGCGGCCGTAGGGGCCTGACGTCCCAGTTCGTCTCTTCAGGAAAGATTCAGGTGAGTGTTTTATCGTTACCTCGTTCGTGGTGAGCCACCCGGGATTGCACGCAACGGGGTTGGTTCGCGTCGTCAGGGCGCTCGTCAGCCGGGCGCGGGATGAACTTCAGTACTTACGATGTTCCGGAGGGGTCGCTGTGCAATCGATACGAATTGCTTTGCTCACGCTGCTGGCAGGAATTAGCGGGATGCTGCCGGCTTTCGGTCAGTCCACCTGGCATGTCGTCAACACCGTTCAGGTGGGCGGCGAAGGCGGCTGGGATTACGTCACGGTGGATGCGCCGCGCCATCGCTTTTTTGTCACTCGCCAGACGCACACCATGGCGATCGACGAGGAGTCCGGCAAAGTGCTCGCCGATATCCCCGGCCAGGTCCGGTCGCACGGCGTAGCGCTGGTGCCGCAACTGAACCGCGGCTTCATCACTGACGGCGGCGGCGGCGGCGCGATCATCGTTTTCGACATGAACACCTATCAGGTGCTGGGACGCATTCCCACGATTCCCGACTCCGACGGCATTATTTACGATGCGAAACTGAACAAGGTGCTGGCCGTTTCCGGCGATGGCAACGCGCTGATGGCGTTCGATCCGAGCATCGATCCCAGGAACGGCAAGATCGAACCCATGCAACTCGGCGGCTCGCCGGAGTTTCTTGCCTCCGACGGATCGGGCAGGGTCTACATCAATCTTCCGGATAACAACGTCGTCGCGGTTGTCGATCTCGCGTCGCGTAAGGTCGTCGCACGTTGGCCGGTGGCTCCTGGCGGCGAGCCGGTGGGCATGGCCATCGACCCGGCGAAACATCTTCTCTTCATCGGCTGCCGCAAACCCGAGAAGCTGATCGTGATGAGCACTGAAGGCGGCAGGATCGAAGCCGCGCTGCCGATCGGCGCAGGCAACGATGCCGTCCGCTACAGTGACGGGCAGGCCTTTGCGAGTTGCCGGGATGGTTCCCTGACGGTCGCCGGCGAGCATGCCGGTCAGTGGGCAGTGGAACAGACCGTGAGTACCGCAGCCGGCACCCGCACCATGGGCTTCGACGCCGAGACCCATCGGATCTTTTTGCCGACAGCGGAGATGGAGCCAGCCCAGCCCGGCCATCGCCCCGACGCTAAGCCGAACACATTCGAAATTGTCGTCGTGGGACCGTGAGAAACGAGCCAGCCCGCTTTGCCTGCATGCTTTTTGAGCGCGCCGACTGCAAAGGATTCGCGGCTGCGTCCCTCAGTTGAGATATTCGTGATGGGGCCAGGAGGGCCGCCCTGAAGCAACTCGACCGGCTGCCCCGCTGCTTCGCGCGGGAGACGTCTTGGCACTTCGGTCCCGTCTCCCGCCCCGACGTTTCGGCCGGCTGCCTGCGTCAGATCACCTGCATCAGCAGCAGCACCACGATGATCGCCAGAATCAGGCCGATTCCTCCGCTCGGGTAGTAGCCCCAGCCGCGGCTGTAAGGCCACGCAGGAAAAGCGCCGATCAGCATCAGGACGAGAAGCACTACAAGAATTGTCACCATAGTCGTTAGCTCCCTCGCCGGGAGTCTGCATCGCTCCCTGGCCCTTGTCTGGATGCGTGCTGCACGAAGGGAAGATGTCCCGCGCCGCGCATCAATTCCGCGCACTGGTCTCCGATCAGGATCGCCTCTCGACGCGCTCGGAAATTTGCGCCAGCTGCCGCGCCCTCGCGAACACTTTCAGCATCATAGGCGCGGTCAGTTTTCCGGTGTTCGTGTTCTGCAGCGAAGGATGATAGCTGGCCATCAGCCACCGTCCCGACCCGTCCGGTCCGCCAGGAATCCGATACTCAACGCCGTGGCCGAAGACCAGCTCGCCGCGCCGCTCGATCTGTCCCGTGCGCAGCAGATGCGCCACCACGCCGTCGAAGCCAATCTTGCCCAGGCACACAATCACGCGCAACTGCGAGAGCGCCGCAATCTCCTCATCTATATAAGGAGCGCAGGCAGCGATCTCCGCCGGCAGGGGCTTGTTGCCCGGGGGCGCGCAGCGAACCACCGAAGTGATCCACGCATCGTGGAGTTCCATGCCGTCGTCGCGATGGCTCGACTTGGGCTGCGAGGCGAAGCCGGCGCGATGCAGCAGCGGATACAGAAAGTCGCCCGAGCCGTCTCCGGTGAACGGGCGTCCGGTGCGGTTCGATCCATGCGCGCCCGGCGCCAGCCCCACAAACAGCACCCGCGCCTGCGGATCGCCAAACGACGGCACCGGCCGTCCCCAGTAATCGTGATCCCGATACGCGCGGCGCTTCGTCGCGGCGACCTCGGTGCAGTGCGCGCGCAACCGAGCGCACCGCTCGCAGCCCACGATGCGCTCGTTCAGCAGCGCCAGCGGCGATTGCGCAGGCAGGGAGGAAAGCGCCATCTCACGATTGTAGAAGTGCGCGGCCAACCGCCTGCGAGGGGTAGAATGGGTGCGCTTCAGGAAGCGTTTTCACACTTCATTCAGAGGGGAACCAGAATCCCATGTCTACGCGAATTTCGTTGGTTGCAGTCGCCGCCGCGGCGGGGCTGGCGCTGATGGGCGGTTGCAACAAGCAGCCGGAGCCCGCAGCGCAGCCCGCGCAGCCGGCACAGGCCGCCACGCCGGAAATCGGCGGCCAGCCCGTCGTCAAACTTACGCGCACCGCCACTTCGAACGGCCAGCAGCCGGAGTTCCTGTCGCTGACCGCGATGCCCGGCCGCGGCATGAACGTTTACGAGATCACCGCCAATGTGCCCGGCAAGGGCGAAATCCCCGTCCTCTTCGCGCCCACGCTCGAAGAAGTCGCAGGCAGCATGAACGGCGGCCCCGCCGACAATAACGGCAATGCCAGCTTCGCCTGCTGCGGCGCCTTCCTGGTGCCGTATCCCAACCGCATTTTGGGCAAGCTCTCGGCGGACGGCAGCACCATCACCACCGAATGGCACGGCAAGACCATCACGCTGCCGGCGAACTGGCATAACAGCGCCGATCCCACCAAGGACAAGCACGCCATGCACGGCCTGATCCTCGCCTCGCAGACCCAGGACGTCCAGACGCAGAGCATCGCTGACGGTCAGTCCGTCACCGGCGTGATCCATGCAGGCAACTTCGGCGGTCACTGGCCCTCGCAGACCGACCTCACCTTCACCCTCACGCTCACCGGCAAAGCAGTCGACGCCACCATCGTCGCGAAGAACGTAGGCACCGAAGACGAGCCGATGGCCATTGGCTGGCACCCGTATTTCGCCATTCCCAGCGGACAGCACGCCCAGGCGCTGCTGCATGTACCCGGCGAGCAACTGGCCACGGTCAACAACTACGACGACGTCTTTCCCACCGGCAAGCTGATCCCGGTCAAGGGCACGAAGTACGATTTCACCGCGCCCAAAGGCAAGCCGCTCGACGACACTTATCTGGACGACAACTGGTCGAAGCTGCAGCGCACCGATGGCGCCGTCGCCGTCACCTTTGCCGATCCGGCCAGCAACTACGGCATCAAGGTGCTGGGCTTGTCGCCGGAAATCAAAACCATCCAGGTCTACTCGCCGCCGACCAAACCCTTCGCCGCGATTGAGGAGCAGTTCAACTTCGGCGATCCCTTCGGCAAAGAGTGGCACGGTATGTATACCGGCATGGTCACGTTGAAGCCCGGCAAGAGCGTCGAATGGCATGTTCGTCTGGAACTCTACCAGCCGAATTCCTAGCGTTTCCATCCACCGCGCATGGGGACTGAGTAAATCAGCCCCATGCGCCCCATCGTCGTTATTCCGTGCGCAGCGCGCGCGCCGGATCGACGGTTGCCGCGCGCCGCGCCGGAATGAATCCCGCCAGCGCCGCTACCAGACAGATGGTCAGAACTGCCCCGCCGTAGACCAGCGGGTCGGCCATCGATACGCCGAAGAGCACGCTGCGCACGCCTTTCGTCGCCAGCATGGCCAGCGGAATCGTGACCGCCATCGCGCCTCCGGCCAGCAACAGCACTTCGCGCAGGATTAACCCGACCACCGTTCCGCGCCGCGCTCCCAGCGCCATGCGAATGCCAATCTCGCGCGTGCGCTGCGCCGTCGAATACGCCAGGATGCCGTAGAGTCCGATGCCGGCCAGCAGCGTGGCCAGCCCGCCGAAGGCCGCGGCCAGCATGGCGACGGCGCGCTCCGCCAGCAGATTGTCTTCAATCTCCTCGGTCAGCGTCCACGGTTTGCCGACGATCAGCTTAGTGTCAATGTGCGCGATCGCCGCGCGCACGCTGGCCGTCACGTCTTGCGGAGCCTGCCAGGTCCGCAGGTAGAAGGTCAGGTCCGTCTGCCGCGTCGCCTGCGCAAAGAGCGTGTAGCAGGTGGCAACGGCCGGGTCGCGCATGCTGGCGTGCTTTACATCGCGCACCACGCCGACAATCGTCGCCTCCGTGCCCGGCTTGTTGGGACGCGCGATGTGGTGCCCCAGCGCCACCTGCGCCATCCCGAAGTAGTGCTTCGCGTAGCTCTCGTTCACAATCGCCACGTGGTCCGAAGTCGCCGTATCGCCCGCGTTGAAGTTGCGCCCCGCGATCAGCGGCACACCCAGCGTCTGCAGATAGCCGTCGCTCACCCAGGGCAACTCCACGTCGAACTCTTCGTCCGGCTTCTCCACGTAGCCCACCGGAACCATATCGCCCTGGATGTCGTCGCTGGCCAAATCTTCGTCGTTCGTCGCGCCCACCGCGCGCACTCCCGGCAGCGCGGCCAGGGCGTCCAGCGCCCGCTGCTCCACCGGCGCAACCGCCGCCGCGCCATAGCCAGCGAGCGAGGGATCCAGTTCAAAGCCGAGCACATGGTCCGTTGCGAATCCCGGATTCACGCGGCGCAGGTTGCCGATGGTGCGCACAAATAATCCCGCCGCAACAATCAGCAGCAGGCTGAATCCGATTTGCAGCGCGACGCAGGTGCGCCGGAAGCGCAGCGATCCGCCGCTGCCGCTGCGTTCCTTCATCGATTCCGCAAGCCGCGGGCTGCGGAACTGCATCGCCGGCGCCAGGCTGAAGAGCAAGCTCGCGGCAACCGTCACCGCCAGCGTCAGCCCGAGCACGTGCCAGTTCAGAGCCGCTGCAAACGGAAGTCCCTCGCCGTTGCCCGACATCCAGCGAATCAGCAGCCGCAGCGTTTCCGGCACGATCGCCAGGCCCAGCGCCGCGCCCGTTAGGCCCAGCAGCATCCCTTCGGCAAGCAACTGACGCAGGATCTGCGGACCGGTCGCGCCCAGCGCGTAGCGGACCGAGAACTCCCGCGCGCGCGTTGCCGCCCGCACCAGCAGCAGGCTGGCCACGTTCACCACGGCCATGGCGATCACCAGCAGCACCATGCCCAGGATGATCGTCAGCGGCGTAGTCAGGCTTTCGCGCATCGGGCTGAAGCCTCTGGCCCCGTCATCGACATGCAGATGGCCCGCCGACAAAAAATTTTGCCGGGCGCTCGCCGACTGATCGCGCAGCTGGGTAAATTCCGCCGCTCGCAAATTCTGCCATAGCGTGTTCAGCGAGGCCTCTGCCTGTGCGCGGGTCACACCCGGTTTCAGCCTTCCGGCCACGGCGGCCCAGTAACTCTGGTGATCGCTCAGATACGGCCATTCTGGCTGGAGAATTTGTTCCATGGAAAGCGGCACATAGACATCCGGCGTTTGCCCCCAAACCATGCTGTGGAACCCCGGACTCGCTACGCCCGTAATGGTGAAGGCGTTGCCGTTCACCAGCAGCGTTTTGCCGACGACCGGAGCTTCCGCCAGGTGCGTCTTCCAGTAGTCGAAGCTCAGCACCGCGACGGGATTCGCACCCGGAGCCGTTTCATCGGTGGCCACGAAGAGACGGCCCACCGCCGGCCGCACACCCAGAGTTTCAAAGTAATTGCCGCTCACCAGCTCAGCGCGGACGGATTCCGCGCGGTTGTTCCACGTCACGCCCAGCGTCAACGGTGACTCGGCGATCAGGCCGCTCAGCACGGTGTTGCGCTCGCGCAGGTCGCGATACATCGGATACGAAAATTCGTGGATGTGCCCCGGCGTGTCGCCGCCCTCGGAATGCAGATGGCCAGGGCGTCCTCCGGCAAAGCTCAGCTCCACCAGCTTGCCCGGATCCGTCACCGGCAGCGCCTGCATCAGCGCCTGATCGATCAGGCTGAAGATGGTCGCGTTGGCCCCGATGGCCAGCGCCAGCGTCAGGATTGCGACGGCCGCAAAGCCGGGATTTCGCAACAGGCCGCGCAGCCCATACCGCAGATCGCGGCCGAGCGATTCCAGCACAAACGACGGCCGCTCCTCGCGGCAGGCTTCGCGGGCGCGCTCGCGGCTGCCAAAGGCGATGGCCGCGCGCCGCTTCGCTTCGGGCAGCGGCATCCCAGCCGCCACGTTGGCTGCAATCTCCCGCTCCACGTGGAACTGGATCTCTTCGTCCACGTCCATGCGCTTCCTGCTCGTCAGGAAGAACCGCATCCGCGCACCCAATTCGGTCATCATCACGACACCTGCTCCCGTTGGTTTCAGGCCCGCTGCAGAACCAGGTTTACCGCCCCGGCCAGGCGATCCCAGCTTTTTACTTCGGAATCAAGCTGGCGGCGTCCGGCGGCGGTGAGCGCATAGAACCGCGCCCGCCGGTTGTTTTCTGAAGCGCCCCACTCGGCCCGAATCCAGCCGCGATACTCCAGCCGGTGCAGGGCAGGGTAGAGCGAGCCCTGGCCGATCTGCAGCACGTTATCCGACATTTGCTGGATGCGCTGGGCGATCGCCCAACCGTGCTCCTGCCCGGGAGCCAGCGTTTTCAGGATGAGCATGTCCAGCGTGCCCTGCAGCAGATCGGTAGGTTGTGCCATCTTCCCCTCGACGTTCGACAACAGGATGGATCATCTCTTGTCGACTGTCAAGGGGAGCAAGTGCCTGTTGTTTTTATTGACAACACCTGGTGGGGCGTACATACTCATTCCCCTATCCCCTTTTGCAGCTGATAACAACGGTCGACTTCGATCTTTCGGAAACCCCAACCTACGGAGATTGCACGCATGAAAAAGCTATCGCTGTCCCTCACCGCGATCCTCGCCCTGCTTGCGCCATGGGGCGCCCAGGCGCAGACCGCCGATTCCACCGCACCGCCACCCGTCCGCGCGATGGCTCCGCACGTCGTGCCGACGAATATCCCGGGCGTCTACGCATTCACGCAGCCGCCGGCGAGCTTTAACCCTCTCACCGCCTCGAAGCAGGAACTGCAGTCGTGGGGCTACTCGCCGCGGCCCGAGGCGACCGAAGGGCTCGACGCCCAGATTCGCTGGTTAGAGGAGGTCAGTCCGAAGTTGAAGCGTTCCGTTCCGGACCTGGTGCCCAGGCCGGGCGTTTACAACCGGCGAATCCAGCGATTGAAAGTCAACGGCAAGCTGGCCAATGCGACCGCCGCGACTTCTGCCAACTGGAGCGGATATGGTTTGACGGCCGGGACCGGCCAGCAGCCGTTCAACAAGGTGATCGGGCGATGGACGGTCCCCACCGTAAAGCAGGCGCCGGGTACGTGCTCGGGCGGATGGGACTACTCCTCGGAATGGGTCGGTATCGACGGATTCAACAACGATGACCTGCTGCAGGCCGGCTCCCAGGCAGACGTCTTTTGCGATATCGGGCAAAGCGTTACCGAGTATTTTCCCTGGATTGAATGGCTCCCCGAGTCGGAGCTGGTGATTTATAAGAGCGCGGCGACCAGCACGCTGTATCCCTTTGCGCCGGGCGATTACCTGAACGTAACCGTGACGGCTACGAATTTCTCCGGCGGCGTTTCCACGAACGGCACCCTGAGCTTCGCGGACGTGACCCAGGGCTGGACCTTCTCGCTGACCTTTACGGCTGCGGCCCTCGGCGGCTCGCAGGTGACGGGGGCATCCGCGGAATGGATCGTCGAGCGGACAGAGGTGGGCGGTTCGCTCGCCACGCTGCCGGACTACGTGGCCAATCCCTGGTTCCTCTCCCAGGCGACGGACCTGGGTGGGAATTATTACGCCCCTGGCAACGTACACACCGCCACTGCTTACAACATCACGATGCTGGATAACAGCAACAACCCTGAGTCCTTCGTGGATCTGTCCGGCAGCAATGTGCTGTGGTTCTTTCCCGAGGGATCGGCTACCCAGTAAGCGCAACGGTGCGGTCCGGCCTACGCCGGACCGCCAACCGGTTTGGAGAACCCAAAAGCTCGGTAGCGCTGGTCCCGGCGACGACGGGGGCCTGAGCGGTTCCAGGCCCCCGCCGCGTCTGTTCATATAGGTACGGGACTGCGCGGGTGTTGGGGGGGCCAGAAATAGGTCGAATTCCTCCCGTCGGCCGCTGATTCGAGACGGTCCCTCCGATTATCTGAGTGGAATTCACTCACTTTTTACCATCTACCCCCTTGACAATCCCTCCGCGAAGCACGTAAGTTAGCAGTCATAGGGCGAAAGTGCTAACAGGCGTCCAAGCCTCCACTGGGGTGTGCGAGGACGTTCCGGACCGTAAACCGACAGTCGGCTCAGCATCAGGCCTCACGTCCGGCGGTCGCCCGACAGACCAACACGCATTCTTCGGAAAGCTCTCTCCGCAGGATTCAGTCTGCGGATCAACCCCTGCGGAACGCTCGGCGCGCCGCGCAAAAATCAGAGAAGGAGAAGCAATGGCAACAGCAACCGCATCCGTTACCACCACGTTTACCCCGCTGCACGATCGCATTCTGGTCCGCCGGATCGAAGAGGGCGAGTCCGTCCGTGGCGGCATCATCATTCCCGACTCCGCCAAAGAAAAGCCGCAGGAAGGCGAAGTGATCTCCGTCGGCAAGGGCAAGTCGAACGACGAAGGCAAAGTCTTCCCCCTCGATGTGAAGAAGGGCGACCGCGTGCTCTTCGGCAAGTACTCCGGCACCGAAATCAAGATCGATGGCGAAGAGTTCCTCATCATGCGCGAAGAGGAAGTCCTCGGCATCCTCAAAAAGTAGGGACTCGCCGTCCAGGCGGTCGCGGCTGCGCCGCCATTCCACGCCTGGCAGCAGTGAGCATTTTCAATCGGAGCCACGGCTCCCCAAGATCAGGAGATCAGCAATGGCAAAGCAAATTCTGCACGGAGAAGATTCCCGCCAGGCAATTCTGCGCGGTGTGAATATTCTGGCGGATGCGGTGAAAGTGACGCTCGGTCCCAAGGGCCGCAACGTCGTCATCGAGAAGAAATTCGGATCGCCCACCATCACCAAAGACGGTGTCACGGTGGCCAAAGAAATCGAACTGCGGGACTCGCTCGAGAACATGGGCGCGCAGATGGTGCGCGAAGTCGCCTCCAAGACCTCGGACGTCGCCGGCGACGGCACCACCACCGCCACTGTTCTGGCGCAGGCCATCTATCGCGAAGGCGTCAAGACCGTCGCGGCCGGCGCCAACCCCATGGCCCTGCAGCGGGGCATCAACAAGGCGGTCGAAGCCATCGTCGGCAAGCGCGCCGAAGACGGCACCGTTACCGGCGGAGCGCTCTCCAAGTTCTCCAAGCCCGTCACCGGCGACATGATCGCGCAGGTGGGCACCATCTCCGCCAACAGCGATCACACCATCGGCAACATCATTGCCGAGGCCATGAAGAAGGTCGGCAAAGACGGCGTCATCACCGTTGAAGAGTCGAAGACCCTCGAGACCCAGTTGGAAGTCGTCGAAGGCATGCAGTTCGACCGCGGCTACCTCTCGCCCTACTTCGTCACCGACCCCGACCGCATGGAGTCTGTGCAGGAAGAGCCCTACATCCTGATCTACGAGAAGAAGATCAGCTCCATGAAGGATCTCCTCCCGCTGCTCGAGCAGGTTGCCCGCAACGGCAAGCCGCTCGTCATCGTCGCGGAAGACGTGGACGGCGAAGCGCTGGCGACTCTGGTCGTCAACAAGCTGCGCGGCACGCTCAACGTCGCGGCCGTCAAGGCTCCTGGCTTTGGCGATCGCCGCAAGGCGATGCTGGGCGACATTGCCATCCTCACCGGCGGCAAGGCCATCACCGAAGACCTGGGCATCAAGCTTGAGAACATCAAGCTGGAAGACCTGGGCCGGGCCAAGCGCGTCACCATCGACAAGGACAACACCACCATCGTCGAAGGCCGTGGCGAATCCAAGGCCATCGAAGGCCGGGTGAAGGAAATCCGCAGCCAGATTGAGAAGACCACCTCCGACTACGATCGCGAGAAGCTCCAGGAGCGGCTGGCGAAACTGGTGGGCGGCGTGGCCGTGATCAAGGTGGGCGCGGCAACCGAGACCGAGATGAAGGAGAAGAAGGCTCGCGTTGAGGATGCCATGCACGCGACCCGCGCAGCAGTCGAGGAAGGCATTGTCCCCGGCGGCGGCGTGGCCCTGGTGCGTTGCGAGAAGGACGTTCTCGATCTGATCGCCACCCTGCACGGGGACGAGAAGATCGGCGCCCAGATCGTGCGCCGCGCTCTCGAGGAGCCCTTGCGGCAGATCGTCGGCAACGCCGGCGAAGAAGGCGCAGTGGTCGTGGGCAAGATCCTCGAGCACAAGGACGCGCACTACGGCTACAACGCGCAGACGGGCGTCTTCGAGGACCTGGTGAAAGCCGGCGTCATCGATCCCACCAAGGTCACGCGCACCGCGCTGCAGAACGCGGCGTCGATCGCGGGCCTGATGCTGACCACCGAAGCCATGGTCGCGGAAATTCCCGAGCCCAAGCAGGCGGCTCCGGCCGGCGGCGGACACGGCGGCGGCATGGACGGCATGTACTGAGCTAGCCGCTCGGCACACGCGCCCGTCGGGCGCAGGAACGATGCTGGGTGGCCCATGCAAGCTGCTGTTGCTTGAGTGGGTCCAGCAAAAACAACGGGCGTCCTCTGCGGAGGACGCCCGTTTTGTTTTCGCCCAAGAACCTGGTGGCCCATGCAAGCCCGCAGTTGGCTTGCGTGGGTCCGGCAAACCGCCGGTTCGCTGAAAAAGAATCCGTTCTGTTTTGGGTTTCAGATTGTTGCCGCCCGCGAGGGGGCTCTTCGCCACGTTCCGTCTCGGTCGTGCGGCGCACGCCCTTCGCCGGAGCCGTGGCTCGTCCGTGCAAAGGAGCACGGACCGCCTCCGCAGCGAACCGTGCAGCCCTCGCCGGCCGCGGCCACGGCAGCAGGAACGGCATGTATTAGACTGCGCGTCTGGCGGATCGCGCCCTCGGCACAAAAACAAACCGGGTGCCCCATTCAAGCTGCTGTTGCTTGGGTGGGTCCAGCAAAACAACGAGCGTCCCGCAAGGGAAGTCCGTTTTGTCTTCCGGAGATCAATTTTTTCCTCGCAGATGGCAGCGGGGAACCTTCGGCGAACGCATTTTTATATGGTCCCTGATTAATCGGAACTTCCACCCTCAGTTTCGCCGCCCCCGTGACTTGGGCCGTCCGGCGTTCTTACCGATCGGGCGAGTCGACGCCGTTCGCGCCAAGACATCTCGTGGAGGAGTTTCATGTAGGCAAAAGTTTCATAGAGCTTACTCATCGCCCCATCGGGGGTCTCCTGCTTGTTCCGAACAAGGTCACGCAGCCGCAGGATCATCTGACACTGCACCCGCAGGAGGGTAAGTTTCGCGGTGATGTAGAACAGGTCGGGATTTTTTTCCCAGTAGTAGTCGAAGCTGGGTATCTCCACACCGAGCCAGAATTTCCACGATTCCAGCTTTCCGTCATGAACTCTCATGGCCGTCTCGGAAAGCGTGGCGGTATCCCAAATAATCGCGTGCCTGAGCTTCCTAGCCTCGATGCGATTCTGCACCAGAGAGCGAACGGGGTCGGCAATTAAGCCAGTGAACATGCCGGCAACAGCGGAGACGAGAATCTTTACCCAGCTGTGGTCTTGGACGGTCATTCGGCGCGGAACTGCTTACCGGCTGGCGTATCGGTCGGTTCGGGCTCATCCAATGCAGCCGCCGATAACCTCTCCGTTGGAAAGCCGATTGGCCTGAAATTCACCACCCAAAAATATCGTGTGGTCTTTCTCATATCGTCGATAAAGCGCTCGAGTCCCTCGCGAGAGTAAATATTCAGACCCTTGTAAATCGGCTTGTACGACCGCAAATTTTCCGGGAAGTATGCGTGAGCCAGACCGTTCCGCAACGCGTTGAGCGTTTCAATGTTTGCGGCGATGGGCTTCGGGATCTGTTGGATGTTTTTGACAAGCCTCAGTTTTTCGGTAAGGCTCAAAATCTCCAGGATGTAGTGGTTGAACGTTCGGAACTTCTCCGTTTTCCAGAGCGCTGGGAAGTTCTTCTTTGTGCCAAAGAAGAACTGACAGATGACCGAACCCAACAGCTCGTCGACATATGTATATTCCCAAACAACCTTGCCGACCACTAACCGGCGAACCATCAACTCAAGCTGAGTTGTTCGGTCTTCGGGTGGGTAGTCGAGAATGTTCTCATAATCGAGGACACAGAGTTTAGCGAGATCTTTGACCTCGTCCAGCAGACATTGCTGCTTCTTGGTCGGTCTAGGGGGTTTTTGTTTCGACACCGATATGCCCCTCGCTGTGATTAAGTATCGACAAAATCCTGCGCTTAGTCGAGAGCTTACAGAAGACACAGGCGTCCAACATCAGCCAGCCGTTGGCAGATGCCGGAAAGTACAAACTTAGGAGATCGGGGGACACGATACCAATTACGTCCCGGCCGTAGAGTTCCGGAGCCAAAAGCCGCATGTTTGATCATGCAGCGGCGGGCGGCCCGGGCAACCCGCTTTAGTTTGTCGGAGGAGAAACGCCAAGTGGCCCGACCGCCTGCCCATTTGCCCACGGAAGGCGATCCGGACCCTTGGGAGGGCGCTGTACCGCATACGTCTCTCCCCTGCACTTCTGCATCCGAGCAGGAGGGCGGGGAGGCCCGACAATGCCGGACAAGAGTTTCGTGGAAATAGCTGCGGAGAAGGTGGGGTACGGCCTGGCGATGGCCGAAGATCTCGCCGGCACGGTCAAATCGGCGATCGGTTCGGCGGCCGAGGTATTCGGGAAATCGCCCGCCCCAACCGAAGCGCCGCCGATCCCGAAGAAGGCCGCGAAGAAAGCCACGCAAACGGCGCCTGCCAAAAAGATGGCAAAGAAGCCCGCCGTCAGGAAGTCCGCGGCGAAGAAGCCTGCCGCGAAGAAGCCAGTCCCGAAGAAGGCCGCGAAGAAGCCAGTCCCGAAGAAGGCCGCAAAGAAGCCACTCCCACAGAAGGCCGCGAAGAAAGCGGCAAACAAGGCGGCGAAAAAATCCGCGGGATCGCGCCGCTAATGCCCGCCGGGTCGCCGGCGGATCGTGACCTTGGTACCGTTTCCCCGCGCGAATCCAATTGCCTTGTTCGCTCACAACTTCTAACCTGAATGCAGAGAAGCTCTGTCCGCCTGGCGCGCACAGAGCTTTTGTTTTTGGGGTGCCCGGCTCTTTCCAGCCACCGCGTCTCGCGTCGCGGGACCTGCGGGGGGTGTCAACCACTGCCCTCTTGGAACCGTTGCGGAATCAGGGGTTTGCCACAGTCCCACATGCAGGGGGAGGGGAGGGAGCCAGCCGCACCCGTCCGCGGACAAAAGGAAAGGCCCGTCACCGAGGTGCGACGAGCCTTCCGGCCCCCGTCGGGTTGTCGTCGGCGGAGAAAATCGAGGATCAGTTTATTCGCCGGCCATCACACGTGTCGGCGTGTATTCCCGGCGCGCCCTGTCGAGTCGCGAAGTGATTCGGCTGCCGATCTGGACTGTCCGCAGCGCGTGTCCCTGGTCGAAGGTGTCGAAGGTGAGGATCGTCCGCTGGTCGGTGGGTTCCGGGGAGCCAGGCGTAACCGCCCACACAAAGTTGTGCGCGGAATCGTTGCTGGTCAGCCGAACCGTGTTGCCCATGGGGCCTGGCTCCACCTGATATTGGCCTGCCGGCAGCGTCTTGCCGGCGACCGTGAAGTTGAACGGAATGTTAACGGACGTTGCCGCCATCGCGGAGCTGGTTGCCAGTGCTGCTGCCGCCACCACGGCCGGCGCGAAAAAGAAATTGCGGAGTAGAGATCGCATCGTTTCCTCCTGCTTCTGCCAACGACCATAGCGATTGGCAAGGAGAAAAGTCGTTAAGTTCCCGTCCAGAAATCGTCAAGATTGCGTGCGGCGTTGGCGGCAGGGCGGATTTTCACGACACCTTCACCCGCGTCTCATCATCGTCGCGGGAGGTGGATGCGTGAAGCTCGTCGCGAATTGCACGCGTCGCCGCGTCCCGCTCGAGCTCGTCGAGGTTGCCGGCCAGATGCAGCGCGTGGGCGAGCAACTCCGCGGCCTCCGCGTCGGCGTGCCGCGCCAGCGCATGCCGTGCCGCGGAGCGCAACGCCATGGCGGCGCTGAGCCAGTCCCCGGCGGCTTCAAAATGCATCGCCTGCTCGCGAGCCACGCTGGACTCGCGCCCGGCAAACAGCTCTCCCAGGCGGATAGCGATGCGCTGATGCCGTCGCGCGCGCCGCGTCCCCGACTGGCGCCGCATCAGCACCTGCCGGTAGATGCCGTGTACGAAGACGTAGAAGTCGGAGCGTGTGCCGTCGGGCAGCTCGTCTTCTCCCGCGCGCTTGACGAAGTACAGCCGCCGCGACAGCGCTGCGCAGGCCTCCTCCGTGGCGGCCATCTCCTGCTGCAGCGCGGCAGCCACCGCCCACACGGGGAAGGCAATGCCCATGAGGCTGCCGGCCTCGAGCAGCCGCTGCTCTTCCGGCTGCAGGCGTTCCATCTCGAGCTCGATCATTTGCGCGAGGCCCTCGGGGACGTCGGCCTCGATCTCGGCAAACGACGCGGACGCCCGCCACGAGCGGCCGGCTTCTTCCGCGCCGGTCTGCACAAGAAAGCCCTGGGCCATGAGGTGTTCGAGCGTGGCGATGGCGAAGAGGGGGTTCCCTTCGGAGTGCTGGTGGACGAACGACGAAAGTCCCGGCGGAAGATCGTCCTGACGCAGCTTGCGGCACAGCAACTCGTTCACGGCTGTCCTGGTCAGGGGAGTCATGGCGATCAGCGTGGCGAGCTGGCGCATCAGCAGATCCTGTTGCAGGCCGCGGCATCCGGCCCGCGGGGCAACGTCGGCGACACCGCAGGTGATGAGAACCAGCAGCCTTGCGCGTGCGCGACGCCGTGCGAGCGCGGAGAGGAGATTGAGCGTGGAATCGTCGGCCCAGTGCAGATCCTCAAAGACGAGGATCAGGGGCATATCCGCGGTCATTTCTTCGAGCGCGGCGCAGAGCTGGCCGGCCATGCGGTCGGCGTCTCCGCTGTGCGGGGGTTGAGGAGCTGCGGCGGCTTCGTCGCGCCCAAGCGCGCTGAGCCACGGCGCAGCGACTCGCGCCAGGACGCGGCACGCGGATTCGCCGCCGGGCGACGCGCAGACCTGGCGCAGCGCCTCCGTTACGGGGTAGTAGGGTTCGCTGGCGGCAAAGCCTTCGACGCATTGCCCGCGCGCCACCATGGCGGGCTGCGCATGGCTGACCTGAGCACAGAAGGCATCGACGAGCGCGGTCTTGCCGATGCCCGGCTCGCCCGTGACAAAGACGATGCGGCGCTGGCCGTCGTCGAGCAGGCGCAGCTCCTGGTCGAGTCGTGCCAACTCCCTGTCGCGCCCGACGATATCGACGACGTTGCCGGTTGACGGAAGATGCGGCGCACCGCCGGCCGTGGCGCTACGGTGCTTCGAGGGAGTGTTCAGGTCCCGAACTGGAGCGATGAAGCAATAGCCACGCTTGGGTAGTGTCTGAATGAACCGCGGCCGCGCGGAGTCATCGCCAAGAATCCGGCGCAGGTCCAGCATGTACGTGCGCAGCACCTGAGGTTGCACGAACGTCTCCGGCCAGAGAGCGTCCAGCAGTTCATTGTGCGTGATCAGGCGGCCCGGATTCTCGACGAGATACTGGAGCACCGCGAAGGGCTTCGGCGGCAGGGCAATCTCCGCGCCATCGCGCCACAAACATTGATTCACCATGTCCAGCCGAAACGAAGCGAACTCCTTCAATCACACCGGCCCCCACCCGGCATCTCGAACGTCGTGGGTGATGCAGCAAGAACCCTTCCACACTTACGGGGTGCAACCTGCGTGGAGTGTGCATCTCGGCGGCTCCTCTGCGTGGGAACCTGTTCGAATGTGGTCACTTGTGTCCGCCTGCGGACAATTTCGCGCCATATCTTCGACTGTTTCCGAATACGCGCATCGGTCAGACGCAGTTCCGTCGAGATGGTGAGCGAGAAGAGACAGGACAGGCCAGCCGCCGACTCAAGCCAGGAGCGGGCTCACATGGGCCACCGCCAGGGGTGCGTTGTTGGTCCGGCGGCGGCGCTACGTGCGCGAGGTCGGGACGCCAGGCATGGAAGCTGAGCCCGGTTTTTCTTTTGTTCGAGGTTCTCGGCCGGAGTTGGAGGGTGGTTCTACGCGATTTGGCGGTCACCGGAGACCCGCACCGGAACGCCGGGATGCTTGCTTAGTGCTCCGTCTGCGCCTGGCGGAAGGTTGTGACAAAGGCGCTCAGTCGGGCGGGATCGACGTCGCTGACGACGGCGATCTCGAGATCGCGGCTGCTGGCAACGATGACGTGGAAGCCGGCGTCTTCCGCATTGAAATCGGGTGCAGTCGGGGCGGTTCTCTGCCGCACAAAAACGGAAACGCGGTGCCGCCCGATGCTGTACAGCAACTGCGCCACGGGCTGATTGCGCAGATAGCTCAGGTTCGCGCCGTCCAGCGTCGTGCCGTCGGGCAGGGCGTCCGGCAGGTTGAAGCTGAACGGCAGCTTGCCCTGAAACCACGGCTTCACCGTATGCCGGTCCGTCGAAACTACCTGCGGCGGCAGGCTGGCGGCCAGCGTGGCCACGTGCTGATCGAAGACTTCGGTGGCCAGCGCGTCTTCCCGGACTGCGGCGACCTGCGCGTCGTGCCGGTTGTGCTCGACGATCGCAGTACCGCCGAAGGCAAGTAGCAGTACCGCAGCCGCGGCCCAACCCGTCAGGCCAAACCGGAGCGATGCGGATGCCCGCAGTGCCGGCCCAGATTCGGCGAGCCGTGGGGCAGGCGCGGCGGTCAGACGCATCAACCGCTGCTGGAGATCGGGCGGCAGCACGTAACGTTTTCCGGCGCGGGCGACGCCGGATTTGAGCAGACTCTGCTCGAGAGCCTGCGCGGTGCATGCGGGACAAGCCGCCAGATGGTCGTTCGCCTGGGCAAGCTGCTGTGCTGAAAGCTCGCCGTCGGCCAGCGCGCTGAGCAGGTCGGGCGTGAGATGCGCGGTCATACACGCGACTCCAGCGCCTGGCGCAGCGCCGCTCGCGCGCGAGCGATGCGCGACATTACCGTGCCGATGGGGATATCGAGCACGGCGGCGATCTCACGGTACTTCATCTCCTCGACGTCGCAGAGCAGGATGACTTCGAGCAGCGGCGGCGGCAGGGCCTCCATCGCCGACTCCAGGGCGGCGCGATCGTTGAGGCGAATGAAATTTAGCTCGGGCGTGCCGCGATCGATCGCGCCCTCGGGGTGAAGTTCCGCTTCGGCCAGTTCGTCGTCGAGCGCGACAGTGCGCAGGGCGGCGAGCCCGCTGCGCGAGGTCAGATACGTATTGCGGAGAATGCGAAAGATCCAGGCCTTGAAATTCGTGCCTGGTTCAAAGGATTGGAAGCCGCGCAGAGATTTGACGATGGTTTCCTGCACGAGATCCTCCGCGTCGGCGGGATTGCGGGAGAGCCAGAAGGCGACGTTATACAGCGCGGGCAGCAGCGGCAGCGCCAGTTCCTCGAACACGGAGGTTCGGGGAACCGGATCGCGCTCGGCACGCCTCCAGAGCAACAGCGTCATTGGATGATGGAGTTCGTTTCCTCTCTCCGCAGATGAGAACTGGCGCGGCGCAGATTTATTCCCGCAGCTGTGGAATAAAGTGCAGGTCCGACGGTTTGCATCCGTGGAGGAATGCACTCATGAACGATACGGATAACGCTACACGCACGCAGCAGGAGGTTCAATCAGACGATTCGCCGGAAGCAGGGGCAGGCGACGGCATCGACCGGCGCAACTTTCTAAGCTGCATGGCGTGGGCGGGCACTGGGCTGCTGTGGACCATGGCCGGCGGGGTTCCGACGTCGCGCCTGTTCGCCGCGACGGGCGGCGGGGCGGGGAAGGAAGCCGGCGCTGCGGACTTCAGCTTTGTCCAGATCAGCGACAGCCACATTGGCTTTAACAAGGCGGCCAATCAGGATGTGGCGGGGACGCTGAAGATCGCCGTCGACAGAATCAATGCCGTGCCGAGGCCGATCGATTTCGTGCTGCATACCGGGGATATCAGCCAGTCGGCAAAGGCGGCGGAATTCGATACGGCGCAGGAGATCCTTCGCGGCGTGCGGGCAGAGCTGACATTTTATGTTCCGGGCGAGCATGACACGGCGATCGACGATGGCGTTCTATATCGCGAACGATTCGGCAAGGGAATACTGGGAACGGGGTGGTACAGCTTCACGCACAAAGGTGTGCACTTTGTCGGTCTGAACAACTCGCTCCAGATAGATGCCCTGGGCAAGCTCGGCGCGGAGCAACTGGCGTGGCTGAAGGCGGACCTGGCGCCGCTGGCGGCGTCGACGCCGATTGTGGTGTTCGCGCATATTCCGCTGTGGATGGTTTATCCGAATTGGGGCTGGGGCACGCAGGACGGGGCGGAGGCGCTCTCGTATCTGAAACGGTTTGGGTCGGTCACAGTGCTGAACGGGCACATCCATCAGGTGGTGCAGAAGGTGGAGGGCAACGTGGCCTTCCACACGGCGATGTCGACGGCGTTTCCGCAGCCGGCGCCTGGAGCGGCGGCGAGCGCGGGGCCGATGGTGGTTCCAGCGGACCGACTGCAAAGCGTACTGGGGGTCACGAAAGTCCACTACGTTGCCCGGCACACGCATCTGGCGGTAGTCGATTCAACACTGGCTGAGAAGGCATGAGGAGGATGGCGGGTGCGGCGACAGCCTGCGTGCTGGCGCTGACGGCGTCGCTGCTGCTGGCCCGGGTTCATCCTTTTGGCGACCCGGACCTGAACGGAGCGGGTGTGAGGCAGCCTGTTCTTGCCGGCTCCGCTGCCCCGGCGGATGTGCGGGCGACACTCGAGGCTAAGTGCGTCGATTGCCATTCCGCCGCGACGCGGCTGCCGGTCTACGATCGGATCGCGGCGCGGTTGGCTCCGGCGTCGTGGCTGATGGAGCGTGACGTGGTGGAGGGGCGGAGGCACCTCGATCTGTCCGCATGGGATCGTTACACACCAGATCAGCAGCAGGTGTTGCTGGCGAAGATGGTGGCAGAGACGAAGCAGGGCAGGATGCCGCTGGTGCAGTATCGGTTGATCCACTGGAACGCGAGCGTGAACGAGGGCGATGTGCAAGCCTTCACGCGATGGATGCAGGCGAGTGAGGCCATGCAAAGTGGCTCGACGTGCGGGATGGGCGGGGAGGGGGATCCCGACCGTGGGCGGGAGGTTTTTGAAAAGCGCTGCACGGGTTGTCATGCTTTGGACAGGAACCGGGAGGGGCCGCGACTTGGCGACGTGTATGGGCGCATTGCAGGGACGGTCGCTGGATTTCCCTACTCCAATGAACTGTTGAAGGCGCACGTGGTGTGGAACGAAGCGTTACTGGAGCAGTGGCTGACGGACCCCGATGGGCTGGTTCCGGGCAACAACATGGATTTCCATGTGCCCAATCCGCAGGAGCGGAAAGACCTGGTCAGCTATCTGCGGAAGCTGTCGACGCGGTAGGTGGGACTAAGCGAGGGCGCGCAGGCTGCCGCGCAAACGATCGGCGTCGTCTGCGTGAGAGGCGCCGTTTTTGGAGGCAGGGGGACCAGCGGTCTGCAATAGAGCCTCGACGTCGCGGTGGGTTTGTTCCCAGATGGGCAGGGCGCGGGCCAGCGCGGCTGTGCCCTCGGGAGTGAGGCTGAGCCGGCGGCTGCGGCGGTCGTCGGGGTCCTGAGCGATGGCGACCAGGCCGCGGCGCTCGAGGGGCTTGAGCGCGGCGGTGAGGGTGGTGCGGTCCATGGCAAGCAGCTTGGCAACCGAGGGCATGCCGGCCGGTTCGGGGCGATTGAGCGACATGAGCAGTGAGAACTGTCCGTTGGTGAGGCCGGTGGGGCGGAGGGCTTCGTCAAAGCGTCGCGCCAGGGCGCGAGCCGCCCGCTGCACGTGAAGGCAAAGGCAGCAGTCGCGCACGCGGAGGGTGGTTGCAAAAGGAATGGAAATCGCTTTTGCGTTGGCTATTGACATCGCTTCCTTAAGTATGTTGATATCAACCTACATTGTCAAGCCGTCCCAGCGGCCAACAGAATCCATGGCATCATGATTGGAACATTTCGGCAGCGTACCGGCGTGTGCTCACGCAGCGCCGCTTGCCGGAGGACCGTTGGGGCTCGAGGCTGAGGAGCGCTATGACTTTCATTCGCGATTTGAGAATTGCCGTGCGATCGTTGTGGCGCGTGCGCGCGTTATGGATCACGGTTGCTTTGACGCTGGCTCTCGGCATTGGCGCAAACGCGGCCATCTTCAGCGTGGTGCGCGCGGTATTGCTGCGTCCGCTGGCGAACCGCGATGAGGATCGCCTGCTGTATCTGCGGGAGAGCGCGCCGGGCATCGGGGAGGCGAACACGACGTTCTCCGTGCCGGAGATCGACGACCTGGGGAAGAACCTGAAGACGATTTCGAATCTGGGAACCATTTCCGCGCTCGACTTCACGATCGTGGGCCTGGGGGCCTCGCGCGAGGTTCCGGGGGGCGTAGTGGATGGGAATTATTTCGGGGTGATGGGTCTGCGGCCGGTGCTGGGGCGGTTGCTGACACCCGCGGACGACGGGCCGAACGCGGCGGGCGCGATCGTGCTGACGTACAAATTCTGGCGCGAATCGCTGAATTCCGACGCGGGCGTGCTGGGGAAGACGGTGCGGCTGGAAAGTTGCTGCGGAGCGCGCATGGCGACCATTGTGGGCGTGCTGGAGCCGGCGGTTCCTTACCCGGTCGAGACGGAGGTGATTGCGAACGTGGTGACCAGTCCGCATCATCTGTCGGCGACGATGGTGACGGGTCGGGAGCACCGCATGACGGAGGTATTTGCGCGGCTGGCGCCGAATGCGACGCTGGAGCAAGCGCGGGCCGAGCTGCAAACGAGGTATGCCGCTATTGTCGCGGCGCATCCAGAGGTTTACAAGCCGGCGGATCACTTCACGATTCAGGCGACGCGAATGCATGAGCAGATCAACTCGCGCGCCAACACGGTGCTGTGGGTTCTGTTTGCGGCGTCGGGGCTGCTGTTTGTGATTGCATGCTCGAATGTGGCGAATCTGGTGCTGGCGCGTACCGTGCGCCGCGAATCGGAGCTGGCGGTGCGTTCAGCGCTCGGAGCGGGTACGGCAGCGCTGCGGCGCGCGCTGCTGGCGGAGAGCCTGGTGCTGTGCGGCAGCGGAGTGATAGCGGCCTTGCTGCTGGCGTGGCCGATGGTGCAGGTGCTTGGGCGGTACGCAGCGCGCTTCTCAGTGCGCGCAGACGGTTTGAAGCTGGACTTTAGCCTCGTGTGGTTTGGCATCGCACTGGCATTGGCCGCGGCGGTTTTTCTGGCGTTGATTCCGCGGCTGCCGTCGGGCAACGCACCGCTGGGAGCGGGCCTGACAAGCGGCGGCACGCGGGTGACCGGCAGCAGCAACCGCCGGCTGCGCATATTCGCGGTGATGCAGATTACGGCTTCGTTTTTGCTGCTGACGGGAGCGGCGGTTCTGATGCGGACGCTCTATACGCTGGAGCAGACGCGGCCGCCCTTCGATACGTCGCACGTTCTGGCGGTGAATCTGCCGGTGATGTCGTATGGGAAGACGCCGCAGCAGGTGCACGATTTCTATCGCGAGGCACAGCGGCGGGTGAGCGCTCTACCGGGCGTGGAGAGCGCATCGACGGGATTCAGCGTGCCGTGGCGCGATCAGCAGGGTCTGGATATCAACTTTGCCTTTGCAGCGCAGGGAGCGGCGCGCAAGAACGGCCTGGATGACTGGCGGGCGAAGTTCCGCACGGTTTCGCCGGGATTTTTTGAAACGCTGGGTCTGCCGGTGATCGAAGGCCGCGATTTCAGGGATACCGATAAGGACGGAGCGGAGCGCGTGGTGATGATCAGCCAGAGTTTGGCGCAGGCGCTGTTTCCCGGTCAGAATCCGCTGAACCGCGAGCTGCGGTGGACGGATGGGGTGATGAAGTTCATCGGGATCAGCGAGGAGCCGCGACGGATCGTGGGGGTGGTGCCGGATCTGGATGACGAGAACATCATTCCGGAGCCGGCGATGACGGTGTATCAGCCGACGGACCAGGAAGGATGGGCGGGGCGGCTGTTTGTGCGGACGAAGGGCGATCCGTATGCACTGGTTCCGGCAATCACGCGGACTGTGCATGACATTTCCGCGGAAGAGCCGGTGGAGCGGGCGAGCACGCTCCAGGATATTCGCGCCGAGGTGCTGACGCCGGACAAGCTGAATGCTGTTGTATTTGGCGGATTTGCGGCGGTGGCGCTGCTGATTTCGGTAGTGGGCGTCGCCGGCGTGCTGGCATTTTCCGTGAGCGGGCGGACGCGGGAGTTTGGCATTCGCATGGCGCTGGGCGCGCAGCCGCGGAATATTATGAACGACGTGCTGCTGCAGGGGCTGACGATTGCGAGCATCGGCGTGGGCGCGGGTGTGCTCGCCGGCATCCTGTTTGCGCAGGGCATTGGGCGCTTTGTGGCCAACGTACACTTGCCGGGAGTGCCATCGTTTCTTGTATCGGCCTTCGTAATCCTCGCGGCGGCAGTGATTGCTTCGGCGGTGCCGGCAGCACGTGCGGCGCGGGTGAACGCGGTGGAAGCGCTGCGGTCGGAATAGCGGATCGCGAGCAGGGTGGGGCGCAGGGGTTCGCGCGGGGCGCGGGCCAGCTACTATGGTTCTTCGTCCCCAGGAGAGCCTCATGCTTCGTTCTGCCTGCTGTCTCCTCTTTGCTGCGCTGGGCGGTGCCGGCGCGGTCGCCCAGATTCCGCAACCCGTCTATCCGCCGACGCAGTGGCCGATCAGGGACGGCGATTTCGCGATCCACGACTACCGGTTTGGCACGGGCGAGACGCTGCCTGAACTCAAGCTCCACTATCTGACACTGGGCCAGCCGCATCGCGGGTCCGACGGGCACACCGACAATGCGGTGCTGCTGCTGCACGGAACTGGCGGGAATGCCCACACGCTGCTGAATCCCGTGTTCTCCGATGTGCTGTTTGGACCGGGCCAGCCACTGGACATCAGAAAATATTTCATCATCCTGCCGGACGATATTGGGCATGGTGAGTCGAGCAAGCCGTCAGACGGGCTGCGGATGAAGTTTCCGCACTACGATTACGACGATATGGTGCGGTCGCAGCACGCGATGCTGGTGGATGGGCTGCACGTGGATCATCTGCGGCTGATTCTGGGCACGTCGATGGGGTGCATGCAGTCGTTCGTGTGGGGCGAGACGTTTCCGGACTTTATGGATGCTCTGGCGCCGTTCGCGTGCCTGCCGGTGGAGTTAGCGGGGCGCAATCGGGCTTGGCGGTACATGGCGATGCAGATGATCCGCAACGACCCGGCGTGGGACAACGGCAACTACACCGCGGAGCCGGTAGAGGGACTGCGCGGGGCGAACGATCTGATCCTGATTGCGGGCATGGCGCCGCTGCAGATGCAGAAGAATTACCCGACGCGGGCAAAGGTCGAAGCGTATATCGACCGTGCGCTGGACCATGCAGATGGAAACACGGACGCGGATAACTTCCTTTATTACGTAGATGCGTCGCGCAACTACAATCCTGAGCCGAAGCTGAGCACGATTACCGCGCCGGTGCTGTGGATCAATTCGGCGGACGACTTCATCAATCCGCCGGAGCTGGGGATTGCGCAGGCAGATGTGGGGAAGATGCCGCACGCGCGGTTCATTCTGATTCCGATTTCGGATGCCACGCGCGGACACGGGACGCACACGATGGCGGCCGTTTGGAAGGACTATCTGATTCAGTTTCTGGCGGAGACGGAAAAGAAGTGAAGTCGCGAGGGCCGAGGAATGAAGGCTACCGGTGTTGGCGGCGTGGTATTGTTCGATAATCCCCTTCAAGACTTTCCAGCGAGGACCTGTTCACCATGCGGAAACTGATGCAACTTCTTGCGAGTGCAGCCATTCTGATGGCCATGCCAGTGTTCACAGCTCATGCGGCGAAGTCGCGGGATGCGGCGGGGGCGAAGGACCCACGGTTAGCCGGGTCGTATACGTTCGAGCGGGGTGGATGGACGTATGTGCACCTGCAGGGAACGCCGGCGGAGATTGGGTTCCAGCACGGATACATTCTGGGACCACAGATTGCCGATGCACTGAATGTGTTTAAGGTGGAAGACGAACACGACACAAAGCGCGACTGGCAGTTTTTCCGCGATGCCGCGAAGACGATGTTCTGGCCGCATATCGATGCCGAATACCGAGCCGAGTTGCAGGGCATTGCGGACGGGGCGCAGGCGCGCGGGGTAAAGGTGGACGTGTGGGACATTGTGGCGCTGAACGGGACGATGGAACTGTCGGAATACTACGTGCCGTGGCTCGACAAGAAGACGCATGCATTCAACGCGCCGACGATTCATGCGCCGGAACACTGCAGCGCGTTCATCGCGACCGGTAGTTACACGAAGGACGGCAAGATTGTGATTGCGCACAATAACTGGTCGTCGTATGCGGAAGGCTCGCGGTGGACGACGATGTTCGACATTGTGCCGGCCAAGGGACATCGCATTTTGCAGGATGGCGTTCCGGGGATGATCACCAGCAACGACGATTTCGGGATCAATGACGATGGAATCATGATCACGGAGACGACCATCAGCAAATTCGAGGGGTGGAATCCGAATGGGATTCCGGAGTTTGTGCGCTCGCGGGAGGCGCTGCAGTACGCCGATACGATCGACGACTATGTGCGGGTAATGATCAAAGGGGACAACGGCGGCTATGCCAACGACTGGCTGATCGGCGATCGCAAAACGGGCGAGATCGCGTATCTGGAACTGGGGTTGCAGCACACGCCGGTGTGGCGGAAGAAGGACGGGTACTTTGTCAGCTCGAATTTTGCGCGTGACCCCGGCGTGTTGAGGGATGAGACCCCTGGATTCGACTACAACGATTTGTCGTACTCGTCGAATGCCCGGCGCGTGGAGTGGGATCACTACATGCAGGAGTACAAGGGCCAGATCGACGTGGAGATGGCGGAGAAATTTCTCGGCGACCATCACGACTCGTACTCGCACGAGGCGGTTGCCGATCAGCGCTCGCTGTGCGGCCACGTGGATGCTTCAGCGCAGGGAATGTCGGACGACTGGGGGCCGTATTATCCAGCGGGCGCGGTGCAGGGCAAGGTGACGGACAGCGATCTGGCGGCGAACATGGAGATGGTGGCGCATGCGGGGCATCCGTGCGGCGAGGATTTTCTGGCGAAGCCGTTTCTGGCGGCGCATCCGGAATATTCGTGGATGGCGCCGATTCTGACGGATATGAAGTCGGGGCCGTGGACGGAGTTCAAGTCGGGGGAGACTGCGGATGCGGCGGCGGCTTCGGCGGGACGGTGAACGCATCTGAGGACGGCAGGTTCGGGCGGGGGCGAGGCGGGTCGTAACGCCTGAGAAAAATTCTCCGATTGATTGCCGACGTTCGTGCTGCCTGGGTCGGGGGATTCACCAGACAAAGGTGCCCACGGACTCCTCAGGGAGCGTGGGCTCAATCGACTGGCCGTGGAAGCGGACGGCAAAGTGGGCTGCGAAATTGCCGGTATTCGCAATGATGATCACGACTTTGCCTTCCGGGGTCTCGAAGGCGACGTTGTCGAGCTGTTCGAGGGCGCTGGAGCCGATGCGGATGGAACCGGGCGGAACGAATTCAGAAGCGTGAGCTAAGACATAATACGCAACGTTGCGGGTGACGCGATTGCCCTCGATGGTGAGCGCGCCATAGCAGGAGGTGCAGCCGCCGTCGTTGGTATGCGGTCCGGCGTTGGGGTCGGCGGCGAGATTCCAGAGCAGAACGTTGCGCGCCCAGTTGCGCGTGGATTCGATGATGACGCGCTGGACGGGCTCGTCGATGTCAAGGCCGGAGACATGGGGCGTTTGAGTGACCGACTGCTCGGTCATGAAGAGATCCTTATTCGGATAGAGTTCGTGGACCCGCGTGAAGGCGGAGGCATCGCCGCCGTAGAGGTGAAATGCGGTACCGGCGACATATCGGCTGGCGGCGGGGTCGGCGAGGATGGCGAGAGGGTAGGAAGGGACATCGGGATTGTGGTCGTAGACCTCGATGACAGTGTGGATGCCGGCGTTTTCGAATGCGGGGCCGAGGGCCTTCGCGATGAAGTCTGCTTCTTCGGCGGCGAACATCACGAGGCTGGGCGTGTTCTTGGGATTCAGCGGCTCGTTCTGGATGGTGATGGCGGTAAGGTGGATACCCTCGGCAGCCATGCCCTCGATGTACTTCACAAAGTATTGTGCATAGGCGGCGTAGAAATCGGGCTTGAGATGTCCACCTTTCAGGGCGTCGTTGGTCTTCATCCATGCTGGAGCGGACCAGGGGGAGCCGAGGATCATGATGTGCGGGTTGATGGCGAGGATTTCTTTGAGGGCGGCGATGACGCTGGGACGGTCGATGTCGAGGGAGAAATGGGCGAGTTGGGGATCGGTCTGGCCGGGCGGCAGGTCGTCATAGGTATAGGCATGATCGTTCATGTCCGAGGAGCCGATGCTGACGCGGAGATAGCTGACATGAATACCGTCGCCGGAGGGGTTAAACAGCTCATGGAGCAGGGCGGCGCGCGCCGGCGCTGACATGGCCATGAGGAGTTGCGCGCTGCCGCCGGTGAGCGCGAAGCCGAAGCCCTGCATCGACTGGTATTGCTGCATGTTGTTGACGTCGATGACCGGAAGCGATGTGGGAGTCGCGGAGAAATGGAGCGCATCGGGCTGGGGCGCGAGCAGCGCGGACCGGCTGCTGGTGGTGAGCCACAGATGGGCGTCCTGCGCCGGAGCGAAGGGAGTTGCGGCTGACAAAATTAGCAGCAGAAAGGCAGATTTGGCGAGCATCGCGACATTCTCCGAAGGAGCGTGGGCGTAACGGTGACGGGCAACACGATAGAGCGCACCGCAACCACGATAGTCCAAAATGTGGAGTTTGCGGTGAGGCGCAGGGTGCAGAGGATGCCGCAACGTTTTCAGGATGAGGATTGACTGGAAATAGCGGAAAATAGGGAGATGGATGCAGTGAGTCGTATGACCGACGTCGCCGGAGCGATCGAGGAGATCAAAGCGGGGCGAATGATCGTCGTGGTGGACGACGAGGACCGCGAGAACGAAGGCGACCTGACGCTGGGAGCGGAGCACGTAACGCCGGAAGCCATCAACTTTATGGCGAAGTACGGGCGCGGGCTGGTGTGCCTGACGCTGACTGAAGAGCGAGCCGACTATCTGCGGCTGGGGCCGATGACGCAGGAAAATTCATCGCGTTTCGGGACGGCGTTCACGGAGACGATCGAGGCGCGCGAAGGCGTGACGACGGGGATATCCGCCTACGACCGGGCGCAGACGATCAAGGTGGCGATCGATCCGCGATCGACGGCGCATGATTTGGCGCGGCCGGGACATGTGTTTCCGCTGCGGGCGCGCAAAGGCGGGGTGCTGGTGCGCGCGGGGCAGACAGAGGCTTCGGTGGATCTGGCGCGTCTGGCCGGGCTGATTCCGGCGGGTGTGATCTGCGAGGTGATGAAGGACGACGGGACGATGGCGCGGGTGCCCGACCTGATCGCCTTCTGCCAGGAGCATGGATTGAAGATGCTGACGGTGGCGGAGCTGATCCGGTACCGGTTGCAGCATGAGCGGTACATTGTGCGAGTGGCGGAGAGCGCGCTGCCCACGGAGTGGGGCGAGTTCCGGATGATTGCGTATGAGAGCGAGGTGCATGGCGGCGAGAGCCATGTGGCGCTGACGATGGGCGATGTGGGAGGGCCGGATCCGGTACTGGTGCGGGTACATTCGCACTGCCTGGCCGGCGATGCGTTTGGGACGACACTGTGCGATTGTCAGCGGACGATGCAGCAATCGCTGAAGGCGATTGCGGAGGCGGGGCGCGGCGCGTTGATCTATCTGCACAACGCCAGCCGGGGGTTTGAAGTCGATCGCACGGTCACCCCCGGGCGCATCGTGTTTCATCGCGAGGCGCGGGCGCGGGAGCGGCATGAGGATCGACGACAGCGGATTCTGCGCGAGGTGGGCCTGGGTGGGCAGATTCTTGCGGATCTGGAGATTCACCGCATCCGACTGTTGAGCAATACGCCAACGCACGTGCCGGCACTGCAGGGCTTCAGCGTGGAGATTGTGGAGCAGGTGCCGATACCGCTGAGTGGCGGCGCTGGCGAGCGCCATCTTGCGGAAAAGACGACAAGACTCTGAGACGTGGGTCGGACAGGAGCGGCCCAATGCGCGCCGTTCCCATTGAAATCGTAACTTCCCTTAAAGGACTGCCAGCAGGACGTCCGTTCCGTCGTCGGGTTTGCTCGCGCGCCCGGGTTGGGGGAGGTGCAGCAACCAGCCGCGTTCTTTCAGGTCGTCGCGAAGCTGTTCCGGAGTGGTGAAGAGCAGAGCCTGCATCCCGGTAGCCTGAGCGCCGCGGATGTTCACCGGCTTGTCGTCAAGGAAAAGGGTTTCGGCCGGCGATATGGCGAGGCTTTCGGATGTGTGCTGGTAGATGGCGGGATTGGGCTTAGCGATGTGGAGTTCACAGGACCAGGTGAGTTGCGTGAATCCCCTGAGCCAGGCGAAGTCGGGGCTTTGCAGCATGGTGTGGAGGACTTCGGGAACCATGTTGGAGAGGATCGCGGTGCGGAGGCCTGCGCGCTGGAGGGAGGCAACCCAGGAGAGCATGACGGGGTCGGTGCTGGTCCACATGCGGACGTCGGCCTCGATGAGGGCGTCGATTTCTGCGGGAGTGAAGGTGCGGCCAGTATGGGCGCCAAAGCGCTGCCAAAAGCCGACGCCGTCAAAGAGGCCAAGATCGTACTGATGGCGGTCGCGCCAGTAGATGGATTCAAAGGTGGGCTGGTCGAGGCCGGTGAGGGTGAGCAAATCCTGATATGCGTTCTGATCGGCGTGGCAGAGCACCTCGCCGTAGTCGAAGATGACGGCCTGAATAGACATAAAAACAGCGTACAGGGTGGAGGGCGCAGGATTCACGAAAAGGTCCTGGGAGCCGGCGGCTCGCTTGTGCTTCGAGGCACGACGAGGGGGCGGACGCATTGCTATGCAAAGATGTTGAGGTGCGATTTTCGGGGAGAACGGCGTGGGATCTCGAGGAGACGCCTCTGGCTCGGGCTGTGCGAGCGCGGCGCGCAAACGGAAGCGAGATCCTGGATCTGACAGCGTCGAATCCGACGCAGTGCGGCTTTATCTACGATGAGGAGGCGATTTTGGCGGCGCTCGCCGATTCGCGGGCTCTTATCTACGATCCCAACCCGCGGGGGATGCTGCGGGCGCGGGAGGCAGTTTGCCGGTATTGCGCGGAGCGGGGCGCGGCGGTTCAGGTCGACCAGGTTTTTCTGACGACCGGCACGAGCGAAGGATATAGCTGGCTGTTTCGGTTGCTGTGCGACTCGGGCGATGAGGTGCTGATCGCGCAGCCGAGCTATCCGCTGTTTGATTTTCTGGCGCAGATTGAGGATGTGCGGTTGGTGTCCTATCCGCTGCTGTACGACCACGGGTGGCAGATCGATCTGGAAGAGCTGGGTGCGCGGGTGACGCCGCGGACGCGGGCCATTGCGGTGGTGCATCCCAATAATCCGACCGGACACTGGACGCGGGAGCGTGCGGAACTGGAAGCACTGTGTGTCGAGCGCGGTCTGGCGCTCATTCTGGATGAGGTGTTTCTCGACTACTCGTGCGCGGAGGGCGAACCGCCGCTTCGCGGCCACAGCGATGGCAGGAGTGGCCGTACTTTTGCCGCGGGGTCGCATCCATGCCTCACTTTCGTGCTGAGCGGGATCAGCAAGATCGCGGCGTTGCCGCAAATGAAGGCGGCATGGATCTGCGCGTTCGGGCCAGATGGGGAACTCCGCGCGGCGGCGGAGCGGCTGGAGGTGATCGCCGATACATTCCTCTCGATGAATGCGCCGGTGCAGTGCGCGCTGTCAGCGTGGCTGGACGTCTCCCGGTCGATGCAGAAGCAGATTCGCGAGCGGACGCAGGCGAATTTGCGGGCGCTGGATGCTGTGCTGGCGCGGCATCTGGCGGTGACGCGCCTGAAGGTGGAGGCGGGGTGGTATGCGGTTATTCGGGTTCCGGCGCTGGGGCGCGATGAGGATTTGGCGGTGCGGTTGGTGGAGGAGCACGGGGTGAGCGTGCATCCGGGATACTTTTTCGGGTTTAATGGCGACGGGTGGCTGGTGGTGAGTTTGTTGACGCCTGAGGAGGATTTTGTCCGGGGTGTCGAGGTGATTTGCGGTATGGCCGATCCCGCCGCGTGAATGTGGCGCGAATATTGAGGAAAGAGAGATCATCCAGAGGATGACCTTCCTTGAACGCAAACCGGGCGTGGAATTGCGGCCGTGGGTACGGTCGCTGTGGTATGCGCAGGGTATGGATCTTGTGTACCGGCGCGAGCGCATCTTGCCGACCGGGCGGGCGCAGATCATTTTGAACCTGGCGCGGGATTTCATCCTCGATTGCCCGCCGGACAGGCCAACTGGCCGGATGGCTCCTGCGCTCCTGGTTGGGCAGCGGTCGGTGCACGAGATTGTGGATACGTCGGACATGCAGGACCTGATCGGGATCGTCTTCGAACCGGGAGCTTTGCCGGCGTTTTTGGTGGACTCAGCAGATCGTGTGACCAACAGCTT
The DNA here is from genome assembly GCA_036267295.1 of Acidobacteriaceae bacterium. Lineage (GTDB taxonomy): Bacteria > Acidobacteriota > Terriglobia > Terriglobales > Acidobacteriaceae > Palsa-343. The sequence continues at coordinate 185,567 of DATAWI010000006.1, read as the reverse complement.
TGTGGCGCTGGACGAGGTGTGCCGCGCCAGCGGCGCTCTGCGGGATCGGCTACGCGAATTGCCCGGCGCTGAGGCGCGCCTGGCTTGCCTCGAAGGATATCTGTGGGACAAGCTGGCACGGCGGTCGGGGGCTGCGGGCGTGGGGATACATCCGGCGGTGCAGTATGCGCTGGAACGAATCGAGCGCGCTCCCCATGTGGGGACGGTGGCGGAGGTGGCACGCAGCACGGGCTGGAGCGAGCGACGTCTCTCCCAGGTCTTTCGGGAGCAGGTTGGCCTTTCGCCGAAGGTATGGTGCCGGGTGCAACGCTTCCAGCGGGTGGTGCGGCAGTTGCATCATGGAGAAGCGGTGCGTTGGCCGGAATTGGCGCTGGAGTGCGGATTCTACGACCAGTCGCATCTGGCGAACGAGTTTCGCGCATTTTCGGGAATTCCGCCGACGGCCTATGCGGGCGCGTCGAGCCAGCGATGGGCAAACCATCTGCGGGCGGAGTGAGGGCTTCCGATTTTTCCAAGACGAGAGCTGGCGCGGCCCGGCAGACTCGAAGCAGAAGGTGCAATTCGAGGAGGATTCGTCATGGAAAAAACAACGACACACGCGCATTCGACGATTATGCCGACGCTGCGCTACCGCAACGCACCCGCTGCGATTGACTGGCTATGCCAGGTGCTGGGGTTCGAGCGCTGGGCGGTGTATCCCGGACCGAACGGGACGATCGGCCACGCTGAGCTGACGTTGAGTGGCGGGATGATCATGCTGGGGTCGCAGAAGGACGATGAATATGGACGCGGCTTCAAGACGCCCGAAGAACTGGGCGGGGTGGAGACGCGCAGTGCGTACGTGGTGGTCCCAGATGCGGATGCCGTGCACGCGCGGGCAGTAGCGGCCGGCGCTCTGATCGTGCGGCCGCTGCAAAATACCGACTACGGCAGCCGGGAATTTGGCCTGAGAGATCCGGAAGGGCACTCGTGGAGCGTGGGGACGTATGACCCGTGGGTGAAGAAGCCGTGAGGGCTCCTGCCCGCGCCGTCAGAGGATGTTGACGGCGCGGGCGGCGAGCAGGGCGATGGTGGCGAGGGAGATGAGCGACTGAATCATCATGAGGACCTTGGCCCAGCGCGACAGGACGGGCACATCGGTTGGTGAAAAGGCGGTCGATGTGTTGAAGGCGAGGAAGAGGTAGTCGACGAAGCCGGGCGACCATGTATCTTCGCCCATGGCGCGGCGGGCAGCCTGGTCGAGGGTCATTTGGGGGAAGAGGAAGGCACCGTCGGTGTGAACGCCGCGCACCTCTCGAGCATGGGGTCCGCCGCCGTCGAGGCGCCAGTACCAGGAAGCGAAGACGAGGATATTCGCGATCCAGATCGCGATGGCTGATTCGAGCAGCGCCAGTGGCGGCTCTTTGCGCGAGGGCAAAGCGGCGACCAGCAGGCCCAGCGACCAGATCGTGTCCAGTGTCACGATGGCAGTCATCGCGAAGCCGATGATGCGGCTGACGCGATTGCTGCCACTGCGGTGGGTCCATATGGCTGGAATGATAAGGAGAGCGATGACCGCAAGGATGAGCCAGGCGGGGCCGAAGGAGAGCGATTCAGGGAGGGCGAGGCGCAGGCCGCCGACGGCCAGCAGGGCAAGCATGGCTGGCCAGGGTGGCTCGGAACGGGCGGGCTCGGTCGGCATCGTTTGGTGGGATCAGAGGTTCTTCAGGTAGTTGACGATTTCGGGGTTGGTCCAGCCGCCCTCTGGTGGGCCAATAAATTTGCGTCGGATGATGCCGCGGCGGTCGATGACGTAGCTCTCCGGCGGGCGCAGGGTGCCAAAGGCCTGATTGGATTTGTTGGAGAGATCATCGATGGTGACGACGCTGTTGATGTTGTTGTCGATGAGGAATTGGCGGTAGGAAGGCTCATCGCTGTCGAAGGCGACGGCGAGGACCGTGATATTGGGCATCTGGCGCTGCAGGTCGATGAGGGAGGGGAATTCTTCGATGCAGGGACCGCACCAACTGGCCCAGAAATTGAGGATGACCGTTTTGCCGCGGTAACTCTGCAGGCTGACGGTTTGAGCGCCCTCGTGGACGACAATGGCGGGGGCCTTTTCGCCGATTTGCCCAGGATGGGCGGTGCGATTACAGCTGGAGGCCAGGCTGCAGGCCACGGCGCACAGGGCACAGAAAAGCATGGCACTGGGGAACGGCCGCAGAACCCGGAAGCGCTTTGGCGCGCGAAGGGGCCGGATTGCCGGCGACGGGTCGGTGTGGGCTTGCGGGAGAAGCACGTTCCTATAATAAAGAACAGCCGCCGTGGACGCTGCCCAGCCTCTGACCCTATCGGTCATCATTCCCGCACGCAACGAGGACGATTGCCTGGGCGATTGCCTGTGGTCGCTGGTGCGACAGCAGGAGCCTGGCTGGGAAATAGGGCTGGACTGGGAGATCGTCGTCGTGAACGACGCTTCGACGGATGGGACGCGGGAGATGGCGGCGAGCTTCGCGGGCGTGATCGTGCTGGATGCCCCGCGGCTGGAAAAAGGCTGGACGGGTAAGGCGAACGCGGCGTGGGCCGGCGCGGAGGCAGCGCGCGGGGCGTGGCTGCTGTTCACTGACGCCGATACGGTCCACGAGCCGGGACGATTGCGGCTGGCGATGATTGAGGCGGAGCGGCACGGCGCGGGGATGCTGTCGTATTCACCGCGGCAAATTGTGCAGGGTATGGCGCAGCGGACTCTGATGCCGTTGATCTTCGGAGACTTGGCGGCGACGTATCCACCGGCGAAGGTGAACGATCCATCGAAGCGGACGGCCGCGGCCAACGGGCAGTTTCTGCTGGTGCGGCGCGATGCCTACGAGAAGATTGGGGGGCACCGCGCGGTGAAGCGCGCCATTCTGGAAGACGTGGAGCTGGCGGTGCTGGCCAAGCGGCGCAAGGTGGGATTGCGCTTCCGGTATGCGCCAGAGGCTGTGAGCACACGCATGTATCGCAGCCTGGGCGCGATGGTGGAGGGATGGACGAAGAACCTGGCGCTGCTGTTCGGGAATGCTCCGGCGCTGGCCGGGATGCGGCTGCTGCAGCTGGCCGTGCTGGCATCGCTTCCGGGGCTGATGTGGCTGCTGTGGTGGAAGATGCCGCAGCATACGACCGCGGCGGCGACGGCAGGCTTGCTGGGCGCGCCGATGGCGATTGCGGCGCTGGGCGTGGTGTGGCTGCGGGCGCTGTGGGGGTTCTATCGCCGCGTGGCGCAGTCAGGGTTCGCGTTCCGGGATTACGTCTGGGCGCCGCTGGGGATCCCACTGTATGCGGCGCTGTTGTGGCGGAGCTGGTTTCTCCATAACGTGGCGCGGCAGGTAGTCTGGAAGGGACGGGAAGTGAAGACAGGGGTCAATGAGTAGGAAGCAGGGGCAGCGATGATTTTGCTGACGAGACGGGCGGAGTTTTCGGCGTCGCACTACTACTGGAACGACACGTGGAGCGAGGAAGAGAACGCGCGCGTATTCGGCAAGTGTGCGAATCGTAACGGTCACGGGCACAATTACACACTGGAAGTTACCGTTGCGGGCGACGTGGATCCGGTGACCGGCTTTGTGGTTGATTTGAAGCAACTGAAGGGCACGATCGAGCGGGAAGTGCTATCGGCATACGACCACAGGCATTTGAATCTGGAAGTGCCGGAGTTCCGGACGGCGATTCCGACGACGGAAAACATCGCGGTAGCCGTTTGGCGGCGGCTGGAGGGGAAGATTTCCGGGGCGCGGCTACATCGGGTACGGGTGTATGAGATGCCGGAGTTGTTTGCAGATTATTGCGGAGAGCCAGTCTCCTGAATTTGCGTTGGCGTCAGGAAAATCTGCCTGAATTTGCATGGGCCGCACCAGGGAGCGCATTCGTCGTCTTCATAAATAGCGAAGGGATGGGTTCGATCAGTAAGCTAGTGACGGGAGAACTTGTGGCGTGAGGGCTGTTCTGGGACGGAGATATCGGCTAAGCGCGTCACACCGGTTGCATACGGAGCGGCTCAGTGAGGACGAAAACTGCATGGTGTACGGCAAGTGCGCCAATCCACATGGGCATGGGCATAACTACACGGTGGAAGTGATGGTAGGCGGGGAGATTGATACGGCGACGGGGATGGTTTGCGATCTGACGGAACTGGATGGATGCGTGCGCCGGGAAGTGCTGGAGCCGTTTGATCACCAGAACCTGAACACACTCGAGCCATTTCAGAATCGCGTACCGACTACGGAGAATCTGTGTATCGAGATTGAACGGCGCCTGCGAAGGGTGTTGCGCGTGGATCTGACGTTGACGGTCCGGGTGGAAGAGACGTCGAACAATTTCTTTGAATACCGCGAAGACGGGAACAGGGAAAGAGGAAGGATCGGCCTCTGCGGCTGAATTCACCTCTGTAGGGCGGGAGGGATTGAGCGGCCTGCGTGCCGCGCCTGCCGGAATGACTGAGAGAGGAAGCACGATGGCGACAGCGAAACATGCCGTGATGCCGGCGCGAAAGAAGCTGAGCGAAGAGTTTGAGGGAACGACCGGGCTGGAGAATGTGTCCACGCAGGACATCTATCGGGAGATCATCCGCCGGTACGATGGCGATCCGACGCGCGACGGTCTGGAGCGAACGCCGGAGCGCGTGGAGAAGTCGCTGGAGTTTCTGACCAAGGGCTACCGGGAGGATCCGAACGCCATTCTTCATGAGGCCATGTTCGAAGTGGCCTACGACGAGATGGTGATCGTGAAGGATGTGGAGATGTATTCGCTGTGCGAGCATCACATGCTGCCGTTTTTCGGCAAGGTGCACGTGGCCTATATTCCCGATGGCAAGGTGATTGGGCTGAGCAAGATTCCGCGGCTGGTAGAGGTATTTGCGCGGCGGTTGCAGGTGCAGGAGCGGTTGACGCGACAGATTGCGGAGGCGATTCAGAACGCAATCCATCCGCAGGGAGTGGGCGTGGTGGTCGAGGCGCGCCACCTGTGCATGATGATGCGCGGCGTGGAGAAGCAGAATTCGTCGACGGTGACCTCGGCGATGCTGGGTGTTTTCCAGAAGCAGAACACGCGGGCGGAGTTTCTGTCGCTCATCCGCGAGCGGGCGAACGCGTCCCTGTAGCACCTGCTTACTCTGTTGTGCCAAAGTCGGGGGCAACAAGGACGGGGCATTCATTGAGCGCGCACCCATCAAGCCCGGCCACGATTATTGTTAAGGAATGAATGGGCTCCTGATCGTCGATAAGCCGGGTGGGATGACGTCGCATGACGTGGTGGCGCGAGTGCGGCGCGCGACGGGCGAGCAATCGGTTGGGCATCTGGGAACGCTCGACCCCATGGCGACCGGCGTGCTTCCGCTGCTGCTGGGTAAGTTCACGCGGCTGGCGAAATTCTTCAATGCCAGCGAGAAGGCCTATGCGGGGACCATCCGGTTCGGGTATGCGACCGACACCTACGATGCCGAGGGTCAGATGGTGGGCGAGGCGCGCCCGGTCGCATTGACGCTCGATGCGGTGCGAGCGGAGGCGGCGCTTTTTCTGGGCGCGAGTGAGCAGATGCCACCGCCATTTTCTGCTAAGAAGATTAACGGCAAACCGGCCTATAAGCTGGCGCGTGAGGGGAAGACGCCGGAATTGAAGCCGGCGCGGATTCACGTGGATGCATTCACAATTGAGAGCGTGGATGGGGATTGCGCGCAGTTCGCGATGCGGATCTCTGCGGGAGGCTATGTGCGAGCGGTTGCGCATGCGATGGGGCAGGCGCGGGGGTGCGGGGCGCATCTGGCGAGTTTGCGAAGAACAGCGGCGGGCCCATTCACCCTGGAGCAGGCGCTGCCGCTGATGGAGGTGGAGAGGCTGGCTGGGGCAACCAAGCTTGAGGAGCGGTTGGTGCATCCGCGTAAATTGTTGCCGGAGATGACGCCAGTGAATGCGGACGAGCAGACCGTGGGACGAATTCGCAATGGAATGCAGGTGAATCTACCGGAGTATTCCGATGCCGCGATGGTGAAGATATTTGCGGGCCAGCGGGAGTTGGTTGCCATCGGGAAGCGCGTGGCGGGAACGCTGTTCCATCCGGCGGTCGTCGTGCTCACCGCTCCGGCGGACCCGGCTGCGGCGGAATGACGCGAATCGTCATTTGTGGAGGAGAGGTTTGAGGATCGGGAGGAACTCGTCCGCCACTAACTGGGCACCTAAGGCGGTGGGGTGGACGCCGTCATCCTGAATGGCATTGGGCACGGCGTAGACGTGCAGATAAATGTTGGGGATGACAGGGACGTGGTTCTGCGCGGCCACGAGCGTAAAGGTATCGTTGAATTGGTGGACGTAGTCGGCGCCGTAGTTGGGCGGCAGGGTGATGCCGGCGAGCAGAACCTTGCTGCCATCGTGAAGCAGCGCAGAGACAATGGTGGTGAGGTTCCTGCGGGTGTCGGTGATGGGAATGCCGCGGAGGCCGTCGTTGCCGCCAAATTCCACAATGACAACCGCCGGATGCAGCGCAAGCACGTCTTTTAGCCGGTCGAGGCCGTCCTTGGTGGTATTGCCGCTGATGCCGGAATTGACGATGCGGTAGTGGTAGCCGTGGCTGTCGAGGTCATTCTGCAGGTCGTCGGGGTAAGCCTTGCCGGGATCGACGCCGTAGCCGGCGGTGATGCTGTCGCCGAAACAATCGATGACCGGCAGGGTGCGCGCGGGAACGGGAGCGCGGGGCGCGGCGTACAGACTCAGAGACAGAAGAAACGCGGCAGCAGAGGTCGCGAAGCGGCAATGCACAGCTTTAGTCTAGCAATGGACAGGTTGGGATTGAACGAAACAGGATTGAACAGGACAGGGAGAGCGGATGATTGAGGTACGGGGGCTGAAGAAATCCATACGGAACGGAACGCGGACGGTGGACATTTTGCGTGGGATCGACCTGCTGATTCCGAAGGGGCAGTTTGCGGCGATTATGGGAGCGAGCGGCAGTGGCAAGAGCACGCTGCTGGGATTGCTGGCGGGGCTGGATTCCCCGTCGGAAGGCCAGGTGATCCTGGATGGCGTGGACATCAGCACCCTGGCTGAAGACAAACTGGCCGAAGTGCGGGGGAGCCGAATCGGCTTCGTATTCCAGTCGTACCAACTCATTCCGACGCTGACAGCGCTTGAAAACGTGATGCTGCCGCATGAACTGAATGCACGCGGCGATGCGCGCGGGAAAGCCGAGTCGTTGTTGATGACGGTGGGGTTGGGCGACCGGATGCATCATTATCCAGTGCAGCTTTCGGGTGGTGAGCAACAGCGCGTGGCGCTGGCGCGGGCTTTTGTACTGGAGCCGCCGATTGTGCTGGCCGATGAGCCGACGGGGAATCTGGACACGACGAACGGGCAGCACGTGCTGGCGCTGCTGACAGAGCGGCAGGGCGAGTTGGGGACGACGCTGGTGCTGGTGACGCACGATCCGCAGATCGCGGAGCGCGCGGACCGGCGCATCGTGTTGCGGGACGGGGTGGTGGTGGCCGATGAAACGCGGGGAACTGCCGGCTCTGGCGATCACGCAGCGGGCGCTGAAGCAGAGGTCGCCCGATGAGTTCCGCGTCGCAGGTGGGGAAGCCGCCGCTGCCGTGGAGTACCGCGGCGAAGATCGCTATGCGGGAACTGCGCGCGGGGAAGACGAAATTTCTCTTCGTGCTGCTGTCGGTCGCGGTGGGCGTGGCGGCGCTGACGGGTGTGCGCGGGTTCAGCGAATCGTTCTCGCGAGCGCTGCTGCTGCAGGCACGGAGCATCATGGCGGGAGATTTGTCAGCGCGGATGTACCGCCTGGCGACAGCGGCGGAACTCCAGCAACTGGATGCTCTGCGGGGGCAGGGCGTGCGGACCACCGTGGCGACGGAGACGGTATCGATGGCGATGGTACAGGGCGATCCGGTGCCGCTGCTGGTGACGTTGAAAGCCGTCGATCCGAGCCAATATCCGTTTTATGGCTCGGTGGGCCTCGATCCTGCGGGGGATTTACGGGCGGTGCTGAACGACAGCAGTGTGGTTGTCGATGACAACCTGCTGGTTCGGCTGCGCGCGAAAGTTGGCGATCAGCTGAAGATTGGTGCGCGCTGGTATCGGATCGCGGCCGTAGTTGTGCGGGAACCGGATCGGATGACCGCGGGCGTGGGGCTGGGGCCGCGGGTGATGTTGACGCGCGATGCGATGGAAAAGAGCGGACTGCTGCAGCCGGGAAGCCGCGCGACGGAGCGCTACCTGTTCGCCATTGGCGACAAGCAGAAGGTGGCGGACGTGCGGACACAAATCGAGAAGATTCTGCCGGACGCGCAGGTTACGGATTTCCGCGAGACGAGTCCGGCGCTGGCTGAGGGCGTGGACCGTGCGACGGGGCTGCTGAGTTTGATTTGCCTGGTGGCGATGGTGCTGGGCGCGATCGGCGTGGGGATGGCGATGCGCGCGCATCTGCAGCAGCGCATCGAGATTCTGGCCATTATGAAGTCGATCGGAGCGCGGTCGTCGGACATTTTGCGAATCTATCTGTTCCAAACGCTGATGCTGGGTATTGGCGGTGCGCTGATCGGAATTGCGCTGGGGCTGGGCGTGGAGTATGCGCTGCCAGTCGTCTTCGGCAACCTGCTGCCGCTGCGGCCGGATCTTCGGTTGCCACTGAATCCGGTGCTGGCGGCGCTGGGGACGGGGATTTTGACGACGTTGTTGTTTTGCCTGCCGCCGCTGCTGGACGTGCGCAAGGTGAGGCCGAGTCTGGTGCTGCGACGCACCGTGGAAGGCGGTGACGAAGCCGGCGAGCGGGTGTTTCAGTTTCGTGGGCGAGGGGGGAAATGGCTGGTGGCGACAGGCGTCGCCGTTGTTCTCTCATTTGCTTTTCGTCACTGGCGCCGCACGGACCTGAGTCTGGTGGGCATCGCTCTGCTGACGATTGCCTGCGCGTTTATCGATCCGCGCGCGCTTCTCGCATGGGCGGGGCGGCAGAAGCTGCAACTTGCGGCGATGGTGGTTATTCTGGCTGGGCTGGGCGGGATCGCGGCGGCATTGGCGGACTCGTGGCTGGTGGGGAAGTGGTTTGCCGTGTGTCTGGCGGCGCTGCTGGTGTTCATTCTGGCTCTAAGCGCGGTCACGCTGCGGACGCTGCGGGCATTTTTGTCACGCACGCGGTTGCATTTGCATTCGGCGCTGCGGCATGGGTTGGCGAATCTGTATCGGCCAGGGAATCAGTCGGCGGCCGTGCTGGCGGCGCTGGGCGCGGGCGTGATGCTGATCCTGAGCGTATTCCTGATGCAGGGGTCGATCGTGAACGCGCTGCATGAAGACGTGAAGCCGGATACGCCCAATCTGTTTTTCATCGATATGAGTACGGAGGAACTGCCAGGAATTGAGGCGCTGTTCAAGGGGCAGCCGGGGGTCATTGGCGGACTCGAGAAGATTCCGATTGTGGCTGCACGGCTGGACTCAATCGACGGTGTGGCCGCGGACGAACTGAAGCTGAAGAACTATCCGAAGCGGATGCTGCGATCGGCAACGCTGTCGTGGACGCCGGCGCAGCCCCAGGGCACGAAGCTGACCCAGGGGAAGTGGTGGACCGGCGACGGGAAAGACAGTCTGGCGGTGGTGGATTATGCGGCCGATCGGCTGCATCTGAAGGTGGGATCGCAGGTTAGGTTCGCCGTGGGTGAGAAAGAGATTCCGGTGAGAGTTGCGGCGGTTTACAAGGTGACCGGCGAGAATGCGTTTGCGCGCAGTGAGTTTATTGTTCCCGAGGCGCTGCTGAAGGACGAGCCGACCGTTTGGTATGGGGACATTCATGCGAAGCCGACAGCAATTCCGGATATCGAGCGGGTGTTGTTTGCGGCGTATCCCACAGTGACGGTGATCAACATAGCGGATATTTTGCAGACCGTTCAGGGGGTGGTGGACCAGATCACGCTGGTCATCCGGTTCCTTGCCGGATTTTCGATTTTGTCGGGGCTGATTATTCTGGCTTCGAGCATTGCGAGCACGCGCTTCCGCCGGATTCGCGAAGTGGTGGTGCTGAAGACGCTGGGGGCGACGCGCAACCGGATCGCCACAGTGTTCAGCGTGGAGTTTGTCGTGTTAGGACTGCTGGCGGGCGCAGTCGGAGCAGCTTTCGCCAACGTGCTGACCCGGCTTTTGCTGCACCGAATGGATGTGGGGTTTCACGCTGATCCGCGAGGAACGCTGGTGGCGATTGGCGGCACGGCGGCCCTGGCAGTAGCCACAGGATGGATCGCCAGCTTTCATATTCTGGGCCAGAAGCCGCTTGAAGTCCTGCGCGAAGAATAGGAAGCCGGCGGTGGCGGATTTGCCCAGCCCAGGTGGGGCGCGCCAACGACACGCGGCTTGCGTACTTTTGGTTTCCTGGTATGGCCGAATGGGTTTGACCCTGTGGCGCAGGGCCGATAGTATGAAAAAGTGGCGTTTGACGCGGAAACGCGTTGCGCTGCGACCTATCTATCACTGCCCCCTCGTTCAACGGCAGGACAGCTGATTCTGGATCAGCATATCGGGGTTCGAATCCCTGGGGGGCAACCAATCCAGCGTCACGTATTTTCTCCGCGCTTTTTCGAATGTCCGCATGCCCGGCTGGTTAGGCGCCCGGATACGGCGGTGGCAGAGGGTTGCTGGAGCCTGGATCGCGAAACGCCGATCAAAATGCTGCGAGAGCTTTGAGCCTTTCGGCGCACGCAGGATCATCTGGATTCGGGGAGCCCGATCTCGAGCCATGCAACCGAAGTGAAGCGACGAGGCTGCCGCCCATCAGGGGACGTAGTGAAGGGCGCAAGATCGCCATTGTGCTTTCGGGGCGCCCGCGGAGGGACGGCGACGCGGATCGCAACCCGATACCGCGGCGTGAGACATTCTAGCGACGCCCGAAGGATTGTTGGAGTTTGAGGTCCTGGATTTTGCACGGTGCGTTTGCGGGAACGTCCCAACATCGAATCCTCCGCGTCGAAGATCGATGCCATCTCAACCATCGTTCCCAGCTAACAAGTTGCCTGATGACAGCGACGGGACGCGCGAGACCTGTTAGCGTAGCACTGGGGAGCCGTTCTTGAGATCGTCAGCGCAATAACCGCCAGTTGCCGGTGGAGGACTGCGGTTCGTCTACGTCCACTCGGGAGCGAGGGTTTCCGGGAAAATGATCGCTGGTGCTGGTAGCTGAAGATGCGCACGGAGCTCGGAGAAGCGATCAGACTGCTGCGGACGGGAGAAGCGCCGGACGTTCAGCGTGCCCTGGAATTGCTGCGGCGGACTGTACTGTCGTTCGGGATGAAGGTGTGTGGGCAGCAGGAGGACGCTGAGGATACGGCGCAGGAAGTGCTGGTCCGCGCACTGCCCTACCTGGCAAGGCTCGACGATCCGCAGGCGCTTTCGGCCTGGCTTTACACGGCGGCGAAGAATCGCTGCTGGCAAGGGCGGCGCCGAGCGACCTATCGCAAAGCGATAGCCCTCGAAGGTCTGATCCCGGACGACACCGAATTGCATGCGCTGCAGCTGACCGATCCGGCGGCGAATCCGGAGAGCGCGGCTTTGAGCCGACAGGATCACCAGATGCTGCACCAGGCGGTTTTGGCCTTACCTCCGCAATACCGGATCGTCCTCGTACTCCACGATATGGAGGAAATGGAGACGGAGATGGTAGCGAAGATTCTATCGCTGCAGGCGGGGACGGTGCGGGTGCGGCTGCACCGTGCGAGGCTTCTGGTACGAAAGGAAATGGGGAAGCTCCTGCAGCGGCCATCGGGGCCGCAGCGCCGGAAGAGATCACGGGTCCGCCGACCGGCAGAGTGTCGGGAGATCTTCGCAAATCTCTCGGAATATCTGGACGGCAAGATGGAGGCGGAAAGCTGCGAGCGCATGCGGAGCCACATCGAGGCGTGCGCTCCGTGTGTGGCGTTTATTGCAGACCTGAAACGGGCGATCGACCGCTGCCGAGCTTTGGACGTACGTCTAAAAGGGGAAGCCCAGCCTGTTTTACGCCGGCTCCTGACCAGGGAATACCTCCGGCTGAAAAATTCTTCTCAAAATCTGTAACGCCAGCGATTCTCGCGTCGTTTAGGGAATTAGAGGCACGCGAAACCGCGGCTGCGCTCGGCGGGAGCTCCACACCGTTGCGGAAGTCCGCCGCGTGCCCGCATTCGGAGGGACGAGGATGCGCTCAACATGAGGAGACTTCGCTGGAAGTACTGGTTGGCGGGATGGCTGCCGGTGGTGGCCGTGACAGCCGCAGCGGCACAGGCGCCGTCGCTGACACTGCGCGAGGCGATTGAGCGGGCGCTGAGCCAAAATCCAAAGACTGCGGCGGCCCAGGCGGATGTGGCTGAAGCTGACGCCGATGCCGCGATGGCGCGGGCGGCGCTGCTGCCCCGGCTCAACCTCACGGAGGACCTTTCGCGCGGAAACGATCCGGTATATGTCTTTGGGACGAAGCTGCGGCAGCAACGCTTTGCGCAGAGCGACTTCTCTCTGGATTCGCTGAATCGGCCAACGCCGACCGGCGACTTCGTCACCCGGCTCAGCGGGCAGTGGATGGTCTTCAACTGGTTCGAAACGCAGCAGCAGATCCACGCGGCAGAGCTGGGAGCCGCCAGCGCGACGGGGATGACCCAGGCGGTGAACCAGCGTGTGGTCTTTCAGGTGGTGCAGGGCTATCAGGCGGTGCTGTACGCGCAGCGACAACTAACCGTGGCGGGGCACGAAGAACAGACGGCGAGAGCTGTTCTGCGGGATGTCGAGACACGGGTTAAGGCTGGTCTCGCGATCGGTTCGGACCTTCTCGACGCGAAAGTGAATCTATCTGCACGCGAGCAGGAGACGATTGCAGCGCAAGGCGCTGTTGAGAATGGCTGGGCAGAGCTCGAGGCGGCGATGGGGACCCCTATCGAGGTTCACCCCGAACTCAGGCCCCTGGAGCCAAAGAGCTACCCCGAGGAGAATCTGGCGGAGGACATTGCCGCTGCCATCCGGGCGCGGCCGGACCTGCGGGCGCTCGAGAGGCAAACGGCGGCGCGGGCGCAGGCGGCGAAAGCGGCGAAGTCCGATTTCTTTCCGCAGATCAGCGCCTATGGCAACTGGGAAATGGATCGCGTGACCTTTGCCGGCAATGGGGGCAACAACTGGGTCGCTGGAGCGCAGCTGAATTTCGATCTTCTCCCGCTGAGCAAGCGGGCGCATCTGGGACAGGCGCGAGCCGCGCAGGAGAAAGCGGCGGCCCTGGAGCGCGGGCAGGAGCAACAGATCCGCCTGGCCGTCAGCCGTGCCTTTACGGACCACCGGACCTCGGAGCAAATGGCGATGACGGCGCAGGCCGCGATGGATCAGTCGGCGGAGAGTCTGCGGATCCTGCGCAATCGGTACGCGGCGGGTCTGGCCACGATGACCGATCTGCTGCGCGCGGAAGATGAACTACGGCAAAGCCAGAGCAATTACTGGCATGCCGCCTACGGAAACACGGTTGCATATGCCGAGCTGCTATATGCCACCGGCCGACTCACACCCGATTCCGCGGAGACCCTGCAATGAAACGCGCTTTGTTCCTGGCTTTTGTTCCGATGCCCGTGCTGTTGCTGGGCTGTTCGCACGACCGTATCCCCGCTCCCGTACCACCTGCGAGGGTGCAGGCCGCCGTCGTGGAGAGCGTCTCCGCGCGGATGCCGCAGACGATTCGGACTACCGGGACGATTCATGCCAGGGAGACGGCCGTCCTCTCCGCACAGGTTGCGGGAGCAATTCGCCAGGTCCTTGTGCAGGCCGGTGATCGCGTTCGGGCCGGACAGCTGCTGTTGACGCTGGATGATGCCGCGATGCGCTCGGCGGTGGAGCAGGCCGCCGCAGGAGAATTGGCCGCGGAGAAACAGCAGGCAGCGGCGGCAGCCCAGGCGTCGCTGGCGTCGCAGACGCTGGCGCGTTACCAGATGCTCAAAGACCAGAAGAGCGTCAGCCCTCAGGAATTCGATGAAGTCGAGAAGCGCTCGGAGGCGGCCCAGCTGCAGATCGCCTCCTATGCCGCGCAAACCGAGGCAATGAGAGCGGCGGTGACTGGTGCGCGCACCCAGTTGGGATACACGGCGCTGCATGCGCCTTTTGCCGGAATCGTGACGGCGCGCATGGCTGACCCTGGAACGCTGGCTGCGCAGGGGGCGCCATTGCTGGAGATCGATCGCGATGGGCCGCTGCAGATCTACACCACCGTTGATGAGTCGCTGATCGGATCGGTGCGCGCAGGCATGAACGTTCCGGTGAGCGTGGACGGGATCGAAGCGAGGAATCTGAGCGGCACAGTAGCTCAGATTGTTCCCGCCGCCGATCCGGCCAGCCACAGTTTTCTGGTCAAACTGGATCTACCGGCGGTAGCGGGCCTGCGCGCCGGCATGTACGCGTCAGCAGGGTTTGCGGGCGCAGAGCAGGAGACAATCCTCGTGCCCCAATCGGCCGTGGCCATGCGCGGGTCGCTGGCTTGTGTCTACGATCTCGACGCCAACGGCGTGGCCCAACTGCGCTATGTGACGCTGGGCAACCGGCGGGGCGAGCGTGTGGAGGTTCTCTCCGGCCTGGCCGCGGGCGAAACGCTGGTGAACCAGCCCGGCGACCGGGATCTTGCCGGCAAGCGCATCGAGGCGGTACACGAGGCGCAGCCATGAAGCCGGAGAGCCATGGCATCGCCGGCCAGCTGGCGCGTGCTTTCATCAACTCGAAGCTGACGCCGCTGGTGATCGCGGCGTCACTGGCACTGGGCCTGTTCGCGGTTCTCGCGATTCCGCGGGAGGAAGAGCCGCAGATCCTTGTGCCGATGCTCGACGTGATGACGGCGCTACCCGGCTCTTCGCCCGCAGAAGTCGAGCAGCGGATCACCAACCCGGTTGAGAATCTCATGCACGAGATTCCCGGCGTCGAGTATGTCTACTCGATCTCCAGTCCTGGCCAGAGCCTCGTCATCGTGCGATTTCTGGTGGGCACGTCGGAAGAAGACGCGTTGGTGAAGGTCTACAGCAAACTCTACGAAAACAACGGCCGCATGCCGCCTGGAGCTTCGGAACCGCTGGTCAGGGCGCGCTCTATCGACGACGTGCCGATTCTCACGCTAACGATGTGGGGTTCGCATTACGACGCATATCAGCTGCGCCAGATGGCAGATGAGGTGCAACACACGATCCGCCAGATTCCCGACGTCTCGGAGTCTACCGTGACGGGAGGCGAGCCTCGCGAGCTGCGAGTCATTCTGGACAGCGCGAAGCTGGCAGCCTTCGGTTTCTCACCGAGCGACGTGGTGGGCCGCCTGCAAGCTGCCAATGTGCGTGCGCAGGCGGGCGAATTTGCCGAAGGCAACCAGGAGATTCGCGTCGACGCCGGCAATCTCTTCCGCGATACGCAGGACCTGGAAGGGGCGGTGCTGGGAGTTGCTCATGGTCAGCCCGTCTATCTCCGCGATGTCGCCGAGCGCGTCGTGGACGGTCCGGCCGAAGCTCGGGACTACGTTCTTTTCGGCGCCGCAGCGGCGCATGCCGGCACCGCACCCGCGAAGGAATATCCGGCGGTGACGATCACGGTCGCCAAGCGCAAAGGCACGAACGCCACGGACATTGCAAACTCCGTGCTGGCGCGGGTAAGCGAGATGAAGGGGGTTGCGCTGCCCTCCGATGTGACCATCACCACCACGCGCAATTACGGCGCGACGGCGAAGGAGAAATCGGACACGCTGTTGAAGCACCTGCTGCTCGCCACACTGTCGGTTACCTTTCTGGTTGCGCTGTTTCTCGGTTGGCGCGAATCCGGCGTGGTCCTGCTGGCTATTCCCGTCACACTGGCGCTCACGCTCGCCGTGTTCTATCTGCTGGGTTACACGATTAATCGTGTAACCCTCTTCGCGCTCATCTTCAGTATCGGCATTCTGGTGGATGACGCTATCGTCGTCGTGGAGAACATGGTGCGACACTTCCGCATGCCCATCAACATGCGGCGTCCGCTGAGCGAGGTCGCGGTGGAGGCGGTCGCGGAAGTCGGCAATCCGACGATCCTTGCAACCTTCGCCGTGATCGCGGCCATCCTGCCCATGGCTTTCGTCCGCGGCCTGATGGGGCCGTATATGCGCCCGATTCCGGTTGGGGCTTCTCTCGCCATGCTCTTTTCACTGGCGGTGGCCTTCGTCGTCTCTCCCTGGGCGGCGCTGCGGCTGCTCGGCCGCAAACATCTGGCCGGCACGCATACCCTGACGCCGGAAAAGGAGGGCTGGCTCACGCGTTTCTACCGCCGCGCCATGGGCCCTCTGATGCGCAGCGCGCGCAACCGCTGGACCTTTCTGGGCATCGTGGCGGTGCTGCTGGTACTGGCTTGCGCTCTGGTGCCGATGAAAGCGGTGCTCGTCAAGATGTTGCCCTTCGACAACAAGAGCGAGTTCCAGGTGATCGTCAACATGCCCGATGGAACGCCGCTCGAAGAGACGACGCGCGTAGCGCAGGCGCTGGGCGCGTATCTCAGCAAGCAGCCGGAGGTGGAAAACTACCAGGTCTATTCCGGCACATCCAGTCCCTTCAATTTCAACGGCCTGGTCCGCCACTACTATCTGCGGCGACAGCCGAATCAGGCGGACATCCAGGTGAACCTGCTGCCTGCCGATGAGCGTAGCGCGCAGAGCCATGCTATTGCGCGGCGCCTCCGGCCGGCACTGGACCGCATCGGTAACGTTTACGGCGCACGGCTCCAGGTCTCCGAAGTTCCGCCTGGCCCGCCGGTGCTGCAAACCCTGGTTGCGGAAGTCTACGGCCCCAGCCTCGATGGGCAGATCGCCGTCGCCGGCCAGGTGAAGCAGGTCTTTCAGCAGACGCCAGGGGTGGTCGACACGGACTGGTACATGCAGGACCCGCAACAGCAGCTCAACTTCAGGGTGGATGGAGCGAAGGCCGCGCTGCACGGTATTCCCGTCGCGGAAGTGGCGCAGACGCTGGCGCTCGCGACCTCGGGCGCGCAGGCTGGGCTGCTGCACGTGGCAAACTCGCGTGAGCCGATCGCTGCGGAGGTTGAATTCGGACGGCCGGAACGGTCCTCCGAGCAGGGCCTTGAAAATGTGAGTCTGCGCAGCGCGGACGGCAGCATGGTTTCGCTGCGCGAACTGGTGAACGTGGAACACGCCACGCTTGAGCCGGATATTTATCACAAGAACCTGAAGCGCGTCGTCTACGTCATCGGCGACGTGGCGGGCGCGGAAGAGAGCCCGGTCTACGCCATCATGAAGATGAACAGCGCGCTCGATCAGTTGCGGCTGCCCGATGGGTTCGCGCTCGCGCGCTACAACTCCGTCCAGCCGGAATCGACGGACCGCTATTCCATGAAGTGGGACGGAGAATGGCAGATCACGATCGAGGTTTTTCGCGATCTGGGACTGGCGTTCGCCGCGGTGCTCGTCCTGATTTACGTGCTGGTGGTGGGATGGTTTAAGTCCTTCACTGTGCCGCTGGCCATCATGATCCCAATTCCGCTCACGCTGGTGGGCATCCTGCCGGCGCACGCGATGCTGGGCGCATTCTTTACCGCGACGTCGATGATCGGTTTCATCGCGGGAGCCGGTATCATCGTTCGCAATTCCATTATTGTCGTCGACTTCATCGAGCTGCGGCGGCGCGAAGGCATGCCGCTGGCAGAGGCAGTTATCGATGCGGGGGCGATTCGCCTGCGGCCGGTCCTTCTGACTGCGGGAGGCGTTATCATCGGCGCCAGCGTCATCCTCGCGGATCCTATCTTTCAGGGCCTCGGCCTCTCGCTGATTGCGGGCGGCGTGGCGTCGACTTTCCTTTCGTGGCCCGCTGTGCCGGTGCTCTATTACATGTTGAACGCCGGAAAGGTGAAGGCCACAACACCCGCTCCGCTGGAGCATCACGAGGTTGCATCATGACCGTGGAACGCGCGGTTCGTCTGCTCGCCGGTGTCATTATTCTGGTTTCGCTGGCGCTGGCTCACTGGGTCTCCGGTTCCTGGCTGTGGCTCACCGCCTTCGTGGGGCTCAATCTGCTGCAGTCGGCTTTCACCAACTGGTGTCCCGCGATGTCGATCTTCCGCTGGATGGGGCTGCCCTCCGCACCGGCGAAACTCCGCTCGACCGCGTGACAGGAGGAAGACGATGCGAACCTGGGAGGACTGGCGAGAACTGCCGGTCAGTCGACGGAGGGCATTCATTGCCAGATGCCGCGCCTGTTGCGCTGCATAGCTCCAGGTGCAGCGAGAGCTTGTGCGGAGGCTGCCGGACTGATCTGCGGGGCTGCGGAACGTAGTGGGCGGCATTCCTGGCCGCTCATTGGAGATTCCACCAACCTTGAATCGCAGACTTTGCATCCAGGGATCAGCGTCCAACGCGTTGTGCGGCAAACGAGGAAGTACCGCCGGCTCAATTCATGGGGCGAAGAACGCCTTTTCCAGGAAGGGTTAGACATCCTGAAGGACAAAGGCGCCGGAGTCTGCGGAAACGGAAACGCTGATGGTCGGGAACAATCGTGCCGGGCGAGACAACATCTTGCCGACCGGAAATCGTTCGGCGACAGGCCCGGTCGCGGGCGAAGTCCTTTGTGGAGGCAGGCTTTACCAGAAACAGGTCGCTTCCACCCGGGGAGTGCCGGATTCCCCGTCGATGACCTGGGTGCTGAGGACAACTTCGAGGTTACGGGTGCCGGCATCATGCAAAACGCGCTGCAACTGGACCGCATTCCCCTGGTCCGTGAGGAACTCACCGGCGGCAATTGTTCCACCGCGAGCGATGCCGGCGACTACAATCGCCGGCTTGCCGGTGGTGACGTCGGTGAACCGAGCAATAATCGCGAAATCCCGATAGTTGTTCGTGGTCATTTGGACGGGCCGGTTGACCACCCATCGGTTCAGACTGGGCGCGCTGGCGTCCACAATGCGAAACTCTGTCATATCCGCATTGTTGGCAAAGTGGTAGCGCAATCCTTTGGTCAGGCGCAGGGTCCAGGCGTTGTCGAAGGCGCCAACAAAGACGGTCGGACCGTTGCGCAGGTCCATCAGATTGGTTGCGCCTTCGCCTCGAAGGCTATATTTCTTTCCGCTTGACTGCAGGATGCCAGCAATCCGCACGATGGGGCTGAGGTCATCGATCACGACCGCGGTGAGATTGTCGCGCAGAGTAATTTGTTTGCTGGGATCGGCAGCGTCGCGCAGCGTGATGGCTGAATACTGATTCTGATCGGCGATACAGAACAGCACCGGATCGCCGGACTGCAAAACTGGCGCCCAGAATCCGTTCGCCTGCGCGGGCCGCTCAATGGTCTGCCAGAGGATGACGGTTGCGGCGCCCGCCAGCGCCGCGCACACCAGCGCGATCGCCGGGATGAGTTGCCGGATCCACGATTTCGCCGGAACGGGAACCACCTTGGGCGGGATCGGCGAGAACGGCACGGCGACCACTTCTTCCACAGCCGCCGCGTTGGGCCACTGGAATTGCGGGATATACGATCCGGAGGGAAGCGAGAGCCGGAGCTCACTTTCGTGGCCGGCTTCCTGGTAGTACTGGGCAATCCGTTTGCGAATCTCGCCGGCCGTCACCCGGACAATTGGATCGGACGAGGTGTCGTAATCCGGGTCTCGCCCGAAGATCTCGATCCCGATCGTCCGCTCTTTCAGCTGGTCGGTTTCGCCGGAGAGGGTGTGTTCGACGACGAACCGCAGGAACGAGGGAAACCGCCGGCTATGGCTAAAATGGGGGTTGACGAGCAGACGCTCCAGTTGTTCATGGACTGCGGACCGCTCGTCCGCGCCCGCTCCCCCAGAACTGCCTGTTGACGGCTCAACTGCCATTCTCTAGCTCTTCCCGGAAAGTCCCGATTATACAACGCCATTACTTGCATGTGGCAGCTGGTGCCTCGGTAAAACAATGATTTAAATAGACTTTACGTTGCTCTTTACATGTTAAGTACCGGTCGGTTTGCCGCAAGGACCTTATCAGCCGCAAATGCAAACGACTATAAGCCCGACAGTTATGGAAAGCCGCGACGTCCTGAAGCATTCCCAGCTGCCGGGGTTGGCGATGGGAAGCTGGATGTCGTGTGGAGGCCGATTTTGAACCTTACTTCAGGGATGATCCGTCGATCGCTGGAATGTTTCTACCGGGCATCCACTGCCCTTCTGCTCACGCTGCTGGTTGTCTGCACAGTCTCGGCGCGAGGCCAGGTGGGCGCAGCAAGTTTGAGCGGCACAGTCGCCGACCCGACCGGAGCGGTGGTGAGCGGCGCGACTGTAACTCTCGTTAATCTGCAAACCACTGCGGCTCTTACGGTCGGCAGCAACGGGACGGGAGGTTTCACCTTCGCCGCGGTCCCTGTGGGCGACTACAAGCTTGCGGTCACGCACCCCGGATTCACGAGCTTCAGCGAAAGCGATATTCACCTGAACGCCGGAGACAGCAAAACCCTCACCGACATAACGCTCAAGGTTGGGTCCGCTGCGGAGACGATTTCGGTGACGAGCACGGTGGCCGGACTGCCCCTGGACAACGGACAGCTCAGCTCCACGATCTCTTCCACCGATTTGGACCGTCTCTCGGTCGTTGGCCGCGACGCGGAAGAATTGCAACGCACATTGCCCGGTTTCGCCATCCGCAGTCTGGGATCGACGAACACCGCCCCCGATTTCTCGCAGGTGCAGGTTGGGCAGCCGACGCCGTATGCCTCGAACGGCGCTCCTGTTGCGGGCATCACTATCAAGCTCGACGGCGCCAATCTGACCGATGCCGGGAACTTCGGAGCGAACCTGCAGAATATCGACGTCTCCTTCGTGAGCGAAGTGCAGGTGCAAACCTCGAATTTCGGAGCGGATGAGTCCAATGGACCGGTGGTGATCACTGGAGTGACGAAGTCCGGCACCTCCGGCTACCACGGTTCGGTATACACCTATGCGCGCACTTACCAGCTGAACTCGAACGACTGGCTGGCGAACTACAACGGGATTGGCCGGCCCAGCGACCGATTTGTCTATCCGGGGGCCACATTCAGCGGACCGGTTCCGCATTTTCGTAAGCTGACGTTCTTCATCGGTGGCGAGTACGATGCGCAGCGGAATGTGTACGCATACGGCAGCGCGGGCAGCGCGATCATCCACGCTCTGGTGCCTACCAAGGCGATGCGGTCTGGCGACTTCAGCGAGGGGGCACTCTCGCAATTTCTGGGCCCGATGCTGAGCAATGGGAGCTATGGGACGTTTAACACTCCTCCCACAGTCGGCGATAATGGGTCGTCGCTGAGTAGCGGCAACATAGCGGCATTTCTGAACCCGGGCGCGATGGCGCTGGTGAACGGAACTTTGCCGCTGCCCACGCGGGCACAGACCGGCCTGGACGGATATAACTACGATCAACTCGACCTGGTGAACAACAACGTGAGCCAGTACGTGGGCCGGGTGGACTTCAGCATCAGCCCGCGTAACACGTTCTTCGCACGGTACAGCTACGAGCAGGGCAAGCAGGGCCAGCCGCTGGTGCCATATTACGAGCCGACCAGCGTGATGGGCGAGGTGAATACCCCGGGGTATGGCGTCGACAATGACACCTGGGTGCACAGCGCCTCGGCAAACTACGTGACGATATTCTCGCCATCGCTCACTAACGAACTTTATGCTTCGCTGACCTCGTTTACGGAATCGTTTGCAGCGCGGAGACAAGCCGATTTGCAGAAGTCAGCTATCGACTACCCGTATAACGGCGCGTTCGACAATGGCGACACTCAATATCCCCAGCTAGGAACCTATACGCCCTACGGCGGCCTTCCGCTCGGCCTGTGGCCGGATTATTCCAACAATCCCCTGGAGCTGAAAAAACTTCAGCCTGATGTGGGCGACAACCTGACGAAACTCTGGGGCAAGCATACGCTGAAGTTCGGGATCTTTAGCCAACGGACGACTAACAATCAGACGGCGACGAATCCCTCCACGAACGGAATCATTCAGGATTACTACTACGGTGCGGCGGGCTTCTACTTCGCGGATTACAACGGGACATATCCCGACGGATCGCCCGCGTACGGCAACCCGCACTTCAACAGCGGCAATGCATTGGCCAATTTTTTTGAGGGGCAGATCCAGGACTGGCACCAGCAGAACTTTAACCCGTATACCAACCTCTATTTCTGGGACACGGACTTTTATGCGGAAGACACCTTTCGCATCAACCCGCGCGTGGTGCTCACGTACGGGCTGCGCGTGGCAAAACTGGGTGCGTGGCAGGATGCTCATGGCACAGGGGCAGCGATTTGGAATCCTAACCTCTACACATCTGCGTATGACGCGACGACGAACCCGCTGCCGGGTCTTACCTGGCACAAGAACACGGCATCGATTCCAAACTCCGGTGTGAGCAGTCCGCCCTTCTACTACGAGCCGCGCATCGGCTTTGCAGCGGACCTGTTTGGCAACGGCAAGACCGTTGTCCGGGGAGGTATCGGCGCATACCGTTTCCACGACTCAGTGGTGGACGTGACCAGCGAGTTTGCTGAAGCAGAGAATGTTCGATTCACCGACCTGCAGGGATTTGGCGACAACACCCTCGAAGGAGTGAACACTCTGCACCTGGACCCAAACACGTATGGTGACACGGGACCGGGCAGCACCGAGACCTACATTTCGCCCTCGACGATTTACGGTCTCGATCCGGACGACAACAATGAGCCGGTAACGAATAACTACAGCCTAAGCGTGGCGCAACAGATGCGTTACAACTGGACTCTACAGGTATCTTACGTCGGCAACAACAGCAATTCGCTGATGGACAACGGCACGACGCAGACCGTAGTTCTGGACAACATCAATGCCATCCCGGTGGGCTACCTCTTCACACCGGCCGCCGCTGCGGCGATTAACGCCAAAGCCGCCGGCGCCTGCGACGCTACGGGCTGCACGCCGTCCCAGGCAGGAAGCCTCGATACCATTTACAACTATCCGGGCGACAAGGCGATTCAGAACGCGCGGCCATATAATCGCTACAACCAGATACTGGTGCCGCGGCACAACACCTACGCGAACTACAACGGCCTGCAAATTGAAGCCATCAAGCAGGCGGGCCGCTTCAACTTCAATGCGAACTATACGTTCTCCAAGGCGCTTGGGATCCTCGGCTCGTCGGCGGATTTCAACTGGACCGCGGGCATCGATCCCTTCCATCTGGCCAACAACTACGGCCCGATGAATTTCGATCGCAGTCAGGTGCTGAACCTCTCCTACTCGTATCAAACCGGCAAGTACACGACTCAGCGGATGCTTGGGGACTTCATCAATCAGTGGCTTATCTCCGGAATCACCAACCTGCAGAGCGGCCCGAACATGCAGACCGGCGTGAGCGCCTCACCGGGCTACTATGTGCAGGGCAATATCGGACAGGGGGCTACCGCGTACGGGGTCAGCAATACTACGATTCTCGGCACGCCCGATGTGAATTTGCAGCCAGTGCTTAAGTGCAATTCGAGGTCGAGTCTCGGCTCGCACCAGTACCTCAATCCCAACTGCTTCGGGCTGCCGAATACCGGAACGAATGGAGCCTACATTGAACCCTATGCCCACGGGCCGGCGTTCTTTAATACCGATCTTTCTATCGAGAAGGGATTTGGCCTGGGCAGCGATCGCGATCTGCATCTGCGCATTGCCGGATTCAACTTCCTGAACCATCCGCTGAACAGTTTCGGGACAGGCTACGCCTCGCAGACGACGCTTCAATTGAGCGACACGTCCGCCGGCGCAACGCCTGCAACCGCTACCTACAGTCCCACAGAAAACTTCGGCTCTGCTCCCCAGAAACTGGGACGGCGTCTCATGGAAGTTTCGGCGAAGTACAGCTTCTGACGAACTGGTGTGGAGCGAGGCAATGCTACACACCGTATTCAGCTTCGCTTTCACGCGGAAACGGGCTGCGGTCGGGGCGCGGCAGGAATGTTGCGCGGACCAGGCGATGCGATGCAGACATCGAACAGGATGGCCCTGGATGAAGCCTTGCATGGATGCACGGCAGGCGTCCCGCCCGTGTAGGGATGCAGGCACAGGACAGCTAAGTCAGGAATTCCGATGCGTCAGTTTTGGTTGATTTCCGGGTTTGTCGTCTACAGTGCTCTGGCCATCCCGCCTGCTGTCGGAGAGGCGCCTCCCGCGAGCAACGCCCCATTTGTTCTGCCTGCGGTAACCGGGTTCAGTCCACTGCAAAATGGGATCGATCTCCAGGCCGGCGCTGCCCACGAGCAGATTGTCGCGCTGCGTGACGGCGTGATTCGCATTCGTTTGAGCCGTGCCGGGGCGCTGCCGGAAGACGGCTCCTGGGCGGTTCTGCAGGAGGCTCGCGGGAGCAGCGTGCCCGTAACCGCGACCGCGACAAACTCTACCATCGGATTCTGCACGAAATCCTTGCGAGTCACCGTTGATCGCAGAACTCTCGAACTGACGGTGAGCGATGCCGGCGGCAACGTCATCCTGCAGGACGCGAGGCCGGTGAGTTTTGTGGGCGACGCGTTTCGGATCGCCGAATCGATGCCGCTGAACGAGCACTTTTTCGGCCTCGGAGACAAGACCGGCCCGCTCGATCGCCGTAACGAGGCATTCACGCTGTGGAACACGGATGCCTATCGTTTCCAGGAGTCGACCGATCCCATTTATAAGTCGATACCCTTTTTCATGACCTATCGAGCAGGGGTTGCTGCCGGCATCCTGCTCGACAACACCTGGCGGAGCAACTTCGATTTTGGCAAGGAATTCCGCGACAGCTACACCTTCGGTGCGGAGAACGGTCCCATCGATTACTACATCCTGTATGGACCGTCGCCAAAGCAAGTGGTCGAAACGTACGCCTGGCTGACAGGCAAGCCGCCGTTACCCCCGCTCTGGTCGCTCGGCTACCAGCAGTCGCGCTACAGTTACACCCCCCAATCGCAGGTTCTTGCGATCGCCGCGCGGTTGCGCGCCGACCGTCTCCCCGTCGACGCGATCTATCTCGATATCGATTATCAGGACCACAAGCGTCCTTTTACAGTCGATAAGAGCAGATTTCCGGATTTCGCGGGAATGATCGCGACGTTAAATGCTGAAAACTTCCACGTCGTGGCCATCACCGATCTCCATATCGCCAAATACCCGGATCATGGCTACGTTCCGTACGACAGCGGGATGGCCGGCGACGATTTCGTGAAGAACCCCGATGGCACGGTCTATACCGGCACCGTGTGGCCGGGCCCCAGCGTTTTTCCGGACTTCACTCGTCGACAGGCCCGCGCTTGGTGGGGTTCGCTCTACCGCAACTTCTATGGCATGGGGATCGCAGGCTTCTGGAACGACATGAATGAGCCCTCCGTGTTTAGCTCGCCCACCGCCACGATGCCGCTCGACGTCGTCCATCGGATCGAGGAAACAGGTTTTGCGAGCCGCGTGGCGAGTCACGCCGAGATTCACAACGTTTACGGCATGGAAAATTCGCGTGCGACCTTCGAAGGCCTGAAGATGTTGAAGCCCAATTTGCGTCCATTTGTTTTGACCCGCGCAACCTATGCCGGCGGACAGCGTTACGCAGCCACCTGGACCGGCGACAACAGCAGCAATGGGAATCATCTGCGGATGACGACGCCGATGCTCGAAAACCTTGGGATCAGTGGGTTCAGTTTCGCGGGTGCGGATGTGGGGGGATATGCGGGAACGCCGACGGCCGACCTGTTGACCAGGTGGTTTGAGATTGCGGCCTTCCAGCCCATCGATCGCGACCACACGGAAATAGGCACGGCAATGCAGGAGCCATGGGTGAGCGGGCGGGAGCAGGGGGCGATTCGACGGCGGTTTATCGAGACGCGCTATCGCCTGATGCCCTACCTGTACGCGGCGGCGGAAGAATCCGCACGGACCGGCCTGCCAATCGAGCGTCCACTGTTTCTGGAATTTCCCCATGCCGCGCCGGACGGGCATCCGCTCGATCTCGACCCCGCGGCATCGGCAGAATTCCTCTTCGGCTCCGACCTGCTCATCGCACCGCCGCCGTTTTCTGATGAAGTGGACGACTATCCCGTTGAGTTTCCCTCTGCCGACTGGTACGACTTCTGGACAGGCAAGAAAATTCCGACTCCGGCGCGAGGGAATAAGGACGCGGGCCAACCCGTCAACCCGGTCGATCAGGTTCCCCTCACGGCCACGGCGCATCCGCAGTTGGATTCGGTGCCGGTCTTCGTTCGGGGGGGCACGATCCTTCCGATGGAACCGCTGGTCGAGAGCACCAACGAAATCCCCAGGGGACCGCTCACGCTCCGAATTTATGCAGGAGACCCGGGGGAAGGCGGCGCATGCAGTGGCAGCCTATATCTGGACGATGGCAAGACGGAAGCGTATCGCCAACAAAAATATCTGCGCATGCATTTCAGTTGCGAGGCTGTGCATGACCGGCTCCAGGTTCACATCGGCGCACACGAGGGATCGTACCCAGCGTGGTGGAAGCAGATCTACGCGGAGGTGTACGGGTGGAAACCGGGCGCAGCCGTTCACATCGAAGGCACGGCCAAGCCTGTGGAGACGGTTCGCTCGTCTCAGTGTCTGAAATTTACGATCAACGACGAAGGCCGGGGTCTCGATTTTGACCTGCAGTGAACCGTAGGCCGTCGAGCAGCAGGGCCGAACGGTTTGCTTCGACCGGGAGAGTTGCGGTCGCCGTCAATTCGGCGGAGAGGCGGGATGGGTTCTGCGGCCGGGCCGGATGGGTTCGCGGCCGAGACCGTGCTGTGCGGGCAACCCGGGTCGGGACGTCAACGACTCACAGGGAAATTCTGCTGCGACGCTGACACGGCTGACAATGAGGACCCGCTGCGCCTGAGGATCACGGCGAACTCAATTTCATTGCGGGTGCCGTCCTTCCGAATCAGGGTGCACATGCGCCTGGTGACTGGACGCGTTTCAGGTGCCTGGAATTGCGGGATGTTGCTTTCCGAAATCCTTGCCATGCTGCGAAGACTAGACCGCGCAATGCCCCACGGAATATCCCTCGATGGTGTGAAGAAGGTACCTCCACGGGTCATGAGCCCAGATCTGTGCGCCGATGAAAGCGCGTTTGGCTAATTGGGACGGGAGTCAGGAACCGCGAAGAGGGCGAGGACAAGGTTCTGTACGTTTGCCAGAGTTCCCCTTGCACGTAAAAAGGTTCCCATCGGCGTAAGGGTTATATCGCAAGCTTGAAGGACGCGGGGCACTCGGCGATGCGTGTGGCCCCGGGTAATCTTCTTGGAATCAATCAGATACGGAGATATTACCTTGCTAATCCACCCAGTTCCGCCAATGGCGATACGCGTGCTTCCCGAAGCGTAAACCGACTAGCCAACTTGATCGGCAAATAGCGACCCATTCGGACCGCTGAGAAGGAGCGCGCCTGCGGTTCGATGCGCGAGGCACGTGATCTTGTCGCTGAACGATTCGCGGTGGTCGAGCCGCAGTCCGGTGCGGAAATCTACTCAGAGGTTGTGTTTGTGCCCGAGAACGGCGGTGTTCAGATTGCAGGATTCCCCCCTGGACGACTTTCCCTGATTTTTCCCAGAAGCAAGTTTTGCGGGTACGCAACCCGCAGGAGGAGGTGCAGCCGAGCCACTCAGCTATTTATGGCATGCCTGCTGACTGGTTTCCTTACGATCGCCGCCCCCGCGCAGGGAGCGATGCGTGGCGGGGGACCAACATCGGAAGCGACGTCGATGAGCGGTGTAGGTGGAGGTCTTACGGTATCCACGACCACCATTTTGTTTGGCGCCGTAACGAAAGGGAAGACTACAAGCACCAGCGTGACCCTGGCGAATCGTGGAACTTCCGCGGCGAGCGTTGCAGGCATTCGGGTGACCGGGGAATATTTCTCTTTATCCGTGCCAGTCACTTTGCCGCTGTCTATTGCTGCGGGTGGGACCTATGTTCTGCGGGTCCAGTTCAAGCCGCAGACAACCGGCGTGGCGAGCGGCACAGTGGCGGTGATCAGCAGCAGCGCAGCAAATGGAAAGGCAACGATCGAGCTCAACGGAACGGGAGTCGCTTCCGGCGTGGTGAGTCAGTTGACCTGCGCGAGCAATTCACTGACGGGAGCCGGAAGCGACAGTTGCTCAGTGTCGCTGACGGCGGCGGCTGGCGCAAACGGATTAGCGGTCAGGTTATGGAGCGACGATGGAGTGGCGAAGGTGCCGGCATCGGTCAAGGTCTCCGCTGGATCGGCGATCGCGAAATTCGCCGTCACAGTTCCCGCGGTACGTAACACCCAGACGGCCACGCTGACAGCCGCGGCGATCGGCGTAAAGAAATCGTTCGGGCTCACTTTGAAAGCCGTGGCTCCGGCGCTGACGTTGAGTTCGACCACTGTGGGCTTTGGCGCAGTCGCGTTGAACACGCCGGCGACGCAGAGTGTGACGATAACGTCGTCGGGTTCGGCACCTCTGACTCTCAGTGCGGGATCGGTGACGGGGACTGGGTTCAGAATGCTGGGCATCACCTTGCCCAAGACGTTGAGTCCGCACGACGAGGCGACGTTCGACGTGGAGTTCAACCCCTCGACGAAAGGGGCCGCAACGGGAACTCTAACGCTGGTGAGCAACGCTGCCCCAGCCGCCATTCGCCTGACCGGAACAGGGCAAACGGCGGAAATCAAGGTCGTCCTGAACTGGAAAACGCCGCCGAAGTCGGCGGATCCGGTGGCCGGATACCGCGTCTATCGAGCGGCGAACGGGATCGGAGCGTTCGCTCTGCTCAGCCCTCCGATTTCGGCTACTACCTACACCGATACGACTGCCGTAAGCGGAAATGCATACAAGTATTACGTCACCTGTGTGGACGCGTGGGGCAACGAAAGTGCACCCACCCGACGGTTCTATATCGCCGTGCAATAGGTTGGCAAACGGACGGGGGCGCAGGGTTTGGATTGCGGGAGGCCGGTCCCGCAGTTCGCCCATTCTTCGGGAGGGGGTAACAATCTTGAGTAGTACTAAAGTGTGCAACAGATTGCCGCTATTTTCGGGCATTTTGGGGAGATGAGGCGCCCTGTCATCACCGAATTGCTTGAACTCTCCCCGTATAAGCACGTGATTCTCCTATGGTTGGCTTTTGGGAACTAAAGTCACATAAAACTAAAAAAAGAGGTGACGAACGCGTAGATTCCGATGTACACTTCACGGCAAGTAAGGCAGCGAGACAAGTTGGGGACGGAACCCCGGCCCACGCTCTGCAGAGAAGGCGATCTCTACCCTCCGTGGCGTAGTCGTCAAGTTTCGCCGTGGAGTACGGCGCCGAAGCAGTTGCTGACCTGACATTTTGCAAGAGGGTGTGCACGTGTACGAAAGCGGATTTGCTCCTGTTTTTGGAGCCGGGGACCTCAATTTTTCGGCATTCTTCCGTCAGGGACTACAACGCTTTAGCGGGGTGCCCAGACGCCTGCTCAAGCGAGTGCCAGGGCACCGGCTGTGGATTGGGTTTTTGGCGGGGATCGCTCTGGGAGCGAGTGCATTCGGGCAGGGCTCGGGAGCAAGGTTGGCGCTGAGCGCAACGAGCGTTGCGTTTGGAACTCAGGCCATGAACTCGTCAGTTACCCAGGCGGTGACGCTCAAGTCGACCGGGACTTCAGCCCTTACGATCAGCGCGGGCGCGCTCAGCGGAGTGGCGGCGTTCAAGATTTCGGGTGTTGTCTTTCCGCTGACCCTGAGTCCGGGACAGAACGCGATGTTGAACGTAACGTTCAATCCAACGCAGACGGGCAGCAAGAGCGGAACGATTTCGCTGGCGACGAACACATCCAGCGGCACGGCGACCATCAGCCTCGGCGGGACATCGGTGATTGCGGCGTCTCTGCAACTGAGCCCGGGCAGCGTTGTGTTCGGGAATCAATCGGTGGGGTCGTCGGTGACCCGGGGACTGACTCTGATCGCATCGGGCTCATCGCCGCTGACGATCACTGCAGCATCGCTGACCGGGGCGATTGCTTACAGCATGGCGGGCGTGAGTTTCCCGCTCACTCTGAAACCAGGTCAGAGCGCTGAGCTGGAGCTTACGTTCCATCCAACGCAGACGGGCGCGAAGAACGCGATTGCGAAGTTTACCACGAACGCGCTGGCCGGATCGACGGCTATTGACCTGAGCGGGAATGCAATTGACGGCCCCGGACTGACAATCAGCCCGGCCAATCTTTCATTCGGGCGGCAGGCAGTCGGGTCGTCCGTCACTCAAGCCGTGACTCTGACGTCCTCGGGCACTTCGGCGTTGACCATCAGTGCCGAGACGCAATCGGGAGTGCCGGCCTTCGAATGGGCGGCCGCCAGTCTCCCAATGACGCTGAAGCCCGGCCAGGCAACGACGATCGAGGTGACATTTCATCCGACGGCGACTGGCACGAAGACCGCGAACCTGAGTTTCGTGACAAATACGCCGTCACGCACAGCGGTGCTGGGTCTAAGCGGAGATTCGATCAATGGGCCGGGATTGACGATAAGCGCGAGCAGCGTAGCCTTTGGGGAGCAACCGGTCAATTCGTCGATCAGTCAGGTGGTGACGCTGACGTCGTCAGGGACATCGGCAGTGACCATCAGCAAACTGTTCCTTACAGGAGCGCCAGCCTACAGCACGTCCGGAGTCAGCTTTCCGGTCACGCTGAGTCCGGGGCAGAGGGCGACCCTGGCGGTACAGTTTTATCCGACCCAGACGGGAACGAAGACGGCCACGGCGGCGTTGACGACGAATACGGCGGCCGGGACGGCGACGTTCGGTGTAAGCGGGACGGCGATCATAGCGCCGGCGCTGACCCTGGGCTCGACGAGTGTCGGTTTTGGCGGGGTCACGCTGGGTAAACCGGCGACGCAAACGGTGACGCTCAAATCGAGCGGCAGCAAGCCGCTGAAGATCAGCGGGGCGGCTGCAACCGGCACGGGGTTCAGCATTGCATCGCCCAGCTTTCCGCTCACGCTCAACCCCGGTCAATCGGCGACGCTGGACGTTCAGTTCGATCCGACTGCGACGGGATATGTCACGGGAGCTGTTTCGGTCGCCAGCAACTCGCTATCCAGCAATCCATCGACGATCGGGGTCAGCGGAACCGGAGAATCCATCTCGAACGAGGTGGATCTGAGTTGGGCACCGCCGAAAGCCTCCGGTGACGCGATTGAGGGCTTTGCGATCTACCGCGCGATCAACATGAGCTCAACCTACGAGTTGATTGGCTCGACCACGAGCGGGCAGAGGTCGTATTCCGACACGACCGTGCTGCCGCACACGACCTATAGCTACTATGTGGTCGCGGAGGACGCGGCGGGGAACCAGAGCGCCCCCTCAAATTTCTATTCGGCGGCGATCCTGTAAATCCGATCCCCGGGCCCCGGCCGGTTGACGGCCAGGGAGTCGAAAACCGCCTGGGGGATGGTCAGCAGCGGACCACATTCGCGGCATCCATGCCACGGGTTGCGTTGCGGGTATCCACGACCAGTCTCGCCTTGCTGACGATGGTCGCAAAGTCGTATTGCGAATGGTCGGTGACGATCACCACGCAGTCGAAGTCAGGGATTTGATCGAGCGGCGTGCTGGTCATGTTCAGGGCGTATTTGCGCCCGCGGCCGACTGACGGCACAAAGGGGTCGTTGTATTCGACCGTCGCTCCGCGCTTTTGCAACAGCTCGATGATGGTGAGCGAAGGGGACTCACGCAGATCGTCGATGTCTCGTTTGTAGGCCAGGCCCAGGACCAAAACACGCGAGCCGCAGAGCGCTTTACCGCGCTGGCTCATAGCCTCGATGATGTTCTCGACAACGAAGTAGGGCATCGCGAGGTTGACTTCGCCGGCTAGTTCGATGAAGCGCGTATGGAAATCGAACTCTTTCGCTTTCCATGACAGGTAGAACGGATCAATGGGAATGCAGTGGCCGCCGAGGCCGGGTCCGGGGTAAAAAGCCTGGAAACCGAAGGGTTTGGTTTTGGCGGCGTCAATCACCTCGAACAGGTCGATGTCCATGCGCATGCAGAGCTGTTTGAGCTCGTTGACGAGCGCAATGTTGACGCAGCGGTAAATGTTCTCGAGCAGCTTGGTCATCTCCGCAGCGGCGGGCGAGGAGACGGGGACGGTGCGATTGAAGATGGTGGAGTATATCTCACAAGCCAGCGAGGCGGCCGCGGGTCCACACCCGCCAACAACTTTTGGAATATCGCGGCGCGCTACGGTGTCGTTGCCGGGATCTTCGCGTTCCGGGGAAAAGGCAACATAGAAACCTGGGCTGGCCGAGTCCCGGGCCACCTGCAGACCGGAGGGGTTGTCCTTCTCGAGCAAGGGGACGACAACTTCCTCGGTCGTGCCGGGGTAGGTCGTGCTCTCCAGAATGATCAACTGGCCAGGGTGAACGTGCGGAGCAATGCTTCGCACAGTGCCGGTGACATAGCTCAGGTCCGGCTCGTGATATTCATTCAGCGGGGTCGGGACGCAGATGATGACGATGTCCATCTGCGCGATCTGGCCGTAGTCCTCGGTTGCGACGAAGCCATTGTGGCGAGCTTGTTGAATCTCCGCGCCGGGGATGCGGACAATGTAGGTGCCGCCGCTGTTCAGAGTCTCCACTTTGCGCGGGTCGATATCGAAACCCGTGACACGGAAACGCTGTTCGCTGAACAGCAGAGAGAGGGGCAAGCCCACGTACCCCATACCAATGATGCCGATGCGCGCTTTCCGCGAAGCGATGCGATTTTTGAGTTCGGTGGTGTGATCCAGAGAAGTCAATGCCACAATTCCTCTCATTTCGGTTAAAGGTGAAATATATCCTGGGCAGGGGTCCCCACCGCCATTGCCATTTCGTTGTATGGTTTACCCGGCGAGGCTGGAGGGAAGGGAGGGATCTCGCTAATTGCGCCGGCGCGAATAAGGTGAAGGTCAGGTGAGTCCGTGCTCTACGGCATCGCGATTCTCCGCCAGAGCGGGGCGCCCAATGCTGAAATAGGTGAACCCTTTCTGCAACATAACCGCTGGGTTGTAGAGGTTTCGGCCGTCGATGACGATGGGGTAGTGCAGGGTTGAGTATAGGCGCTCGAGATCGAGGTCGGAGAACTCCTGCCAGTCGTTGAGAATCAGCAGAGCGTCGGCACCCTGTGCCGCCGCGTAGGGGCTGTCGGCGTACCGCATCAGCGGTCCGTGCGGGAGAAGTTCCTTGGCGCGATCGGCTGCGGCAGGATCGTAGGCGTTCACAAGACAGCCTTCGCGAAGCAATTGGTCGACGATATCGATCGCTGGAGACTCACGAACGTCGTCGGTGCCGCCTTTGTAAGCGAGACCCAGCACGGCGATTTTCTTGCCCCGCAGCGTCCACAAGGCGGAGCGGATTTTTTGAAAGAACCGTCTCTTCTGCTCCGTATTGATCTTCTCGACCTCTGAAAGCAGCCCGAAATTCACGCCCATCTTTTCGGCGACGTCACGGAAAGCGGCGACATCCTTGGGAAAGCAAGAGCCGCCATAGCCGATGCCGGCGCGAAGGAAATTCGGCCCAATGCGGTGGTCCAGCCCGATGCCGCGTGCCACATCCTCGATATCCGTGCCCGCGGCTTCGCAGACATTAGCGACCGCATTGATGAACGAGATCTTGGTTGCGAGAAATGCATTGGAGGCATGCTTGATGATTTCTGCCGCCTTTGTTGAGGTCAGCAAAACGGGCGGGGGGTCGCTTGCCCGCCTGGGACCCGGAACCGCGTTGGGCGATCCATAATAGGAACCGGATGCCAGGGGTTGATAGATGTGTTGCAGAACCTCCGCTGCACGCTCCGTCTCCGCGCCGAGCACGATGCGGTCCGGGTGCAGGAAATCCACTACAGCCGTTCCTTCACGAAGAAATTCGGGGTTCGATGTGACGTCGAAGAGATGACGCGACACACCGTTGCGCTCGATTACGCGGCGAATCCACTCATTGGTGTAGACCGGGACGGTACTCTTCTCGACGATCACCTTGTAGCTGTCAATGGAGCGAGCAATCTCGCTGGCGACCGCGTCCACATAGGAAAGATCGGCGCTGCCGGTGACGCTTTGCGGGGTCCCGACGGCGATGAAAATGGCCTGCGATTTCTGCGTGGCGCGACGAAGATCTGCCGTGAATTCGATCCTGGCGGCGGCGCGATGCCGATTCAGCAGTTCGGGAAGGTGTTCCTCGTGGATGGGAATGCCGCCCGCCTGCAGGATTTGCACTTTTGCTTTGTCGCTGTCGACGCAGAAGACGTGGTGACCAATCTCTGCGAAACATGCAGCAGCTACAAGGCCCACATATCCTGATCCAACGACAGCGATCGTGAAGTCTTGTCTCATATCTCCTTGAAAAACGGGTCGAGGTCGTTTTGCTCGATCATGCCAGACGACACCGCATGCCGCGCACTTACACGGCGCATGAATTCATCACTGAATTACGAAAGAAAGGAGTGGATCGATCGACGCGCGACCCGATCCGTCCTACCCCGTGCGGTCCCGGAGCGCTCAGAGCACAAGCTTACGGCAATAAAACGCCTCGGCATAGCCACTGGGTGCGTTGCATTCCATCCCGCGGAGCCGCATGAGAGAGAGAAATATTTCTGGCTGGAACCAGTGTTTTTGACCCTGAGACGGAAAGGCCTCCATGACGTAGCGAACCTTGCGCTGGCAGGTTTCGAGGTCGAGCGGGAGGAAGACACTGGGCCGGCCCAGGTCACCGTCGTACTTGGGGATCTCGTATTCGAGGATGAAGTGGTTCCGAAAGGTGTTCCAGGTTAAATCGGCGATGAGCCGATGGTCCTGGTGCGCGTCGTTCCGGTTGTGGGTGAAGATCAGATCCGGCGAAAGAGATTTCAAGTCCTCAAAGGCGGCCTTAACTTCGGCGCCGACGAAGGGCATGAAAGCATCGGGAAAAGTCTTGAGAGTGGGAGCATCGAGGAGGTGGGGACCGGCAAAGAGGGCCGCCCCGCGCTCAGCTTCCGCCCTGCGTGCCCCGAGTGCGCTGAAAACGACCCAGTGGAAGCGGCAGTCCGGGTATTCCTCAGCCAGCCGCAGGACACTGCCGCCGCAACCGATTTCGATGTCATCGGAATGGCAACCCAGACACAGGATCTCCAGGGGACCATTCTTACCCAGTTTTAGATTCAGCATCATAGGGCGATCCTGATTATCTTAGAGAACGACGGCCCGGGGAATCGGAATGACAAACTGGCCGCCCCATTCGCGGATGTACTGCAACTGCTTCAGGATCTCAGATTGCAGGTTCCAGGGAAGGATGACGACATAATCCGGTTTGGTTTCGCGAATGCGATCGGGATGATAGATCGGAATATGCGTGCCGGGCAGGAAGCGGCCCTGCTTATAGGGGCTTCGATCCACGGTGTATTCGATCAGGTCTTTGCCGATGCCGCAATAATGCAGCAGCGTAGCGCTCTTACCAGGCGCACCGTAGCCGACAACGCGCTTGCCGTTTCGAGCGGCCGTGAGCAGGAAATCGACGAGAGCGAGCTTGGTCTCTTTTACTTCGCCGGCGAAGCCTCGATAGCCGTCGAGCGTTGCCAGACCGGCTCTCTTTTCGTCTTCGAGTACGCGCTCGACATTGGCCTCCGGCGGATGTGTCGCGGCATCGGCGCGGCACGCGAATACGCGCAGAGAGCCGCCATGCGAGGCTAGCTCTTCCACGTCAAACAGGCGGAGGCCGTGCGCTTCCATCAGCTTCTCAGTCATCAGCAGCGAGAAATACGAGAAGTGTTCGTGGTAGATGGTGTCAAATTCGCTGTGCACGATCAGCTTGAGCAGATGAGGGAACTCGAGCGTGAGCACGCCTTCCGGCTTCAGCAAAATTTTGAGCCCTTCGACAAAGTCGTTCAGATCTGGTACCTGGGCGAGAACGTTGTTCCCCAGAACCAGATCAGCGGCGCGCCCTTCGGCCCGTAATTCCTGCGCTAATGGAGCGCCGAAGAACCGAACGAGAGTCGGCACTCCCTTGGCGACGGCAACTTCTGCGACATTGGCCGCCGGTTCGATGCCGAGGACCGGGACGTTGCGCTGAACGAAGTACTGCAGCAGATAGCCGTCGTTGCTTGCAACTTCGACAACAAAGCTCTCTTCCCCAAGGTTCCAGCGCGATTTCATCTTCGCGCAGTAGTTATCGGCGTGTCGCAGCCAGGACTCCGAATAGGACGAGAAGTAAGCGTAGTCGCTGAAGATGTTCTCCGCGGATTCATATTCCTCGAGTTGAACGAGGAAGCATTGTCCGCAGACGTAGACGCGCAGCGGATAGTACATCTCGCCCCGGTTGAGCGCTTCGGCCGACGGATAGGTTTCACACAACGGCGACATGCCCAGATCGATAAAGGTCTGGCGCAGGCCCGCACCGCAAAAGCGGCACGCCCTGGTTGCTGCGCCCATTTCCACTTCCTGAAGAACCGGCATTCCAGCCATAAACGGTGTGCCCGAGATCCCTTTCTAGATGCTCAATGCCGACTCGGCATGGATGTTGGTCCAGCGTAATTCGGCGTTGAGCGTGCCTGCATGCTGCAGACGGCGAATTTCGCTGATGCGGACGTAGCGTCCCGCCTCCGTGTCGGCAGCCGTGAGTCCGCTGCTGCGGTAGGCGTCGTAGAGTTCCTGTGCGCCTTTGCGGGCGGTCCATTGCGGGCGGAAACCGGGGACGGCGCGGCCGATCTTGTCGAAGTTGACACGATAGCAGCGCAGGTCGGGGCCGCCGCCAGGAGCGTATTCGATGCGGCATCCCGGGACGATTTCGGCAACGATGTCGGCGAGTTCGCGGATGCGGAAGTTCTCGTCGTTTCTGCCGACGTTGAAGGTCTGGTTATGAACTGCTTCGCGGGGCGCCTCGAGGACAGCGGCCACGGCCGCGATGATGTCGCGAATGTGAACGATCGGACGCCAGGGCGTTCCATCGCTCTTGATGTAGATACTTCCGGTGGTCAGCGCCGATGCGACCAGATCGTTCAGGACGATGTCCAGACGCAGGCGCGGAGACGCGCCGTACGCGGTGGCGTTGCGCATGTAAGTGGGCGAGAATCGATCGCTGGTCAGCGGCGCTATATCGCGCTCGACCAGCACCTTCGATTCACCGTAAGGAGTGACCGGGTTCAAGTCGGATGTCTCGTCGAGAAAATTGTCGCCCGCTGCGCCATACGTGCTGCAGGAGGAAGCAAAGACGAAACGTGAGACACCGGCTTCCTTTGCCATTCTGGCCAGATGAACGGACGCGAGGTGGTTAATGTCGTAGGTGAGTTGTGGGTTGAGATTGCCGATGGGGTCGTTGGACAGCGCGGCGAAGTGCACGACTGCATCGAAGCCCTTCAAATCAGAGGACTGAACGTCCCGGAGATCCTTGAGCAGTTCGGGAATCGGCTCCGGGCCAGCTCCAAAATCGCAGCGGGCGTACAGATCTGTATCGAGGCCCACGACGTGATGTCCCGCAGCACGCAGCACGGGAGCAGCGACGGAGCCGATGTATCCTTTGTGTCCGGTTACTAAAATCTTCATAAATGACCTCGTTTAGCAATTAATCCAAATAAGCTGCAGCGGTCAACAGGCCGAGCCAGCCGGGGCGAGGGCGGGGCCGCGGGTAAATCAGTTTGCGCAGGGGACAGGCGCGAGCAGGCCTGCCTCCTGCAGGACCATCGCGGCGTCGCTGAGGAGCGGGAAGGGTAGCCCAGACTGTTCGGCGATATCGAGCAGTGAATGTGAGCCATCGGAGAAATTGAGCACCCAGAGTCGAGCGTTGATCTCGGCTCCAATGGACTCGCCGCCGGCAGAACGGTAGAGATCGCGCTTCCCCAGTTGGGGCTCGCAAAAGGGGCTCTGATTCACGTAGGAATTGTTCTGTTCGAGAACGTCGACGGCCGCAGTGCACAGGCGGAGCGACCCGGCCAGGGACGCTGGCGAGATGAATTCGAGATTGTCCGCGGACGTATGGTACTCGGGAAATGTGCCCCAGACGCTCCGCATCAGACAGCCGACGGGGAGATTAAAGCCGGGAGAGCAGTATTGGCGCTCATCATAGCCGTAGGGGGAGAAATCCAGGACATCGAACGGCTCGCCGCAATCCCGGAGAGCGCAGGCCATGGCGCGATCGATCTCCGCGTCACCACGGCGGCTCTTCTTGTAGTGGAAACCGCCGGCGTCCCCAATACAGGTCAACACTAAACCATGCCGAATGCGCTTCGCGGCCTCGAGATTCTGCGATAGCCAGGTGATTGCACCAATCGTTCCGGGAATGAACAGAAATCGATAGGAATAGCGGAGATCGCGTCCGGATAAGTGCTTCGCCAGAAACGCGGCCACGGCAAGTCCGGAAAGGTTGTCGTTGGCCAGCGACGGATGGCAGGCGTGACACGAGATGAGAACTTCTTCCGATGAGCGGCCAGGCAGAAAACACTCGCCGTAGGTCAGAGCGCCATCTTCGAGGGTGGAATCGACGCAGACTTCGTAATCACCCTCCTGCAGCGCGAGCAACTGGCGGTGGGGCAAGCAAAATCCCCAGGCATCTTTGTAGTAGGAGGTGCGATAGGGGATCCATTCCGGGTGTTCAGGAATGGAGTAGAGGTTCGGCTGTAGTTCCTCAAGAGAAACGGTCGCGTGCACGGGCGTGCTGTAGTTCATCACATGCAGGTTGCACTTTCGGAACTCGACGACGCTCTGGCCGTCGGGGCCCTTAATCCAGGCGTCGCGGATGTTCCATTCTCGCGGCACCGTCCAGTCGAAGACGGCGGTTCCTGAAGGGATTTCGCGGAGATCGAGGGGAATGTTTTGTCCAATCGCGGCGAGCGTCTGCCGGATGCCGTCGCCGGTAATGCTGCGGCAAATGGGGTAGAGCTCTGTCGCGAAACGATGGAGATCCCCGCCAATTTGCGTCGCGTGTTTGTGGTCGAGTTCTTTGAGCAGGCTCACTGATTTATGAAAAATCGGGGTAGGTTCGGTCACGCTCGGAGATTACCTCGACCTTGGCTGCCCAGTCGATGCCGAACGCCGGATCGTTCCAGCGTACGCCGCGCGCCGATGCTGCGTCGAAGCATTCGGACATCTGATAAAAAATCTCCGTATCGTCGGCCAGGGTCAGAAATCCGTGGGCGCAGCCTTCCGGAATGTAGAGCATCCGCCGATTCGCCGCAGTTAGGTCGATGGCTATCCACTTGCGAAACGCCGGCGAAGAAGGGCGCAGGTCCACGACAACGTCGCGGATGGCTCCCTGGGTGCAGCGGACCAGCTTGGCCTCCTCGAAGGGCGGGGCCTGGAGATGCAGGCCGCGCAATGTTCCTCTGCGGGTATTGAACGAGATGTTGCACTGAGCCAGATCGGGATTCAGGCCATGGGCCGCGAATTCTTCGCGGCACCAGGAGCGCGCGAAAAAGCCGCGGTCGTCCGTGTGCGGCTCGATGTGGATCTCGTATACGCTTGGCAGCGTCGTTTCATGGAAGAGCATAGGGGACGCGAAAAAGCAGATGGGGTACTGGGGAGGGTTAGACACTTGACGGAGATTCAGGGTTTTCCGGAAGCGACGCGCCAGCAGTGTCTTCATGTTTGCCACGAGAGCGTCCAAGTCGGCGCTTCCACGTTTCCACCAGCTTTCCGGCGGCGTACCAAACTCGGCACTTCGAGTAGAACCTGCGCCTGGGTTCTATCGAAAGCAGCCATCGAGGGGCTGTTAGCACGGCCCTCGCGATGATGTTCAGGCTCTGAAGTGTTGTGAAGTTTGTTTCTCTCTGTCGGACGGAACTGCGGCCAAACCCGAACCACCACAGCAGGAAGAACTCCTTGCGCACGCGGTTCTCATGGATTTCGTGATAAACGATAGCCGAAGGAACATAGCGTAGGCGTTCTCCTCCCATGATCAGACGTTGGCCAAACTCTGTGTCTTCGTGGCCCAGCATGTCGTTCGGACCGCGGCCCAGATCCGTGCGAAATGCGCCGTATTTATCAAACATTTCCCTGCGAAACGCCATGTTGGCGCCATACGGGGGATCCCGTAACTCGCCTCCCGTGTCGCCGGGGTTGTAGTAGGCGCATAGGGCACCAATCAAGCTCATGGGGCCCTCCAATGTAAGCCAGCGCGGAGGTGTAAACTCCCGGGCGGGGAGAATACGTCCCCCGGCACCTGCCCATTCGCCGTCATGCAGGACGGAAGTTAGATCATTCAGCCAGGTCGGTTCGACCGTCACATCGTCGTCGACGAACGCTAAAATAGATCCGCGTGATTCACGAATGCCACAGTTTCTGGCGTTGGACAGTCCCGGCGTTGGCTCAAAGACGTAACGAAAGCGCCGGCCATCCCGTGAACAGAAGGTATTGGCGACCTCGCGGGTCCGATCAGTTGAGTTATTGTCGACGACAATCAACTCCCACGTGGCGGAATCGGGCATGATCGACTTGGCGATGCTACTCAATGCCCTCTCGAGGCTCGCAGAGCGATTGTATGTGCACAGAAGGACGGTCACAGCAACAGAGCCGTCAGTGCCATCATCCTGCTTATGAATTGATTTGTAGGCGAGTGTGTCGCGCATTTCAAACTTGAGTGTCTTTGTCCTTCACGCCCATCGCAGCTTGCGAAGCAACAGCATTATCGGTCGTCCCACAAGGACCGGCCGGGCGAGAATAGCACGTACCACTTCTGTTGCGCATTTCCAGAGCTTCCGATCTTTCCAGTAGAGGCCCGCCACCGACAGATGCAACTCCGAGACGCGCCACGGATCGACATGATCCAGATTGGATTTAAGAATGCGCAGCGCCGAGGCAGACGCGGAAGCATATTCCCCGGCGCTTATCATGTTTCTGATCCAGGTGTGGCCATCGGCGATAGCTGCGTTCCGCTGCTCACGCTCACCGACACCGAGCGCGGCAAGGGTGGCGGGGGTAATCTCTAGTAGCGTCGCGATCGGGTCAGGAGTGCCCGCTCGCCTCGCTGCTGCCGAGACATGGACAGCGAGCTTACAAACAGTCTGCTCTGTTTGTCGAGCCGCCGTCAGTTGATGTGGATGAACTCTGTATCTGACTAATACTTCTCTGAGATTCGCGCACTCGTACCTCTCCGCAATTCGCGCCGCCAGATCGTAATCATGAGAGCATACAAAGGCGGCTCGATAGCCTCCCAGCGACGTAAACGATTCCCTACGCATGATCATCGTGGGGTGCCAGAATACATTGTGGGTGCGGAGTTGCGATTTGATCTCGTGATCACTAGTCGGGTGAAAGCCGTGTACGTGGAAGGGGCGGCCGGAGGAATCGATCCACTCGACGGCGGCACCCAGAAGGGCAACCCGAGGATGTGCGTTCAGGTACTCCAGTTCCCGATCGAGGCGCTCTGGCAAAGAGACATCGTCAGCATCCATGACTGCGATAAAGCGGCCCTTTGCACAAAACCCGCCGACATTGCGCGCCTCCGGTAAGCTGCATGGTGGTGTCTCGCAAATCCTGATTCGGGGATCCCTGGCGGCATAGCTCAAAGCAATCGTAAGTGATTGGTCGGTTGACCCGAAGTCGACAATGATGAATTCGAAGTCGGTAAACGTCTGCATCAGGATGCTTTCTATGGCCTCAGCCAGAAAGCGCTCGACGTTACGAACTGCCATAACAACCGAAACGGAGGGAGGGTTCATCGGCCAACCCGCAGGGGGTGCGTGATTTTAGATCCGCGCACGCGATACAGCCATATTCCGAAAACCGCGACGAGACAGATTGCGATGGAAAGTGACGCGAGTGCGGCATTTCGGTGACGCCAGATCCGGCTGAAGAGGGCATGCTTCAGGAGCGCTGCCAAGGACGGCGCCACTGTTGCGGGCGGGCAAGGCAAAACCGTCGATCCCAACGCGAAGTCGTCATTGAAAATCACAGAGTTGTTCTGTCGAATCCTCACATAATCAATGAGGGTCGTCCAAGGCAGGCTGGAGTCATCTACAGGGCCTCCATGTCTACCCGCGAAGACACTCACCTTGAGATACATGGCGCCATGTGGGACGTAGAGTTGGCTGATTTCACATGTCGTAGTTCCATCGATTCTGAAAACGAGCGAGCCGGGGGTCCAAACCAACTGGTAGACGTGAAATTGATTGCTGGTCTGTGGGGCCGTGCAGCCGTCATTGTGAGTAAAGTGATCCACGTGAATCTGCTGATTTACGTGCGCAAAGTCGCCGTCCAGGATTTCGGCGATGTCGATTTCCTGGTCATTGCAGTGGTCGTCGGTGCCAGTCGGATCACTTGCCTGACAGGACGCGTCCGCGAGCCACACTGTAGGCCACGATCCGGTGTTCGTGCCGCCGCCAAATTTCGCCCGAAAGTCTACAGTTCCATAGAGAAAGCTAAAGCTGCGCATCGCCACAAATCCAGAAGTGTAGCGGTAGGTCGCTCGCGAGAGATCGATGCTACTGCAAGTCGCGGTCTCGGCTCTTGTGAGCAGCACAAGATTTCCGCCAGAGACATTCACATCGCTCGGCGAAAAGCACTGCAGATTACTGTTTGGCGCGCCTGCTCGATTAAATGCAAGCCATTGGGCTGAGCCGGCGCCTTGAGAAAATGCCAATTGTGGAAAGCCGCAGAGCACGACAAGCAACGCTGCGCCCGCGAGGCAACCGGGAGCAACGTGGCGATGCCGCAAGAACTTGTGCGTCATTGAGGGTTCAGACACTTGCGTTAGGTTGATCGTCGAGTGGGAGATTCGCCTGGCAGGCGCGAGCGAATTTCTCGATACATTCTGGTGATGGTGAATCCGGGATTGGCAGCGAGCCGGGCGATTTCCGTCAGGGTATGCCTGGCGAGAAGCAGCTTGTCGATGCGCAGGCCAACGGAACTTAGGCCAGAAGTGTGGAACTCCCAGAAGGCAGCGTCGGCGCCTGCGAGAAAACGGCGCGCCAGGAAAGAGTAATATGAGGCTCTTGCGCAGGCGACAAGCGGAGCAAGTTCAGCGTCAGAAAGGTATAGAGGGCCGAATTTGCTGACTTGAAGATAGGTATCAAGCAGGTCAGGATTGAAGTCGATGACGCGGCCACGAATCGAGTCGGCATCGACACGGCTAAATGAGAGGACCTGATGGACAAAGCCGAACTTCCACGATCCCAGAATACGGTAACATGCGTCCGCATCATCGAAAAATGTATTCTCGTCATACAGGGGAGAAGGCTCCCGGACGAGTACTGAGCGGTAGAGGACCGTGGTTGGAGTTCCAAACACGAAGACGGGCGCGGTCAACTGTAGTCGGCAGAGTTCGGGTCCCGGCAAAATCGAGAGTGAGGGAGACAGGCCGCCTCCAAGGACCTGATTACCTTTGATGCGATAGGAACTAACGATGCCGATGGTTTCGTCAGAATCAGCGAGCGTGACGAGGCGATCGATACATTCCGGATAAATCCAATCATCGGCCTGAACGATTTTGCAGTATCGGCTGTCGGGCGAGATGCACGAAAGGGCGAAGTTATAATTGGCAACCTGAGAAAGGAAGGTCGGGGGGCGTAACAAGCGAATCCGGGCGGGGAATCGCGCGGCGTACTCCTGAGCAATCTCTGTAGAACCATCGTCGCTATGGTTATCGACCAGGACATATTCCCAGTTTTGATGCGATTGGCGCAACACGCTTTCGATGCACTCGGCAAGATAAAGCCGGGTGTTGTAGAAAGGCGTGACAATGCTGACGCGACTTGTAGAGGGCATTGGGTGAATTGATTTGTGAAGAGAATGCGGCACTCTGGTTAGCGAAGAGAGGCCTCGCAGGATGGTTCTGGCACGACGGTCTGCGGTACTGCTGACACGACTTCAAAAGCGTAAATGGCTGTGCCCTGATGGACGAGACTGATGGATGGGTGGAATTCAGGCGGTTGGATAGGGCGAGGGAGGAAGACGAAATCGAGGCCTGCGACCGTGTCGACAATACCGGACTATTGCATCGGGTGAAGCTGTTCCTCTTTTTCGGCTGGCGCGAGGCCGGGAGTGGTCCCCACCCTTTCGAGCCATACTTCACGCCAGTAGGAATAGATGCTGCGGGGGCAGAAGAGCCGGCATTCGCTGTAGCGAGAGTTGCAGATGACGGAGTCCAATATAAAGGAGGGCGTCTTCATTTCGCGCATGTGGCCGGTGCGCTCGTTGAGGATTCGGGTAACGCGCTTCTGAACGCGATACTCGCCGCCACAGTAGGGGACTTCTTCCGCGTCGAAGAAGAGCCCGCGGTTACGGTTACTGACGTCAAGGGTGTTCAGGATTTCCTTGTAGGGCTTGATGCGTACCAGCTCGCCGGGTTGGAGGTGGAGCGATCCGTCCGGAGTGCGCTCGCCGGCGGGGACGGTTCCGCGCCGGCGTGGGAAAGGA
Source organism: Acidobacteriaceae bacterium (assembly GCA_036267295.1). GTDB lineage: Bacteria > Acidobacteriota > Terriglobia > Terriglobales > Acidobacteriaceae > Palsa-343. The sequence goes on along the minus strand of DATAWI010000006.1, from coordinate 141,305 downwards.
ACGCCGCGCCAGAGGGGATGGAGGTGGTCGAAGCACCAGCGAATCGGTCTCCCGAGGCCGATGCCGGCGCGGCTGAGCCAGAGGGCGAGGAAGTAGGCGCCGCCGCAGAAGAGTCGCCAGAGGCTGACATTGCCGGAGAAATAGTCCTCGAGATACTGGCGCAGGTCCCACCACTCGAGGTCAGCGGTTGCGTAGGGGAGTTGCGTGGCCTGGCAGACATAGCGCGGGCCGTGAGTTTCATGGTAGTCCGAAGCCACCTGGGTTGCATCCCATACGCTTCTATCCGAGCAACCGGAGCGGCGTGCTGGTTGTGGAGGGGGAAAGCCTCCAGTGGAACCGGGAGGCTGGGGCTTCCGGCCGAGAGGCTTCAGCCACGCTTCCTTCCAGAACAGCAGGCAACTGGCCTGGCAGCCGCCATGGGCACTTCCATCACAGCGAGTGTCCAGATGGACGGCTCGGTGGACCTTGCGGCCGCGGACGGGATAGGCCGTATCGCACGTCTTGTGGGCCCGTCTGTAGACCTGAAAGCGCTGGCCGCAGAAGGCAAACATCTCGGGCATGAAGGGCATGCCCTCAAGCTGGCCATTGTGGTCCAGCGTGCTCAGGATCTCTTCGCGGCCGCAAATCTCGATCCAGTCGCCGACGCGCAGTTTTCTGCGGCGGAGGTTCAGACGCATGTCGGGTCGCCTTCGGCGGAATCCGCGGCATTTTCGCTGACCAGCGTCATTCGATCAGGGGCGCGGAGGAGTTCCTGATGCGTAACTTTTGGAAAACAGTGTGCGGTACCGCGCACGTCGTCGGCAGAGCTGACGTAGATGCTCGCAGCCGCCGGACACTCGTCGTAGACGGTTTGGGTGTCGTGGCGATAGATGAGGGCAAAGAGGTTGTACATGCCGGAGGTAACATTGAACTGAATTTCAAAGGTGCACCGAAATGTATCTCCGCTGTCCAGATTAAAGCTGCCACCACCCAGCCGCTCAATCGTGGTTTCGAAGACGATGTCTGCGGTTTCGTTCGTCATCCAGATGGCCACTGTCAGCCGTTTGCAAGGTGCGCACCCAAGGACCTCCACGTCGAGCGAGGCGAAGTCGCCTGACTTAAAGCGAGATATTTCGCCAGACGCACTGCGCAGGGTAGTTTGTGCAATGCGCGCCGGCCCTGTCTCCCTGCTGTCAGAGAGCGAGCGGCGTGAATGCTGAAGGTAGGTGGCGACAACTTCGTGGGCAGTACCAATGGCGACGGTGCGCCCTTTTTGCAGCATCAGGCAGCGATCGCAGAACTCAGAGATATGTTTCAGATTGTGGGAGACGAAGAGGACGGTTGTGCCTTTGCGCAGAACTTCTTTCATGCGCTCGACGCATTTCTTCTGAAAGAGGTAATCGCCGACGCTGAGGACTTCGTCGACGATGAGGACCTCGGGATCGACATGGGCGGCGACGGAGAAACCGAGCCGGGCGAACATTCCGGTGGAGTAACGTTTCACGGGGGTGTCGATGAACTCCTCGATGCCGGAGAAGGCGATGATCTGGTCGAGCTTGGACTGGATTTCGCGGCGGCCCATGCCGAGGATCGCGCCGTGGAGGAAAATGTTCTCGCGGCCAGTGAGGTCGGGGTGGAAGCCGGCCGTGACTTCGATGAGAGCGGAGAGGCGTCCATTGACCTGCAGCTGACCTTTGGTGGGGCGCATGATGCGGCTGAGAATCTTGAGGGCGGTACTTTTGCCCGCGCCGTTGTTGCCGATAATGCCGAAGGCCTCGCCGCACTTCACGTCAAAACAGAGGTCCTGGAGGGCCCAGAATTCGCGGCTGTCGTTCTGATCCAGCTCCGTCTGGCGGAACACCCTGCCTGCGAGGGCAGGAATCAGATCGCGCAGGGAGTCGTAGACCTCGCCCTTGCGAAACTTCTTGTAAACGTGATCCATCCGAACGGCGACTTCAGACACTGCGACGGTTCTCCTCAGATGCTTTCCGCGAAGGCGGGTTCGAGATGTTTGAAGAAGACGAAGCCAGCCACGAGGGCTGTGAGGGCAAAGATGAGGCTGTAAGCGAGCCAGTAGAGGGCGGGAGCCTGATGACGAACGATGCAGTCGCTGAAACCGTTAAGGATCGGAGCGAGGGGGTTGAGCATCAGCCATTCTCCGCGATGGCCGAGCATCTGAATATCGTAAAGGACTGGAGTGAAGAAGATTCCAAACGTAAGGAAGACTTCGACGATGTACTTGACATCGCGAAAGAAGAGGCTGGCAGCGGAGATAATCATGCCGATGCCGGTCACCAGGATCACGAGGGTCATGAGCAGAACAGGTACCCAGAGAAGCTGGAGGCTCCATCCGATGCGGACGAGCAGCAGAAAGAGGACGATAGCGCTCGAGGCAATGGTCATATCGAACAGAGATGCGAGCACTGCGGCCAGAGGAAAGACCTCTTTGGGGAAATAGATTTTGGTGACGACATTCTGGTTAGCGACGAGCGTGCTGCAGGAAAAGCGGATGCTGGAAACGATGAACGCCCACGGGAGGGATTTGACGGCGACGCTGGCGATGTCCGCTTTGTTGAGGGGACGATGTGAAGCCACGGCGTAAGCATAGCGGACGACGATACCGGCGCTCACGATAAGAATCGGCATCAGAACGGCCCAGAACAATCCCATGATGGACTGCTTGTAGCGCACCCGGATATCCCGGTACGTGAACATGTAGAGTAGTTCGCGGTAACGGTATAACTCCCTGAGATCCTCATTCATAAACCTGCAACTATCTCCCTGAACGAATGGCTGGCCGGAAGTCCTCGATAAGCCGGACCGAGTGTGGCGGCATGCGAAGGAGAACTAAACCGGGAAGAGCTATTTCTTGCGAGCGACGATCACGCGGTACTGTCCAAGGCCGGCCGTTTCTTTGACATGCTGAAAAACTCCAGCGAACCGCGGGCCGAAGGCGTTGTTCAGGCGAGCCGAGTTAACCACCCGCAGGAAACCCATGTCGCCACGTGGCATGATTGTATATGAGTGCTCGATCGGTAGATCGGCGCCACGGAAGAGCTCATGAACCTCCTGTCGCGAAGGCCAGTAGCTGACCGGGCCGTTTTCGAGCTTCACGTTTACACCGCGGCGAATGCGGTTATAGACAAACGGATTGATGATGGTAAGGATGCACAAGCCGCCGTTGCGCAACAATCCTGCCACTCTGCGCAGGACGAGTTGTTGATCGCGAAAACAGGTTAAGGCGTCGATGCACAGGACCAGATCGGCAGGTCCGGCGGGAAGCACGCAGGTATGGAAGTCCGCGGCCTCGTAGATCGGTGCCGGGATACGACCGGGAAATCTCTCGCTGATCTTCTGGCGGGCGATCTCAATCGCCGCCTCCGAAAGATCGTAGCCGTAATAGCTGGAAAAGTTGAGGTTTTTGGAGAGGATGCCGGTGCCGCAAGCCACTTCGACGATCCGTTGCGGCTTCGCGCCCGTCAATTTCCGCGCCAGAGCTACGACCCGGTTGAAGAGCTCTGCAGATATCCCCGTCTGCGTGTCTTCAGAGCGATAAGAGGTGTTCCAAAAGTCCCACCAACTGCGCTCGTCCGCACTGTTCGAGCGGTCGATGACTTGCGTTCCAGTTTTCATAAGTTCCGTCCAGGGCAGAAATTAAGCAAGCTGCTGACAATCCAGTAATTGCGGGTAAAAATAGATAGAGACTCATGGGGGCTACAAGCAGGGCAAGGGTGCCGCCAGGGGAGCGAAAGCGGCTAAACATACTCCCGATTGACGGGTTTTACCGGTCGGCCAACGAGATATTTCTGAACGCCGTCTTCGAGAGCTTTTGAGTAGACTGCCAGGGCTCGGTCAACGACGTCGATAGTTCGGTCGATATCTTCGTCGGAGTGAGAGAAGCTGACGACGAAGGATGGCGCCAGGATTCCGCCACGAATCAATTCCTGCAGAAAGAGGGTGCGTAAGTTCTGCGATGGAGCCCCGGTGTCATCTTTTGTCCGATAAAGGAGATTGCAGGAACGACCGGCGAGTTCGAAATATTTCGCGATGCCATGTTGGGCGATAACGCGATTCACTCCCGCGCGAAGTCGTTCGCCCTGGCGCCAGAGATACTCGACTACGCCCTGTTCGCGAAAGATGCGAATCGTTTCCAGCGATGCGGCCAAAGCGTGCGTCTCCGCTCCATGGGTTGTTGAGAGCAGGAAAACGCGCTTTTGGTCGTGGTCGAGGCCGCCAAGCTGCATAATTTCGCGTGTGCCGACGAGTGCTGCGATGGCGAAGCCATTGCCCATCGCTTTTCCAAAGGTGGAAAGGTGGGGAATGACGTCGTGGTACTTCTGAGCCCCGCCCAGGTGCCACCGGAAACCAGTGATCATTTCGTCAAATACCAGGACTGCTCCACGTTGCTCGCAAAGATCTTTCACTGCCCGCAGGTATCCCGGCACGGGCGGGGTCGTAGCTTCCGCCTCCATGACGACGCAGGCGATCCGGGCGGGGTGCTCGTCGAACAAGTCGCGCAGACTTGTGAGATCGTTATAGGCGAACTTCTTCGTCATGTTGATGACAGAATCCGGAATGCCGGCATGCATGGGAGTGCTGCCGATAAACCAGTCGTCCACGGAGAAAAACGGCTGATCACCGCAGATAGCCACGAAGTCACGTCCGGTATAGGCACGGGCAAGCTTGACCGCTGCCGTGGTCACGTCCGAGCCATTCTTGGCGAACTTCACCATGTGGGCTCCGTCTACGAGACTCAGCATCGATTCGGCAAGTTCAACCTCGAGGGGAGAGGGGCGGTTGAAATTCAATCCGAGCCGCATTTGGCGATGCGCGGATTCCACGACCGAATCGAAGGCATGTCCCAGCGCAACCGCTCTCAGGCCCATGCCATACTCGATGAACTCGTTGCCGTCGAGGTCCCAGACATGACAGCCCTTGCCGCGAGCGATGAACCCCGGAGCGATTTCAGGATATTGATCGTCACCCTTGGCGTAGGTATGTGAACCGCCCGGGATGAGACGGTGTGCCATCGGCTGCAGCGCTCGGGAACGAGAGAAATCGATCATGCTGGGAGACGACTGCACCTCAAGAATGTCACAATCATTGTCAATCACGGCCCGGCTCGCTTCTGTTCGAAAACGACTAATCAGAGGAGAATTAACACGGCTCCAGATTCGTGGCGAACTGATCAGGCAACGACTCCCGCGTTCGACTTTCCGTTCTTCCACAAACACCATGGGGCGGAGCCTGAACTCTCCAGTTCGTCGAGAATCTGCTTATCGCGGAAGGTGTCCATGCACTGCCAGAACCCGGTATAACGATGCGAGTGCACTTTGCCTTCGGCCATCATGCGCCGAAAGGGCTCGTAGACGAGTTCATCACCAGCCTGAATATATCGGAAAACATCCCGGCGCAGAATGAAATAGCCGCCGTTGATCCAGATATTCGCGTCGGTCATCGAGCGAATGGCGCGCACAGTGCCATCGGAGTCCATCTGAATGGTATCGAGGCTGCTCGACCGGGGCTGCACGCCGAGAAACGACGCATAGCAATCGCTCTGCGAGAACTCCTGGGTGAGATCCGGCAGGTAGAAGTCGGTCAGGCCATCGCTGTAGTTAGCAAGGAAGATCTCGTCGCCGTTGAGGTAGGGCTCGACAAGCCGCAGGCGGTCTGCAATGGTTGAGCGGAGCCCTGTATCGACAAAGGTAATTTGCCAATCGTCGATGTCTCTCTGCATGAAGTCGAGCTTGCGGCCACCCTGCGAGAAGACGAAATCGTTGGAGACCGATTCCTGATAATCGAGGAAATAGCTTTTGATCGCGTTCGCCTTGTAGCCGAGGCACAGGATGAACTCGGTGTGGCCGAAATGCGCGTAGTACTTCATGACGTGCCACAACACGGGTCTGGCGCCGATGGTCACCATCGGCTTCGGAACGTCTTCGGAATAGCCTCTGAGCCGCATTCCGGCTCCGCCACAAAACAACACGACCTTCATGGCTTACCTCGACTGATGATCGAAAGAGTGTGATGGTTTCCGGGGTTGACGATTTGCGGCCGAAGCGAACACCTGACTAGGCGGGCGCCGGGATGGCGTATTGGATCTGGGTTCCATCCTGATACAACGAGAGCGCGTCTTCGGGAAGATGGGAGTAGTCGGATGCGCGGATGTAGTCGCCCATGGTCGTACCGGTGCACGCGGAGTCGATATTTGCAGCCCCGATTCTGCCATAAACGTCGTCGAGATGGACCGTACGGAAATCAATGCTGTAGCGCGGTACGCCCGCCGTGTTGGGTACGGTGGAGTGCAGTTGCGCCGCGGAGAACATGAATGGGCCACCGACTTTGCAAATCATGCGAAACTGCGGCTCGAGTTCGACTTCCTCCTCGGGCTTCGGCTGCACTCGCGTATCGCCCTTCACATGCTGGGCCGCATTGAAACGGCTCTCAAGGTTCCACTTATGGTAGTTATACCCGCTCGAGCCGTTTTTGATGGGGCGATCCCAATATCCGGGATGGAACGCCATGCAATTGTCAGCAGTTAAGTCATAGATCGGCATCCACCAGTTGATCTGGCAGAAAGGCGCGGAATACCAGGTATCGCGATGGGGGTGAAAGGCGTATGCGATGCCGGAGCTGAGGTAATCGCCAGGATAGGCGGTGCGCATGCGCGGAACGTCAAAGTAAGTTCTGTTGATATCGCAGCCGAATGCCGCGAGCATGCCACGAACGCATTCTTTCGATTTTGGGTGATGGATGAATTTCGGCTTCAAGACACCCAGAATGGCGGCGCATTCGCTGGCTGGCATGGTTTCATGGACGCGGAGCGGGTCCAGGGGGCGAAACGCCTCCGTGAGCATTTCCTGGGCGATGCGGCACAGTTCAAGGGCGGCGGAGCCAGGAGAATAGCTGAACACGGATCCCCTGTAAAGCTCCATGCGGCGGCTATCATCGCTGACATTAGCGTCGACGTAGATATTCAATTTGTTCCTCCTGATCAAACGCCACGGGTGAAGGCACGATCGCGGCGGGTGCGATTCTATTGCAGGGAAAAGTGACAACGGATTGACGCTGTCGGCGAGGCGCATCCTGCTACCTGCCGACATGCAGAAAGCTCACGATGCGTGGCCGCCGGTGCCGATTTGCCGCGTGCGCGGGGCAATCGTTCTGGCAATGGCCGGGGTGAGCCAGGTGAGCGCGAATTTCGCGATGATTCCTGGGCGAGTCCTGTAGCGGAGAGCGCGGGTCATCGCCTGACGCGCCTCTCGGTAGCGAGCATGTTGCAGATGCCAGTTGGCGAGAGATGAATACAGACTCCCGAGGGAAAGCTCGACGGCGCGTCGCACCTGCGGAGGGATCGCCATGTCAAGGGTGAGCCATCTCTGGAGCATAATGCGTTGCTGCTGAAACTGGAAGTCGGCGCTGTCCCACGGTCGGCAGGCTGAGCCAGGGGGCGATGGGGTTCTGTCGATGCGAACGAGCGGCACGTTGACGTAGGCAATGGACGTGACCAGAGCCAGGCGAAAGTGCAGGTCGCGATCTTCGGCAAAGGCTATGTCGCGGTCGAATCCGCCGATTTGGCGAAGGATGTCGGTGCGCGCCAGAAGGCTCGATGTCCAGAATCCGCAAAAAGACTCAGCCAGCAATTGCAGCGCGTCGCGGGCGATGCCGATTGCCTGCGAGCAATTCCGGTTATGGACCTGAAAGCTGGTTATGTCCATCCCTGAGTCATTGACCAATCGCGCATCCGTGACACATGCTCCACAACTTTCGCCGAGTTGTCGCAGAGCGCTGATTTGAAGCTCCAGCTTGTCATGGCACCAGGTGTCATCCGAATCCAGGAGCGCGACATAATCCCCCTGCGCCTGGGAGATGCCGGTATTGCGGGCTTCGCTGCTGCCCTGATTCTGCTGGCGAAGGAGAAGAATGGGGCGCTCGGCGGTGGATGTTTGAGCCGCAAACCGCTCAAGCACGTCCCCGGAACCGTCACTGGAACCGTCGTCAATTACGAGAATCTCGACGCGCGTCCAGGTCTGTGCCAGGGCGCTCTGAATGGCAGCGATGGTCGGACGCGCGCGATTGTAAGTGGGTATGACTACGGAAATTAAAGGAGTGCTGATCATCGGATCCTGCACAGACATCGAACTTCCCACGTTGGCTCAAATGCGAACCCAGCTAGACGACCATGCGGACAAAGCTGAGCTTCCCACGTGCCACCACAGTATCGTCGACGCGGGCGATTCCTTCAATCAGAGCCGCTTCGCCGGTCATCTTTACAATCCGGATGTCCATCAACATGACATGCCCCGGGAGCACGGGTGCGAGAAAGCGCATGTCGTTCACGGAGGCCAGTGCCATGAACTCCTTTTGCTCCATGCCTTTTCCGGACGTGTGGCTGAATAGCAGGGAGGCGCTCTGCCCGATGGCTTCAATCATGAGAGTTCCCGGCATGATCGCATAATCACCGAAGTGCCCGAGAAACTGGATCTCATTGCCGGTCACATTTTTGAGGGTCGTAATACTCTGGCCTGGCTCCAAAGCGAGCACACGGTCAACCATCAGCATGGGAAACCGTTGCTTCAGGCAGGACTTCACTTCTTCAAACGTCATCGTCATAGATACTTTTTTATCGCTTGCGGAGAATCATGCCCAGGGCGCGAGGAAGAAAGTGACCGCCGGGAATCGGGTTGCCGGCGTCGCAAACGAGACGCGTGACCCGCAGGCCGACATCTTCGGCCATCTTCAGCGGCTCGCTCTCGCGGTGAAATTCAAAGGTGTGATCGCGCTGAGCGGATTCGAGTGCTGTGCTGAAGAAGGCGATGCCGCCGTCGGCCAGGTGGTGGGCGATCGCTTCGAACAGGGGACGAGGATCCTGCAGATGCTCGGCCAGCATGGCTGCGATGATTCCCTGATATTTATCACCACTCTCGTCAGCGGTGAATGCGAGCGCGTTCCTGACTTCGAAATTGACACGCTGCTCGTGTCCCGAAACCGCACGGAGCCTGTTGGAAACAGCTACTGCGGGCGGGCTGATGTCAAAGCCGTCGACCGTGATATCGGGGCGCGTCTCGGCCGCGAGGAGGCCCATCACGCCGTGGCCGGAAGCCAGCTCCAGAACTTTCGCGCCGGGCTTCAGCGCCTTGATGAATTCGTCGCGGTATAGCGCGATGTGATTGGTCATCGAGGGCCAGAATGGGTAGATCAGAATCGCGGCCCACATGTAAGGAACCATGTAGCCCTCGTGCTCATACACTTCCGAGACGAGGTCCGGCATGGATTCGGGAGTGTATCGGCCATTCTTCTCGTACATCTGCTGCGACTTCCAGACGCCCATGCAGTACTGGGCGTAGCCCTTGGCTGCATCTTCGAAGGCGCGCTCGCCGTATGCGGCGCCCGCCCAGCGGGCGAGCGGGTCGAGAAGCCAGGAGCAAAGTTCGTCATTGGCCTCGACCGTGGCTTTGGCGGAGGTCGCGAATGTTCTGGCCTTGAGGTCCAGACCCGTCAGGAATGCTTTGCCTTCGTTCATACGATGATTTCCTCGTTTAGGGGATTCACTCCGCCGAACTGACATGGCGGACCATGCGCACCATCGGTCGAATCAGATCGACACCGTCCCACGGGGGTACAAACGTATGCATCCGCCCCAATTTGACAATGCGATCAATGCCTCTTTGTCCGGCCAGCATGGCCAGCTTGTTCTCTTTCTCCGCGTCGGCCATACCCAGGCCGAGGGTCTGGACATTGCCGTCGAGTTTGGAGATGGCTTCGTGGAGGTTGTCCACCTCGAGCACGAACAGAGTTTTTCCCTGCACCGGCTGCGGAAGCTCGGAGCCTGAGCCGAAAAGCAACGTCCAGTCCGGCCCCAGGGGAAAGACCGCTGCGTGCGAAGAGTCTTTGAGGAGCCAAGCTGCGCGCGCCTGACAGATGGCGGACGTCAATGCGGAAGCAATGGTCCGTCGCGGATGTGCCCGGTTCTCGTTCTCGAAGGCTTGCTGCAGGTGCGTCATAAAGGAAGCGGCGGACTGTTGAGGATCGCGCTCCAGGAACACAATCTGCGGTGACGAACACGCTTGCTGGTCGAACTGCCAAACGTCACGCGCGAGGCGCAGGCACCAGGTTTTTTGGTCGTCGGGATTGCTCCACGCCGTCGCGTCCAGCGCGGCGACCGACATACGCGGGCCGAAAGTCGCTATGCGGGTCCAGTGCGGGAAGGGAAGCGAGCGAACTTCGAGGACAGCATCCTGACCACCCCAGATCATGGCGCCGTCGACCGATTTAGCCATGGCTTCGTGCAGGTCCCGCCGGTTGTGATCGAACGATGCCATGAAAATGCGCCGTGTCAGGCGTTCGCTCGGATCCGACTGCGTGAGCCGTTCCATCAGGGCGTGTGTCAGATCAACAAGGCCGCGGGGAACCCGCACCAGCGCGGCGTTGCCGCCAAGAAGAGCGCAGGTCATCGACAGGATGGGCTGGATTTCCACATTGGCGGCAGGCCAGTGTCCCACCACACCAAGCGGGAAAGCTCGCAGCCGAGCCCGCCCGGATTCGGTCCAACCTCCGCTGAGCGCTCCGGCCCCAAGTTCGCGCGCGATGATTGGTTCAAGCGTTCCGCGCCGGAGCCACATGCGCAGGAATACAATTCCGGGGATCTCATCGAGTTCGCGAGCATCGAGCTCTTTCGCCCAGGACTCGAAGATCGTCATGACGTCGGAAGGAGACAGCGGGTCGGTCGCGATTGCCTGACGCAGTTCTGCCGCCGCGGCGGAAATCTCTGCGGGTGACTGCACGGGCTGAACGAGTCCCGTTAGGGAAGGAGTCGACATTAGGTTAATTGGAGACCGACCGTTTGACATCGAGGTTGCCGCAGCCGCGCAGCTCGGCTTTGGGCACTCGCCCGGCGAATCGAAAACTGATGCCGCGCCGCCCGCACGGGCATCCATCGTAAGCCAGCACGTGGGCTACGTCTTCAGTCAGGAGCAGGTTCCCGGGAAAACTGGTGGGGAGGACGCTGCAGACCTGAACGATCCCTTGCTCACCGGCGGCCACCGGCTCGAGGGTTAGCGGATCGCGCACGATTACATCGCCGAACGCGGGCGCGTGCTTGTTGCCTTCAGGACAATCGGGGAAGATGACACCCACGCTTTCGACCATGCCGTAGAAATCCACAACGCATTCGGGTGAGCATCCAAATACGCGTGCCAATTGCTCGTTGAACGTGGACTTCTCGACGGCCTGATCCTGCAGGCGCTTCCAGCCTCCACTGTGCAGGATACGCACGTTGGAGAGGTTGAGACAGATGTTGTCAGCTAGCAAAGGCTTGACCAGATGATTCCACAGGATGAACGTAAAGCCATAGACCAGGATCTCGACGCCCTGATGAGCGTTCGCAAATTCCAATAACTTCGTTTTATCCAGGACCAGGTCGCCGTGCTCATTCAGATTGAGAACACAAACCGTTTGGCTGGCAAAAGGGTTCAGCCCCTGAATGGCCGCCCCTCGCGCGCCGAGAGCGTTGTTTCCGCCGCGCATTGAGTCCAGAGTGTCGACCACCAGATAGGGCCGGCGCGACGTCCCTATGAAATCGCGAACGATGTTGACGACGCCCCTGGTCATACGGCGAGAGGTTGGAGAATCCAGAACGACTCGGCTGGGCGATTGCGAAGTTGTGGCGCTCGACGTCAACGTTTTCTTGATTTCTTCAGCGGCCACAAAGGAGATCGGCGGATCGGCCTTGAGGAGCCCGACTGGGAGATACGGCAAGTCGGCGACCCGGGTCGCGGAGCGAAAGTCGACGGGCCAGCCCTGGACGTAATTGCCATAACCTGCATGGCGCTGGCAGGCGCTTTCCAGCTCGTCTTTCATTAACCCCAGCAGGCTGGCTTGTTTCTCTTCAGGAGGCTGAGAGTATGGAGCGACCGACAGGGCGAGGTCGATTTTGTCATCGATCTGCTGCATGCAACTCCTTGCTCATGGCCGAAAGTTCAGACCGCGCGATCTTGCCCGACGATGTTTTCGGCAATTCGGATACCAGACGGATGGAGTCGAGCGTCCAGTGCGCCGGGAGACGGTGGTGAATTTCGTCTGCGGTGAGAGTCGTTCCATGGTCCGGAACGATCAGCAGGACGAGGGCTTCTCCCGCTTCGGGATGTTCAACGGCGCATGCGCCGCACTCGTAGACCCCGGAGATCTCCGCAACACGCGCTTCGACTTCTGCGAAGCTGACCCGGGATCCTCTGATTTTCAGGAATGCTCCGGTGCGGCCCTCAATCCAGAGAAATCCCTCGTCATCCTGGCGCGCCAGGTCACCGGTTCGCAGAGTGCCGTTGCTGAAGACGCGACGAGATTCCTCCGGATCGTTGAAGTAGCCGCTGCAGACAGAAGGCCCGCTGACCGTCAGTTGGCCGATCTGTCCTGGCGCCAAAAGATTTTCCTCATCATCCACGATCGAGATGGTCAGGTTGTCGAGCGGCTGGCCGACGCTTCCTTCCTTCTCCGGCCAGCGGTTGGGATCCATGCAGGAAATACGCGCTGTCGCTTCGGTCTGGCCGTACATCACAAAAAACTTCGCGTGCGGAAACATCTCTCGCATCTCGCTGACTCGTTCGCGTGGGAGACTGCCGCCGGCCTGGAGAAAGCGCCGAAGACCCGTAAGACGCATTTGGCGGATATGCGAGCGTCGCAAAAGCACGTTGTAGACGGTTGGCACGCCGGCAAATGTGGTGCAGGCGAATTGATCGACGGCCTGAAGCACCTTATCCGGGAACATGAATCGGCGATCGAAGACAATGCTCCCGCCCTGAATCAGGTGAGTATGCACAAGGCTTGCGCCGAAGCAGTAGCTGACCGGCAAAATGAGCATGGCACGTTCGTCGTTGGCAAGAGCCATGCTGCGAACAATCGCCTCAGTGTTGGCAAGGAGATTGCCGTGGGTCACCATGACGAAGCGGGGAACGCCGGTGGAACCGGAAGTCGCCATCAGGGCGGCCAGATCAGAAGCCTCCCGAGGAGTCGGAGGTATGACCTCCGTGGATCCTTCTGCCAGGCCTTTCAGGGACAGGAGGGAGGTGTCGGATGAATCTTCTCTGCGAAGGCCTCCCTCCGTCCAGATGGCCTTTGCGCACGTGGCTTCCGCAAGTAGGGACGCGGAGGTCAGCAACGTACGCTCGTCCACAGGCACAGCTACCAGGCCTGCATAGATGGCCCCCAGATACGCCACTGTGCTCGCCGGGGAGAGAGCGCAGCCGATCAGCATTCGATCTCCGGGGCGCAACCGGGCGGAGAGGAGATTTGCGGCGAACCCGGCAATGAGACGCGGCAATTCGTCCGCTCCCAAAGTGCGCTCGGTGGCGGCGTCAATGAAGCACGACCGCGGTCCGAGACGCTCCATGAGGCGTCCGGCGAAATTGCCCTGAGGAGTGGGTGGCAAGTCAGGCCTTCCCGGAGACCTTGGGAGTAATGACGCGCACGATCTCGCGAACACTCTCCATTTCCATCAGGTCGTCTACATCCAGTGTGATCCCGAAGACCTCTTCGAGGCTGCTGGCGAGAGACAAGTGGCCGACCGAGTCCCAGAGGGGGATGTCGTTGGCAGTCGTATCCATTGTGACCGTCTGCGGGTCGACATCGAAGGCGGCCTTGAATGCCTCCTGAACTTTGGCGAGTACCTGTTCGGTATTGTTCATCTGACCCTTTCGCGTGTCCGCATTAAAAAAAGTAAGTGAGTGATTGAAAATGCCAGTACCACTGAGTCTACGTGGGGGAGTTGAAGCTGCTCAGCGTTCGTCAGCTATCTTTAGGCCACGATTCCGCATCCGCCATCCACGACCAGCGTATGACCCACGATTCCCGCGGCAGCGTCAGAGCAAAGAAACTGGGCACCGCAGGCGACTTCCTCGGCTGTGACCAGCCGCCCGGCCGGTGTGCGATGAATGGTTTCGGCAATGCGGGCTCCGCTGTTCGGCATCGCTTTCCATGCTTCGGTGAGCACAGCTCCGGCGGTGAGAATATTAACGCGGACTCCGGCCGGCGCCAGCTCGGCCGCGAAGTGGCGCGCCATCGATTCGAGGGCGCCCTTCGAGGATCCGACGAGCGAGTAACAGGGAAGCGTGCGCACGGCTCCCCATGAGCTGACGGCTACGACACTTGCTCCTGGGGAAAAGCGCGTCTGAAACAGCTTCATCAGCCGAAAGAACGCTCGGACATTCAGGTTAAAAGTAAAGTCGAAATGACGGTCGGTGAGCTCGCCCATCGGTCGATGAATTCCGGTGGCTGCACAAAAAACCATGCCGGACAGATGCGAACCGATTTCCAGAACTGCATGGTTTACCTGCTCCAAACCCTTGTCTGTCGTCAAATCCGCGCGGCAAAGCGAAATGGGCAGCTGTTCCTTTTCCGCGATAACCCTCAGCTGTTCCGCTGACTGTTCATTGCGAAGGTAATTTGCGATTACCGTTGCGCCCGCTCGTGCGAAACGGAGCGAAATCGCATTGCCGATTCCCCGCGTGCCGCCAGCCACAAGGAAAGCCTTCCGATGGAGAGAAAACGGGTCGGTAGCGATTGTAGTTGCGGCCATGCGGGCGGTTCCTTTCTGCTGTCCGGTGCCGGGAACGTTGCCGATACGTGCAAAGGCGGGACCGGCCGTTCTGTGAATGCCTCGGCAGGACGAAGTCGAGCGGGCTGGCTTTTAGCGGGACTGCAAAGTCGTGTCCGCTTCGCGAACGGATTTGTTCTCATTGCGTCCGACGCGCCATGACTGCGTCTGGGGGTCGTACTGCCGGATAATCGTCGCCGGGTAACCTGCCACGACGGAATAGTCCGGAATACTGCGCATGACCACCGAATTGGCCGCGATGACGCAGTTACGACCGATGGTCAGGTCGCCTCGAGGCGCAATGATTGCGGCACCATGTCCGACCCAGGTCCCCTGACCGATGCGGACCGTACCGTTTCCGGAAATGCCCTGATGGACGACGGGCACGTTGATATCTTCGTAGGTGTGGTTGTGATCCACGATCAGAACCATCTGCCCAATCAGCACGTCGCGCTCGAGATAAATGCGATTCTTGGCGGAGAGGATGCTGCCAAAGCCCACGTGGCAATTGTCTTCGAGAACGATAACAGGCTCGCCGGTGTGATCCTCAGTGGCAATGCTCAGCCATGCGTACTCGCGCAGGCTCACATGATTTCCCAGGCTGATTCTGGTCGAGCGCGGACGGAATACCTTGCTGGTGTAGTGAAAGGAAGCCTTCTCGCCGATTGAGGCGAATGGGTAGGTCCATTTCATCCAGAGGCTGTTCAGCTTCGTGATCGCCCGGGGCAACAGGTTGATGGGATCGTCGATGGGGCGTCGTTTGATTCTTGAAGGCAAACTAAGTCTCCTTGGAAGAATTCTTCAGGCGGCTGACCGTGCATTACAGGGCGACAGCGGATTCCCGGGGTTTCTGGTTGTAAAAGCTTTTATGCTTCTTCAGGGCGCGGAGATGCGCCGATGCACATAGCCCCGAAGCGATCAGGCAGCTTACGATGCAGAGCGCCACGTCGGCGGACGGTCGCATCACGAGGCCAAGCCGATGGGTTCCGAGCATCACTCCCAGGACGGCTGCCGATGCGGCCGAAGGCGCAACAAACGCAGAACCGTACCGGAGGACGCTGAGGCCCGTCACGGCGCGCAGAAGGATGACCTGGTATACAAAACCTACGGCAACCGAGACCAGAGCTGCAACCTGGGCTCCGGTGGGTCCCCACGACCGGCTCGCCGGGTAAATAGCAACGAGCATCACAACCGCAGTTACAATTACGCCCTGCCGATGCAGGCCGGGACGGCCGCGTGCGAAGAGAACGGTGGTCGGAACTGCGTTGAGTATTGTGAGAAGCACCGCGAAGGCTGCGACCGAGAGCGGGCCGGCGGCTGCGGTGTAGCGCGGTCCGTAGGCGAGCTTCAGCAGCGACGGGGCCGACAAGGATATGAACAGAGCTGTGGGCATGCCCAGCAGCAGCAGCCAGGACGTGACTTCGAGAAGAATTCGATTCATTCGGTAGCTGTCGTCTTGAATGCTGGAGAGAGCGGGCATCAGCGTCTGCCCGAGCATATTGGTGATGAAGACCGAAGGAGTGACGACCAGCGAGATAGCGAGAGAATAGAGGCCAAGGGCGGAGAGCGAGCAGAGCCTGCCGAGAACAAAGATGTCGGCGCGCGCAATGATCAGGTTCAGCGGGGCGAGGCCGAAAATGCCACGCGAGAAAGACAGGAGTTCCCTTGCCGCGTGCAGGTCGATCCGCAATTTGGGAGCGCCCGGACACAGGATGTATGACAACACGAAGCGCGAGAAATCCTCGGTGCAATAGCCGATCGCGAGAGCCCAGACATCGCGCATAAAGAAACTGAGGACAACCGTAATGATGACCCCGCTGATGCCGCCGCCATTTGTGATGGCCGCCCAGCGGCCGAGTTTCATTTGCCTTTGCACCACAATTCCGCGAGGGCTCATGGCGGCATTGAACAGCACTCCGAGAAGGGCGACGCGGAGTAGTCCCGACAATTCGGGACGCCCGTAAAAGTGAGCGATCCACGGTGCTACGGAAAAAATTACGAAGTATGAGAGGAGCGCTCGACCGAATCCCATCCACCAGGATGCATTGAAATAAGCCTGCTCATCTCCCCGCGGATTCTGAATGATCGCCCCTCGTTCGCCGATATCGGTGAGGGTGTTGACGACCGCTGCGGAGGACAGGACGATGGCCATGGTCCCGAACGCCCCCGGAACCAGGAGCCGCGCGAGGATCATGTTGCGGCCAAAACGAACGGCCTGTTCCGCGACGCTGCCGGTGCCCAACCAGGCGCCGCCGCGCATGACTTTGGCCCGCAGTGCGTCTCCGGTAAGAACGTCGCCGACCCGGCTGCGCGCGCGGCTGAGACTCCGCATCAGACCCACGGAGCACCCTCCCGGATCGCGGAATCAGTCCGACTGTGGAAAATCGAGCTCAACCCCGGGTTACTGCGATGGATTGCGCCGCGCCAAAAGGAGAAAACCGGATGAGTGCTCACGGGTTTATTTCTTTCCTGGAGAAGACGGCGTGAATGGACTCGCCCCCGCCCGCAAGCGGAGCCATCGCCAGCAGCACACGGAGAGCGGTCATGCGCACGACCTTCCGCGTCGCGCGCCAGGGAAGGCTTGCCTCGCCGCGATAGGCGACCGGCTTCCGCCGGATGCCGATCCGCTGAAACGCATCGTCGCACAGATAGCGCAAACTCGTACCAACAGCCTGGTTGCGATGGGTTTCGAGCGATACTGTGACCAGTCCCGCGGAGGCGGCCAGAGCTTCGAGAGACCTGGGCGAGAAATGTGAGAGGTGCCGTGGAAGCTCCAGTCCGTGCCAATAGCTGCCGAAAACGCGAGACTCGGCGGAGTCGATGTTGGGCACGAGGACGTAGAAAATGCCTCCGGGCTTCAGCCACATACCCACGCGCTCCAGGATGCGCCGCGGCTCGTACAGGTGTTCCAGCACGTCGAAGCAGGTAATCACATCGAAGGATTCAGCCGCGAAGCGGGCATCGAGGATGTTGCCTGCGAAGACCGTCGCTCCACTGCTCGCGCGTGCCTGCTGAGCAGAGTCGGGCGACATCTCGATGCCGAACAAATCCCAATTCCCGCCTTGAAGGGTTTGCAGAAAAGCTCCGGAACTGCACCCCAGATCGAGCAGCGCTCCAGACTGGCAGTGCAGGGACAGCACAGCGTTGCGATCGCGCCAACGCTGCGGCGAATTCTTACCGGAAGAGGAGATCAGGCGGTCGTAGGCCTCGGTGTAATGCTGGCCCATCTCTTCAGGAGAGGGCGGATCGCTGAGCCAGACCAGGGAGCAGGATGGACAGCGCAGCAGCGTGTACCTATCGCCGCGCCCGTGAAATCGATCTGGCGCCCGGAGCCACTCCCGCGCGCCACGGGAGGAACAGGCGGGACATGAATCCGAATTGCCGGGCATCCGCGCTTCGATGCTGTTGGGCGCGGAATCGAGTTCCGTCTCCGGTGTCGAGGATGAGTTGTGTTTCATAGGTGAAGAGTCAGGCGAAAGTTATACCGAGAATTCCGCATCCCGCTTGCTCTCGCGCTGACGGACGGTGCGAGCCGCGAGTCCGGGGCTGATCCAGGTCATGAGAAATTTCGCGGCAAAATTGCGGGTCATATTCAAGCGTACTGCGCGATACGCTGCCGCGCGGGCTTTGCCGTATTTTCCGCGGACCAGGTAGCAATTAGCCAGCCCGCTGTGTACCGAACCCAGTTGTTCCCGGATGAGCGACTGGACCGGCCCTGGCACATCTTTCAGCTGCAAGAGGCCGTTGAGCCAGACTTCACTATCCTGCAGGATGAATTCGAGGCGGTCCCATGCGTTCACGCCCGCGGTCGTGCGGGGAACGCCGGGTACCAACTGATCCATATGGCGAACTTCAACGGGGGAACGGTCGAACCACACGAGCGGAATGTTGACGTAGCAAAAGCCGGTCAACAGCGCCACGCGAAACATAAATTCGGTGTCCTGCTGGTAGCGCAGCCTGGGATTAACGCCTCCCGCCCGCCGAATAATGTCTGCTCTCGCCATAAAGGAAGAAGGGCAGAGGACCATTCCTGGGCCGCCAGGCGTCACCAGCAGGCGGAGGACCTCAGTGTTTACACCGGATTGGGCGTCGTGACGATAGCTTTGTTCGGCAAGCTGGAGCATCGTTCGCGTCTCGCTATGGTTATAGAAGGCGACGTCGGTGTAGCACGCTGCGCATCCGGGAGCGAATTGTTCCAGAGTCTTCAGTTGCCACTCCAGCTTGTTGTTCACCCAGTGATCATCGGAATCCAGAAATGCAATCCACTCTCCTTTGGCTTCCGCAATGCCTCGATTACGCGCGGCGCTTACGCCTTGGTTTTTCTGATAGCAATAGCGGATGCGGTCGCCATAGGCCTCCCGGAGGACCCTGGCGGTGCTGTCTGTCGACCCGTCATCGACGACAACGACTTCCACATCGGAAACGGTCTGCGCCAAAACGCTGTCAATGCTGGCGCGCACCTTGTCAGCCCTGTTGTAGGTGGGAATCACCGCGGAAACTTTGGGAGTCATTGAATTGATGGATGGTCAGACTTAGTGGAGCGAGCTGGAAATCAGGAAGTGGCGCACATGGTATCGTGCGTGTTTGAATTCGCTCGGTTGGGGTTGCGTTGATACTCGGCAATCGTTTCGTTATAGGCATCCAGGAGTCTCACGCCGGCGGCCGTCCAGGTGATCTCCGGAATGGCATCGAGACAAGCGGTGCGCAAATCTTCCAGCAATTTGCGGTCTTCGTGGAGGAGGGTGATGTGCTGCATGAGTGCTTCGACATCTCCCACTTTGTGCATCAGCCCTGTCTTCATGTGGTGACAGAGTTCAGTACACGCCTCGGACGCAAGAGGAACACAGCCGCTGCCCATTGCTTCGGTAACCACCAGGCCGAAGCCTTCTTCAATGCTGGGCAGCACAAGAATGTCGCTCTTTCTGACCAGATCCGGAACGTCGTTACGATGCCCAAGAACCTGTACGCTCGGATGGGCGAGCATCGAAGCCAGCTTCTCCTGATATGCCGGCAGAAACTCTCCGGCAATGAGAAACTTGCCGGTCTGCGAAGCCGGAGAGCGCAGCCACGCCTCGAGCGCGAAATGGACGCCTTTGCGCACCGCGCATACGCCTACAAACAGCATGGTGAGGCCGCCGGTGGAGGGGCGAGGACGTTCCATTGGGTGATAGACCCGTTCGTCGAAGCCGTAAAAATGGCGAATTAACTGATCCTTCGAGAAACCCTTGTCGAGAAAGGTTTTTACTACGAAGTCTGAGGGGCACAGGAGACGCGTCGCCAGGCGGTATTCTTCTTCTTCGCGGCGCAGCTTTACTTCGTCGAAGGCATGTTCGTGATCGGGAGGCAGCACGATACCCATCCGGTCGCATTCCTGCTGCACAACCTCCATGGCAAAACGGGTGTTGGCATTGGGCCGTTCGAGGACGGTAGGGATTCCGAGGCGTGCCGCCGTGCTCAGTGTCTCCACGGATCCGGTGGGCCAGGCATGAATGATGTCGATGCTGTCGCGAAGTTTTTCGAGACGGTGCGCCACGATGCGATCGTGCATGGCGACCGCCCGCGCGGTGCCGACGATCCGGTAGGGCAGGCGGATCTTTCCCTTCTCGAGCGTTGAAGCGACGCGGACTCCGGGGGGGACCGGCCTCCCGAGCGAAGCCGCGCACACCAGGACATCCGCTCCCGCCGCTGCCAGGCCATTGACCTGTTGCCAGGCGGTGTAGCAGATGCGGTCGGCGCCCAGGCGCAGGGGGAATGTATACAGTACACGCACGCGATTGTTTGTTTTCGCCACTGGATTGTTCATGGATGGACTGCGCGCCGGGGCGAAGTAGGCTTCGGAGCGATTGGAGCGCAGATTATCTTCGCTTGTAGGCGAGGCTGTGCCACGACTTCTGAGCAATTCCGGCGCGTTGCCGGGCGAGGACCGGAGCCAGTACCGGCTCGGTCGCCAATGCCGGCGCAAGAGTGAGCTTCTGCGATGCGCGGGCGGCGGATCGAGTCGCCTCGAAACTTGCTACGGAAATGCTGGCGACCAGGGGAAAGAACCCCATGATCAGCTGCGCCATATAGTTGATGCCGAAGTGCGCGACGATGGTGGCAAAAAGCGCGGATCCAAGGCACCAAAGCAGCCATTCCTGGCGAAAGTCCTTTGTCAGCAGCCGTCTCGCCTTTCCCAGGGCGCGAAAGCCGCGACTGAAGATGGCGATGTAACAGATCAACGTAAACAGACCGCCGGTGAGCGCAACCGCGACGAACTGGTTGCAGAGGTCCCAGCTATCCCAGCCCCAGTTGATGTAAGAGGTACAGCCCATCAGCCACCATTCACTGAAATGCCGAATGGTCATATCGACCAGCATGTAGCGCTGGAAGCCAGACGAGGATCCGGTGAAATCGATGCGGGCAATCAGCGCCCAAACGGGAGCCTTCATTACGATCTGCAGCCCGACCAGTGTGAAGACGATACCCAAGCGAACCAGGCGCATCTTTTTGCGGATCGGCCACATCGCCATACCGAAGAGCCCCCCGAAAAGGGCCATCCACGATGTGCTCGAGTTCGACGTAATCACCATGGCAGTCGCGCCCGCGATGCCCGCAATGGCAGCCAGTTTGGATTTGTGCTCCCGCCAGATCCAGATGAACAGGGGAATCAACACGCCGGAAAATGCTCCGGCATAGAGGCATCCCAGCGAACCGGAAGCACGGATCTTGCCGTCCCGGACCGTCACCTCGCGCGATATTCCGCCGAGGATGCCGAAGACGTTGATGTGGTTGATTTGCTCGTTGATCATGCAAATGCCGAGAACCGTGCAGATCAACGCCATCGTCTTGATGGTGCGCTGCACGCCTTCACCGTCGACGATCAGCGAACGAACGACAAAATAGCCGCCCATGGTGTCCAGCAGCACGCCGAGGGCATTGATGACGGCCGGCAGCTCCATGAATACGAGGCAAAGGGCAACCACGGCGGAAACCGACCAGAAGACAACGGCCTTATCAACCGCGTTGAAGCCGCCGGGGAACTTGCCTGTGACAGCGCTTTTGCGAATCGCGGCTCTGCGCGCCAGGCCCGCGAGAATCAGCACGCGCAACGCGGTAAAGTGGAACCCCCCCAGCACCAGAACTTCTCCAACCGGGATAGTGAAGAAGGCGAAGAGAAAGGGCGTGATGACTTTGTTACGCGGGAGAACGAGGATCAGGATGACAGCGATCAACAGATAAATCGCAATCGCCGGGCTGATTGCGGAATCAGCCGCTCCGCCGCCAAATCTCAGATGTTTGGGTGCCATAATGCGAGAAATTGAACTGGTGCGTTCGTTTCGCCCTGCTCGGGCGAGACGATCGCCTCATACGATCCTGGTGGGGATTCAGAACTGCAGGGTCGACTGATCGCCGGGACGGGGCCGCGGGAAGGGTCTCGCGGGCCCGGTTTCGTCACTTCGTCTGGAGCAGTTGAGTTGTGCCAGCGCCATCGATTGCCGGCCGACATATTCGCAGCAAGCAGAAACTAGGGCTGCGATCCCGTCAGGTTGGTAGGGGCTTTCAGGCCAATGTACTGGTAGGCCCCGCTATCCCATTTGGGCGCGCCGGACTGCGTGGAAATGGGACGGCTCACGACGGCCTGGGCCGGGCAAACCATCGTATGCGACGTCGCGTTGTACGCACAGCCATCGGTCGTGCCGAACTTGCAGGCGTTGGCGGCATCGACGCTGATTGCGGGCTCAGACGTAAAGGTGGCGAGCGTCTGGCAATATTCAGCGACATTCGACCCCTGGCCCACGGTACCGCTGGAAGTGGTTGTCGGGGCGCACGGAGTCGTGCCCTCGTTGGCGCAGTTATTCCCTTTGGTTATCCCCGCCAGTCCCGTCGTATAACCCTGAGTGGTTGCCACGGCGTTCGACATGGAAATATTCGTGGCGCTCGACGGACCGCCCGTGCATCCGGGAGATTGTTTCGGTGAATCGTAGGGAGCATTGATCAGATGTTCGTTGATCACGGTCAGGTACTTGCCCCCGGTTCCGTTGTTGATTGAATTGAGATAACACGGTTGGGTCATATCGACCAGAGTGTTGTTGAACATGTACTGACCGCCGGTACTGGCGCAGCCTCCATACCCAGCGGGTCCGGGAATGCTCCAGCCTTCTCCGCCAAGGTCATACATCAAATTGTTGAACCAGTATTCCGGCATGGCGGTAGGACATAGCCACAGATCGGGATTGCCGGACGTGCCGAGATCGTGGCGGAAGATATTGTTGTAGACCACATTCGGCGTGTTTTGCGGTTGCCCCAGCGCGTTGCCCGGGGAGTCCTGATTGCATTCATATGCGTTGCCGTGGGTCGGGATATAGGGAACGGCCATGTACTCAAAAATATTGTCGTGCGTATCGTGGCACCACTGGCCGACGCCCTGGGTTGTGTACCGGATCATTGAATCCTTAAAGTGATAATTGCTCTGAAAGATGCCCCATGCGCAGACGCCGGCATCAGAGTCGGAACCGTCGACGACCACGCCGATCTTGGATTCCAGACCGCCTCCACCGAGAACGTTGCAAGCCAGAGCGGTATTCGATGCCGTAGCCTTGGACGCCGTCCAACCGTGGGCATAAATGTTGTTTTCAATGATCATTCCGGGAAGGCCGGCGGACATCGTACCTGCGTCATACAGCATCGCATTGGTATTTGCATCTCCCGAACTCGACGTGTCGTTCGTGCACAGACCGAGAACCTCAAGACTGTCCACGTAAAGATAGGAGTTCAGGTTTGTGGATAGAACAATGAGTTGGTTCTGCGATCCGGTCTGGTAGGCGCAACTGTCTACCAGGGTGGTCGAAAGAGGATTGTCGCCATTGAACTTTGGACGACACCAGGACGATCCGCAAATAGACGAGTTGTACCAGGTCTTATCCACGCCGATGTAGAAGCAGCCCGTGAGATCGCCTTCATAGACGCAATTGGACGCACCGCTCCAGAAGTAATTGATCGTGCCGCCTGTATATGGGCTCAGTCCGCTGTTTCCTTCGTGCCAGGTATCACCGCCGCGATAGACGATGCCCGTGCCGCTGATTTTCTTTGGGGTTTGGCCATAGGATCCCCAGGAATTCTCCACACTCAGGCAGGTTGCCGAACAACTGGGCATACCCGGCGAATGGAGCCACGGTGTGGCTTCCGACGTTCCACTGTTAGAGTCCGAACCGTTTGCCGCTACGAAATAGCAGTGACTCCCCGAAATGGGCACTCCCGCGGGACACGCACCGGCAGCGAACGCGCTGCCGGTGCCGAAAACGCAGGCCAAAAAGATAACGAGACGGGTAACTTTTGCCATCGAACTCTCCCAGTCAAGACAACGGTAGCGGGTTCGCTCCGCCACGCGCAAGGGAAACAGCGGGTCCGCGGAGTACGAAAATACCCACGCGGCCACTTCGCAGCGGTCAATGAGAGAGGGTGGGCGCGGGGGAGCACCACGAGGGTCTGGATTACACCCGATTCGTAGCCTAACGCGGGCTTTCCTGTCTGTCAATCGCGCAAAACCTCTTGTTTGGAGCATTTACCGCAGCGGAATCAGGCTTTTTGGCTCTCGAGGAATTCCACCAGCAGCTTTTTCCTGGTCATTACCCAGGCAATCCGCCTTCCACCGAAGGCTACGGCCGGAACCGGGGAGCGCAGGATGATGGTGCCCTCCGACTTACACCAGGCCAGGTGTGCGTCAAGATCGGCCACTTCGTAGCACAGG
The DNA here is from genome assembly GCA_036267295.1 of Acidobacteriaceae bacterium. Classification (GTDB taxonomy): domain Bacteria; phylum Acidobacteriota; class Terriglobia; order Terriglobales; family Acidobacteriaceae; genus Palsa-343. Next base: position 117,012 of record DATAWI010000006.1, on the reverse strand, counting down.
TGGTGGAGGCCGCCGCCGCGCTCGAGAAACCGGGAGACGGGAGACGCAGGGTCGCCCGGCTCGATGAGTTCGATCAACGCATCCGCGGCGTGCGCCCCTTGCAGGAAGGTGACTCGGACCTTCTGGATCGGATCGAAAATGATCTTGCCGTCCCAGCTCGCAGCAAGAGAATCCGCAAACGACTCGGCGCCTTCCCGGATGGATGCCAGCACGAAGCCAATGTGATGAAGCCTGACCGGCAGCGAATCCGGGGTTTCCTGTGTTCCGCTACTCATTCGTGCTCACCGCCCTGATCGCCCTTTCGCTTTGCGCGGGGCGTGGCTGTTTCAGATCCGCCGGGAGATCAACCACCCACCATGTGAATACTCGGCCGAACGCGGTAAACGTTCTAACCAGGCCCAGACAGCGAAACGGGGTCATTTTGAAGGAGGCCAACTGTGCCTGGTTCCATTCGCCGGTATCGGCGAATGCTCTCGACCGGCCTTCCGCCGTAAGCGCCTGCAGGATGTAGCCGGTCAGGAGCCAGTGAAGCGCACGGCCTCGGAATTTCGGAAAGACGTAGAAATCGAATAGCTGCACATCATTCTGTCCGAGCGGGAAGTAATACTCCGCGATCGTCTGCCCATGCAACGTCCAACCATATCCGGCCAGGCGATCATCGGACTTCACCAGCCAGAGCGAGGCTCCTCTATCGAAGCGTTCCCGGATATTCTGGTTGGCCAGCTTCGGGTTCCAGAAGCTGGTGATTTCCTGTAGGACTTCCGCACTGATCTCCGCCAAGGATGTGATCCGCTCGATCGCGAAGGATTTGGGAACGTTGACCGGGCGGAGGTTCCGGTCATCGAGGTCGCAATAAAATACGACCATACGGCCCGCAAAGAGCGCCCGTTTGCCTGCCTCGACGGCACGGCGGACCGTCGAGCGCAGGCCGTGACGGCTGTAATACTCGGACAGTCGAGAAAACGAGGAGGTAAGTCCCATGTCAGCTCAGCCCCTGCTCGGTACGCTGGTGACCAGGGCGCGCAGGCACGCCCCACTCACCTGTTTCCGAACTTCATTCTGCGACTTCCGCCGGGAAGGCATCAGGGCTGAAAGGGCAGCGACAAAGTAACGAAGCAGGTGATGACAGAGCATGATTGTGCGGATTCCGAGGACGCCCCGCATCGAGTGGTGCTTGGTCCAGTACTGAAGGATCGACCGCTGCTGGGCGACAGCAAAGCGAACCGGAAACGCGGCCGTAGTCTTGCCGCGGTCATGAATCGCGCCGGCGCCTGGGTAGAAGACGCACTCCCAGCCGGCATTCCACGCGCGACGGCACCAATCGACATCGTCGCCGTACATAAATAAGCCTTCATCCAGCAGCCCAACTTCGTCGAAGGTTTCGCGGCGGATCATCGAGAAACAACCGACGATCACATCCACCGGCAGCGTCCGGTCGTGCGCGAAATAGAACATGTGCTCGCCGGCGAAGAACGGCTTGTCTTTGAAAATGCTTTCGAGGCGCGATGCCGAGCAGAAGTTGTTCCACAGGGTGGGGAAGCGGCGACAGGTACTCTGCTGCGTCATGTCGGGGTTAAAGACCCGAGGGCCGACATTACCGGCTCGGGGGTTCTCATCCAGAAAGTCCGCCAGTGCATCGAGGCAGCCGGGGAAGACGATCACATCCGGATTGACCAGTGCAATATATCGTCCCACGCATTGCCGAATGGCGACGTTATTGCCCCTTGCGAATCCGAGATTCTCGCCGCTTCTGATCAGCTTGACCCAGGGAAACTCCGCCTCGATCATTTCCGACGAACCGTCGGTCGACGCATTGTCAACGACGAATACTTCCATCGAGCGTTGCGGCGGAGCCTTCGCGAGACTATCGAGGCACAACTCCAGGTATTGCCTGGCATTCCAGCCAACGATGACGACGGATATTTCGGTAGGTGTGACGGAAGGCGACATGCAATTAGGTTTGAGCAGTTACCTGTTTGAGCTCGCGGTTGCGGTTCAGGAGCTTCGAGGCTGAGCTCAGCGTGCGCTGCAGCGTCACGCCTGCCTTCACCATCCCCGATGAGACAGCGCTCTCACAGGCGGCCCGGGGCTCGATCTGGAAAACGTCGGCGCCGGAGAATCCCCGTTTGAAGTAATAGACACCGGGGTTGCCTTCGGGATCGATTCCTCCCAGGTCGTACCACCGGGTGCCCCGTTCTCTGAGCCAGCCCATCAGCGTCCACTGCAGCAGATAGGCGCCTTTCGCGTTCAGCCCGGCATCGCTTGTGGCCCCGAGGAGATAGATCGCAGAATCGCCCATCGCAGATGCGACGATGCCTGCGACGGGAATGTCCTTGTCCAGGCAAAGCAGAACGTGCATACGCTGAGACTCGGAAAGCTGCTCCTGCATGCGACCAAATTCCGCAACGTCCACGGTCGTATCGAACGTCTTGCGCTTGCGCATTTCCGAGTACATCGCGCAAAAGCGGCGGTACTCTTCATTCCCGCTTCCCGATATTACCGTCAGGTGGTTCTTCTCGGCCTGCTTCAGTTTATTGCGCCACTTGGCGTCAAGCTTGCTCCGCAGTTCATCCAACGGCGCAGCGAGGTCCACGACGAAGGTCCGATAGAGGTCGGAGGGTTCCTGAATTTCGCGGGTGAACTTCGCGAAGGCACTCTGAAACACTTCGGCGCGTGGCGACCCGGCGAACGCGTTAGGCAGAATCCGCACGAAGAGCTTCCTCTTCGTGACGTATTCGTCTTCGATCGTGCGGGCCAGGACGGCGGGCACCTCGGGATCCAGGGGCCGGCAACGTCGTTCCCACAGGGGGCCCCAGCGCAGATATGCCATACCGAAACGGAGCGGCGTCGGGCGAACGATTCTGAGCTGCGCCGCGCCTGCAATCTCGCCGTCCCTCTTCAGGACGAGTCGGCTGAGGTTGCTGTTGCCCCAGCGAACATCGCCGTAGGCTGCGGTCTGATAAATATTCGCGTCGTCGAAAAGGTCCAGGATCTGCGACCATTCATGCGGGGTCGCTTGATCGACTTCAACATGCCAGGAGGTTGTCATAGAGATCCGATCAGGTGGCTTTGAGTCGGTTGCAGGCCAGTCGAATCGCTAGCGGTAAGCCAGGCATCCGGATCTGTTACCCGAGTCTTCAGTGCGGGCAGCGGCGGGTTCCCGCTCCTCGCTTATCGGCGTCTCCGGAGCGGCGACCGCCGGGGTCACTGCGCAGCGAATGTGCCGCGGTCTCGCCGGTGATGTCGGGGGCACATCGAAATGCCACTGCTGGCCGCCCTCGGAGGGCTCGCCGGCGTTCACGAAACCAAGCCTGGGGTAATGGTCCGCGACCATGCCGTTCTTCTTTGAGGGGACGTAGATGCCGGTGATGCGCTCAATGCCTTTGGCACGACATTGCTCGAGGAGCGCATCAAACATTGCGAGTTCCATCTCACGGTTCAGCACGCGACAACTCATAAGCCATAGGTCCAGTTGCAGCGTGTGCCCGGTTGTGTGTCCGATCAATGCCGTAACCAGGCCGTTATCTCCGAATTTGTCGGCCAGTCGCCCATAGAGAGTGACGGCAGCCGGGTTCGCGGCGACCGCCTCAACCTCGGTGCTGGTATAGCGTCTGGTAGTGAGGTTGAACTGATTGGTTTTGTTGATGAGCTGCGTGATGCGCTCGAGATAAATGGGAGAAAATGGTGCGATCTCCGCCGTCATCTCCAGAGAAGCGAGAAACTCACCATAAGTGGCGAAACTTGATTCACTGGCGCTTCGCATCGCGTTCGCATTGTAGTAGGTCGAGCGATTGAGGTCGTCCTGCACAATTTTGTGCACATCGAAGTAGTGTTCACCTTCGAGAATCTCCGCGTAGCGGGCGACGTCGGAACCGGCATCGGGTGTCGCAACCTCAGGCAGTTGGTCGGAAACCAGCGCTCTTTCGGCAGGATTGTCGTCCAGAAAGACCATGCTGTCGAGACCGATATTGAGTTCGGCGGCAATTGCCCGGATGCTATCGGGTTTGGGGCCCCAGTTTGCCTGGAACGCACTGAAGTCATCGAGCTTCAGAATGCTGTCAGGATGCGAGAAGCCTTCTTTTGCGTTCTCCGGATCATTTTTCGAGCAAACGGCCAGCAGGACGCCGCGCTCCTTAAGGCACTTCAGGTAGCGCTGAAAGTCGACATAGGCTTCGCCGACTGCGGTGTCGGGCCCGAGAACAAGATTGTGCACGCCATCGTCGCCAATCACGCCGCCCCAGAGCGTATTGTCGAGATCGAGGACCAGGCATTTCTTAGATTTTCCATACACCGACTTAACGAGCGAGGCGACGTTCTGAGCAAGCGCGACCGTCGCCATCGGGCTAACGGCCATGTGGAAGTTATACCAATAGTTTCCACCGTGCCACGCTGCCAGGCCCACCTGAGCACTCAGATAGAGAATATCGTTCAGGAGAAAACCTGGATGCTGCCGAGCGTAGCCGGCAAACTCAGCGTTGAGCCTCATCAGGAAACGGACGCGCCCGGAAGCCTCAGTCGCCTCGAGGTTACCCAGCGGCCGAAGCGGCGGCAGGTCGAAGTTATTTTGAATTGTGAGTGCGCCGAGCTTGGTGCGAAGCGCATCCCATATCGACTCAAAGCGCGCGACTTCGTTGCGGACGCGCTGGTCGACCTCAGCTTCTGACTCCAGCAGAGAAGGAAACTGCTCCACATTGCGCCATGTGGTATGGAGGTAAACCACGTCAGGCCTGAAGCTCGCCAACGCTCCCGTGTCAAAGAGAGCCTCCTCCGAGTAGCGGTTGTAGCCGGATTCATAAAACTCGGGCTGGATCCCCTGGTCGAGAAGGAACAGTTCCAGCATGTTTTTGACTTCTGACGTGGTCGATCCGCCCAGGAGGGCGATGCGCACAGGCAGCAGGTTCGGCTGCGCCAGCAGCTCCCGCTTCAGAGCCGGGCGTTTGCGCAAAAGCGTCGCGGGTGTGACTGGATACCGCATTTCCTTGAGCATGGAGGACTGCACCGATACGAATCCCGAAGAAAAAGCCGGCCGGATAAGAACTCTATTTTCCGGACTAAGAGTGAACTGGTCTGCACAGCCCGGATCCGGCCGTACGCGAGTGCTTCTGTGCGCGTTGGCGCGGCGCGCCCGCTGAATGCCACGGCTGAGCTAGTTTGGGCCGGAGTCGACGTTCGCCAACTGCAGCAGGTCGGCCACAGTCGCACACCCCACTACCTGATCAAGAGAGATGTGTGTATTGTTCGCAGCTTCTGCCATAACGATCAGGCCAATGAGCGCGGTTGAGTCCCAGTTCGGGAGTTCTTCCAGCTTTTCGTTGCCTTGAATAGTCCCGGCGCGGAGCCCCAGGATATCATCCAACCCCAACAGAAACTCTTCACGGGTCATTGCGTTCGAATTCTCCGGCACCTTATTGTCTCCTGTCACCAGCTGGCACATCTTCTAATATCTATCACCACGCCACTTTACCCTACGGGGTGACTGTGGACGGCGCGACTCGGCGCGGGTTGGTGAAAGAACCGATTCCGAATTGCGCGGAGTCGCGGCATGACTTCAATTTCGAAAAACATCGCGTCGTCACTCTCGGCGCAAGTGCTGATGCGGTCAAGACGAAACAGATCTGCATTTTGTGGGTTTGCGACGCTCTCACTCAGAAAGACCGCCCGGTGTCCGGAGCGTTCGAGATGATCCGTCAATTCCGGAGTGACATCGGAGGAAGAGCCGTACGGCTGACTAAACGAACGAACTGTTGTCCCCGACAGGGTTTCCAGTTCCAGTTTGTTGCGATCGATCTCTGAGGAAAAATCCTGTTGGGAAAAGGAGCGGCAGTGCGTGTGGGTATAAGTGTGATTACCGATTTCGAAATCGAACGAATTTAAAGTGCGAAGCTGCGCGCTGCTCAGGTACAGCTGTGCCTCACTCGCCATACGGTTCTCGCTGATGCCAGCCAACTGGCGGAGCGCGTCAAGAAAGACTGTTCTTTGCGCAAGTGAAATAGCTGGAAAAAACAGACCAAAAACCTGGTCAAGAGACTGCATTTCGAAAGTTTCGTATCCGGGAACGGCGCGGGCAGCCGCGTTGATTGTTCCCATTCCCAGCATATTGGCCACATAGCAGACAAGATTGTCCGGAGCCAGCCGTTGGTTGTCGAGAAACGCTGCGTTGACGAAGAAAACGGCCGGAACTCCATATTGCCGGCAAATCGGGGCCGCGTAATCGACTACCGAAGCGTACGCGTCATCGAACGTGAGTAACAATGCGCGTGGCGGCAAACCGCGTCCGTCGCAATTGGTCAGGACATCATCGAGCCGCACCGGCGTGTAGTGCGCGGTCAGGAAGCGCAGGGCCGACTCGAAATCCTTCGGAGTGACGCTGACCCGCATTCCTGCGGTGAAGGGAGTTTCGCCGGTGGCGACAGCGTGGAACAACACGCAGCGCAGCGAATACGACTGGCCAAGAATCCGCGCGAACCCAAAGGAGGCCGGCATGCGCCACAAAGCGGTCCCTACCGCTGCCATGGCTCGCTTTCGGACACTACTGTAGGACAACATTCTCCTGATCCAGAAACGTTCGCTGCCACAGTTCAAGATTGAGCAGGGAAAACAGCTCCTTGGAGTAGTCCGTACCCTGCGTGTTGGCGAGCAGCATCTTTTCGACAGCGTCGCGGCGGAAATAGCCGCGGTTGATCGTTCTTCGGTCGGTCAGCACGTCCCAGAGCATATCTTTGAGTTCCTTCCGCAGCCAGGATGCGTACGGTACAGGAAACCCTGCTTTCTTGCGATTGCGAATCTCGGCGGGAATCCTCTTCGACAGTGCTCTCTTGAGGATGAATTTCGTATTTGCGCCATTGAGCTTCAGACTCGGCCGGAGCGAGGCTGCGAACTCCAGCACGCGATGATCGAGCAGCGGAACCCGCAATTCCACGGAATTCGCCATGGTCATCTTGTCCGCCTTGATCAGCAGATCGTCCGGCAGCCACGTTTTGGTATCGATATAAAGCATGGTGTTGAGGATGTCCTTGCCGCGCATGTGCGCCTGGAGGGTACGCACGGGCCCCACGCTGTGTTCGCGGTCGATGGCTCCAAGAAACTCGCTCGAATAGACGCTGCCCAGCCCATCGCCCGTTGTGCGATAGGGATTCGTGGTGCGGCTGTAGTAGTAGTCCGGAAAGCGGTCGTTCATCAACGGTGAGTATTTGCCGATGCGTGGGGAGTTCAGCAGGGAGCTAGCCAGGGACATGCCCCCGGCCAACGCGCTGTTCACGAGCGGTCCCCCGCGCTTAAGCCGTTCCAGCCAAACCAGATTCCGATAGTTGCTGTAGCCGGCAAAGGCTTCATCGCCACCTTCTCCGGAAAGCAGCACCGTGACATGCTTTCGCGCCAGTTGCGAGACATAATACAATGCAATGGCAGGCGGTTCGCAAACGGGCTCTTCCATGTGCCAGACGTACTTCGGCAGAAAGGCCGCGAAGTCGTCGGCGCTGATGGTCATTTCATAGTGCTGGGTGCCATATCTCTCCGAGGCCAGTTTGGCAAAGGGCCGTTCGTCGGCAATCCCTTCCTGGGAGAAACCAACAGTAAAACTGCTGATTTTCTTATCGGTATTGTCGGCGGCGAGACTGAGCACGCCAGTTGAATCGACGCCACCGCTCAGCAGAATGCCCACCGGCACGTCAGCCATCATGTGCAGGCGAACTGATTCGGACAGCAGGTGCATCAGTTCATCCTCCGCTTGTTGTGTGCTCGTGTGCTGGTTTCCCTCCGAGAACTGCAAGTCCCAATATTGCCGGATGACCGCCTGGCCGTCTTTCACCAGCAGATAGTGTCCGGGGGGCAGCTTGCGTATTCCTTTGAGCAGAGTGTCCGCGCCTGGAACGTAGAGGAAGGTCAGGAATCGGTCGATCAGTTCGGGAGCGATTTCTCTGTTGACGGATGGGTCGGCGAGGATTGCCTTCACTTCCGAGGCGAAGACGATGGCCCTTTCGGTCAGAGAGTAGTAGAGCGGCTTGATGCCGACTCGGTCTCTGGCGAGGAACAGGGTGTTGGCCTTCGCGTCCCAGATCGCAAAGCCAAACATACCCCGAAGCCGCTCCAGACAAGCAGGGCCGAGCTCCTCATAGAGGTGGACGATCACCTCGGTATCGGTTTGCGTCGAGAAGGTATGGCCCTTCTCAAGGAGGAAAGTTCGCAGCTCCTGGTAGTTGTAAATCTCTCCATTGAAGACAATCCAGACCGTGCCATCTTCATTCGAGATGGGCTGGTGCCCGGTGTGGAGATCGATGATTGAGAGGCGGCGAAACCCAAAGCCCACCGGCCCGGCGACGTAGTATCCCTCGTCGTCGGGGCCGCGATGCCGGATCGTCTCCGCCATCGCTTTGACGAGCGTGGGGGATACCGGCTCCCCGCCGTCGAATACGAGTTTTCCGCAAATTCCGCACATATCAGGTGGTAATTCGCATTTCTATCGCCAAATTGTCGACATGCCGCAAAGGCGCCTGAGTTGCTGACCGCGGATGTACGCGAAGTAGGAGCGATCTTTTAGGCGCGGGGGCCGCGTGACGTGAGCCTTGAGGAACCCATACATGATGCTGAGCGAGCCAATCACGCGCGGCTTCTGGAGGAGACGTGATGCGCAACTGGCTGCGACAAACAGCGGATGATAGCCGGAAACGTAGCACGCAACGCCGTGCTTCACGCGATCGCGCACCAGGCCTTCCTCTGCCCCGGTAAATCGGTGATGGGTGAGGTGAAGTTCGGGGAAGGCGTAAGTTTTGCAGCCCAGCATATTCGCCTTCACTTCATCGATCGTGTCCCATCCCGGCGCCGGCCAGAGCCCGTCAATCGCTGCCCAGCAGGCCCTGGTGTAAATCTTGGTAGCTCCGCGAACGTGAAACCGTGGATTTTCCTCGGGTTTCAGGACCCCGTCCACACTGTGGACGATCACTCCGCCGCCGATACCCAGCTGCGCGTCCCTGGAGAAGTGCTCGAAGCATTTCTCGAAGTAATCCTGCGCAAACGACAGGTCTCCATCGAGCTTCACGATGAAATCCCAATCGGAGGACTGCAGCGCGCGGTAGCCGTCGTAGAAGGCTTCCATCACGCCTCCGCCAGACTTTCGAAAGCCCCGGTTGGCACGGTGGATCACATGAATCCAGGGATATTGCGCGGCATAACGATCGGCAATTTCGCCGGTGCCGTCGCTCGAGCCATCGTCGACGATGACCCATTCGACAGGGAGCACGGTCTGCGAGGAAACCGCTTCGATCGTTCCCGCGAGGTACTGCTCCTCATCGCGGACCGGTGTGATGATGACGTATCGCATGATGTGTTGTTGCGCTGTGAACTGCAGTTAGGGAACAGGACGGAGCCTTCAGAAGAGGAATCTGCAGCAAATCAGCAGACTCACTCGCTGCGTTGCCTGGCGGCAAGCTCCCGGCAGATAACGTCGAGGATGCGCTCAGCGCTCTTGCCGTCCCATGCTTCGGGAACGGCGCGCTTGGCTTTCGATGCAAGTTGTTGCCGCATAGCCCGGCGGATGCCCTCGGGGCTGGTTCCGGCAAGGACGTTCGTGCCAACTTCGACGGTTACAGGACGTTCCGTATTCTCTCGTACGGTGACGCACGGAACTCCCAAAGAGGTCGTTTCTTCCTGGATGCCGCCGGAGTCCGTGACCACCACTGCGGCGTGATCCATGAGTGAGAGGAAGTCGAGGTAGCCCAGCGGCTCGACAAGGCGGATGCGACCGCTCGCCGTGCCGGGCGCGCGCCCGTTCGTTTCCGATCCGTTTTCGCGCGTAAAGAAATGGTCCAGCCCGAATTCCGCGATTCTCTTCCGGGTTCGCGGATGCGCGGGAAAGATGATGGGACAGTCGGCTGCCAGTTCTTCCAGACCCTCGAGAATGTTCAGAAAGCCGTCACGGCGATCGACGTTCGAGGGACGGTGCAGAGTCAGGAGAGCATAACGCGCTACGCCATGGGGCGAACCTTCGCCGCCATTCCGGAGGGCAAGCGTATCGAGAATCGGCGACTGTGAAGCTCGGTGGCGGAACGCGAGAAGCGAATCAATCATCGTATTGCCCACGAAGTGCACCCGCTCATCCGGGATGGCTTCGCGGCGAAGATTCGTCAGGCCGCTCTCCTCAGTGACGAACAGGAGGTCGGCGACGTGATCGGTCATCACGCGATTGACTTCTTCCGGCATCTCGCGATCGAACGAGCGCAAGCCGGCTTCGACATGCGCAATGATCGGCCGCGCGCCGGAACCGCTGTACGAGATCTTCGCGGCCACCAGAGCGCAAGCCAGGGTGGAATTCACGTCGCCCACGACGATCAGCAGGTCGGGGCGCTCCCGCAGCAGCACATCCTCAAACCGCTTCATGATGTCGGCGGTCTGCGCTGCGTGTGAACCCGATCCGGCTCCCATGTGCACATCGGGTTTTGGAATATTCAGGTCGGCAAAGAAGCGGTCCGACATGGCCTCGTCGTAGTGCTGGCCGGTGTGGACGAGCACGCTGTTGATCGCGATGCAGGCGCGGTCGTTACCGGAAGAGACCGACAGGCTGGCGAGGCGATCGTTGTGTCTGCTGATGGCCGCGATGATGGGCGCAGCCTTCATGAAATTCGGCCGCGCACCCACGATCGTCATCACTTTCGCACTGGAGGCACGGTCCATGCGATTCACAGTCTCATCCGGAGACGCCACGCGGTTGTTATCGGCCTGCAAAGGCATAGAGTAACCAGCCGAGTTCGTAGGGGCGGCATTCATAGCGAACTTTCATTCGCACGTTGGCCGCGCCGCTGCGCAACTGAAGAATGCGCAATGCGGCATCCGAGTAGTTTTTGAGCGGCGGAAGATAAATGCATCGCCAGATGAGGCCGAGCGAGGGCTCGATGAAATCGCGTCGCAGTTCGTTGTTGCCACCGATCCAGGCCAGGCCTCTGTAGATTGCCTCGCCAAAATCGGCGCCCGTTGCTTCGCCCACAGCAAACAGCATCATCGGGCCCATGGCATGCTGGTGCACAGAGTAGACCGGGTAGCGGCTGACGACCTTTCCCGTTGCCGCGTCGTAATGCCAGGACCACTCGCCCAGCGGCGCCTGCAGATCGCACATCGTCTCAGCCGTGCGAAGCGCCATGGCCCGGGCCTTTTCGTCATCGAACGCCTGTGCCAGCCGGGAGAAGGCGATCGTCGGGTAGACCTGATCCGCGAAGCTGCCAATCCTGCGGCGAACGGCTCCGGCAAAATTGTCGCTGCGGCTGCGATGTCCGTAGACTCCCGAATCTCCGCAATTGCGTTCAAGGATCTGGCGCGCTGCTGCGATTTGTTCGCTTATTCCGGGCAGGTCGCCGTAGCCGGCCAAACAACAGGTTGCCAGGCCCGTAAGGTACCAGGCCACTTCCATGGTGGACCCTTGCTGTCCATCCGTAAATCGCTGCAGCGCGTCGCGCGCGCTCACGCGCTCATAAATCTGCGGTAACTGGGCCGGAAGCAACTCTGCACATGTCCACAGCAGCAGGCCGAGGTCGCCCGCGCCGGTGATCCAGGTCGTGTCCATCCGCAGCCGGTCAAGCACGGGAGCGATGGCCACGGGTGAACGATGTCCCGAGAGTGCATAGCGCTGCAGGCCAAGCAGCGTCATCAGCGTATACCGCGGAGAAAGCCCCTGGCGCCGCATCCCCTTTTCCGTGCGGCCGAATATGTGGCAGAAAATCTGCGGCTCGGGATCGAGCATCTGGACGAGGCCGGAGGCGGCCAGATCGCACAGTTCAGGAATGCTCAGAGAACTCACTTCCCGATGTTCCCGATCGATCAGGGTGTTCGCGTGCATCCTCAGCCTCGGTTCCCCAGGATGGTGTGGAGGTGATTGACGACAGCGTCCAGCGCGGTCGCGCGGTCTGGAGCGGTGTCCTGCGTGCGGCGGCGGTGCACCAGTTTCAGGTTGTCGCGCACATCCTGCGCGCTCTGCAGAAGCACCAGCTTGCCGCGTTCCGACAGGTGCTTGTCCACGGCCCCCAGGGTTCCGCGGAATAAGCTGTAGACCGGGACCCCTAACGCCGCAGCTTCGCGATTCATCGTGCCGCCGCCGCTGATCACCACGTCGGAATTCCAGATGAGGTCGAGGCCATCGAGCGCGTGCTGTGGAACGACGATTCGTCCGGCGGCAAAGAGTTCCGGCTCCGCCTGCCGCAATTCTGATTCCTGTTTGGGAGTTCGGGGCAGCAGAACCGTCCTGACATCCGGTCGCTGGTGCAGCATTTCGAGCACCGCCGCAAGCAATTCCTCGCTCTCGGGGTTGTGATAATGGGCTTCACTGGCCGGGGGACGCAACGTGACGAGCACATCGGATGCGGCAAATCCAAGAGACCGCTTCAGCCCTTCGTCGGGCCTAAAGAAGGGAACGTAGACATCTTCCTTAATCCCCGGGTATTGCAGGATGTGGTCCTTCCGCATACCCCGCTTCTCGTAGACCGCGGAAGAAATGATCTCCGGCGTCATGAACCATTTCTTCTGCTCGGATCCGAGCCAGTTCGTCAGACGCAGATCGGCGTGCTCGTAGTCCGCGATGGTGACGTTGCGAATGCCCAGCAGCGCGGAAAGCACAATGAGCGACCGTGAGCCGTGAGAGACGCTGATCCCCGGCTTCTCTCGCAGAATGAAGGGCGCCAGTTGCAGGACCCGAATCGCCAGGCCCATGACCTTGGCCAGTCGATTCTTGCCGTAGTGCCGCCCGACTTTCCGATATTTAAGACCGGCCAAATCAGCTAGTTCGCAGACCTGGAAGCAGTCCCTGGCCGTCAGAATGACCTGGAATCCCCGGCGTTCCAGTTCTTCCATGATGGGACGGAAAAATGGCACGTGGGGGGAATTGTCCAGGTCGATCCAGACTTTCTGTATTGGGCGCGACTTTTTCACCAGCCGCAACTCGGTCCTGGGATTGCCGTGGGGCACAGCCGGCGCCTTCTCTTCTGTTGGGGTCAATCGTTGCATCGGCTGATCGCGACGGAGGATTTCCGGCAAAGAGGACGCAGGCTGCTTGCTCGGGATGGTGGGATCCGATGTGAGGTTCACTTGTGCTTTGGCCTTAGGGTGAGAAAGCAGGGTCTGATGGGACGCAGGATGAGCGACGTTGCCGGCGTCGGCAGCGGCCTTGCGCTGGCAACTGCCGGTCAGGCAGTAAGCTCGGCGAGACGAGGGCGCGTTTCTCCAACGGGTTCCCATTTGGAGATGCTGGACGTGAACGCCATGATCTCCTCAGCCACGCGTGCCTGCTGAGCCGGCGTAAGCTGCGGATACATGGGCAGCGAGACAATTTCCGCTGCAGCGCGGGTGGCTGCCGGCAGGTCCGTGGGGTGGTAGTTGAGCCACGCATACGCCTTCTGCATGTGCAGAGGAACGGGGTAGTGAATGCCGGTTCCGATTCCCGCCGCTTTCAGGTGGCGCATCATGCCGTCGCGATCCTCCGTGCGGATCACATACAGGTGATAGACAGAGCGCGACCATGAAGGCTCGAAGGGGCGCGAGACGGATTCGTTGTCAGCCAGCAGGCGGTCGTATTCGGCGGAACGTTCACGGCGCTGCGCATTCCATTTGGCGAGATGGCCCAGTTTGACGTGCAGCAGGCCAGCCTGCATCGCATCCAGGCGACCGTTGTAACCCTCGATGTCGTGATAATACTTCTGGGCCTGGCCGTGATCCCGCAACATCCTGATTTTCGCCGCGAGCGCCAGGTCATTCGTCGTGGCCGCGCCGGCTTCGCCACAGGCACCCAGGTTCTTGCCTGGGTAGAAACTGAAGGCCGCCGCGCGCCCCATGGAGCCGGCTTTCATCCAGCGGTTATGCGTCTTCGAGAAATATTCAGCGCCGTGGGCCTGACACGCATCCTCAATCACCGTGAGACCGTATTCGTCGGCCAGGCGAAGAATCGTATCCATGTCCGCCATCTGACCGTAGAGGTGGACCGGCACAATCGCAGTGACGCGGCGATTGCTGCGGCGGCTGATTAGGTTGCCTGCCTCGTCGCGCGTGCACTGCACTTCAAGATAGTGCTGCAGCTTCTCCGTGGAGATGTTGTAAGTTTTCTCGTCGATATCAATGAACTCAGGCAGAGCGCCAGCCTGCGAAATGGCTTCGGTCGTGGCGATGAAAGTGTGCGGCACAGTCAGGATGACGTCGCCGGGCTGGATGCCGCAGGCCATGATCGCGAAGCGAAGGGCGTCGGTTCCGGAACTGATGGCGACAGAGCAGGTGGTGCCGCAGAAGTCCGCGAAGGCCTTTTCAAATTCCTCGACCATCGGGCCGCCGATGAACCCGGCTGTGTGCAACGTCCGGCGAAACACTTCGGTGAGTTCTGCTTCGAGTTCAACATGCGGAGTTACGAGATCGAGAAAGGGAATTGAGTTATCGGTGTACATCGTGACCCTCCGAACCATCATGGATATAACGCAGGACCCTGGCCGGATTGCCGGCCACGATCGCATTGGGTGGGACATCCCTGGTGACCACGCTGCCCGCGCCGACGATGGCGTTTTCACCAATGTTGAGATTGCAAAGAATCGTGGCGCCCGAACCGATCGAAGCTCCCCTGCGCACCGCGGTTGGCTCCACTTTCCAGTCGGTTTCCGTCTGCAGACTTCCGTCACGCGCGGTCGCACGCGGATAGGTGTCGTTGGTGAATGTCACGCCGTGGCCGATGAAGACGTTGTCCTCGATCACAACGCCTTCGCAGATAAAGGTGTGGCTCGAGATTTTGCACCGTTTGCCGATGCTCGCATTCTTCTGAATTTCAACGAACGCGCCGATCTTCGTGTCGTCGTCGATCTGGCATCCGTAGAGGTTGATGAACTTCGAGAGGCGGACGTTTGTGCCCAGCCGGACGTCATCGGTAATGCTGTTCCAGGAACTCACAGGTACACCAGGGCTCCGCGCCGGTTGATTGAATCGGTTGCGGCTTCCAGCATTTTCACAACACGCAGGCCGGCGCATCCATCATTATGCGGATCCTGCCCGCTCGAGATGCAGTCGACAAAATAGGAGAGTTCCTGGCGCAATGCCTCGACCTGCTCCAGTTGCGGCGCCCACATATCGCCAGACCGATAGTTGACAAGCAGTTCGTAGACGCCTTCCCGATTGGTAATCGCGACTCCCTTGTCGTAGACCTTCAGCTTTTCGTCAGCTTCGAGATCGTTCCATACCAACATTCGCTTTTCGCCGCCGATGAGCGTAGTGCGCACCTTGACCGGAGAGAGCCAGTTGACGTTGATATGGGCGATGACGTTGTCGGGGAAGTAGAGAGTCATGAACGCCACGTCTTCGTGGCAGTTGAGGTGTTTCTGTCCGGTCGCGACGATCGCTTCAGGGCTCGCCTTGATCAGGTGATCCATGATCGAGAGATCGTGCGGAGCGAGATCCCAAAGCACATTGATGTCGTGCTGGAAGAGACCGAGATTGACTCGTGTCGAATCGTAATAATAAAGCTGGCCCAGCGTTCCTTCGTCCAGCAACTGGCAGATCTTCTTCACCGCTCCGGTGAACAAAAAAGTGTGATCCACCATGATCTTCAGGTTCTTTCGCACGGCGATCTCGATGAGTTCCTCGCCCTGGGCCGTCGTGCTGGTAAACGGCTTTTCCACGAACACGTGCTTGCCGTTCTCCAGCGCAGCCTTTGCCAGTTCGTAGTGCGTCCAGACAGGCGTAATGACGGCCACGGCGTCAATATCGGGGGATTTAATCAGATCCGCCGCATCCGTAACGACATTCATTCCGGGATAAGCTTTTTGGGCACGGAGGCGCGCCGAAGGGTTCATTTCCGCTATCGCGAGAACTTGGGAACCCTCGAGGTTGGCAAGATTTCTTACAACGTTGGGACCCCAATACCCGTAGCCGATCACACCGAAGTTCACGACGGACTCACCATTCCTTCAACTCGAATGAGAACTGATATTGCGCGATGCAGAAATCCGACCAAGAGCCTGAGACGGAAAACGTCGATTGCTTTAGTAGGCGCCTTTGATGACAGCGGCAGGAGTGCGGAACAGAATCTTGAGATCGAGCCACGGGGACCACGATTCGGCATACTGCAGGTCGAGGCGGACCATGTCGTCGAAAGTGACCCGGCTCCGGCCCGTAACCTGCCACAGACCGGTGATTCCAGGTTTTACCTGGAGCAGGCGGCGGCGGTGCCAGGTCTGGTATGCAGCCAGTTCGTAGGGGATTGGCGGCCGCGGCCCGACCAGCGACATGTCCCCAAGCAGCACATTAAGGAACTGCGGCAGTTCGTCGAGACTGGACCTGCGCAGGAGCTTGCCGACCGGTGTGATGCGCCGATCATTAGCTAGCTTATAGACGCCTTCGCTGTTTCCTTCCAGAGCAATGCGTTCGGCGTTGCCGGCAATCAGTTTTTTTACATACTCGCGATGAACAGTGTTGTCGTTGTTCACTTCCATCGAGCGAAACTTGAGGAACGTGAAGCGGCGACCATATTGGCCAACTCGGTCCTGTCTGAAAAAGACCGGCCCGCGCGACGTAGCTTTGATGGCCAGCGCGATTCCAAGGAAGACGGGCAGGCCAGCCGCCAAAATCATTGCGCTGCCGAGGATGTCAACAAGGCGCTTGACGCCGAACATCGCGCGTTTACTGTTCGAGGATGCGACCAGATCCGGATAGAGGACCGGGTTGCTTGAGTCTCCAGACCCGTCTGAGTCCCACTCATCGGGAAAGAAATGGAATGAGAAGCTGATCTGATTAAGCTGGTCGAAGGTCAGCTCGCTCTGCAGAGCTGCACTCACCCGGGCCAGGATTGTGGTGAGAACAGTACTTCTGTCGTCAACGATGAGCCCGGTGAAGACTGCGCCCACGGTTGTTCCATTTTTATACCAGCCGATGACGTCTGTATCGCGAGTACAGGAGTGGAGCGCGGTGATGATGCCGTCAAGAGTCTTAGCCTGTTTAGTCGAGCCATTTTGCGGGCCTGCCTCCAGCAGCATCAGCAGGAATGGCTCTCTCGAGCGCTCCGTCCGCTTCCGCTCGATAGCGATCATCCTCTTGAACGCATCCTCACCTAAGGCATCGCGCTCAATCTCTGAACCTGAAAGCTCTACAGATGACCGGTATGGTGCATTTTCAGTTGCGATTCGCGCGGTCACTGAAGCATCTCCTTTTTTTGTAACGAAGTCGTGGCACATGCGGCTCAACGGCGCCGTGTCGTTTTGAATCCAGGTTTCTGTCGGAGGCAGCCCGCTCCTGATCAGGAGCGTCCAGGCCTTCATCGGGAGCGAAGAGGGGAGAAAACGGATCAGAGAATGCTGACTACTATTCGGACGATTTCGCCGCCGACGAATCGGAGGCCGGCTTCCGGTAGTAGTAATCGTGTCGGTCGGAAGCCGTGGATGAATTCATCACAGCACCGACCACCTTGTCGGGATCGAGGGCTTCGAGGCCTCTTTGCAACTGACGTTTTTCGGTGGTACCTTGCCGCGCGACCATCAGAATTCCGTCCGCCAGCTTCGACCATATACTGGTGTCTGCCAATGGAAGCACGGGCGGGGAATCGATGACGATCCAGTCAAACCACGAAGTAAGCTGGCGCATTACGTGCGGCAGTTGAGACGACTGGATGAGGTCCAGCGGGCTTGCGGCGGTGCTTCCTGCCGGAAGGATCCAAATTCCCGGACCGTCGAGCTGAAAAATGCTCTCCTGGAGGCTTTGCTCGCCCTGCAGGCAACTGCACAGTCCAACCGTGGCCGAGAGCCCAAACAGGTGCGACAATGATGGTCGCCGGACATCCCCCTCCAGAAGCAGAACTCTTTGTTTCGAACCGGCAGCGAGGGTGCACGCCAGATTCGCCGCTACGAGACTCTTGCCTTCCTGCGGAACGGTGCTGGTAATGAGCAGCTTATGTAACGGACGCTCCCGGCGGAGGTGAATCAGGCGGACACCGAGGAGCCGGAACGCTTCGGCGGCAGGAGTGTCCGTCTCCGTGAGGCTGACCAGTCGGCTATGGCGGGGAAGATCCACTTTCCTGGTCTGAAACCGCGGAATGGCTGCGCGGGCCTGGGCGGTCTGCGGCAAATCGTCACCTGAATCTGTGTCGGATTCACCCGCGTCGGCAACGAGGCCCCTGGTTCCGAACAGCAACTCGCTCTCTGCGGAGTCGGATTCCCCGGCGTCTCCACCGATGCCAGCGACCGCGCGCGATTTCCATTGCGACGATGCCTGGCGCTCTGCGCGCTCCAGCAGGTCGGTTGCCGCGACCGCTCCGGAACCCTCGCCTTCAGCGCGTTCTGCATCGGACCTCTGCAGGGCGTCAAATATATGGCTCATGTTCACTCGTTTCTGCGGCAACTACGGTGTCGTGGCCTGACTCGTTCCCGGCAGGCTTGCGCAGGGTGGAGAAGAGATCCAGCAGGACAGTCGTCGCTTTCCGGTAATCGATCTCGCCATGGTTCCCAATGCCCGTGCTGTCGCGTGTGGCCACCACATCGAGGCGGAATTCACGGGCCACATCCTCGATAATGTCGGCGTTTACGGCCGGAAGCTTGCGCGCATAGGCTGCGATCAGAGCATTCTCGCAAATGGTATTAATCAGACGTGGCAGCCCCTGGGAATGACGAAATACTGCAGCAACCGTTTCCTCGGGAAAGATCGGCTCGCGATGACCATCGGCGCCTGCAATTTGCAGCCGCTGGACGATGTATTCGTTGGTTTCGCTTCGATCAAGCGATGTGAGCCGGGCGCGGAGCGCGATACGCTGCTTCAACTGCCGCAGGCCGAGAGAATCCAGCTTATCATCGAGCTCCGGCTGACCGACCAGCACGATCTGCAGAAGCTTATCGTCGGTTGTCTCCAGATTTGACAACAGGCGAATCTCTTCGAGGATGTCCTCCGAGAGGTGATGCGCTTCGTCCACGATCAGCACAGTGGTCAGGCGCCTCGACCCTCGTGAGACGAGGAATTGACCGAGTTCGAGCAGAAGCTCACTCTTGTTCTTCCCGGAAGCCGGCAGACCAAAGTCGGAAAGTATGTATTGGAGAAACTCAGTCGGCGAGAGACGCCCGTTAAAGACATATGCGTAGGCAATATCTTTGCTTTCTTTCAGCAGCCGCAGAAGGCAGCGTAGCAGCAGAGTCTTTCCCGTGCCTACCTCTCCCGTCACCACGACGAAGCCCTTGTGCCACCGGACGCCATAATAGAGCGCCGCAAGCGCCTCATTGTGCCGCTTGGTCGACACAAAGCAACTCGGATCGGGAGTGAGATCGAACGGGTTGCGGGTGAGATTAAAGAACGCCTTATACATGGTGTTACTGATCCTAAGCGTGCAGAAAACTAAATGCCGACCCTGCCAGTATGGTAACGAAGATGATGGCAGCCAGGGTCCAGCTGAACATCGTTGCCCGCCTGTTTTGTGCCTCGTCCAGGGGACTAAAAATCTCCGGAACCTCAGAGACAACCGCGAAGCGGAGAATCTTCTCGATTTCTTCTTCACTGTGCAGGCGATCGTCCAGGAACTCGAGGGTTCCCGCGATCACGACACCCAGCGCCAGACCAACTCCCAGACCGATACCGCAGAACTTCAGACGGTTTGGGAAGTCCGGCTTCAAGGGCAGATTCGGAGGATCCAGCTGCGAGAACCGCTCGCCCTGCTGCATCTGTTCCATGCTGGTGGCCATAGCAGAGTCGTTTTCCTTGCGCAGCAAGTCATCGTAATTGGCCTTGGACTGCTCATAACCGCGCGTCAGATCGGCAAGCTGCTGTTGACTGGCGGGTCCCTCATTCAAGCGGGCCTGATAGCCATCGATGCGGGTCTTGAGGCTGGCGACCGCCCCTTCGCGATTCGTAATCTCAATCTGATTAGCCTGCAATTGACCCTGCAACTGAAGCAACGGGGCACTCTGCGCAGGATCGTCCAGCCCGGGGTTGCTGCTCTCGGCGGCCTGTTTTGGCGCGCTCGCCTGCGCCTTCAGATCGGCGAGGAGTTGGGTGCGCGCCTTCTCCATTTTTGCAATTTGGCTCTTCAGGTTCTGGACAGTTGGATACTCATCCGTATACCGGGTACTCAAATCTGCCAGCTGCGACTTCATCTTTTCCAGCTGCGCATCGAGCGTCGTCAGGCTGGCGGGGCTGCTGTCTGAATTGTGCGGCGTATTATGCAGTGACCGATACTGCTCAACCAGGGATTGATAGTAAACTCGCTGGGTCTTTGCGGCGTTCAGTGCATCCTGTTCGTTTTGCAGTTGCTGCTGAAGTCCGCTCAGGATCTGCAGGTTGCTGGTTTGCTGATCCGGGAGCGCGCCCTCGTGGAGGGCCTCAAACTCACGAACTTTTGCATCCTGCTCGCTAAGGCTTTCCCTTGCGGAAGCCAGTTGCTGTTCGATGAAAGTTGTCGTCGACTGGGACTCCTGCTGCCGTTCCCGGAGGTTCTCGTTGATAAAGAGGTTCGTCAACTCCCCGGTGACTACCTGCGCCAGACGAGGCGTGGGCGCGGAATATGAGACCGAAAACCCGGTGATCTCGAAGGTCCCCGGATCGCGCACAGTCTCGATATCGATGTCTTTGCTCATGCGCCCGACTTTTGCATCGACGGACAGCGGATGGCCCGCATCCGTGTAGAGGCGCAGCTTGTCGATGATCACCAGAAGCCGTGTTGGGCTCAGAATCTGCTGCTGGATACTTTGCAGGCGGCTCTGCAGGTCGTCGCTGATGTTAGGAGTTACATAGTTCTTCGGCATCGTCGGCTGTTCCACCAGGATGGTGGTCGTCGACTTATAACGTGCCGGGAGAACCCAGCTTGCGCCCCAGACCAGAAGCCAGCCCAGGAAAAAGGGAATCAGAAACTGCATGTGCCGGCGGCGCACCAGGTCGAGATAATGGCCGATATCAAACTGCTGCTTTGTCTCTTCGCCAAAAGATTCCGGCATGGTTACCTTCCCCAGGGTCTTGAAAACCGGTAATAAACAGACGCCAATTCGCGGTTGCTGTCGGGATTGCTGACGATCACACCGATTCCGGGATAGCTCTCATGAACCCGCGAGTACGAGAACGCGAGGCCGAACTGCGTGCCGATGGGATGCTGCAGAGAGGCGGTTCCTGACAGCGTGTGTCCGCCCGGTGATCCACCGGAAAGGGACGCTGCCTCGGTGCGATTGCTCGCATAGTCGCCGCTGAGATCCCCAGTCCAGGTGCGGGACATCTGCCACCTTCCATCCAGGGAAATGCTCTCCGACTGGAAGGCGCCGATCAGGCCTGCCCCGGCCGTGACGGTTCTGCTGTAGCTCGCGGCCAGATTCGTGTGGAGCGTCTGCCAGGCAACGCTGGCCAGGGCTGCTGGCGTAACCGCGCTGATCGTTGGAAGCGGTGGCTCAGAAATCCGGTAGTGCTGCGGTCCGCCCGACAGTGAAAACGTGAGGGTCGGCGTCAGGTACACGGTGTAGAAGAACATACCGGACTGCGTTTGAACCTCACTCTGAAGCCCAAATGGCTGCGCCGTCGATCGGGAGTATTCGAAGGTACCACCCACGTATTGCGAGCGATTCAGTCGCAAATTGTAGAACGCTGAGCCTCCCCACGACGCAGAATTGTAGAGACCTGCAGCTTGCGTCGGATTGGGAAAATGAAGCTCAGACTGCGATCCGGATCCTCCCACCAGGCCGTTCCTTGAAAGCTGCCAGGTGACTTCAGTGTCCACGCCGTTCATGAGCCTCTGCGCAAATGGAACAACCACTCCCGGGGTAGTAGACGGCGTCGAACCCGAAATGGCACCCTCGGAGCCTGTCAGCGGCTGATTGAACACAGTGGAACTATCCACGAAATTGTCGCCCGCGCGCAGGGTCACATGCGGACTCAGGCGGTACTGGAAATCCACAGAGGCACTCTGATTGAGCTGATTCAGGCTGCTGGTTGGCTGGTAGAGCGTAAATGCCGGCGCATAGTTGAGGCTTTCATGGATGCGCGAGGTGGTTTGGTCGAGAGAGATTGTTGGCTGAATGAGGAATGTCGAGTCGTTGACGGGCGCCGTGCCCGAGCCTGCATACAGGTTGCTTAAATAGCCTCCATTGAGCGAGATTCCTCCTCCGAAATAGTTGGACCTTGTTTCAGTGCCCACTTCAGTGGGATAGGCAATTCCGCTGACGACCGGAGATACGGCCATTTGACTATCGCTGCTCGGCGTAGCCGGCAAATCGTCGGATTGAGACCACGCTGGCAATGCCACGAGCAGCGCGAACGTCAGACACACTCGTGTCAGCATAGAAAAGCCCTTCAGGGCACGACAATCGTGTCGTGCGGCTCGATCCGGATATTTTGTTCGGGATGTTTTCCCTTGATTACGTCCCTATAATTAAAGGAAATTCGAGATTCGCCGCCGCCTGGATTCTCGCGCAGGATGTAAATGTCCTTCTGCTTGGCGAAGTCCTGGAATCCTCCGGCCTCGGCGATCGCATCCAGCACGGTTGTCGCCGAGGTGAGGGAATAGGATCCGGGTTTCTGGACGCGGCCGAGGATGTTGAATTTCTCGCTGTTGACCTTCAGCACCATGACCGTGACATCCGGTTTGGTGATATAGGCGCGCAGTTTTGAGGCGATGTCCTGTTCAAGCTGCAGCGGGGTCTGTCCGGCAGCCTGCACTTCGCCGATCAACGGAAGTGAAATCTTGCCATCCGACCGCACGGGAACAGACTGGGTGAGGTCGGGTTCTCCCCAGACATTGATTCCCAGTTGATCGTCATCTCCGATCAGATAGACGCTGTCGTGCGGCTTTTTCGCAGGCGGCGCTGCAGCCTGCGAAGCGGGGGTCGGCGACGCTGAAGCCGGTTGCCGGGAGGTAGTCTGGCCGCCCGCGATCGATATGGGCAGCAGCCAAGCGACGAAAAGGGCGGTGAATACGACGGCGATGACTCGATCCAGCTTGATATTCATAAACAATTGCATTCTCACCCTGAGGAATGTCCACGGGGTTCGGTTCGGGCAACGTGGTGATTCTCTCTGGTGTACAGGGTTCGACAGCGGACCCCAACTACATCCGCGGCTGAGCGGGTCTCAAGGTTGTCCCGTCGGTCGGCAGCAAGGAGGGAATCACGGCAGCCGTTTCCCGCGCGGCGACCGGTTCCACATCCGAAGCGTCGATTTCCACGCCCACCGACTGTGCCAGCATATCCACAGAAAGAACCAGCCTGAACAGGTTTTTCTTGCGGGTCAGAATTCCTTCGACTCCCTGCAGGGGACCGCGGGTGACGCGCACGCGCTCGCCGCATTTCAGGAACGGGTGCGGCTCGACCCGGAAGTTTCCTTCGACCGTTTTGCGAATCGCCTGAATGTCCTCTTCCGGAATTGTTGCGACCCTTTCGCCATGGGTCAGGATCATATGGATGCCCGGAGTCGAGACGACTTCCAGGCGCCGCCCGTATCCCCCCCGAAGAAATACATAGCCCGGGAATAGCGGCAGCGAGATGACCTTGCGCCGATCCTTCCAGCGCCGGACGGAGCTGTAGAGAGGCAGGAACACATCAAAGTTCTTCGCCGTCAGCATTTCCGCCACAACTTTTTCATGCTGATGGCGGGTATAAAGAGCCCACCACTGCAACTGCTCGGCGACTGCGGTGCTGCCTGTTCTCGAACCGGATATGGTGTCGAGGCACTCCTGAACAAGCGGGGTTTTCATTGCTTCAGACCACCAATCAGATACAGCTTCGCCCTGTGAGCCACATGGCCCATTCCTTATTGCGACCGCAGACCCCGGACTGCCAGACTCCCAGCTGCGCTGCTTGGAGCCTCCTGTCTCGTATACCTATTGCCGGGGGAACTCAACACAAACCGGAGCAGAATCCCAAATCCAAACGCCGACACTCATCACTGACAAATTCTCGTTAACTGATTTCCTCTTTTTTGCCCGTCTGGCGCAGAAACCGTGAATGATTAATCCTTGCGGCGATGGTGACGCTGCCTCTCGGGGCAGCACATTTTGACGATCTGACGACTGATCCGCGGCACAGAACTTCCGCGGCACATTCACCGTGCAGTTCTACCGGTAGAACAAACCTCATCTCGATCGATGTGTCTGGGTGCAGAGATTGACCTGTACGAATTAGTACGCCGGAGGAACTGATGTTTTCCATCACACCTTCGTGCCATTCCCTTTCACCTCGAACGCGATATCGAATCACCGTCCCAATTTCGTAGCGCCGGGCCCGGGAAATGCCCACCTGCGTGTCGTTTGCGGTCTCGTTCACTTCCATTCGATCTCCTTAGCCGCACTCCGGCGTGATCCCGCAATTCCCGATTGCGAGGTTCAAGCGTAAGGGTGGGGACGGGACATATCAATGGCCCGACAGTACTATAGTCATGACACTGACCAGTGCTATTTCGCTAGAACGATGGGGTGTTACCGCCGCGAAGAAAGAGCATCTGCAGGTGTGACTTTTGGGTAACCAAAGCGTGGGCTGTGCGCGCGCGCCATTGGCTTAGGTGTTTGCGTCGGTGAGGCGATGATTGACGGCAAACAGGGCGAGTTCGAGGCGGTTGGAAACGCCCAGTTTATTGAAAATATTGGTGATGTGATGCTTGACTGTCTGCTCGCTGATGGAACATCTTTGGGCGATGTCAGGGTTCGAGTAGCCAGCAACCACGAGAGTAACAATCTCGATCTCGCGCGGTGTGAGTCCGAAGTCCCTGGCGCGTGACGTCGGCGTCGCGGGCGAAGTAAATGTTCGCAGCGCCCTGACCACATCCGATACGCTTTCTCTCCCAATCCAATATTGACCAGCCATCACGCATCGAATACTGTCGAAGAGTCTCTGGGTCGTGGATTCCTTGAGAATCACACCGTAGGCGCCGAGTTTCAGGGCCTGAACGACCTGCCCTTTGTCGATGGAGGCGGTCAGCACCAGGGTGCGGGCTGAAATCTCCATGTCCGCCAGAGTGCGCAGCACTTCCATTCCATCCTGCCTGGGCATCGCGAGATCCAGCAAAATGATGTCCGCTTGCGTTTGACGCGCTAACGACAGGAGCATCTCGCCGTCGGCCGCCTCTCCGACTACTTCATAGCCGGGTTCCTCTTCAAGCAGCCGGCGGAGGCCGTCCCGAAACAAGGCATGATCGTCGGCGATCAGCACACGAACCGGTGCGACGGACGCGTTGGACGGTGTAGCCGTCACCGATCATCCCGGCCGACGCCGTCGGCAGTTGCGGGACCCGGGTCGCGGTCAAGATATTGGCGAAAATTCAAATTCCGGTTTACGCACACTGAGTCGAGGGCCTCTCAGCTAACTGGTGCCAGTATATAGCTGCCCCATTTGGGCACGGTGCGACTTTTGGGGCAGGGGGATGGAGTGGGCTTCGAATGGAGCCGGTCGTCATTCCCGAGGCAATCCGAAGAGAATTGCTTCCGGGAGGAGCGGTTGCGGAGGCGAGACCGCTCTTCTACCATCAGGAAGCGGACCAACGATCTGAGGGAAGAGCCGTTTTGGCTTTGTCCCCAGCCGAGCGCTGACTGACCGCTTGGGGGCAAAGGATCGATGCGTGTTTTGATCACCGGAGTGGCGGGTTTTCTGGGCTCGCATCTTGCAGATGCTCTGCTGGCAGAGGGGCACTCCGTGATCGGAGTCGACAACCTCTGCACCGGAACCCAGGAAAACCTGAGCCATCTTGAGCGCGAGCCGCGGTTTACCTTCGAGATGCGCGACATCTCCGAACCCTTTGACCCGCGAGCCGTGGACTACGTATTTAACTTTGCGTCGCCCGCCAGCCCTGTCGATTATGCGCGCCTGGGAATCGAAACCCTGATGGTTGGGTCGGTGGGCACCAGAAACGCCCTGGAGATCGCCCGACGCTACGGCGCCAGGTTTCTGCACGCCTCAACGTCCGAGTGTTATGGCGATCCTCAGGTGCACCCGCAGACGGAGAACTACTGGGGCAATGTAAATCCAGTTGGGCCGCGGTCGGTGTATGACGAAGCCAAACGCTTCTCAGAGGCGCTGACCATGGCGTACTGGCGGTATCACGGCGTTGACACCCGCCTGGCACGCATTTTCAATACCTACGGACCGCGCCTGCAGAAAGGCGACGGCCGTGTGATCTCCAATTTCCTGATGCAGGCATTGCGCGGCGATGATCTGACCGTCAATGGCGGAGGAGAACAGACCCGCAGTTTCTGCTACGTCTCCGACGAGATCGAGGGGATTCTCGGTCTGTCGCGCTGCGACGAACACTTTCCCGTAAATGTCGGTAATCCGGTCGAATGGACGATTCTGGACTGCGCCCAGGCAGTCCTGCGCGTTACCGGGTCGACGAGCCGTATCGTCTTCCGGCCGCTTCCCGTCGACGATCCCGTCCAGCGGCAGCCCGAAATAACCCGCGCGAGGCAGCTTTTCGGCTGGGAGCCCAAAACCGATCTGGAGACGGGACTTCGCCTGAGCCTCGACTATTTCCGGGGATGCGTGGAGAGAGAGGCGCGCGAATCAGCGGTGAAACGACCAGGCGCCTGACTCCGCATGATGAAAAGTCAGTCAATAACAATGAGTGCATATCGCGCTGCGATTGATAACCATAGAATTATTAGTGCGTTCATTCTTTCGCGGGCCGATTGACTTTCAATCTGCGGCGCATGGTACCATCGGCACTCGTACCTCCTCCCGTATCCTGCGAGCGGCATCGCAGGCCACCAGGCGTTTATCCGTCAACGGATAGCTCTCAATGCACGGCTGGAGTGGCGCTGTTTCCAACGGAATGCACGAACCCGGAATCGGCGGCATTTGCCGACGGGCGTTCTCTGCGGTCGCTGTTTGCCTGGGATTCGTTGTGGAGGGGAAGGGAAATGCGCCTGGGCGCATTACGAACGACGTCTCACCTCGGAGTTCTCCTGCCGTTTGGAAAGGCGCTCTATCGGGAGCAGGCCCTGGCGATCTTTCGCTTGGCTGCTGCACTCTCCTTCGTCGTGGTCTTTCCGTTTATCCGCCCGATGACCGGGGAGTACGAAACTCTCGTCCGGACTATCCTTTTTGGATATGCCCTGTTGAGTTTGGTCATCATGGCGCGAGTTTTCGTCGCCGTCGCGCTTCCGTCGGGCTTTCTGGTGCTGGTGCATGCCTCCGACGTCATCTGGCCGTCACTCATCTGTCTTTTCACGGGATGCTCACGAAGCCCCTTTCTGCTGCTGTTTATATTTGCATTGCTCGCGGCACCTTATCGGCGCAAATCTCTCGAGACACTGTTAGTGGCTTTGAGCAGCGTCGGTATCGTTCTGGGGGAATCCGTCGTCGCAACGATGCCCAATTTTGCGTGGCTCCATCTCGTCAGGGGACCTCTGTATCTGAGCTCGTTCGCCATCAGGGCTGCAATCCTTCTGATGGTCGGAGGGTTTCTCGCCTATACCGCGTACTGGACGGAACGCGAGCAGCAGGCGTATGCGACCCGATCGATCCTGCGTCTTCTGCAGGCGGACGCCGGAATCCAGACCAACCTTAAAGAAATTTTGCCGGTCCTGGTGAAGATCTTTGAGGCGAAGAGAGTCTTCCTGCTTCTTAGGAATTCTTCGACCTGGCGTGTCTTCCAGTGGGGGGCCACAAGCGACGACGGCGGGCAGCCGTTCTACCGAGATTTGCCCTCCAGCGAAGAGGATCGTTATCTGTGGCCTATGCCCATGACAACATGGTCAGTGGCGTGCTCGCGATCCGGGGACAAGTACGACTTTCTGGGTCTGGACCGCGACGGATATCGTGTTCCTGCCGATGCACGGGCTTTCCATGCGGCCTTCGTCTGGGATCAGCCATTCCGCACGTTGCTGGCTACGAATCTCCAGTTTGGAAGTGAATGGACCGGACGCATTTTTCTTGTGGACGCGCCATGCGCCCCAGGCAGGGAGGCGTGCCTGCGGCTGCTGCAGCAGGTCGCCGATGAGGTCGGTCCAGCCGTCTACAACTACTATCTCTGGCAACATACAAGTATTCGCGTGCGCGCGATTGAACGGCGGCGGCTTGCCCGTGATCTTCATGACGGAGTGGTTCAGTCGCTAATCGCCACGGAGATGCACCTGGATCGAGTGCGCCGCAAAAGCCAGAAACTCGATGCCTCTCCTGACATCGCCGAAACTCTGGCGAGCGCGCAGGGCGTGCTGCGGGGCGAAGTTCAAAAGTTACGACAACAGATCGAACAGCTGCGTTCGAGCGGAGCTCCTCGCCAGATCCTGCCTCTCCTTCGGGACATGCTCGCAGAATTTCAGCGAGAAACCGGGATTCTTACCACATTCGCCTGCGAAGTTGTCGAAGAGTCCCTCCCACGGAAAGTCTCAAGCGAAGTAGTGCGAATCGTGGAGGAAGCTCTCAGCAATGTGAGGAAGCACAGCGGTGCGCGCAAAGTTGAGGTGCGGCTGGTGTCACATTGGGATGTATGGGAAGTCGTGATTCAGGACGATGGGCGTGGCTTTGATTTCACAGGCCGTCTTTCTTTGGCACAACTCGACGCAGCGCGAAAAGGGCCGCGCGTGATTCGCGAGCGAGTCCACTCCGCGAATGGCGAACTGATTGTTGAGTCCTATCCCAACCGCGGAGCTCGTCTGAAAATAAGGCTCGCCGCCAATTTCTGAGGTCCCACGTGGGGCGATCGAACCTGGGACGATTCAGGTTGATGCATCGGGATCACTCCCTCGCCATCCGCGATGCCGGGGAGAGCATCCCATTTGCCGGAACCTCGGCGACGCTCAACAATAAGCAGGAGGATGGGCGTGACAAGCCTACGGGAGGAAACGGATGCAACTGGGAATGATTGGATTGGGACGGATGGGCTCGTATATGACGCAGCGGCTCCTCAAAGCTGGTCACGAGTGTGTGGTGTATGACAGCCATCCTGCGGCGATGCAGGATCTGGTTACAAAGGGTGCAAGCGCTTCTGCCAGTCTCGCGGACTTTGCGCAGAAACTGGCCGCGCCTCGGGCGGTGTGGCTCATGGTGCCGGCCGCGGTCGTCGATTCGGTACTTGCTTCGCTGACGCCCGTCCTCGCGCAAGGAGATATCGTAATCGATGGCGGCAATTCCTATTATCACGACGACATCCGCCGCGCCGGTGAACTAAAGGAAAAGGGGATCCATTACGTCGATTGCGGCACCAGCGGCGGTGTCTGGGGACTCGATCGCGGATACTGCCTGATGATCGGTGGCGAAGAGGCAGTCGTCGAGCACCTCGATCCCATCTTCAAATCGCTCGCGCCCGGGGTCGCTTCGGCGGCGCGCACTCCTGGGCGGAGCGGAGACCCCACGACGGCGGAAAACGGCTATCTGCGCTGCGGCCCCAATGGCGCGGGCCATTTTGTCAAGATGGTGCACAACGGAATCGAGTACGGCATGATGGCCGCATTTGCGGAAGGGCTGAATATCATCAAGAACGCAAACGCCGGCAAGGTGAAGGGCGAACAAGACGCCGAAACCACGCCGCTGCGCCATCCGGAACTCTACCAATTCGACATTGACGTGCCTGAAGTGGCCGAGGTTTGGAGGCGCGGCAGCGTGATCGGCTCATGGCTGCTGGACCTGACGGCAGCGGCCCTGCACGCGAATCCGCAACTATCGAGTTTCGCCGGCCGCGTATCGGATTCGGGCGAGGGGCGGTGGACGGTGCAGGCCGCCGTCGATGAAGGAGTGTGCGCGCCGGTCATCAGCGCGGCGCTATATTCCCGTTTCGCCTCCCGAGGCAGCGAAGAATATGCGGACCGACTGTTGTCCGCGATGCGCTATGAATTCGGCGGACATAAAGAGAAATCTGCCGGCGGATCGTAGCGGGAAGCTCAGCGCCCTGAAAATGTCAGCGTGCCGATCAGGCTGCTGAGACCATTCCACGCAATCTGCACGCCGATGCAGAGGAGCACAAACGCGATTACACGCAGAATGCCGTGCGCCGTGGAGGGTGACACCTTTGCGGTAATTCTGGGAGCGTATGCGTACGCGATGAACACGGCGCAGCACATCAGAGCCGTGCCGGACAGCACGCCAAGCTGAGCGAGCGCGATGTCGACCACACGGCCCTTGGTCGCATGCGCGCTGAGCGTCAGCATGACTACCAGCGTGCCTGGACCCGCCGTGACCGGGAAAGTAAATGGGTAAAACACCTTTTTCCGGAGGGCCTCGCTGTCCGTTTGAACGGGAGCCTGATCGTGCGGGCCGGCTTCCTTCTGATTCAGCAGTCCCCAACCCATGGCCGCGACGACCAGTCCACCAGCGAGTTGCACAACCGGGAGAGAGATTCCAAATGCTTTAAGCAGTGCCGCGCCGGCCACATCGATGGCGAGCAAAAACAGAGCGGTGCTAATCGCGATTTTCCGAGCGAGCGTGCGATAGGTGCTTGCGCTCGAGGTGCCGACCATCCCGAGGAACACGAGCGACGACCCCAGCGGATTGATGAGAGGAAACAGGGCGCTGAAGGACAGCGCAAAGAACTGAGCAAACTCGGACATTTCCTTTCATTGTACGAAGGGAGAGAAAACGGAGGAACCAGCCGCCGCCCGCGAACCTTCCGCGACCGGGAGATTCTGGCAATGCGCTGATTCCCTACTTCGCGTCTTTGCGCACAACGGGATCGACCCACGGCCCGTCGGTGCCGATCAACTGCCCTGCTTCTTCCGGGCCCCAGGTCTCCGGCAAGTACGAGTAGAACGGCGTCACGTTGCCCAGAATTGGCTCAACGATGCGCCACTGCGCTTCCACCATGTCCTGTCGGGAAAAAAGCTCGCAATTGCCCCGGCTGGCATCGCCCAGCAGGCGCTCATACGGCGGCATCTCGTCTACGGTCTCCCGGTGCAACTCAAGTTCTACATCGCGGCCCACCATGCGCTCGCCGGGAATCTTGACGCGAATGCCGATACCGATCGAGAAGGCGGGGCTGATGCGAGTGCGCAAATGTGCGGAGCTATTGGGTACATGCTCACCAAACGTTTCCTGGGGAGGACGCTTGAACTCAACCATCGCCTCGGTGCAGGTGACGGGGAGCATCTTACCGGCGCGAATGTAGATGGGAACCCCCGCCCATCTCCAGCTGTCGATATGCAGCCGGACGGCGATGAAGGTCTCGACATTCGATCCCGGGGCGACGCCCGGGACCTTGCGGTAGCCTTCATACTGACCGCGGACAACGGCATCGGAGCTGAGCGGACGGATGGCTCTCAGCAATTCTGCCTTGCGATCGCGCACCGCATCGTGATCCTCGCCCGTTGGCGGATCAATGGTGAGGTTGGCCACGACCTGCAGCATGTGGTTCTGCACGACGTCGAGCAGCGTGCCCACTTCGTCATAAAACTTGCCACGATCTTCTACGCCAAAATCCTCGGACATGGTGATCTGAATACTGCGGACGTGATCGCGATTCCAAATCGGCTCGAAGATCGGGTTGGCAAAGCGCGTGTAGAGAATGTTCTGAACCGGCTCCTTACCCAGGTAGTGGTCGATGCGGAAAATGTTCTCTTCCGGAAA
Source organism: Acidobacteriaceae bacterium (assembly GCA_036267295.1). Classification (GTDB taxonomy): domain Bacteria; phylum Acidobacteriota; class Terriglobia; order Terriglobales; family Acidobacteriaceae; genus Palsa-343. The sequence goes on along the minus strand of DATAWI010000006.1, from coordinate 85,579 downwards.
GAACTTGTGCAGAGTGGCACTGAGTTCCTGGGCCGACTTCAGGTCGCGGCCGAACGGTTTCTCAACAACCACCCGCGCGTTGGCCGCGCAGCCCGACTTCGCCAGGTTTTCCGCGACTATCCCAAACAAGCTGGGTGGAATGGCCAGATAGTGCAGCGGCCGCTGCGCCTCGCCGAGTTCCTGGCGCAGCCGTGTGAACGTGTCAGGATCGTTGTAATCGCCGTCCACATACCGCAGCAGGCTCATGAGCTTTTCGAATGCAGCCGGGTCGATCCCCCCGTGCTCCTCGAGGCTATCTTTGGCGCGCGCTTTCAGCTGATCCAGAGTCCATCCCGCCTTTGCGACTCCAATAATGGGAAGATTGAAGCTCTCGTCGCGGATCAAGCCCTGCAGGGCAGGGAAGATTTGTTTCCGCGCAAGATCGCCGGTTGCGCCGAGGAACACCAGGGCGTCGGATTGGGGTATGGTCATCGATTCTGCTCCAGACTGTATCGTGAGATGTATCCCGGGGTTGGGGCGAAATTCTCAATTGGCCCAAATTGTGTGCCTTCTCTTTTCTTTATAGATGAGCAGACGTGGGCCAGCGCTGGCCCTCCCACGCAAATGTACACGCGCGCGCGCGCCCCCCGGCGGAACGCGCCTACCGCAGAAGTGGATTCTGAGTCAGTCTAATTGGCAGGCTCGGCGTCAGGCCCCTTCTTCACCGCGGCGACCAGTTCCTGGAACTTAGACTCTTTTCGCAGCGGAGAAAATGCAGGGTCGCGGGCTACATAGAGCATCCAGCCCTCATGGGCGCTGTACGCAGCCTGCAGCAGGCGGAGAGCCCCCTGCTGGTCACCGGCGAAAGCAAGGCTGCGCGCGCCATCCACGTTTGTGCCGTAGTAATTTGTATCGCTGCCCGTGGCAAACTCCCCCAGTGCCGCACGGTATCCGCCTTGCTGATAGGCACGCATGATCCGATTTTCGTCGGCGGGGTCTGTCAGATGGCGAATGACCCACAGGAATTCCTGTGACGCATCTTTATCGTCACCGGTCGCCGAATATGCCCACCACATTTTGTAGTGAGCACTCAGGAAGGCTGGATCTTCCGCGATCACGGACTGCAATTGCTGGATGGCCTCAGGGAATCGATTTTCGTAGTAATAGAGCCACCCGAGGTTGGTGCGGAGAATGGGCGAGCGGGGGTCTACTTCCAGGGCGTCGTGCATCTGGGCTTCCGCCTCCTGAAAGCGCCCCGCGGTCATCAGTAACTGCTCATAATGATGATGGGCATCGACGTTGGACGGGTCCAGCACAATCGCTTTGCGAAATTCCGCCTCGGCGTCGCGTGCATCCCAGTCGTAGTACCACATCGAGAAGCCGAGTGCCGCGTGTGCCTGTGCCTGCGCGGGGTCCAGCGACAGTGCCTGCTCGGCAGCTGCCCACGACTGGCTGCTCGCCGTCTTTGGATTCATCCACGTGTACTGCCCCATCAAGCCGTAGGCGGAAGCGAGCTGAGCGTACGCCGCCGCATATTTCGGATCGATCGCTACTGCGTCGCTGAAGTTCTCGATGGCCTGCTCGAATCCCGACTTGGATCGCTGCGAGGCGAAATAGAGGCCCTTTAGATACGCATCGTGCGCCTCAAATTTGCCCGGACGGTATTCGATCGGGGGCATCGACGGCACGCTCAGGGACAACGCATGTCCGACAGAATCCGCGACAGTCGTCTCAAATTCGAACAGATCACTCAGGTCGCCATCGTAAGTATTCGCCCACAGCCGCGACTGGTCGTTGACTCGGACCAGATTGACAGCTACCCGAACATCCGCGCCCTGCTGCTGCAGACTGCCCTCGATCAGATATTGCACTCGCAATTCCTGGCCAATTTGTTTCGCTGACTTGGTCGTATTTACGTAGGTGAGCGCCGATGTCGGCGCGATGACCCGGAGGCGGTTACCCCGCAGCTGACCAAGCCGCGCAATCAACTCTTCGGTGATCCCGTTGACGATGTAGTCGCGGGAAGGATCGCCCGTCATGTTGGAAAAGGGAAGAACGGCCACCGAGATTACGGGGCCATGAGCCTTTCTCCATCGCGTCCCCAATACGATAGCGGTCGCCAGGACTGCGCAGGCGAGCACAGTTGCGGATATGACTTTCCAGTCGAAGTTCCGGGAGCGAGTCGCGACCGCCGCACTCGACACCGGGTGGAAATGCTCCGAGGTGTCGATCAGGATGGTCGGCTCCCCTGAAACCCCCTGCGGTCCCTGACGGTTATCCTCCATTCCCGATACGGTCTCCACAGTGGCCACGAACCGGTATCCACGGCCCCGCACCGTCTCAATGTACTGTGGCACTTGCGGGTCATCGTCCAGAGCTTCCCGCAGCTTGCGCATGGCGGTATTGAGGCCGTCTTCGAAATCAACGAATGTGTCATCGGGCCACAGCCGCTCGTGAAGTTCTGTCCGGTTGATCACTTCCCCGGGGCGTTCGGCGAACGCGACCAGCAAGCTGCGTGGCTTTTCCTGCAGGCGGATGCGGCGGCCATTCTTCGTCAACTCGCCGGAGCGCAGGTCCAGAACGAAGGGTCCGATTCGGTACCCGATATGGATGGGTGTGGTCGCCATCACACGATGCAAGCCAGGCGGAGTCCGGCAAAAGAACGCAAAAGTCTCAACCCTCGCGTGGCATCACCATAGCACAGTTTCTGTCTGAACAAGTGAACAAGTTATGCATAAACGCAGCGCAATCAGCCAGTTGGTAGTTCAGGCAGAGTTCAGTGAGAAATCAGGCGCTGTCCATTGACCTGCGCAGTCCGGACTCTTAGTTTCTGCAGGAGTCTACGCGACCAAATGCCTGGTACGCGCCGACCGCAGGTCCAGCGAATTCTCCTGTATGCCTCGTTCCCCAGTTGCGTTCCTCCGCCCAGAGTTGCCTATTGACCGCTCGCGCGCCCGCCTGCCCCGCGACGGCCGGGGAGTGTCCGCCCTCTCCTCCTCGACTCGCGATCATCCGGGCGACTCCTCGGAACTTCGCCGATCGACGCCGGGTAGTTCGGTTGGGCGTCACCAACTCCGTTTGATTGGTACCTGGCGAGTGAGGTAACAAAAATCACGAAAGTTATGCTTGCTTTCACCCGAACACGCTACGTAGAATCGCCTTCCGATCAGAACCCTCCTGCCCCCGCTCCTGTTCTGAACATTCTCGACATATTTTTGTCGGATTGGGAGACGCGGCTGGCCCACTCACTGAAGGTGACTACACCCGAGTTTTCCTCACCGCGCACCGGCGTCGGAGCGACAGCAGGCGTCGCATGCCTTCAGTGTGCCCAGAAGTGGCTTCGCGGCGTGCGCATACCACGTGCCTGCTGCGTGGACAGCCAGAAGCATCGTCTCGCATTTGACCGGCCTCGCGCCGGACTCACCAATGATTTGAAAATGCAGCGCCGCAACCAGGCCGCAGGCGCTTGCAGGACCCCTGGAGGAATGTCAATGTTCGATCGCGGATTGCAGTACCTGAGCCCTATGCGCGGAAAAGTTACGATGGCGCTGGCGGCGCTTCTCTACCTTGTCTGGCCCGCTGCTGCGGCTGCGCAGGTTGTCAACCCGACGAGCATCAGCTTTCCGACCACGGCGGTTAACGCAACATCGGCGGTCTCGGTTGCGACGTTCACGAACAATGAAGCTACGGCCCTCACGATCAACAGCGCCGCGCCCTCGGGGCCTTTCCAGGTCACGGCGACGGACTGTCCGCTGGCGCCAGCCACCCTTGCACCGAACATCAGCTGCTCGGTTTCCATTGATTTTGCCCCGGTCGAGACCGGATATGCGACCGGAGCTCTGACCATCAGCTACGGCGCCGGCAATTTCGCGACCGTCGGGCTTTCCGGAACGGCCACCACCGGCGGCGGAACGACCGTCACCCCGGGCACCCTCAGCTTTGGATCGGTCCTCGATGGGACAACCACTGCCGCGCAGTCAGTGTCCCTGACCAACAACAGCGCAACATCGGCCATCAGCGTGGGCCCAGTCACAGCAACCGGCGACTTCATGGTCAGCAATAACGCCTGTCCGTCGTCGCTTGGGGCCTCCGCCAGCTGCAACGTTTTTGTCACGTTCACGCCTTCTCTGAGCGGATCGCGCATGGGCGCGCTTTCCATTACGGACGGTACCGATCCCACTCCTGTGAGCGTCGACCTGACCGGTACGGGCCTTGCCCCCGTGGGAGTCTCGCCATCGGCGGTCTCGTTTGGAACGCAGACCGTCAACGTGGCTGGCGTGGCGCGCATGGTGACCGTAACCAACAACGGGACTTCCTCCGTCAATATCACCGCCATCAGCAATCCAGGCAACGGATTTGCCGTCTCCGGAACGACCTGTGGAAGCCTGCCCGCTGCTTTGGGAGCAACGAAGAGTTGCACGATCTCGGTAACCTTCACTCCCGCAAGTGCCGGCTCGCAAGCGGCAACCTTCTCGGTGACTACCAGTCAAAGCGCGACGCCGATACCCGTGAGCCTGTCCGGATGGGGACTCATCGGGGCAAGCGTGTCCCCGTCAGTCGTCTTTTTCAACGGCGCTTCCGTCGGAGCCACCAGTTCCATCAAGACCGTCACGCTTAGCAACAATCAGACAACTGCCAGCCTGACGAGCCTCTCGATTGCGGTTGCCGGCTCCGGGTTTGCCGTCGATCCCTCGACGACTTGCCCGGCCGGCGGAACCTTGGCGGCAGGCGCGAGCTGCACCATCGGGCTAACGGTTCATCCCGGCGTCGCCGGAACATCAACCGGAACGTTGACGATTACCGACACTCAGAACGTGAATCCGCCGGTTGTCAATATGCAGGCAACGGCGGTCGATCCCGTCACGCTGGGCCCATCGCTGGTCCATTTCGGCGCGGTTCCGGTGAATACCAGCAGCGCCGTGAAGACGGTAATTCTGACAAACAATCAGCCTACTCCGCTGAGCCTGAATTCTGTTTTATTGGGGGGTCCCTTTGCTCTTAGCCCCGGTTCACCCAGCGTCACCACGTGTCCGGTGAGCGGCGGCACGCTGGCGGCGGGAGCCTCCTGCGTCATCGGTCTGGTTTTCCAGCCGACGATTGGAGGCGCAGCGCCAGGGCAGATTACGGTCAATGATTCCGCTTCCAACAGTCCTCAGTTTGTCGGCCTGCATGGATGGGGAGTTGCCTCCGTGATCGCAGCTCCGGCGAATCTGGGGTTCTACAACACGGTTGTGGGTCAAACGAGCGCGCCGCAGAACGTTACTGTCACGAACTTCGAGACCGTGGCCGTCAACTTCAGCTCCATAGTCGTACCGGCGCCCTACGCGGTTGTGCCGGGCACGACCACCTGCATCGCGGGCACTCCTTTGGCTTCAGGCAGCAGCTGCACGATCAGCGTGACTCTGACGCCCACAATCGTGGGAACAGTCGCTCCGGCGTCCATCACCATTTATGACGATGGGACGAATGCGCCTCAGCTTGTGAGCCTGTCCGGCAGCGGGCAGGTCCCCGTGAAATTCACGCCCGCCTGGCTCAACTTCGGCACCGTCGTTGTCAATGTCGCGAAAGTTGAGAACGTAACCCTGACGAATAACCAAACGGGTGCGCTGTCGATCAATTCCATCTCGGGATTTACAGGCGGATACGCGCTGGACAGCAGCTCCACGTGCCCGATGTCGCCTGCCATCGTGCCTGCGGGAGCAAGTTGTGTGATCGCGGTGCGGTTGACGGCTCCTACCCTTGGCGCAAACTCAGGCAGCATCTCCGTTGCGATGCAGGGATTGAGTCCGCAGTCGCTGCTGATGAGCGCGACCAGTGTCAATCCCGTAGTGATGTCGCCCGGCACTCTGTCGTTCGGCTCGCAGTACCTGGGAGCGAACCTGCAGAAGACCGTAACGCTGACGAATGCCCAGGCGGCTCCGCTGCATATCAGTTCCATGCCCATCTCGGGAACGAACAGCTCGGACTTTTCCGTGACCAGCGGGTGCGGGAGTATCGTCGCCCCCGGAGCCACCTGCAACCTGTCCGTAACCTTTACGCCCAGCGCCACGGGGACCCGGACGGCCCAGATCCAGGTAATGGACGACGCGGTGGGCAGCCCGCAGAGCGTTGTTCTGTTCGGCCAGGGGAATGCTCCGCTATACGTCACGCCAACTTCGATCACCAGCTTTACCGCACCGGTAGGAACCACGAGTGCGTACCAGACCGTGATGATCAGGAATGTGAATCCGGTTGGATCCGTGACCTTCAGCGGGTTCCAGGTGAATGGCGATTTCCAGCAGACATCGTCGACCTGCCCGATCGCTCCCACTCCTTTGGCGGGGAACCAATCCTGCAGAGTGACGCTGAGTTTCGCCCCGACGATCGGTGGCACGCGCGGCGGCCAGTTGTTGATCTCGGACTCTGCACCCACCAGCCCCCAGGTGGTGAACCTTTCCGGGACGGGAACGAATCCTCTCACGGTTGCGCCCGGAGCGTTGAATTTTAGCGCGCAGCTTCTGGGAACCACGAGTTCGGCGAAAGTTATCACCCTGACGAATCACGAATCCCAGGCCGAGTCGTTTACGCTCGCGACGACTGGCGACTATGCCGCCAGCAGCAGTTGCGGAAGCGGCATTATCGCGGCGCAGTCGACCTGCACCATCGCAGTCCACTTCTCGCCCAGCAGCACCACGCCGACTTTGCGCACTGGGAACCTCACCATTTCCAGCGCAGCTCCGGGTGGCTCGGCACTTGGCGTTTCGCTGGCTGGCTCCGCAACGGCGACCAATCCAGCGGCAGCCGTGTCCGTCGTGTCGCCTGGCGCCGGAGCGGCCGGTACGAACGTGAATATTGTGATCACCGGCAATGGCTGGACGCACTTCAGCTCCTCGTCTGTCGTCACGTTCACCGACACCGACAGCAGCAGCATCGCCAGCGACATCACTGTCAACAGCATCGCCGCTGTTTCTGCAAACCAAATCAACGCGAGCCTGACTTTGGCAGGCGGTTCGGGCGTGGTCTTTGGCGCCCGGGATATCAAGGTCGTGACGCCGTTGTCCGGCGGCGGCAGCGAAACATCCAAACTGCTCTCAGCTTTCATCATTGCCGATCCGACCAACGCGCATGAGATCACCAGCGTGACACCGGCCTTCGGCGCGCAAGGCCAGACTCTGAGTGTCGATCTCGTCGCCACCGGCACAAACTTCGTTCAGGGAACGACTTTTGCGAACTTTGGAGACGGTGTCACCGTCGACGATCTCACCATCAACAGTCCGACGACGGCGACGGCGCTGATTACGATCAGCAACACCACTCCGACTGGCTACCGCACCATCACCATGGTCACGGGCGCCGAATTCGCTGCGTCCATCCTGAGTCCTCAGAACAATCCGATCTTCCAAATCGCGCCGAATAGTGCTGCTCTGGTCAGCGTCAGCACGACTGCTACCCCGGTGACTCCTGTCTCCGTGGGTCAGAGCTTCACCGGTCCCATCTACCTCACCGCCACCGGCACGCACTTCCTGCAGAACGCGACGGTCGCGTCGGTATCTGGCGGCGTGGTCGTGGGTGACGTGCTGGTCACCAGCCCCACCACCGCCACAGCCCAGGTGATCGTGCCGGCCAACGCACCCATCGGCGTCAACAGCGTCACCGTCGCGACGGGCGGCGAAATTGCGTCTCTCGCAAACTCCTTCACGGTGGTCGGCGCCACGCCGGCTCTCGTCTCGGTTGTTCCGAGTTCCGCACCGCAGGGACAGCCGGCGACGGTAGTCATTACTGGCAACGCGTTCACCAATTTCTCTGCGTGCCCCGGCGGCGTCATCTCTGCCGACTTCACCGGCGAAATCTCATCGCCAACTGTCAATATCGTGAACCCCAACCAGGTCTCCATCCCGATCACCGTGGCGCAGGATGCGAGCGTTGGCAGCATCACGGCCAACCTGATTTGCGGCGCGGCGGGATCGGCAACTCTGTTCCCGTTTACCTTTACCGTCACTCCGTCCGGTGCGGAGATTACGAGCGTTGTCCCGAACAGCGTCGCGCAGGGCGCGCAGGTCACTCTCAATGTGACAGGGCTGAATACGAACTGGGTCCAGGGTACGACGATGTCGGCCTTCTATCCGGCCGGCGTTCCCGTGCCCGGCGTCGACAAGATCACCATCAACAATGCGACCAGCGCGGCGCTGGCCATTGCTGTCCCTATGAGCACGCCCCCGGGCAACTACACCTTCTACCTGGCTACCGGTGGCCAGATCGTCAACGCCACCATCTCGGTTTACGCCAATACGCCGACGCTGACTATGAGTCCCGCCAACGGCCTCGTGCCGATGAGCGGCACGAGCGTCTTCAATGTCAGCTTCACCGGGCAGTTCACGCACTTTGTGCAGGGCGTAACGCTGCCCGTTATCGCGGGTCAGGGCGTGACACTCTCCAACTTCACGGTCACCAGCAATCTTGGCGCCACCGGCACGATTACGATTGCAGCCGGCGCTGCAACAGGTCCAAGGTTGGTCACGTTTACAACCGGCGGCGAGATCGTCACAACCTACTTCAACGTCACCAGCACGCCTGTCGGCATCATTTACGTTTCGCCATCCAACGCACGGCAGTTGACGACACTCGACGTGGGCATTACCGGACTGAATACGCACTTCGCGCAGGGGACCACGCAGGTGATCTTCGGAGGCCCGCAGATCACAGTCAACAAAGTGACTGTCACCAGCCCGACGCAGTTGACCGCGAACATTACCACCAGCTACCTCTACAGCGGCGTGACGACCGCTTCGCCGCCTGGATTCCAGACGATCTACGTCAACACCGGAGATGAGCAGGTGCTGGGTGGTTTCGCCGTCGATGCGCCCGCCACTCCGACCATCCTTGGCGTCTCGCCGGACAGCACCCAGCAGGGATCGACGGTGAATGTGACGATCACCGGATCACTGACAAACTGGGCCCAGGGCACCTCAGAACTGATTCTCGGCGCTGGCGTTACGGTCGCCAATCTGGAGATCACCAGCCCGACAACGGCCACTGCGACTATCTCGGCCTCGCCAACCGCTCCGGTGGGCGGTAACAGCGTCATCATGATCACCGGTTCGGAAATCGACAGCGGAACCGGATTCAGCGTTACTCCGAGCGCGGCTTACATCATCACCGTTGCACCCAACGTGCAGTGCGTCGGCGACTTCATCGCCTACTGCGGAGGCGGAGGCAGCAGCACAGTCCCGGTCGTCTCGCAGTTGCAAACGGTGACCCTCAACATCACGGGCGTCGGCACACACTGGCTGGAGGGCGAAACGACTCTCAGCTTCGGGCCTGGCGTTTCAACCGATTCGCTTGCCATTACCAGCCCGACGACGGCGACCGCGCAAATTACGGTGTTGTCGTCTGCCCCGGTTGGATTCGCGACGGCCACTGCTTATACAGACGGCGAAACAGCCAGCCTCCAGCAGGCCATTGATATCGAGGAAGGGTCGCCCAAATTGCTCGCCATCTCGCCCGGCGGAGCCCAGCAGGGAGCGACGCTGAACCTTTCCGTCCTCGGCCGGTTCACCAACTGGAACAGCACCACGACGGCTGCCTTCAATCAGGACATTGCGGTGAATTCCGTCACCGTTGTCGATTCGGAAACGGCAGTTCTCAATATCACCGTTAGTCCACTCGCGTATGTGGACACCGCATCTCCGTGCGGACACGTGCTGACCATCACGACTGGGAGCGAGCAGGTATCGACCGCGCCCATTCTCGATAACTTCTGCGTCTCCCAGGGAGCCGAAGAAGTGACCGCTGTTTCTCCGGCGGCCGGCGTTCAGGGATCGACAGAAACGGTCAACATTACGGGATCGGCCACGAACTTCATCAACGGCGTCACCACGGTCAGCTTTGGCGACTCGAATATTCAGGTCGGCACCGTGACGGTGAACAGTCCCACCAGCCTCAGCGTTCCCATCGCGATCTCGACGAGTTCCCCGACTGGGTTCAAGACGGTGACTGCGACCACCTATGGACAGGTCGCTTCGCAGCAGTTTGCATTCAGTGTCAGCCCCGGGGTAGCCACGCTCAACGAGGCGATTCCGAACCAGGCTGAACAGGGCTTACAGAATCTGACAGTCCAGCTGATCGGCCAGTACTCTCACTTCAATGCCAACAGTACAGCGACCTTTGGTCCTGGCATTGTCGTGAACAGCATCTCCTTCGTAAGCGCGACGGAGGTGGACGCCAATATCTCGATCAGCCCGCTGGCTTACGTTGGAACAAACAACGTCACCGTAGCCTCGCCTGGAGTTCCGTGCTCCGACCAGCCGCCGGTGACGTACCTGAACGTTCAGTACGCCGGCTGCACACCCGGCCAGACGACCGGAACCGGAACGGAGATCGTCAACGCCAACGTGTTCAGTATCATCCAGGGTCCGGCGATCATCAGCAACGTCGCGCCGAATACCGGCAACGAAGGCCAGGAAGTCGTTGTCAATATCACCGGCTCGGCCACGCACTGGGCGCAGAACTTCACCCAGTTCTACATCGCCGGCGGCGGCTCCGACATCACCGTCAACGATGTGGTGGTCAACAGCCCCACCAGCGCCACCGTCGACATGAGCATCTCGCCGACGGCCAACCCAGGCACTCGCTCGATCTATATGGTGACGGCGGGTGAGTCGCTCACCGACAGCGGAGCCTTCGTCGTGACAGGCGGGGTGCCCGTCGTTACCTATCTGAGCCCGAACGCGGCGCAGCCGGGTACGAGCCAGCTCGAAGTCACCATCAACGGTCTCTACACCAACTGGACTCAGGGCACGACGACTGTCAACTTCGGTCCCGGCGTCCTAGTTACCAGCTACACGGTCGATGACGCGACACACATTAGCGCCGTCATCAACGTCGATGCAGACGCTCAAATCGGCTACCGCACGGTCGTCGTACAGACTGGAACGCAGGGTCTCACCGGGAACTTCCTGGTTGAGGCACCGCCTCCACCGCCAACTCCGTATATCTGGTATGAATCCCCGACCACGGGCATTCCGGGCCAGACGCTGTCCATTAACTTCGTCGGGGCGAATACCGAGTGGAATCCAAGCCCGGATCCGAGCATCGGTACTGTGCTGACCGGCTGGAACAGCGACATCACGGTCAACAGCTTCCAGATCACCAGTCCAACTACGGCCACAGCCAATATCAGTGTCAGCCCAGGCGCCACGGCTTCCACCAGCACTCTGACGTTTACAACGCAGAACACTCAGAGCTATGGCACGGAAGTAGATCTCGGGCAGTTCACAGTGGTCGTCGCACAGCCCAGACTGAGCATCGTCGATCCAGGCTCGGGCATGCAGGGCGCGCAGAACATCACCGTCAATGTCCTCGGCCAGTTCACCGCCTTCGACAACACAACCACGTTCAGCTTTGGGCCGGGTATCACCGTCAACGGCTCCCAGATCCTTGGTCCCGGAATTGCTGCGGTGAACATCAGCATCGGCCAGGAAACGCCGACCGGCGGATACGCCGTCACGGCCACCACGCCGGATGCAGCACCGTCGCAGCAGGTCGTCGGCGGCGCCGGCTTCAGCGTTACGCCGAGCCTCGCGCTGATTCTCAGCGTTACGCCCAACACCGCCGCGCAGGGAGCCAACAACGTCACCGTTGCAGTCGTCGGCCAAAACACTCACTGGGACGGCTCGACCGTGTTCCGGTTCGGCGCCGGCATCGTGGTTGCCAGCGCGAACGTAACTGACAATACGGATGCGACGCTGGTCCTGAGCATTCCGGCTTACGCTTCGGAAGGCACCACCAGCGCGAGTGCGCAAACCAGCGGCGAAATCGCGAACCTGTACCAGGCATTTGTCATCACTGCGGGTACCCCTGAACTCCTTTCCTCCGGCCCGGGTTCCGTCGAGCAGCAAGGTGCCGCGACCTTCACCATTCTCAGCCAGGCGACGACGTGGCTGACCACCCCGCCCACTGTCGGCTATGGAGCGGGCATTGCAGTGAACAACGTGAGCGTTACCAGCGACACGTCGATGACGGTCTCCGCGGCAGTTTCCGCCACGACGCCGGTTGGCTATCGCAATCTGACCATCAGCACAGGGACCCAGACTCTGACCATGGGGAACGCAGTGTATGTAGCCCCAGGTCCCGCGGTGGTGAACAGTGTCACTCCGTCCACCGGCGGCCAGGGCCAAACATATAACGTCGCCATTAATGGGATCAACACCAACTGGCAGCAGGGCGTTACTGTGCTCACGTTCCCGGATGTCACGCTCAACAGCTTCGCCATAACCAGTCCCACGACGGCCACGGCGAACATCACTGTCTCACAATATGCTCCCGCGGGTCTGGTGAACGTGACCATGACGACGCAGGGTGAAGTTGCCTCCAAGACCGCTGCGTTCCAGATCACGCAAACCCAGCCGGAAATGCTCTATATCGGCGCATCGAGCGCCATGCAGGGGCAGACCACGACAGTGACCATTACGGCCCTGAACACCAGCTTCGGCCCAACCACAACAGCCAACTTCGGAAGCGGCGTCGCCGTGAACACGGTCAACGCCATCAGTGCCACGCAGCTCCAGGCCAACGTCACTGTGCAGCCGACCACAACGCTCGGTGACCGGACCGTTACGGTCACCACCGGCACGCAGGTCGTCTCCAGTCCGAGCATGTTCCAGGTGACGGCGGGACCAGCGGCAATTGCCAGCCTCAGCCCGGCCAGCGGCGGCGACGGTAATTCGCTCACCGTCCTCGTTACCGGCAGCCAGACGAACTTCACCAGCGGTGTCACTACGGCATCCTTCGGCGGCGGCATCCAGGTAACGGGCGTCACCGTCACGGATGCGCTGCACGCGAAGGTGAACATTACTATTCCCAATTCCACAACGCCCGGCGTCTATAACGCGACGCTGACCACGAGCGGCGAAGCGGCAACGATCCTTGGCGGTTTCACCGTCACTGAGGGCAGCGCTTCTATTTCCCATGTAAACCCGCCCACCGGCACGCAGGGCACTACGTTTAACGTGACGCTGACCGGCCAGTTCACCAATTGGGTCAACGGCACCAGCGTGGCCAGCTTTGGCGCCGGAATCACCGTCCACTCGTTCACTGTCTCCAGCCTCACGTCTGGAGTCGCCAACATCACCATCAGTCAAACGGCGGCCATTGGCTCGCGCACTGTCACGGTTTCGACGAACGCCGAGGTAGCCACGATTACGGGCGGATTCAGCGTTCTGGCCGGCGTGCCGGTTCTGAATTCCGCGACGCCTGGAACGGCTCAGGCCGGGGGGACCGCCAATGTTGTCATCGACGGCGCGTTCACCGACTTCCAGCAGGGAGTCACGACAGTCAGCTTCGGCTCCGGTATCAACGTAACTGCGATCACCGTCACTAGCGCTACGCAGCTGACAGCCAGCGTGAGTGTGGCGAGCAATGCCTCGGTCGGAAGCCGCGACATCAGCGTCACAACCAACAGCCAGGTCGTTACGCTCAGCAACGGATTCAGCGTCACGCCCGGCACGCCGGTCATCACACAGATCAATCCGAACTTTGGCAACCCGAGTCAGTCACTGTCCGTGAACATCTACGGTCAGTACACGAACTGGGTCAACGGCACGACTGCTGCCTCGTTTGGCGGCGGCATAACCGTCACGTCCACGACCGTCAATAGCGCCACCAGCCTGACGGCGGCCATTAATATCCCGTCCGCTTCCACCGTCGGTCCGGTCGATGTCGCAACCACAACCGGCGCTGAGGTGGAGACAGTTCCAGGTGGCTTCACCATTCAGGCGGCCACCATACCTCCGCCGTCTGTCATATCGCTGAGCCCTGGCGCGAACGCCGGCGGTATGCCGCTTAATTCCAACATCATCGCCGTCTTCAGCCAGCCGATGGACCGGACGACGATCACCACCACTTCAGTCCTGCTCTACATTACGACCAACCCGAACGAGGGCTACACTCTCGTCCCAGGCGCGGTAAACGTAGACGCGACCGGCCGTGTAATGACCTTCACGCCGTCCTCGCTGCTGGCTGTGAACTCCACCTACTACATCAACCTGAACAACTCCATTAAGGACGCGACCGGCAACACGTTCCCTGGCTACTCCACCTACCTCTACACAACAGCTGCGGCCAATACGAGCGCTCCGGCCGTTGTCTCAGCTAATCCTCCTGCTGGCAGCACCGTGGGTACAAACGTGGCAGTACAGCTTGAGTTCAGCGCGGACATGGATCAATCGACCCAGTCCGGCTTCGTGGTCAGCAAGGGTGGCACTCCGGTGGCTGGCACCTTTAGCTGGAACAGCAGCCCGACCTGCTGCTGGGGACCGGGAACGGTTGTTACCTTCACTCCGAGCGCTCCGCTCGCGACAAGCTCGACGTACAAGGTGAGCTATGGTTCGCCGCTGGCGGATACCGCCGGCAACGCCCTGGCCCCCGGTACATTCAACTTCAAGACCGGAAGCGGGCCGGATACCACGCAGAATTCCACCAGCACCAATCTGCAGCAGAATCAGACGAACGTTGGGACGAACATCATTCCGCAGGTGACTTACTCGAAGCAGATCGATCCCATCGATATCAACACAGGCACGCTGCTTCTCTACAACAACGACAGCGGCAAATACATTCAGGGAACGGTCAACGTGGCCCCGAACGGTCTGAGTGCGACCTTCACGCCGCAATATCCGTTACTGCCCAACACGGCGTATCACTTCCATCAGGCATGGGGCAACTACGATGCCGACGGGGTCTACCTGAATGGCCTCGACGATTACTTTACGACCGGCACAGGTATCGACACGTCCGCTCCGACGGTCGCTCTGGTCTCTCCGGCGAATGCCAGCACCGGTATTCCGCTGAATGCCCAGGTGGTGGTCCGCTTCAGCGGAGCAATTAATCCCGCAAACACAAATGTGATCACCGTGACGCCCTCCGGCGGCTCGGCGATCAATGGAATCGCAACGCTTTCCAGCGACCTCGTCACTCTCACGTTTGCGCCGACAGATGGCTTGCAGGGCAACACTTCCTATACCGTCGACGTCAGCGGCTACACCGACCTCATTGGAAACGTTGGAACTACATTTACCAGTGGCTTTACCACTTCCAATTCGGTTGCGCCGATCGTGCTCTCAACAGGTCTGAACGCCTCAGGCCAGCTGATCACCACAAACAACACCAACGATGCAAACTGGACCTACGTACCGGTTTCCAGCCTGCCCACGTCTCCGTACTATGTGTTTTCGGCCTCGGGAACGGCCGCGCCCCTCCAGACAGTTGGCCCTGGCGATACAGGTTGGTACGGCGGATGGGTGCCCAACGAGCCAATCTCGAACTGGCTCACGATTAATCCCAACAGCGCCACCGGCAACACCATGGGCGTCTATTCGACGACGTTCAACATTCCGGGCAGCGTCCCCGCAAACCTGTGCCTCGTGGGCCAGGTGGGCATCGACGACAATGGCGAACTCGGCCTCAATGGCGTCTCCATTACGGGCAACATCAGCGCCATCGGAAGCCTTGCGGCGCTGAATATCCCGATCTCGACCTACCTCGTCTCCGGCGCCAACACGCTGGCGCTTGGATGGGGCCAAACGGACAACAGCTATGAGGCATTTCGCCTGCAGGCAGTCATCGAGAGCTGCGGCGCCGGCCTCACGGGCGGATTGACTGTCTCGAGCAGCATCCCGGCGAATGGCGCGACCAACGTCAGTACCAACAGCACCATCACCATCAGCTTCAATAACCCGGTCGATCCTCTGACGGTCAACAGCACGACGCTGCCGGTCATGGTCGGCTACAACAGCAACCAGGAAATCGGCGGCCAATATGTTGTCGCTGGAAATCAGGTCGTCTTTACTCCGGACAGCCCGCTGCCGATCGACACACAGATCTACGTGGGCACCTGCAATGGTCCGCTGGATACGGCCGGGGATTCGGCCGGTGGATGCTATACGCAGCTATTCTCCTTCACGACCGGCGCCACGACGACCCCGGATTCGACGCCGTTCCAGGTGACGGCCTTCTCGCCCGCGAACAATGCCACCGGAGTCGGTCTGAACTCAAGTGTGGTCGCCACCTTCAACCGCTCTTACAATCCAGGCTCCATCAACCAGAACAACGCCCTCAGCGACTTCGCTCTCTTCCAGGGCGACTCGCAGAGCCCATGGTGCACCGGCTACAGCCGCTCGCAGGACGACACGACATTGTCCTTCAATTGCGGGACGCTGCCCGGCAGCTCGGTCATGACCGCGGAGCTGAACAGCAATATCTCCGACTGGGCCGGCGATCCTCTTACTAATTTCACAAGTTCCTTTACGACCAGCTATTACGACGCGAATACAAACGGGTCATTCATCACGTCGAGGCCGGGCGATGGGGCGAGCGGAATCTCCGCCAGCGAACCTTTAATCCTGTTCTCGAATCTGCCAATCGATGCTTCGACCGCCAACGGCGGCATCCAGGTTGCACAAAACAACGCACTGCTCGGCGGCACTGTGCAGGTGCTGGACAACGGATACACTCTCGAGTTCACGCCCAGCTCCGCATTTACACCGGGTGCGCTCATCCAGTGGTGGACCAACACCAGCATGCTCGACTCGACGTATGAGACTCCCATCAATGGAGCGTCGGGATACTTCTACATTGCCAATCCAACCGGCTCGCTGGTCCCGGCAGTCCAGGTCACGTCGCCGTCGCCGTACACCACCAGTGCGCCCGACAGCCTGGTTGACATCCAGTTCAATACGCCTCTGGATTCAACGACCGTTAACAGCACCACCGTCTACCTGCATGACTACGGCACCGGTCTGACTGTCCCGGCGACCTACTCCATGCCGGAATCTAATGTCATCCGCATTGTGCCGACCAGCGATCTGAGCGCGAGCCAGACCATCCTGGTCTATGTCACGACCGGCCTGCACAGTTCGACGAGCGTCCCGGCGGTGGCGAATAGCTGGTACGTCTACACGAGCGCGACCGACGACACCACCGTGCCTACGGTCACGAATGCCGTTCCGTATGGCGGCGCCACAAACGTGGGCGTGAATGACGCTCCGGGCGTAATTTTCAGCAAGCCGATCGATCCGGTTTCGGTCGCGAGTACAACCTTCAAGGTGACGAAGGGTGGCACTCCGCTCGCGGGTAGCTTCTGGTTCAATTCCGGCGATACACGCGTGGAATTTGTGCCCAATGCACCGTTGCCGGCCAGCTCGACATTCACGATGACTATATCCGGAATCCTCGATATGGAAGGACACTCGGTTTCCCATTCGACCTCCTTCCAGACCGGGCCAGGGCCCGACTTCACGCCTCCATCCGTTGTTTGGGCGAGCGTGTCCTCGAATGAGAGCATTCCCATCAACTCGTCCATCACCGTACAGTTCAGCGAGTCGATGGATGTAACCACCTTCAGCGCAACAAGTAACTTCTACCTGCGTGACGAACTTCTTGGTAACATCGTGCCCGCCACCCTCACATGGAGTTCCGACCAGTCCGTCGCTTACCTGGTGCCTACGTCGCCGCTCAGCGCGGGTCGCCAATATTACTTTGCAGTTAGCAATGGCACTGATCTTGCGGGCAACCAGGTTCAGGGCATCGCGTACTACATTTACGGGACCTTCAGCACCGCCACCAGCGGCCCGACGGTCGTCAACTTCAACCCGATCGACGGCAAGACCGGACTGGGAACCAATGCAATCATCGAAGCCCAGTTCTCAGCGCCGATCGATCCCACGACGATTGTGGGCGTCAAACTCACGCAGGGCGGATCGACCGTGCCCACGCAGGCGGTTCTGAGCGCCGGCAACACGGTTCTGCAACTCCTCCCGCTGGTGCCGCTGCAGACGAATACAAATTATGTCATGACGGTCGCCGGCGTGAAGGATCCAGCGGGGAACCTCGTTGCCACGGTCAACAATAGCTTTACCACCGGCGCTTCTTATGACCTTGGGAACCCGTACGTCAGTAACTACGACCCGCCTAATTACGGGACGGTGGGAACGAATGTCATTCCCAGGTTGATCTTCGACAAGCCGCTTAATCCCGTAACCGTGTCGAACAATACCTTCAGGATGTATCTGAACGACACGGGGCAATGGATCCCGCTGACCGTGACGCAGTCTGTCGACGGCCTCCAGGTCACACTCGAGCCACAGGTCGCTCTGCTGCCCAACACGCTTTACCACTACCAGGCCTGCTGCAATTATCAGGACATGGACGGTAACGCCGGCACTCAGGCAGATCTCTACTTCTACACAGGCACTGGCTCCCTCACGACCGGACCGACTGTAACTGTCAACCCGGCGGCCAGTTCCACCGGAGTACCGCTGAATGCCCAGGTTGTCGCGGTGGTCAGCGCGCCGATCGACGTCACCAGCTGGAACCAGAACTCGGTGCGGGTGCTCAACGGCAGTACGCCGGTCCCGGGCCTACTGAACCTCAGCGGCGGTCAGACGTTCACCTTTATTCCGTCGACGTCTACTCCGACCCCGGCGGGAACGTTACTGGGATGCTTCAACGACACCGGCAATCGCGTCCTGAATGGCTTCAGCTTTAACAGCAGCGGCATGACCGTTGAGGCCTGTGTGGCGGCCTGCGGAAGCAGGGGGTACTCGTATGCCGGCGCCCAGGATGGCAACCAATGCTTCTGCGGGAGTGGCAACTTCAATAGCGCAGGAACGGGAAACGCCTGCAGCTCAACCTGCAGTGGTAACTCCACCGAGACTTGCGGCGGCTACCTTGCCAACGACGTATACACGGCGCAGAACGTCCCGACTCCAGCCAATCTGGACCCGAGCACGGTTTACACAGTCAAGGTCGGCGGCTTTACGGATACCAGCGGTAACCCCGTGGTCCCGTATAGCAGCACCTTCACGACGGGAACCACGGCGCCTGTCCTCGGACTGTCGCTTACCAGCACCAACATTCCCAACGGAACGACGGGAGTTTTGGCCAACCAGCAACTGATCCTCACTTTTAATCAGCAGCTCGATCCGCTGACGGTGAACAGCAGCACGCTGGAGGTGATGAATACCTGGAACAGCAACCTGGGGATTGCCGGAACCTACGCGGTAACCAACGATCCGGTCGGCGGCACCGCTACCGTGACGTTCGACCCGCAGTCTCCTTTCCCGGCCGGCGCTAACATTACGGTGGGCGAGTGCGGCGGTCCTACCGACGTTCTGGGTGACGTTTTCTATCAGGGAGCCTGCTGGCAGCAGCAGTTGATGAACTTCACGGTCAGCGGCGGTTCGCCGGATACCACCGCGCCGATCGTGATATCCGTGAGCCCAACCAACGGCGCAACCGGTGTACGCCACGATCTGAGCGTCTCGGTGACCTTCAGCAAGTCAATGAACCCAAGCACCGCGGGGGGCGCAAATACGGGTCTCTTCGCTGGTCAGGATCCGCAGGACACCGGCAATGTCAGCTGGTCTGTGGATCATCGCACTCTGACATTCAACGTTGGTGCGCTCTATAACGGCACCACCTACACGATTGTCCTGCCAGCCGGCGGACTCGCCGACATGTCCGGCAACATGCTTGCTTCTACGTTTGTAAGCACGTTTACCACCGCCGTCAATCCCGCGACGGGCAACGGATCTGTCAATAACGTAAGTCCAGGGGCAAACGCAACGCAGGTGCCAACGGATTCGCTGCTGACTCTGTACATCAACCGGCAAGTGAACCCGTCCACGCTGCCTGGCAACCTCATCGTCACCGTGAATGGCCAGGTCTGGGCGGGTACCGTGAACGCTATCGCTGATGACTACGAGGTGCAATATACCCCCACGACCGCGTTTCCAACCGGTTCAGTAGTGCAGTGGTTCTTCTCGAACGTGTATGACGTGTATGGCGACGTCGTCAACAGCACGAGCGGCTACTTCTATACCGTACCTACGGTGAACGCAGCAACCGAGCAGCCGCAGGTCATCCAGGTGAGCCCGAACTACAACTCCAGCAAGGTGCCCACCAACGGCGAGATCGATGTTGAATATAACGTTCCCATCGATCCGACGACCATTAGCGGCAATGTGTACTTTAATGGCGGCGGCGTCGCAGTTACGACGTCTATGCCGGCTGCGAATATCGTTCGCCTGGTTCCGACTTCCACACTGTCTGCATCTACCACCTACGGCGTGTGCAGTAATGCCTCGGTGAAGGGAACCAACGGAGTGGCTGCGGCCAGCAGTTGCTACGCGACCTACTTCTCCACTATGGCTGGCACTGATTTGGCGCCCGGCATCGTCACGGTCGGGCCGCCAAACGGATCGGTGAATGTTGGCACCAACGCGTTTATCCGACTCCAGTTCTCGAAGCCGGTCGACGCGACTTCCATCAACTCGACCACCGTCCAGATCACAGCCGGAGGCAAAGCCGTCCCCGGAACCTGGTCGTACAACACAAGTAGCGGCGATGTTGTCGGCGCCAGTTTCTATCCCGTTAATCCGCTCCCGGCCTCGACTCAGGTGAAGGTGAAGGTCAGCGGCCTCATCGATTACGCCGCCAACACATTTGTGACCGAGAACGCCTCCTTCACGACGGCGGCGCTGCCCGACTTTACGCCGGCAAGCGTGAGCTTTGACTTCCCATACGGGCAGACGGGCGTCGCCACCAACGCGTCGTTCACCTGCCTCTACACCGAGCCGATGGATCCGAGCAGCATCACGCCGTCCGGAACCTACGTCTACAGCTACGCTGCAAGCGCGCAGGTGCCAGTTAAATACACCTTCGCGACCGACATGATGGCGATGACGATGACGCCCACGTCGGCATTGGCTGCCAATCAGCAGTTTAACTACACATGTAACAGTGCCATCGATTTGACGGGCAACGGCCAGAACAACGGCGGGTCGTATGTCTTCTATACGGGCAGCGGGCCTGACTCGACAGGACCGTCTGTGGTGCAGGTGAATCCGCCGAATGGCTATACGAACACAGCGCTCAACACCAACGACGGTCCGTGGAATGGAACCAGCCTCGGGATTCTTTTCAATGAGCCGGTGTCCGGAGATACCCTTGGCAGCATCACGCTGACTCCTCAGGGAGGCAGCGCGCTGCCCATTGCGTTCTACCAGAACATCGGCGACACCGAGGTCACGGTCCAACTGCCGTCCGCGCTGCTGCCGAATACGACCTACATCTATGACATCACCGGCGTGAGTGATATCAACGGCAATACGATGACGCCGATTACGACCACATTTACCACAGGGACGGGTGTCGATTTCACGAATCCGACCGTGTCGACGGTTTTGCCGGTCAATGGCGCGACCGGCGTCGCGGACAGCGGAGCCACCATATCAGTGACCTTCACAGAAGCGATGAATCCTGTGCTGTTCGACTCAGGACACATCTACCTGCGTAATCACAACACGCAGGCGGCGGTGCCTGCCACCTTCACCGTTTCGCCGGATTACAAGACCATCACCCTGGCGCCCAGCGCGGCCCTGACTGCCGCCACGATCTACGACATCGTGACGGCGAGCCCAAACTGGTACATGACGGACATCTCCGGCAACCCGTACTATCCGCAGGGCGTGGTATCGACGTTCACAACGCAATAGCAAAGCGAACCTTAGCCGCCGCGGGATTCACACTCGCGGCGGCTCTTTTTTTGGAAGAGAGGATTGGCGGATTTTCTGGAATAGCGGATCGATTTCAACTCCTCGCCGAAGGCCGAGCCAGGAGCTACGGGATAACTTTGTCCAGCCTCGCATCGTGTGGAGGAATCTCCGCCCGCACGGCCCACGCGCATTCGACCATGCGCAACGCATGTTCCGGATCGCTCGCCGCCTGTACCAGGCCACGGTTCTCCGCCAGAATGAATCCCTCGCTGGCCGTGTGGTCGAGAAAACGCAGCAGTCCGTCGTAAAAACCCCTAATATTCACGAGCACGCAGGGCTTGGCGTGAATTCGCAGTTGTGCCCATGTCACTACCTCGATGAACTCGTCAAGCGTTCCGTATCCTCCTGGAAGCGCTACGAAAGCATCCGCGCGGCTCGAAAGGAGTGCCTTGCGCTCATGCATGGTCCGCACGACGTGCAACTCTGTAAGGCCGCGATGCTCGATCTCCCGATCTTTGATTATGTCCGGAATTACGCCAACGACCTGACCGCCCGCAGACAGAGCCCCGTCGGCGACCCCGCCCATGGCGCCCACGATCGCGCCGCCATACAGCAGACCGTAGCCACGCTCAGCGATCCGCTGCCCCAACTCTGCGGCAGTATCCAGATAGGCGGGCGATGCACCTACGGCCGAGGCACAGAAAACGCAGATCCACTTCATTCCGGCAGACATTTGGTTTTGAGTCTACCTGACCCGCGCGCGGCGCCTCGCGTTAGTGCGCGACCACATCGTCCGAGATGCGGTCATATTCGCTTTGCGACACCACCCGCTTCCGAACAAGATCGTACGGTGTGCTGTATGGACGGTTGGCCGCAATCCTGCGCGCTGCATTCGCGGTAATCCCTGGCAAGGTCTCCAGGTCCGACTGGCTGGCTGCGTTCACATTGAGCGTGCCCGCCCCGTTCCGGTTGTGGAGCCCCGCGCGTACTCCCCTGGCCACATCGTTTACTTCCCGCGTAGCGTTGGCAGCGGCGATTTTCGCCTCCGCCGCCGCCTTGTCGGCCTGGACTTTGGCCCGCTCCGTCGCCTGCTGCGCCTGCTGCTGAATTTGCCGATCCGATTTTCCCGCGCAGGACGCCATCCAGAGCAGCGCAGCACAAAGGCCCACAGTAGCCGCCAGCCGGATCACAAAATTGCCCTCGCTTGTCCGCCGCATGCCTTTTCCGTCCTCCGCCATATGCATGGAATCCTATGATTCGCGGAGAGTTGCCAAGGAGTCACGAATTATCGAAAAATACTGCTTTGCAACTGTTCATCGACAGGACTACTATCCTGCACCGAACGGCCCCTCATGCCCTCCGAGCCCTCCTGGACCCGCCCGGCACCTGGAGCCGGCTCAACCGCTTCGACGGCTGGGAGGAATCCGGTCCGTCGCCTGGGTTGCAGTCGGCCGCATCCCCGGCGCACATCGGCGCGCGCCTTGCCTGACAAGCGAACTCCGTAGCTCCGAGGCGCTTTATGAGCCCATTGATGAACTACATGCCCGTAATCTGGATCGTTTGGGCGGCGATCATCACGTTCCTTCTTGTCCTGCTCGTTTACCGGTCCAATCTCACCCGTTATGAGGAAGACCAGATTTTCCTCGACGAATCCGGCAATCACCAGAAAAAAGAACAGGAGGAAATTCTGGTGAAGGTAAACAAGATCCAGCCACTTATCCGGATCGTCACCGGCGTTACCTGTCTGCTGACCGTGGGCATTATCGGCGTGTATGTCTGGGATGCCGTGCAGCACCTGATGTAAACCGGCCGCGGTAGTGCGTAAAGCGGGCCGCATGAGCATGGTCGAACGAATACCGCTGCCAGCCGGGCTGCGTCCTGCAGTCCGGCCCCGCCGAGATATATGCTTATTCGCTGATGCGAAATCGAGTCTGCATGTCGTCGTCTGCAATGTTTTTCTGTCTTGTTCGCTCTCTTCGGCTACGAGTTCGTCTGCAAAGTCGGCAGATGGGTGTGCTGTGCGTTTTCGCCTTCCTGTGCGTTGTCGCGGGTTTGCACGCAGCGATCGCCCAGCAACTGTCCCCCTACGAAAGCGTCGACCCAATCATCGGGACAGCGGGCGGTGGGAATACTTTTCCCGGCGCCACGCTGCCCTTCGGGATGATCCAGTGGTCGCCCGACACTGGTCCCGACGCCTGGTACGACTACGGCAAGAAGCTTATCTACGGATTCTCGCTGACCCACATCAGCGGCGCGGGCTGCCCGGTCTACGGGGATTTTCCCGTTCTTCCCTGGCCGGGTGAATTGACAGTCAGTCCACACGCGAATCGCGAACTCTACACCCAGCCCTTCGATCACAGCAACGAGTCCGCCCACCCAGGCGACTACGCCCTAACTTTGGCCAATGGCATCCGCGTCGAGATGACGGTTACGGACCAGGCCGGCATCGCCCGTTTTACCTTTCCCACAGGCGTCCCGGCACGCCTGCTTATCAATGCCGGAGGCAGTGCGAATTCTACCGTCGTGGATAAGAAGCCGAACGATCCTGCCCGGGCCAACGACGGCTACACCATCCGCATCGAGGGGCCGGATGCGGTCTCCGGCGAAGCCCGCGCTGGCAACTTCTGCGGTAGTCGAACGCGCTACACGCTCTACATGTCCGCGCAGTTCGACCACCCCACCATCCACACGACGATGTGGAAGGACGACACCGTCGATGTTAGCGCCAGGGAAGAGAACGCCCGTCACGCTGGGGCTCTGCTCGATTTCGGCGATCAGCGCACAGTAACCATGAAGGTCGCCCTCTCGTTTGTCAGCGCGAAGAGCGCCAAATTCAACCTCGACCAGGAGTTCTTGGGGAGGGGTTTTGACGCCATCCGCGCTAATGCGCAACAGACGTGGTCAGAACTGCTCAGCCGCTTCGACGTCCAGGGAGGGACGCAGGAGCAGCGGACCATCTTCTACACCGGCATCTACCACACACTGCTCTCGCCGAATCTCTTCAGCGATCAGAATGGCCAGTACACAGGATTTGATGACAAAGTCCACCACGCCGGGTTGTTACCAGGAACTCCCTGTGCAGGCATTTGCTATGGCGCACAGTACGCCAACTTCTCCGACTGGGACATCTATCGCGATGTCATCCAGCTTCACGCGTTGCTCGACCCAGATCGCGCCTCTTACGAAGCGCAATCGCTGGTCAACGATGCTGAGCAGTCAGGATGGCTTCCGCGCTGGCCTGCTGCCAACGATGTCACCTACGTCATGGGCGGAGACTCACCCACCGTTCTGTTGGCTGATGCCTACGCGTTTGGCGCGACCCGCTTTGACAGCAGGACCGCGCTCGAATACATGTTGAAAGCCGCAGATCAGCCCGGCACAGGACCGCATGGCGACGCTGAGCGTCCCTACGTCGCTGACGAGCTCAAACTCGGCTACGTTCCGGTAGACAAAGACCGCATCGCCGCCTCGCGCTCCCTCGAATACGCAAGCGACGACTTCGCCATCGCGCAGTTTGCCCGCGCTCTGGGCGACGCCGCGGGCGCAGACGCGCTCACGAAGCGGGCGGGGAACTGGCAAAACCTGCTCGATCCCGACAGCAAATGGATTCGCCCGCGCAATGCCGATGGTTCGTGGCAATCGGGATTCGACGCTCTTCATTCTCAGCCCAGACCGGCCGACGCGCCCCTGTGGGTCGGCCCCCTCGGGTTTGAGGAAGGAAATTCGCCGCAATACTCGTTCATGATCCCCTTCGACTACGCGCGCCTGATCCCGGCCATGGGCGGCGATGCCGTTGTCGTCCCTCGCCTCGACAGCTTTTTCTCGAAGCTCATCTGCTGGGGCGAACCCTGCTTCAACATGGCGAATGAGCCCGACTTCGTCGTTCCGTATACCTACGAGTACACCGATCAGCCCTGGAAGACCGACGACGTGATCACCCGCATTGAGCAACAGACCTTTTCGACCAAACCCGATGGTGTCCCCGGCAACGACGATCTTGGCGCCACATCGGGCGTCTATGTCTGGAACGCTCTCGGCCTCTACCCCGGGGTCCCCGGCGTCGGCGGCTTCTTTCTTGGGACGCCGATGTTCCCGCAGGCCACTGTCCATTTTGCCGGCGGCCGAACTCTGCGCATTGAGCGCGAAGGTCAGGGAGTCTACGTCACGGCGATTGCCCTCAACGGCCATCCCTGGAACAGCTACTGGCTTCCTCTGAACAAAATTCCAGCGCAATCCACAACCACGCTGCGCTTCACCATGCAGGAATCCGCACCGTCATCCACCACATTCAAGGCACCCCCTGCATTCATTCCCGAGCATTGATAACAAAACGCCCTCCATGTGTGGCCGATACTTTCGCCGTTCTGACAAACAGCGTCTCGCTGAGGCATTCCGTACCGGCCTCCCGACGACATTTGAAATTCTTCCGTCGTACAACGTTGCGCCGCAGTCATTCCAGCCCATCGTTCGCCTCAACGAGGAATCTGCGGAACGTGAACTGGCGCTCCTGCGCTGGGGACTCATCCCCTTCTGGGCGAAAGACGCGAAGGTCGCCTACAGCACCATCAACGCAAAGTCCGAAACTGTTGCGACAAGCGCCATGTTCCGCGAGGCTCTGAAGCGACGCCGCTGCCTCGTTCCAGCTGAGGGGTTTTATGAGTGGCAGAAGCAGGATGCGAAGACGAAGCAGCCCTGGGCTCTTGGCCTTTCCGACGGAGGACCTTTCGCATTTGCCGGCTTGTGGGAACGCTGGAAGGACAAAACCACCCAGCAACCTCTCGAAACCTACACGATCCTCACGACCGAATCGAACGAGCTAACGGCGACGATTCACAACCGCATGCCGGTGATTCTGACTCCACGGGATTACGACCGCTGGCTCGTCCCCGACGATCCCGCCCGTCTGCCTGTCGATCTCCTCCGCCCCTGCCCCGCAGAAGAAATGACCATGTGGAAAGTCGGATCAGCAGTGGGCAACGTCCGCAACAACGATGCCACGCTTTGCAATCCGACCTGATTCTCCCGCTACAATGCAGCTTCAGGAAAATCGAGCTTGCGACTGCACCGTCTAACTGCCGCCATCGTCGTCATCCTCACGTCCACCCGCTGCTTCGCCCAGACCGCTGATTCCCGGCTCGCTCCGCATTCTTCCGCGATGAAGCCTCGGTCCGCTGGCTACGCGCAGGTCCAGCAGCGCCTTGCGCAAGGCTGGAACACCTGGGACGTGCACAGCGTCACGACCCACGTCCTGCTGCCCGAGGGGCTCGCCATCCACATCGGCATGATGCACAACGCAACCGAAGGGGGAGACGCCTTTCTTCGCGATGCGCTCATTGGCCGCCTCGATCCCAACGCCGAGCAGGTGACGCCAGGGCCGCACTCATGGGATGGCAGCTACACCGACCTTCGTATCTCATGGAAAGGCCATACCTGGCGTATGCAGAGCGCACACGTCGGTACCCGCGACCTCGTTCTTCTTGTCACGCCGATTCGCTCGACCTCATCGCTTCCGCCCACTGTCGTCATTGGGGTCGATTTTCTCTGGAACCGTCGTGGTGAAGTGCAGCAGCACGACGACCATCTCGTCACACGGGTCGATTCCGGAGATATCCCTGTTTACTGCACCTGTGGCGCGCTCCAGAGGTCCGCCGACATCGTCGACTTGCCCATCGGCGGCGCATACTTTGCGGCTGACCTGAAGGCTCCTGTCGGCGTCACCACCGGCCACCGTCTCGGGATTAAAGAAATCCAGAGCCTCATCGCGCGTGTGCGTCGAAAGTATGAGCAATCCGAAACCGTCGCCGGCACAAACGCACCAATCCTCGATGCCATCCAGACCACGATCGGCTGGGACACCATCTACGAGCCCACCCGGGACCGCGTCATCTCGCCCGTCAGCCGCGTGTGGAGCATCGCCTGGGGCGGCTACGTCCTCTTTGACTGGGACACCTTCTTCGCCGCGACTCTGGCCAGTACCGGTGATCGCGATCTCGCTTACGCCAATGCGCTTGAGATTCTCCGAGAGGAGACAGCCAAAGGATTTGTCCCCAACTATGCCCGCACGGGCGGCTGGAAAAGCTCCGATCGATCCGAGCCTCCCGTCGGCTCCATCACCGTTCTTGGCCTCTATCAGAAATTCCACGACCGCTGGTTCCTTGAAGACGCTTTCCCACCGCTCCTCGCGTGGAATCGCTGGTGGGACCAGCACCGGCAAATCCAGGGTTATCTCACCTGGGGGAGCGACGGCGAGAACCAGCCCGCGAATCTCGACGACGGCACCCGCGGCACCCGTGCCGGCGCCATCCTCGAATCGGGCCTCGACAACAGCCCCATGTACGACGCGACCACCTACGATCCGCAATCGCATCTGCTCGAATTTGCCGATGTCGGCCTCATGAGCATGTACATCGCCGATTGTGACGCCCTCGCGGAGATCGCACACGAGCTCAATCGGCCGGAAGAGGAAAGGGAATTAACCGGGCGCGCCGAGCGCTACCGCACCAAGCTGGATACGCTGTGGGATCCGCAGTCCGGCATCTTCCTCAACAAAGACATGCACACCGGTCAGTTCAGCACACGCCTCTCACCCACCAACTTCTATCCCATGCTCGCCCAGGCGGCGACGCCGGAGCAGGCACACACCATGATCGAGAAGCATCTTCTGAATCCCAAAGAATTTTGGGGCGACTGGATCGTCCCCTCCATTGCTCGCGATGATCCGGCCTTTCACGATCAGAATTACTGGCGCGGCCGCATTTGGGGACCGATGAATTACCTCGTCTACCTGGGTCTCCGCAATTACGACGAGGCTTCCGTTCGTCGTGACTTCGCGCAGAAATCCTATAATCTCTTCCTACAGGAATGGAAGAACCACGGCCACGTCCACGAAAACTACAATGGCATCACCGGCACGGGCGACGACGTCCCCAATAGCGACCGGTTCTATCACTGGGGCGCCCTGCTGGGCTACATCGAATACCTCGAGCAGCCGCAGCCCCAACCGTCAAAATAATTATTCGTAGCGCGCGCGCTTCTCGTCGAGTCGCTGCTTCACCGCGGGCCACTCCGCCGCCACAATCGAATATCTCGCCGAATTCCGCGGAATTCCATCCACCGCGAGGCGATGTGACCGCAGGATCCCCTCGAACCGGCATCCGATCCGCTCCATGGCTGCGCGCGACCGCTCGTTGCGTTCGTCGGTATGCAGGCACACCCGTACCATCCCCCATGTCTCGAAAGCGTGAGTCAGCATCATCAGCTTGGCTTGGGTGTTGGCAGCGGTCCGAATGGCCGAGTGTGTGTACCAGGTGTAGCCAATCTCACAAGCGTCGGGCAGCGACCTCCCGGAACGTTCGTGTCCAGTGGGCCACGGCCAGTACTCCACATCGAAGTACCGCGTTGACCCGATCACGGCGCCATCGGTCCGCCGCACTGCGGCAAAGGGGACCGTTGTCCCGGCGGCCTGCCCGGTCAGTGCCGCTTCCACATAGGCCGTCGTCGCTGCCCGGCCCAGTGGAACGGCGCTCCACTGATAGAGCGAGGGATCTACAGCCGATGCAGCGGCCAGTGCTTCAACGTGACGGCGCTCCAGCGGCTCCAGGCGCACACTTTGCCCTTCCAGAACAAAAGGTTGAATTGTCTTTGTCATCTGGCAAGAAGAATAAACCGTTCCGCGCGGATTACGGCAGCCCGTCGACCGTTCCCGTTGCCGTCACGTCGACATCGACCCGCTTGCCGACGCGCAGCACGAAGGTGCTGGGATCCTTCATGCCCCACGCGACGTAGGGAACCGAGAAGTGCGTGGTCGCCGTTATCTGACCTGGTCCGCTCATCTGGGCCGACACCACCAGTCGCAGTGGATGATCCTTGCCGTGGATCGTGAAGGTGCCATCGACCGTCATCGTCTGAGCCGCACCCGCCCGCAGCGTTCCGCTCACTTTCTCCGGATGGAAAATCGCCTGCGGGTAGGTTGCCGTCTCCAAAATGTTCCTCTTCATCCGTCCATCGCGGATATCGTCGCCGCTTGCGCCGGTGTCCAGATCCACCAGCATCTCGCCGTTCGCGGCTCCGGTCTTTGGGTCGAATACGACGATCCCGCTCTTGAGCGCGAAGGTTCCGTGGACGGTATGCAGCACATCGCCCAGCGTCCAGTGAATCTGTGTCAGTGCCGGGTCCAGATGTACGGTGATCTTCTTCTCAGAAGTTTGAGCGGAGATCAGGGGCGCAAGCAGGATCACCGCAAATAAGGCGACGAGCCTCGATTGTGAATATCGGTGGGTCATCGACAAGTGAGATGTCAGGAGAAGCGTGGCGCGAGCAGCAGCGCCCCGAACGCAGCTCCGTGACGCAGGACGAACGTTCGCAGCGGCTGTTCGCCGACATGGACCGCGAGCATCTCGCGAAAGTGATTGGGGTGTGCCGACAGCATCGGGATTGCCCGACCTCGCAGCCACTCAAATCGATCGAGGAGGAGCATCATCGCCGCCATTCGTTGCGGCAAGGCGAGGATGTCCGCATGCCGAGCTTCGTAATGATCGAGGTTGCAGGCTGAGAGCGAATCCGCCAGCAACAGCGCCTGTCGAAATCCCATCGCCAGACCCTCGCCAGTGATCGCATCGGCCGACCCCGACGCGTCCCCGATCAGCGCCACGTTGCCGCGCGTCACGCGATGTAGTCGGCGAGTCAATGTCAGAGCGCCGCGTTCGGCATCCGTCGTTGCAACATTTGCGAGTTTGTTGCGCAGGGAGGGAATACCGCGCAGAATGCCGCTCAGCCGCACGCCAGGGTGGCGCGTGATCGCCGCAACGCAGATCTCATGCGGCCCAACCGGGGTAATGTAGACCTGCCCGCGTGTACCCCAGTGGATTTCGACATAGGGGCTCCAGGGCGCGACATGATAATGAGCGCGAAATCCGAAGCGGCGGCTGCGCAGATCTCCGGCGTCCAGCCCGGCCCACCCGCGCACGCGCGATGCGTGTCCATCGGCGCCCACCAGCCACCGATACGCGCAGAGTTCGCCGCCCACCGTCGCCCGCTGGCCGTCTCTAAGCGCAACCGGGGCGTTCCACCGCATTCGGACGCCCAGTTCAGCGGCGCGATCGAGAAGAATTTGGTGAAGGATCGGTCGACGTACTCCCAATCCGATACCATGGGGAAACTCGGCAGAAACCGATGCGTCGCCGTCGGCGAAGAGGATGCCGCCGAACTCTGCTCCCTGGGACGGCTCCGGTTCTACCCCGAGTTGAGCGAGATCTCGCCGCGAATCGGGCATGAGCCCCTCGCCGCACGGCTTGTCAATCGGCGGACGCAGCGCGTCGGCCAACAGCACATCAGCTCCACGCTGTCGCAATGCGATCGCCGCGGCCAATCCTGCGGGTCCGCCGCCGGCAATCAATACGTCACAACCTGCTTGTCCCAAAATCACTCCTACCACTCCAGCAACAGCATTTCCGCGCAAAAACCGGGGCCCATCGCAGCCAGAATGCTGCGCGTACCCGGCGCAGGCCGCCGATGCTTCATCACTTCATCCAGCACAACGAGTACCGAGGCCGATGACAAATTACCCACACGACGCAGTGCCTCCCACGAGACATCGAGAGCTTCCCGTGTCAGGCCCAGCGCGTCCGCGGTCGCTTCCAGCACTTTGGGTCCACCGGTGTGCATGATCCACGAACCGATGTCGAGCCGGGTCAGCCCATGGCCTGCCAGAAAAGCATCCACGTCTCGCCCCAAATTGTCGCGGACTACATTGGGAACATCAGGGGACAGCACGATGCGGAATCCCTGTTCGGAGATGTCCCACCCCATCACGTCTTCGGTATCCGGATAGAAGACGCAGTGGCTGGCAACAATGCGCGGGCCGCGCTGCGGAAGACGATCGCCGGCCACCAGAACAGCCGCGGCGCCATCGCCAAAAAGCCCGGAAGAGATAAGATTCGCCACTGACAGATCGTCGCGTTGCCACGTGAGCGAACACAGCTCAACCGAGAGCAGCACCGCGATCTGATCGGGATAGGCGCGCACGTAGTCCGCTGCGCGTGCCAGTCCAGCTGCGCCGGCAACGCAGCCCAGGCCGAAAATTGGATTGCGGCGGATGTTTGGCGACAGATGCATGCGATTGACCAGCTTCGCGTCGATCGACGGGCTGGCCACACCCGTGACACTGACGAAGAAGATGGCGCCAATTTGATCGCGACGATAGCCAGCCTGCTTCAATGCGCAGTCGATGGCCCGCTCGCCCAATTCCTGGGCTACTTCGATCCAAACGTCATTGACTTTCCCCCACGTATCGAGCGCGCGGTATTCGTCCAGAGGGCGGGAGAAATAGCGTCCATCGACCCCGGTACGCAGGTGCAGACGCTCCAGTACCGCGCCAATTTTCGGGTCGTCGGCCCAGTATCCCAGCAGCGCGTTCACAACTTCGCGCTGGCTGTAGTAATGCGGCGGAAAGGCTGTCGAAGCAGAAAGTATATGCATGAAGTTCTCAGTATGTGTATTAGACGCAGGGGTTAGCAAATGACTCCTGATTGAGCGATGAAGATTCGTTCATTGGTCTCCACCCTATCTGTAGTGGTGGACGGCCTGAAGCCTTTTGTCACTCGGACGACAGCAGACTGTCTGCGGTTTGTCGTGGCTGGCTGCCTGTCTTCGCGGTCTGTGGAAGTTCCACCGTAATTTGTGCGCCTCCCTGAGGGACATTGCGAGCAACCGCGCGTCCCCCGTGAACGACGGCCACCGCACTCACAAATGCGAGTCCGAGGCCGTGACCTTCCGATTGGGCACCCTTCACAAAGCGCTGAAAAACCCGGGGAAGCAGTTCAGTCGAGAATCCTGGGCCGTTATCTTCCACCGTGATGCAGGCCGTTTCTTCCTCGGCTGCGACCGTCACGGACACGGCAGCTCGGGCGCCTGCGTAACGAAGCTCATTCTCCATCAGATTGGAGAGCATCCGCGTGCAGAGCGAGAGGTCTGCCGCCACCTGCACGGATGGCTCAGTCTTCACTGCCAAATGCTGGTGCCGGTCCGCGAAGGCCGGGGCATATAACTCCGCCACGCGATTCACGAGTTCGCTCAGATCGACGGTTTCGCGGCGCAGCCGCAAGGCACCGCCGTCGGCCTCGGCCAGATCGAGCGAGGTCGTGATGACTTCCGACAAGCGGTCGAGGTGCTCGATGGCACCTGCTACCAGATCCGACGACTGTTCCCGATCTTCGAGCGACAGCGCGATTTCGAGGCTTCCGCGAACCGACGTAATGGGGCTCTTGAGGTCGTGCGCGACCGAATCCGTGAGCGTGCGCAGTTGGTTCACTGACGCCGAAATGCGATCCAACATGTTGTTCAGGGTGCGGGCAAGCCTGGCGACCTCGTCCTGCTGTTGGCCGGCGGGAACACGCGTGCTCAGATCGTCGGGACGAATACTCGCCGCTGTTCCGGAAATCGCGTCAACGCGCTTGAGCATGCGGCGCAGTCCGAGCAGTGTGATCAGGAACCCGAAGGCGACCATGATCACCCAGCCCAGAAAGAACCAGGCCAGTAGTTGGCGCAGCAGGTGTGCGGCGGTGGAGTCCAACAGGCCCAGATAGATCCGCCCCTCCCCCGGCCGCATATCCACGGCGACCACGCGAAACGGCGTCGGCCACCCGGCGATGCGCAGGGATACCGGAGCTCCCTGCGAGATTTTCATGCTGGCGATCGCGTTCAGGAACTTTCCGCTGTCAGTGGGGCCGACCCACACCGGCGGGTGCGATACGTCTCCGATCTGCGCAAAGAACACTGTGTTGCCAGCCAGATGGCCGCCGTTTCCGTCGTAGGACACCTCCTGCGACGCGAGTTCGGCAACCTCCTCCACGATGCGGTCGTACAGCGCATCGCGCGGAGTGTTGAGCGCCACCTGCTTGAGCGTCTCGCTCTCGCCCATCAGCCATGAATCGCTGCGCTCGCGCACGGTGCGCGCCACCAGAATATACATCACGAAAAATACCGCCGCGCTGCCCGCCGCAAACACAAGGGTGCTGCGCAGCGCCAGGCGCCAGGCCGCCGTCCGGTAAAACGAGCTGCCGACTCGCGAAAACATGGGTCAGTCTCTCAACAAATAGCCCACCCCGCGAATGGTGCGGATGAGCGGGCGCTCTACGTCGCGGTCCACCTTGTTGCGCAGGCGATGAATATGAACATCCACGATATTCGTGGAAGTATCGATGCGCATCTTCCAAACGTGGTCGAGCACCATAGCCCGCGTCACGACCCGACCGGCGTTGCGGCAAAGGTACTCGAGCAGCGCGAATTCCTGCTGCGTCAGCTGAATCTCCGTTCCAGACCGGCGTGCTTCGCGGCGAATCAAATCGATCTCCAGGTCCGCGACCCGCAGTTTCGTCGTCTCCGCCTGTCCAGGCGTACTACGCCGCAGCAGAGCACGGAGCCGTGCCTGCAGCTCAGCAACCGCAAACGGCTTGGTCATGTAATCGTCGCCACCGCGTTCGAGCCCGATCACGCGCTCATCCACCGAGCGCCGCGCGGAAAGGATCAGCACGGGAGCCGAAACACCCTGCGCACGCAGCCTCTGGATCAACTCAAGGCCGTCCATATCCGGCAGGGTGAGATCGACCACCAGCGCATCGTGTACACCCTCCAGAGCCAATTTTTCCGCCTGACTGCCCAGGGCACAGGCGTCGACACGAAATCCAGATTCCGCCAGGGCGCGCGTCAGGAACTCACGAATCGTATTGTCATCCTCGACGACCAGCAAACGCATAGGTTCTCCTCAGATTCGAGCCGCTCTCGCCGCCAGCTCCAAAGCGTCCTGCCAGAAGCGCGCAGAGGAATGAACCAGGGAAAGGACCCGATCCACGGCCGCGATGAAATGCTCGAGACTTGCAGTGGAAGCATTCAGCGGTGGAGCGGCTTTCAGCACGAGGAAATTGTTGCCGCAGATTTGCGTCAGAATGCCATGTTCGCGGAACAGGCGCATCACCAGCATCTGCCCAAACAGGGCCGGGTGGATGCGATGAAACGCCTGGAAGGACAGGCGCAGCGTCAGCGAATGAGGTGCCTGGAAAACAATGCCCGTCATGAATCCCTGCCCGCGGATCTCGGCGATCATTTCGTAGCCGCCGATTTTCTCATGCAACTGCCGGCGAAATTCCTCGCCCGCGACCAGGGCTCGCTCGGCCAGTTGTTCGCGCTCGAGAACATCGAGCATGGCGAGACCTGCGCGCATGGCAAGACTGTTCTCGCTGTAGGTCGACGTATGCACGATGGCCCGGCGCAGAGAGGTGTATACGGATTCATAGATTGCGTCGGTCATGAGAACCGCGCCGCTCGGCACCAGACCACCGCTCAGCGCCTTGGCCAGGATCACCATGTCGGGCTCAATTTCGTAATGATGGCTGGCGAGAAAGCGTCCGGTGCGGCCGAGGCCCGTCTGCACTTCGTCCATGACCAGCAGGGTGCCGTATTTCCGGGACAGCGACTGCGCGGTCTCCAGGTAATCCGGGGGTGGAACCACGATGCCGCCCTCTCCCTGAATCGGCTCCAGAATCAGCGCAGCATATTTTTTCGTTGCAAGTTGAGGTTCGAGCGCCGCCAAATCGCCGAAGGGCACAAATTCCACCCCGGGAATCAGCGGCCCGAAGCCGTCCGACCAGAAACCGTGATCCATCAATGCCAGTGCGCCGCAACTCAGCCCGTGGAAGGCTTCGCGGGCTGCCAGCAGTCCGGTTCGCCCGGTGTGAGCCCGGCTGAACTTAATCGCGGTCTCCACCCCCTCACTGCCCGAGCTGCAAAAATAGACCTTGTTAACCCTGCCACCCGCGCGCGTGCAGAGTTGGGCAGCCAATTCCCCCGCCGAGGCCGCAATGTGACTCTGCAGCATCGACGGGCCCCCGCTGTCCAGTTCGCGGTGCAACGCTTCGACGATCGCGGGGTGATTGTGGCCGGCGTTGTAGACGCAATATCCAGAGAGGAAATCCAGAATCACGCGGCCATCGGCGGTTCGTAGCTTCTCCCCATGGCAATCGACGTATTCGGCGTCCATCTCCAGTACGTTCAGGAGCCGGGCCCATTGCGGGTTGACGTGTTCCAGGTAGGCGCGATGGCCTGTGGTCTCGGCAGGCGAGACCTCGGCAATACTCATCAGTAGACTCCTATTCAGACTACTCTCGCGCCCAGGCCGTTGATTTGCTTGCGGATTACAAACGCGTCATGGAGTTTGATGTCTTGAAGCTTTCGCATTGGACGCGTCACTGATTTGCCAGTGAGCGGACGGTCAATCGGGAGGCTGGGAGGTTCTCAGGACCAGAGGTCGCCTTGATCCGAATTTAGAATCTGGCACGCAGGGAGGCCGCCGCATGAGGTAGCCGGCGACTTGCGGCGTGGAGGCATAACACCTGCTTCGGAAATCAGTTTCGAATCACAGCGCCGCTGGCCGCCATTTCCGCAGCTTCGACCGTATGCGCAATCAGCGTCGCAATCGTCATCGGTCCAACCCCGCCAGGCACCGGGGTATATGCGGAGCAGCGGTCGATGACCCCGCTCAATTCGATGTCGCCCACACCGCCCGGATGATACCCCGCATCCACCACAACCGCCCCATCGTGAATCCATTCCCCGCGAATAAACTCCGGCCTGCCGACCGCGCCGACGACAATTTCCGCGCGGCGGATGACTTCCGGCAGATTCTCGGTCCGGGAATGGCAGATTGTCACCGTAGCGTTGGCGGCCAGCAACATCATGGCCATGGGACGTCCCAGGATGGGGCTGCGTCCGACGACAACGGCTTCGCGTCCGGTAAGCGGAATCTCATAGCGCCGCAGCAACCGGATGATGCCGGCGGGCGTCGCGGACCCGAACGCAGGCTCGCCCATGGCCATCCGGCCGAATCCATGGCTGGTTACTCCGTCTACGTCTTTATTCAGCGCAATGCGATCGAAGCAGGCCCTCTCGTCAATCTGCTTTGGCACCGGGTGCTGCAGCAGGATCCCTTGCACGCGAGGATTGGCGTTGAGATCGTCGACGGCCGCCAGCAATTCGCCAGTCGTCGTTGTGCCCGGCAGCGCGATTCTGAGCGATTCCATGCCGACGCGCCGACAGGCGTTGCCCTTCATCCGGACATAAGTGGCCGATGCCGGGTCATCCCCAACCAGAATCGTCGCCAGAATCGGCGGTTCGATCAGGGACAGCCGCTGCACGCGCTCTGCCAACTCTGCTTCCATTTCCTTTGCGTATGCCTTACCGTCCAGAACAATAGCCGCCATACCCCCAGTTTACGGGCTGACGGGCTGAATGCAGCCGCAGCTCCAGGTGCGGCCTAAATGGTTCGAATCACTCGGACTGGCAGGAAGATAATGGCACTCACTAATTCCAGCGCCCCGCCCACGGCGATGCCCACAATACGGAAGGGAATAAGCAACAGCCACACAAACGGATACGCGATCAGCGCGAGCAACGCCAGAGGCCAGCAGAGGACAAAGAGAATACAGAAAAGCAGAAATTTGACCACGATCACTCCTTACTGGCTCACGGGACGCCCGACGCGGCCGAGCGCCGAACTTCACAATCCACCCCATTCTACGCAGCCGGTGGGCGACGAGTTCCCGCGTCAGGACTAAGGAGTGTGCAAGCCCAATGCCCGCAGAATGGGAGCATCCGGCGTCGTCACCCCGTTGGCTTTGGTCACAACGCTGAAGCCGCCTTGATAATCCCACATTGCCCAGCCGATGTGGTTCTTTTCCATGGCGACTCGCATGTCGTGGATCCACTGGCCACGCATTGCAGGCGGAGCGTAGTCGCGAAACACGCCAAATTCTCCGCAATAGACGGGCACATGGTGCAAATCGGACCACCTGGCCGCAAACTCGATGGTGTTCTCCACCCGCTGCGCATCCCAGCGGTCCTCGCCGTAGGTGTCGAGGAACAATTGCCCCGCGAGACTCGGCTCCTGGCTCAACTTCGGCGCGATATTTTCCGGAGTCGACGGGTAGGGAATCGCCCGTTCCGGCATTACCTCTGATCCGGCCCAGGTAGCACCCTGGTGAGTGAACGGGAACGGGTCGTAGTCGTGGAAGGTGTAGATGACGTTGGGATCGGCCAGCGGTTCAAGAACCATCAGATCCTGGAGGCCAGACCAGTGGGCTCCCGAAGCGATGATCGTGTTTTGCGGAGCAGCCCGGCGAATCGCGTCGGCGACCACAGCCTCGATCCCATGCCACCGGTAGGGATCGTTCTGTTCCGGTTCGTTCATAATCTCGAAGAAAACGCGGTCCGGATCGAAGGGAGCGTAATGCGCGGCCAGCGCATGCCAGAGCGACACAAAGCTTCCGACCCCCGCCTCCCCCTGAAACAGCTCTGCCTTGTATTCGCTCGTGGGGTGAATGTCGATGATCACCGAGAGGTGATCGTCGAGCATCGTGTGGACCGTCTTGTCCAGTTCTTCCATGAACGGCGTTTCTTTCCCCGCGCGGTGCCAGGACTGCAGTGGGCCGGCGTCGATGCTGAGCCGGCAGTGATCGAAGCCCATCGCCTCGATCAGAGCGATGTCCTGGGGCGTCGTGTAGGTCTCCAACCGCTGCGGCGAGTAGTCGTCTGCCTGGGCAAACCACATGCTGGTATTGATTCCATGCATCAGATGCTGTGCGCGCTGGAAAGCAAGCGCGTTGTGCTCCTGAGCAAAAGAGAGGACCGGCAGCAGGGAAGCGGCCAGAAGTACCGAAAGGAAGCGGGCAGAGTTTTTCATACGGCAGCGTTATACCACGCGTCTGCGAAGCCGCCTCAGGATCACGCCAACGACCTTCATGCCGCCTCGGCTGCCTTGCTGGCTCGCTGTCTGCGATATGCTGACCTTTGGCAGATACAGCCCCCATCGCAGGTTCGCGGCCCACGAGCACGAGCGACGAAGCCAGCTCCGCCCGTGCCGTCCGTGCCATGTTTGATGGCATCGCGCCGCGCTACGACCTCCTGAATCACGTCCTCTCCTGCAATGTCGACCGCGTCTGGTGGTGGCGTGCCGCCCGCCAGTTCCGTCATATTCTGGCGCGTCCGGAATCACGGGTCCTCGATATATGTTGCGGGACCGGTGACATGACTAAGGCGCTGCTCCGCCATCGTCCAGCCCTGGGCGTGCCGGTGATCGCCGCGGACTTTTCCCCCGCCATGCTCCTCCGAGCGGCAAAGAAACTGCCTGAGGGCCGAACGGTGGTCCGCGAAGCCGACGCGCTGCACCTGCCCATGGCGGCCCAATCTTTGGATCTGATCACGACGGCCTTCGGCTTTCGCAATCTTGCCAACTACCAGGCGGGTCTGGCGGAGTTCTTCCGCGTCCTGGCTCCTGGAGGCGAACTGGGCATTCTCGACTTCAGCGAACCCGGAGGGATATTGGGAAAGATGTACGCGCTCTATTTTCGACGTGTGCTGCCCTCGATCGGCTCCGTTCTCTCCGGCCACAACGCGGCGTACGCTTATCTGCCGGAGTCGGTTGCAAAATTCCCCACGCCTTCCAGAATGCTCGACATGATGCGCGAGGCCGGATTCACCGAAGTGTCGTGGACTCCCTACAACTTCGGCATTGCCGGCCTGTGGCGCGGAGTCAGACTAGGGATTCGCTCATGAATCCATTGCGCCGCCTGCGAATCGCATTAAGCTGGAATGTTCATGTGGTGCCCATCCCGATCGGCGGGAACCCCGGTGAGCGTGGTGGAGGCAAATCATGATTGCCAGTGTTACGTGGAGGCAGGACATGCTTTTTGATGGCAAGTCCGCCAGCGGGCAGGTAGTCCATTTTGATGCGGGAGCGGATCACACCGCCGGCCTCAGTCCCATGGAAGCGGTACTGGCTGCTCTATGCGGATGCACTTCAGTCGACGTGGTGAGCATTCTCAAAAAAAAGCGGGAACCGCTCGAAGGACTCACCGTTACTGCCCAGGCAGAGCAGGCCGCCGAACCGCCCCGCGTATTCACGCATATCCATCTCATCTACCGAATCCGTGGTAACGTTTCGACCAAAGCAGCCGAAGATGCGGTTGCGCTGTCAAAGAACAAATATTGTTCCGTTTCAAAAATGCTGGAGAAGTCGGCCAGCGTCGACTATTCCATCGAATACGAATCATGATTGGATTCTTCCGCTTCTTGCTGGTGGTGCTCCTGCTGACTGTGGTCGCGATGACCTCGGCCATCGTCACCATGCACTTTGCGATTCACGGCGCGGAGATTTCCACTCCCAACTTCCGAGGGCTGACCATGGCCGATGCCGGCCAGCGGGCGGCCGCCGACGGTCTCAGCCTGCATGTCCAGAACAAGCTTTACTCGACGGATGTCCCCACCGGCCGCGTAGCAAATCAGTCGCCCGTGCCGGGCACAATCGTTCGCAGGGGGTGGCTCGTGTGGCTGACTCAGAGCCTCGGCCCGCAAAAGCTGGCGATTCCCAACACGCTCGGCAGGGATCAGCGGGTGGCGTCCATCGAGATCCGCCGCGCAGGCCTGCAAACCGGCACGGTGGCGGCATTGCCTCATCCGCAGGCCCAGGCTGGCACCGTGATTGCGCAATCTCCCCAGCCGGGCGCATCAGGTGTTGCGAGCCCCATGGTCAATCTTCTGGTCAGCGGGGACGCCTCGATGCAGACGACTGGCGGATTTGTTATGCCGGACCTCCATGGTCAATTGTTCACCGCGGCCGCACTCTTTTTATCCCACTCCGGGTTTCAACTGTCTCCGCTGAAGACGCAGGATATGCATTTGCCAGCCGCGAACGGGCCAGGGGTGCCAACTCCGCCCGCGAAGCCGGCCGCTCCATCTGGAACGATCGTTGCGCAGGTCCCTCTTGCTGGCTCGCGCGTCGATCAATCGATGCCCATCCAGCTCACCGTCGCCCAGTAGCCTCGTTCTCGATGGTTGCCGATGGATAATGGTCGACATGCCTATGCTCCGATCTCGAATACTGGCCGCCTTCACTATAACGGTCACCGGGTTTTATGCTGGCGCGCAGACATTGGCGGCGGCTCCCGGCGCGCAGGTGACCACGCTCTCTCCCCGGCCGGGAACCTGGTCCGAACCCAGCGTCGCCGTCAATCCGCGTAATCCGCGGCAAGTCGTCGTCGTGTTTCAGTACACGGCGCAGGCCGCCTGGTCCGAAGACGCTGGACACACATGGACACTGGCACAGGGCGTTGCCCCACCTCAGTACAAGATGTCCGGAGATGTTTCCATCACCTTCGACAACCAGGGGCACGCCATCCTCGGGTGCATCGCTTTCGACAAGCTGGGAACCTTCAATTATTGGGCCCACAATGCCACACGCAATGGAATTTTTCTGAAGCGGTCCTTCGACGGAGGCAAGACCTGGGAGTCACAATTGCGCGCCGTGGTCGCGCAACCAACCGCTCCCGGCATTCCGTTCGAAGACAAGCCGTACTTTGTGGCCGACACGTCGAAGAGTCGTTTTGCCGGAAATCTGTATGTCGGGTGGACCCGCTGGACGATTGCCGACTCCCAAATGCTCTTTTCGCGATCCACCGATGACGGCGTGACCTGGTCCCATCCCATCGAAATCGCTCGCGATCGCGGACTGCCCCGCGACGACAACGGCGCCCTGGAAGGATTCGACGGCGCCGTTGGCCCCGACGGCACCGTCTACGGCGTCTGGGCCGAGAGAAACAAAATCGACCTGGTCGAGTCGCACGACGGAGGCCGCAGGTTCTCGCCCGCCCGGGACATCCTCTCGACGGCTCCCATCATGTTCGCGATCGACGGCATGGACCGCGCGAACGGCTTTCCGCAAATCGCGCTGGACCCGCGAGGCGGCCGATTGGGTGGCCCCATCTACGTGACGTGGAGCGACTACCGCAACGGGGAAGTCGACATCTTCTGCAGCGTCTCCAGCGATCATGGACGCACCTGGAGTTCTCCAGTCCAGGTCAACAACGATTCTGCCCACGACGGCGCCGACCACTTTTTCCAGTGGCTCGCCGTCGACCCCGTTTCCGGTGCGGCAAACGTCGTGTTCTACGACCGCCGCCAGGATCCCAAAAACAAGAAACAGATCGTCGTGCTCGCTCGCTCCACGAACGGGGGGAAGTCCTTTTCCAATTACGCCTGGACCGCGACCCCATTCGATCCGGAAGGCGTCTTCATTGGCGATTATCTCGGCCTTGCCGCGTGGGGCAATCGCGTTTACGGATCGTGGGCCTTCCGCAGCGGAACCGAGGACAAAACTACCGTTCAGGTAGGTGTAGCGGATTTCGGCTCAGCTCAACCGCTGGTTCACTGAGGAGCGCCTCGCAAGAAAGCGGCAACGCTTCCCATCCTGATTTGCCTGCTGAATCTTGACCTTGACTGTGACGACACGGGGCGGTACTGTCATGTGTCTCGGGAATTCACGGCCGCACTACATCGATTTAGTACAAGGACCTCTTTTTTGCCTCTTTACCGCTGCTCGGCATTAGAGTAAACGTATGCTCGAAACCCTCAAATCGCAGGTCCTCGAAGCGAACCTTGAACTGGTGCGCCGAGGATTGATTTTGTACACCTTCGGCAATGCGAGCGGGATCGATCGGGAAAGCGGTTTGGTCGCCATCAAACCGAGCGGAGTTCCTTATGACGAAATGACCGTGGCTCACATGGTCGTTAGCGATCTGTCGGGACGCATCGTCGAAGGAGACCTGAAGCCCTCGTCTGATCTGGCGACCCACCTCGAGCTGTACCGCGCATTCCCTCGCATTGGCGGCGTCGTCCATACCCATTCGGAGTACGCCACCGCCTGGGCGCAGGCGGCCCGAGAGATTCCCGCATACGGTACGACGCACGCCGACTATTTCTATGGCCCGGTGCCGGTGACCGAAGAACTGAGCGCGGAAGAGATCGGCGGCGACTATGTGCTGAACACCGGCCGGGCGATCGTGCGGCGGTTTCAGGACCTGGATCCGGAGGCGGTGCCGGGAGTTCTAGTGGCCGGACACGCTCCGTTCACCTGGGGACGTGACGCGCTCCAGGCCGCGTATCATGCTGTGGTGCTGGAGGCGATAGCCCGCTTGGCGTTCTACACGGCGACCCTCAACCCGGACGGACGCGGAGTATCGCAGGCATTGCTGGACCGGCATTATTTCCGTAAGCACGGCGCGCAGGCCACTTATGGGCAACGCAGTTAGACCCGGAACTGGAGAACTCCGTTCCACTTCCCGCATCGCAGGTAAACCGAGGCTCGATCAGGCATGACCCTCGCATTCTCACCCGCCGCCGCACTCCTCGGCCTCGCGGATGCGCACGTCCAGCAGTCCCTCGTCCATCTGAGCGGCGTCGACATCGCCGTCATCGCGATTTATTTCGCCATCGTCATCTACATCGGCTTCTACCTGAAAGGCTCCTCCAACACCAGCGAGGAGTTCTTCATGGCCGGCCGCGAGATGACGGCATGGATTGCCGGGCTCAGCTTCGTTTCCGCCAACCTCGGATCGCTCGAACTGATGGGATGGGCGGGCTCGGCCTATCAGTACGGCATCCTCGCAACCCACTGGTACTGGATCGGCGCCATCCCGGCGATGCTCTTCCTCGGCATCATCATGATGCCGTTCTATTACATCTCCAAAACCCATTCGGTTCCTGGCTACCTGCATCTGCGCTACGGGGATGGCACGCGCGGCCTTTCGGCGGTGTGCTTCGCGCTGATGACCGTGCTGATGAGCGGCATCAATATGTACGCCATGGCCGTGGTGATGAAGGTGGTGCTGGGCTGGAATCTCAACTTCTCCATCTGGGTGTCGTCGATCACGGTGGCAATTTACGTGGCGTTGGGCGGGCTCCGCTCGGCCATCTTCAACGAGGTGCTGCAGTTCCTGCTCATCTGGCTGGGCGCGCTGCTGATCCCGATTCTGGGGCTCGTGGAAGCCGGCGGCTGGACGCCGCTGAAGCACCAGATCGCGGCGCGCATGGGCACTACCAACTACACACACCTGTGGTCGACGACGGCGCACTTCCGCGACAACCCAATGGGGATTCACTGGACGGGGCTCGTCTTTGGACTGGGGCTGGTGATCAGCTTCGGCTACTGGACCACCGACTTCCTTGTCGTCCAGCGGGTGCTGTCGGCGCAAAACCTGCGGGCGGCACGCATGGCGCCCATCATCGGGGCGGCCTTTAAGATGTGCGTGCCGTTCATCGTGATCCTGCCCGGGTTGCTGGCGCTCTCCGTGCTGCCATTTCACCTGGTGCCTCAGGATGTCGCCGTGGCCACCGGCCAGCACAGCTACAACGAGGTGCTGCCACTGATGCTGGTTCGCTACTGCGGGCCAGGCCTGCTCGGCCTTGGAGTCACCGCGCTGATCGCCGGCTTTATGTCGGGGATGGCCGGCAACGTCTCCGCCTTTGCCACCGTCTGGACCTACGATATCTACGGAGCGTTCTTCAACAAGAAGGCAAGCGACAGCCACTACGTCTCCATGGGCCGCTGGTGCACGTTCATTGGCGTGCTCATCTCGGTCGGCACAGCGTATCTCGTCCAGCATGCGGCCAGCATCATGGATTATGTGCAGGCGCTGTTCAGCTTCTTTATCGCGCCGTTGTTCGGCACAGTGATCCTGGGCATGCTGTGGAAGCGCGCGACGAAGGCGGGCGGCTTCTGGGGGCTGCTCTCGGGCACCGTGACGGCCGTCGGCCTGTGGGCGTGGGTGGAACACGACCCCTCCGCACTGCGTTACGTCGCGCTCTCGGCGGACGCGAAGGCCATGGCCGCCGACATGTATCGCGCCCTGTGGTCGTGGCTCGTGTGCGTCATCGTCACAGTGGTGGTGAGTCTGTTCACGCAACCGAAGCCCGAATCCGAGTTGGAAGGCCTGGTCTACGGCGCAACCAAAATTCCCGAGGAACACGACGACCACTGGTATCAGAAGCCCGTCGTTTGGGCATGCCTGATCGCGGTCATCTTCTTCGGTCTCAATATCGTCTTCTGGTAAAGGGAGAGAGCAACTATGCGCGGACACACCTCCATCTGGCTCTTCTCGGGCGTGCTGCTGCTCGCCTACGGGCTGCTCATTATGGCGACCGGCATCTATGAGCTGGCGCATCCTCCGACGCC
Organism: Acidobacteriaceae bacterium; assembly: GCA_036267295.1. GTDB lineage: Bacteria > Acidobacteriota > Terriglobia > Terriglobales > Acidobacteriaceae > Palsa-343. Next base: position 41,017 of record DATAWI010000006.1, on the reverse strand, counting down.
CGAACCGGTCCTGTGGCAGCTGCACGCGCCCATCTGGTGGGGCGCCATTATGACCGTAGCTGGCCTCTTCTATACCATCCGCTTCCGCAAACACCACTAAAGCAGGCATCTGCAGAGGGATCGCTCATGAAAAAGCAACTGACATTCGGACTTATTGTGGGGAACCGCGGCTTTTTCCCCGACCACCTGGCCAAAGAGGGCCGCGACGAGATGCTGGCGGTGCTGCAGAAGGCCGGGATCCGCGCCATTACGCTGACGCCGGAGCAGTCAAAATTCGGCTCGGTGGAGACGCACGACGACGCGATCAAGTGCGGCGACCTGTTCCGTGCTCACCGCGACGAGATCGACGGTGTTCTCGTTACGCTGCCCAACTTCGGTGACGAACGCGGCATCGCGGATTCAATTCGCTACTCGAAGCTCGACGTTCCGGTGCTGGTGCAAGCCACGCCCGACCGCCGCGATGACATGAAAATCTCCGACCGCCGCGACAGCTTCTGCGGCAAAATGTCGGCCTGCAATAACCTGATGCAGTACGGCGTCCCGTACTCGATCACGGCACGCCACACGGTCCAGCCAAGTTCTGCTGAGTTCGCGAAAGACCTCGACTGGTTCGCGAAGGTCTGCCGCGTGACGAACGGCCTCCGGAAGCTGCGCATTGGCGCCATTGGTGCACGTCCGCAGGCCTTTAACACAGTGCGCTACAGCGAGAAGCTGCTCGAGCGCTACGGCATCTCGGTCGTCACACTTGATCTGTCCGACATCTTCGGCATGGTAGGCCGCATGAAGGACGATGAGGCGGATGTGAAGGCAAAGTTGGCGGCGATCCACGCCTACGTCTCGACAGCGAGCGTGCCCGCGGAAGCTCTGCTGAAAATGTCGAAACTGGGCGTGGCCATCGAGCGTTTCATGCGCGACACCCACTGCACCGTCTCTGCGGTTCAGTGCTGGACCTCGCTTGAGGAAAACTTCGGGGTTGTCCCCTGCACCATCATGAGCATGATGAGCGACAACCTGCTTCCGGCAGCCTGCGAGACAGATGTCATGGGCACAGTGTCCATGCACGCCCTGGCGCTGGCGAGCCAGACGCCGAGCGCGCTGCTGGACTGGAACAACAACTACGGCGACGACGAGAACAAGTGCGTCTGTTTCCATTGCTCGAACCTGCCCAAGCACTTCTTCGCCGACGTGGTGATGGATTTCCAGGCGATCATCGCCGGCACGGTCGGCAAGGAGAATACCTTCGGCACCTGCGTGGGCCGCGTGAAGGCCGGTGCGATGAGCTATGTCCGCTTCTCGACCGACGACTACAAGGGCAAGATTCGCGGCTACGTCGGAGAAGGCGAGTTCACAAACGATCCGTTGGAAACCTTCGGCGGCGCCGGCGTGGCGAAGATCCCCGCGATGCAAAAACTTCTGCACATGATTTGCGAGCAGGGCTTCGAACACCACGTCGCGGCCAATTTCAGCCACGTCGCCAGCCCGGTCTTCGAGGCAGCCACCCGATACCTTGGCTGGGACATGTATTGGCACGAGCGGTAAAGCAGGAGATACGGCCTACGGTCTCATCCGATGAGCGCTGCGTGCGCTGAGGAGCGAGCGGCCGTGAGCCGCCCTACACCCTATCCCCTGCGCCTTGGTGGGTCAGCGCCAGCTCAATCAGCGTCTTTTGCTCCATCTCGTGCGCTTTGCCCGACCCCGTCGCCGGGCTCGCCGCTGCTGACCGCTTCACGCTCAGCACCTGCCGATCCGTGAACATCCGCCGCAGCCGCGGAATCACAAACCAGAATGCGCCCATGTTCGACGGCTCTTCCTGCACCCACACAAGTTCGTGCGCGTTCGGATGCGCATCGACCGCCGCCTTCAGCTCAGCCTCCGGCCACGGATACATCTGATCCACAAAAATGATCCCCGTCGTCGTATCCTTGCGCTTCGCCCGCTCGACGCGCAGTTCGTGGCCGATCTTGCCCGTCGCCAGCAACAGCCGTTGAGCATCTCCGATCTCAGTGTCCGGGATCACCGGCAAAAACCGCGCACGGGAAAAATCCGCAATGGGAGACAGCGCGTCCGGATGCCGCAGCATGCTCTTCGGCGTAAACACGACCAGCGGCTTGCGCCACTTCCGGAGCGCCTGCCGCCGCAGCAGATGAAAATACTGTCCGGCATTCGATGGCTGGCAAATCTGAATGTTGTGATGCGCGGCCAGTTGCAGGTACCGCTCGATTCGCGCGCTCGAATGCTCCGGTCCCTGACCTTCGTATCCGTGCGGCAGCAGCATGGTCAGGCCACTCAGCAGCCCCCACTTGTCCTCAGCCGCCGAGATGAATTGATCGATCACGATCTGGGCGCCATTCGCGAAGTCGCCAAACTGCGCCTCCCACAGAACCAGCGCTTCCGGATAGTCGCGGCTGTACCCGTATTCAAACCCGAGCACGCCGGCTTCCGACAGGATCGAGTTGTACACGCTGAACCGAACCTGGCTCGCGTCGAGATGATTGAGCGGAATCCATCGCTCTTCATTCTGGATGTCGATCAGGACGCTGTGCCGCTGGTTGAACGTGCCGCGCTGGCTGTCCTGCCCGCTCAGGCGCACTGGCGTGCCCGCCATCACAAGGGATCCAAACGCGAGCGCCTCGGCCATCCCATAATCGATCGACTGCTGGCCGCGGCCCATCGCGGCCCGCTGTTCAAGCAGCTTCCTGATCTTGGGGTGAATATGGAAGCTCTCGGGGTATGCGGTGAGCTTTTCCGCAGTCTGCTGAATATTCTGGTGATCGAGACCCGTATCGACCTCCAGTTCGTCGCGATGCCGGCCGCCCACGTAGTGCTGCCAGTAGTCCGGCATCACAATCAGCGCCGGTTTTTTCCGCACCGTCGTTGCCTTCTTTTGGGCCTCCGCAAATTCCTGTTGTAACTCCTTCGCCATGGGTGCAGCATCGACCTTGATCGCGCGCGCGTACAACTCATACAGCGGCGGATGCTCCTTGATCCGTGCATAACGGAGAGGCTGGGTGACGGTAGGATCGTCCACTTCGCTGTGCCCGTGACGGCGATAGCCGATCAGGTCGACCACCACATCGCTGTGAAATTCGTACCGATAGTCCGCCGCCAGTGCTGCAATCCGCACCACGGCCGCCGGGTCTTCCGCGTTCACGTGAAATATCGGAACGGCCAGCCGCTTCGCCAAGTCCGTTGAGAATCGCGTCGAATTCGACTCCTCCGGCTCAGCCGTGAATCCGATCAGGTTGTTGACGACGATGTGAATGCCGCCGCCCACCGAATAGCCGTCGACTCCGGCCAGATTCATCGTTTCCGCCCAGATTCCCTGACCTGCGAATGCGGCATCGCCATGGATAACGATCGGCAACACCCGCTCTGCACCGTCCGCTCCCATGCGATCCTGACGCGCCCGCGCGCGCCCCATCGCGATCGGGTCAACAGCTTCCAGATGGCTGGGGTTGGACGCCAGGTGAAGCGAGAGCACGGTTCCGTTGCGCGCGGCGAAGTCTCCTGTCGCGCCCACGTGATACTTCACATCGCCCCCGCCCAAAATACTGCGTGGGTCCACATCCTCGAACTTCGCGAAAATATCGACCGGCGATTTGCCGAAGATATTCACCATCACGCTCAGTCGGCCACGGTGGCTCATGCCCATAATCGAGCGCTGCGCCCCCAAATCCGCCGCCCGATTCAGCAGTTCGTCCAGAAAAGGGATGAGTGCGGTCACGCCTTCGAGCGAGAAGCGCTTTGTGCCCAGGTAGCGCGACTGAATCACTTGTTCGAAGACGTCGGCGCGCGCCAGCAGGCGAAGAATGTGCTCCTGGTCAACGGCGGGCGCTGCGTTTTCAAGACGCCGCGCCACCCAATCACGCTGCTCCCGATCGCCAATGTGCATGAACTCCACGCCGATTGTTCCGCAGTAAATACCGCGTGCCTCGGCAACGAACTCGTTATCGAGATCAAGTTCCGGCATCGGCAGTGGTGCCAGATATTGCCCCAGAGGATCGAGTCGCGCCTGCAGATAGCCCCACCGGCGAAAGGCGTCGAACGTTTGCTCGCGAAGTTGCGAAGAAGAGAGGCCGCTCGGAATTTGCGTTGCAGTAGTCATGGGAACGTATGAGTCCAGTCTGGAGAAAGGCCCGGAGACAGGTCCAGAGCAGGGATGGAAATGCGCCGCTGCCGTTCAGCCTGCAACGGCCCCGTCGCTTCCAATTTTACGCGGAGCGAAATCGGCGCCAGTCCTGTGGGAGGCTCGCCTTGTTCGCCAGACTCTTGCGAATCGCCGCTCTCTTAGCGGCTCACTCGCAGAAGCACCACGCCATGCGCAGGAACCGTGACGGTATAGGCGCCATTCGTTGCCCGCACATCTTCATGTTTCCAAAGGTCCCGCAGCTTCGCGTGACTGGAGAAGCCAATTTCCTGCAGCTTCAGCGTGACGGCGTGTTCTTCCGTGTCGCGGTTGAAGAGTCCGGCCGCCAGTGCGCCTTCGCTCAGCGGCTTCGTCCAAATCTCCGTCGAGCCAGCAGCAGAGGCCCGGTCGCCCTGCTTGCCCAGTTTGTCCTGATCCACTGCAATTACTTCCTTGTTCGTCAGGATCGACAGCGTCTCGGGTGTCATCTTGCTCAGATCATTGCCGGCCAGCAGCGGCGCCGCGAGAATCGCCCACAGGCTCATGTGCGTTTCGTATTCGATATCCGACATGCCGCCGTTGCCCACTTCCAGCATGTCCGGATCGTTCCAGTGTCCCGGACCGGCGTATTTTGCCAGGCCCAGCTGATTGAAGCCGATGTCTTCCATGCGGGCGTAGTTATCGGAGATGTCGCCGGTGGTGCGCCAAAGATTGCCACCCACCGACGCACCCCATGCCCACACCTGATTCCACCCGTACTGGCAAAGGCTAAACACGATTGGCCGTCCCGTCGCCAGGAGTGCCTGATGCATTTTCACGTAGGCCGCCTTCATCATGGCGAACTGTTGCTCCCGGTCGTGCGGCGCCTGCTGCCGCATGTTTTCGGTGTAGCTGCACAGGTCGTATTTCAGGTAGTCGATGCCCCACTTCGCGTAGGTCTGCGCGTCCTGCTCTTCGTGTCCGTAGCTGCCTTCGAATCCGGCGCAGGTTTTGGGCCCCGGCCCGGAATAAATTCCCAGCTTCAGGCCCTTCGAGTGCACATAATCGGCCAGCGCCTTCATGTCAGGAAATTTGCTGTTGGACTGAATATTTCCCTGCGCGTCGCGTTGGCCCTCCCAGGTGTCGTCGATGTTCACGTAGACATAACCGGCATCGCGCATACCGCTCGAGACCAGCGCATCCGCTGCCGAGCGCACGTCGGCATCATTAACGCGCTCCGCGAAGTGATTCCAGCTGTTCCATCCCATCGGGGGAGTGGCCGCAATTCCGGAATCCTGCGCGCAGGCTGCGCCAGCAAGGGCCAGCATGACGAGGACGATGGCTGCATTTTTCCAGGAGGACATCGGATTGGTTTCCTTATCGCAGAGATTTAGGGAGCCGCCCGCCAGTGTACCGCACCCATCGGCGCAGCAGCGCGCCCCCGACAGTCTCGACCGTCGCAGGTGCGATGGCCGATGCCCCGACCCGCCGATTTGCCTGCCGGGCATGGACGTAGAAGATTCCGGCGATCGCCGCCACGAGAACATAGCGACCGCTGAAATGAACCGCCCGTTTGTTACGGGACGACAGGTCGAAGATACAGTCAAAGTCAGCGCATCCGTTCCTCCCAGCCGCTGCTCCAGCAGATTCTGCGCCAGCCACGGAACAGATCTCTTTGGGGAGCGCCGCCCCACAGTGCAACGCGGCGCGAGGGATTTCGGTTTGGAGGCGGCACCTCGGGAGCTAGAATGAGGGCGACGACGGATTGTGCAGATATCAGAGCGATCGATGACCCAGCTGAATGTCAAACTTGCGCTCCTTGCAGCCTTGCCTGCCGAAATCGTGATGTTTGGGCTCTTTGCCTACCCGGTCGGCGTAGGCTTCACACGGGACGATAAGCTCATCACTCGCTGCCTGGGCCGCGTCTGGCTGGTCCTGCACTGGCCCGGCGTGGTTTCGCACCGATGGCTGGAACAGCACAGCGTTTCCGCGTTGAGCGAGATCCTGGTGTTTTTCATCGGCGGTTACCTGAATATGTTTTTGCTGATGGTTGCGGTTCTGTTCGTCTTTCGCTGGCTGCTTCGCCATTCCCAGCAGGCTCGTTCCGTGCACTCGCATTGACCCACAGCCAGGCCGGTTGTAACGTTAAAAGTTCCTGTTCTTCAATACTCCGTCCGGTTGAGGATCTCCTTGTCTGTGTCCGCCGCGCTCCGCAAAACTCCTCTGAATGCTCTGCACAGGCGCCTCGGCGCCAAAATGGTCGATTTTGGCGGCTGGGACATGCCCGTCGAGTACTCCGGCCTCATCGCCGAGCACATGGCTGTCCGCACCGGCGTAGGCGTCTTCGACGTCAGCCACATGGGCGACATTCAACTCCGCGGCCCCGGATCCCTCGAAGCCGTGCAGCACATCTCCATGAACGACGCCAGCAAGCTGCAGGCGGGCCAGGCGCAATACTCCGCCCTGCTCTATCCGCAAGGCACCTTTGTCGACGATGTAATCGTCCACAAATTCAGCGATAACGACTACCTCCTCGTCATCAATGCCGGCACCCGCGAAAAAGATGTCAACTGGGTTCGCAGCGAGGCTGGCCGCTTCGACTGCCACGTGTCCGACTACAGCGACTACTACACGCAGCTTGCGATTCAGGGACCGAAGGCCGAAGCCACGCTGCAAAAGCTCACCAACGCCGACCTGAGCAAGGTGAAGTTCTACTGGTTCACCTGGGGCACGGTTTGCGGTCTCCCGAACACACTCATCGCCCGCACCGGCTACACCGCCGAAGACGGATTTGAAATCTATGTTCCCTCCGACGTCGCCACCAGCGAGCGCGTCTGGAATGAGGTGATGGAAGCCGGCAACGAATTCGGCCTCCTGCCCTGCGGCCTCGGCGCCCGCAACACCCTCCGTCTCGAAGGGGCGCTCTCGCTCTACGGTCATGAGATCTCTGACTCCCTCAATGTCTTCGAAGCCGGCCTCGACCGCTTTTGCAAGCTGGAAAAGGGTCCCTTTGTCGGCTCGGACGCGCTGCAGTCGGTTTTGGCCACCGGTGGTCCTGAGAAGAAACTGGTCGGCCTTGAGGTCGTCGAGCGCGGCATCGCCCGCGACGGCTACCGCATTCTTGACGACGCTGGCAACGCCATCGGTTATGTCACCAGCGGCTCTCCCGCGCCCTTCCTGAAGAAAAACATCGCCCTCGCTTATGTTCCGCGTGAACTGGCTGCGGTCGATACCGAGGTCTCTGTCGAAATCCGAAACGCCCCGGTCAAGGCCCGTGTTATCCCCGTGCCCTTCTATCGCAAACCAAAGAAGGTTTCCCCTGCTCCGACCGTATGATCGAACTCGGGTGCCCGGCTGAAACGAGGGCTGCCCGTACAATGAGAGAGAGAATTCATCGCCATGGCCTATCCAGCGAATTACCGTTATACCCGCGAGCATGAGTGGATTGATGTAAATGGCTCGTCCGCCTCGGTCGGCATCACCGTCCACGCCCAGGACTCGCTTGGCGATATCGTCTTTGTCGAATTGCCCAGAGTGGGCGCGAAAGTCGAGAAGGGCAAAGTGTTCGGCAGTGTCGAATCCGTCAAGGCCGTTTCCGACCTCTATGCCCCAGCTACCGGCACCGTCGCCGCGATCAATGAGGAACTGACCACCGCGCCCGAAAAGATCAACGCCGACGCCCACGCCGCCTGGATCATGAAGATCGATCTGAGCGATCCGTCGGAAATCCACAGCCTGATGAGCGCCGAAGCTTACGAATCCTACGTGAAAGAAGAAACCGGGCATTGATTTAGAGTTGTCCTCCTGAGCGACGTCGCGAAGCGACGAAGTCGAAGGACCTGCTTTTTAGAGGCCTCTCATGCGCTATCTTCCCAAATCCGATGCCGAACGTGCCGCCATGCTGCGCGAGATCGGCGCCTCGTCCATCGACGACCTCTTTTCTATCATTCCCGAGGAATACCGCGTCACTCGCGACCTGGCCATCCCGCGCCAGATGGGTGAATCGGAAATCGTCGACCATTTCAAAGCAGCAGCCGTGCTCAACGCCAACGGCTACGCAAGCTTCCTCGGCGCCGGTGTCTACCGCCATTACCGCCCGGTGCTCATTGACGCGATTGTCCAGCGCGGCGAGTTCCTGACTTCCTACACGCCCTATCAGGCGGAAATCACCCAGGGCACACTTCAGGCCATTTTTGAGTTCCAGACGATGATCTGCGAACTCACCGGCATGGACATCGCCAATGCCTCGATGTATGACGGCTCAACCGCCTGTCCGGAGGCTGTGATGATGGCCATGCGCGTCACGGATCGCGACGGCGTCGTCGTTGCGCGGACCGTGCATCCTGAATATCGCGAGGTGATGCACACCTACGCCCAGCATCGCGAGACGCTCTCCGGCCAGACTGCCCTCGAAATCGGGTACGGCGACGACGGTCGCATCGACCTCGACGCTCTGGACGCCGCCGTCACTGCCGAGACCGCCTGCGTCCTGATCCAGTCGCCGAATTTCTTCGGCGTCATCGAGGATGTTCCCGCGATCGCGGAAATCGCCCACAAGAAGGGCGCGCTGCTCGTCGTCTCTATCGCTGAAGCCATCTCGCTGGGCATCGTCCGTCCCCCGGTTGAAGCCGACATCGTGACCATGGAAGCGCAATCGTACGGCGTCGCACCGAGTTACGGCGGACCCTTCTGCGGCGTCATTGCGGCAAAGGAGAAGTACCTGCGGCAGATGCCCGGCCGACTCGTCGGCGAAACCAAAGACTCCCAGGGCCGCCGCGGCTTCGTGCTCACGCTCTCCACGCGCGAACAGCACATTCGCCGCGAGAAGGCGACGTCGAACATCTGCACCAACCAGGCGCTCGTCGCCCTCATGGCCACCGTCTACATGACCGTCTACGGCAAAGAAGGAATCAAAGACCTCGCCGTCCACAATCTCGCGAAAGCTGATTGCGCAGCGAAGACTCTCAGCGCGTCGGGCAAGCTCCTTTTTGCGCAGTCGCCGCGTTTCAACGAATTTGTCCTCCAGACCGAAGAATCGCCCGACGCCCTCAACGCCCGCCTGCTGGAAAACAAAATCATCGGTGGTCTGCCTCTTCGTCGGTGGTACCCGGAATTGGGCAATGCCTCCCTCTGGTGCACGACCGAACTCACCACTCGTGAGCAAATCGATCAGGCCGCGACGGTGCTGGCACAAACCACCGTCGTAGCGGAGGCGCGGTGAACCCCATGTCGACAACAGAATCCAAATTCACCGGCACGCCAAAGAAGGTCACCCAGCACCTTTCGCAAAACGAGCTCCTGAGCTTCGAAAAATCCGCGCCCGGCAAAAAAGCCTATCGCCTCGCCCCGCTCGACGTGCCCGAAGTGGACCCCGCTGCTCTGCTGGGCGAAGCCCAGCGCACGCGGAGCGCGGAACTCCCCGAGCTCTCTGAAATCGAAATCATCCGCCACTTCACCCGCCTCTCCACCTGGAACTACGCCATCGATCTCGGCATGTACCCGCTCGGCAGCTGCACCATGAAGTACAACCCACGCGTCAACGAGTTCGTCTCGCGCCTTGAAGGGATCGCCGACGCCCATCCGTACCAGCCCGAGTCACTCTCCCAGGGCTCGCTCGGCATCATGCGTCTTCTTCAGGATTGCCTGATCGAAATCACCGGCATGGAGGCGATCACGCTGCAGCCCGCTGCCGGCGCGCACGGCGAATTCACCGGCATCCTGCTGGTCCGCGCCTACCATCAGGCGAAGGGCAATCCGCGCCGCACCGTCATCATTCCCGATTCCGCTCATGGCACCAATCCCGCCACCGCCGCCATCTGCGGCTACGACGTCATCAACCTCAAGTCGAATTCCCAGGGCGGCATCGACGTCGAAGCCCTCGCGCAGGTCGTCACCGAAGACACTGCCGCGCTCATGCTCACCAACCCTTCGACGCTCGGCGTCTTTGAAAATCAAATTCACCGCATCGCCGACGTTCTGCACGACAAAGGCGCGCTCCTCTACATGGACGGCGCCAACATGAACGCCCTCTGCGGCAAGACCCGCCCCGGCGACTTCGGCGTCGACGTCATGCACCTCAACCTGCATAAGACCTTCTCGACCCCTCATGGCGGAGGCGGTCCAGGGTCCGGTCCCGTTGCCTGCAAAAGGATTCTTGAGCCGTTTCTGCCTGTCCCCGTTGTCGAGCAGGGAGGCCACGGCCACCTCCACCTGAATTACAACCGCCCGCAATCCGTAGGCCGCGTTCGCGCCTTCTACGGCAACTTCGGCATGTTTGTGCGCGCGCTGGCCTACATTCTCGCCAACGGCCCGGATGGCCTCCGCCAGACAACGGAAGACGCCGTCCTCAATGCAAACTACATCCGCCACAAGCTTGAGGATCTTTACGAGTTGCCCTACAACACGCCCTCGATGCATGAGGTGGTTTTCAGCGACCGGCGGCAGACGCGGAACGGCGTGCGCACTGGCGACATTGCCAAGCGCCTCATCGACTACGGATTCCACCCCTACACCGTCTCGTTCCCGCTCATTGTGCCGGGTGCGCTCATGATCGAGCCGACGGAGAGCGAATCGCGCGAGGAACTCGACCTGTTCGTCGATGCTATGCGCCAGATCGCCCGTGAGGTCGACGAGAATCCGCAGCTCGTCCTTGACGCTCCTCACTCCACGCGCGTCTCCCGCCTCGACGAAACCACCGCCGCCCGCAAACCCGTTCTGCGCTGGAAGAAGCCATAGCTTCGTCGCGATGCGCAGGCGAATTCGGTAAGATCAAGGTGTCCATGCAGACACGAAACTTTCCTCACGCCATGTTGCGCGAGATTTACGAGCAGCCCGAAGCGCTGGCTGCCACCATGGCGCGCTATGCGTCGGGCGGCGTCCTTGACGAGAACGCCTTCGCTCAGGTGGCCGATGCTCTGCGCGGCCGCCAGCGCGTCGTGATTGCAGCCAGCGGATCCAGCCGCCATGCCGGTCTGGCCGGCGAGATCATGCTGGAGGACTGTGCCGGTCTCGCCGTCGACGTCGAGTACTCGAGCGAATACATGTACCGGTCGACGCACACTCTTCATGATCCCGGTGTGATCGTCATTTCCCAGTCCGGCGAAACCGCCGACACACTGGCCGCTCTTCGCGAAGCCAAAGCGCGCGGCCTGGCCACGGTCGCCATCACCAACAACGCCGACTCCTCCATGGCCCGCGAAGCCGATGCGTCCCTCCCGACCATTGCCGGCCGCGAACAGGCGATTCCCGCAACCAAGAGCTTCACCACCCAGCTCAGCGTGCTGTATATGCTGTCGCTTTTTCTTGCGCGAATGGGCGGCCGCATGACCAGCCACGCCGTCGCGGCGCATTGTGAGCAGATGGAGCGCCTCCCTCAACTCCTTGAGTCGAGCCTTGAAGCCTGGGAACATCGCGTTCGCAGCATCTGTTCCGGGCTCCGTGACGCACGGACATTTCTCTACCTCGGACGCGCCGTTCATTACTCAATTGCGCGCGAAGGCGCCCTCAAGCTGAAAGAGTCGGCCTACGTTCAGGCCGAGGGTTTGCCTGCCGGCGAGCTCAAGCATGGCCCAAATGCCCTGGTCAGTCCGGAGGCCCCGCTCGTCATCCTGGCGACCCGCGATCGCAACGACCCGGACTCCACGCTCCGCTATGAGAAAACGCTCCAGCTCATGCGCGACATGCACGCGCAGGGTGCGGAGATGGTCGTCATCCACGTAGACGGCGACGACGAGCCCGCCGCGCTCAGCCACGCTTCGGTGGCCATTCCTGCGGTCGACGAGTTCCTGCTGCCCATGCTGGAAGTCGTCCCGCTTCAGATGATCGCCTACTGCATCGCCGTGCAACGCGGCGTCAATGTAGACGCTCCTCGCAATCTGGTGAAAGCAGTCACCCGCGAGTAGCTTTGGCCGGGGTGTTCCGCAGACAAATCGCCATTTGACCACCCCCAAAAAGTGGTAACGGATGGTGACTATAGTTTTATCGACTGGCTCAACAGTCGCGGTACTCTCATGCGAGATGCGATTACTTTTAGGTCATTCCTCAGACCGAGTGTTCCGTTCGCAGTAACTCCGCCTTCATGCAGAACATCCTGCTGGATATTCTCATCCTCGGTCTGCTGGTCCTGCTCTTCGGTTCCATCTACCGAAAGCACGCGACTGTGCGCCTCCGGTTCTGGTTGCTCGGCTGGCTGTTTGTTCTGGTCCATTTCAGTCTTCTGCTCTTCACTCCTTCCAGCGAATTGGCGTCCAGCCTGGTAGTCGCGGCGTCGGAAGGCGCTCTGCTTTTGTGCGGTGCGGCATTCGCCTTGTCCTTTGGTCTGGTCTGGGAGACGGGTTGGCAGTCCACCCTTTCAGCCATGCTGCTGGCCGTTCCCGGTATCGCGTATGTCTTCGTCTGTGCGCTCTGGCATTGCCCGACTCCAGTCCTGTTGGCGTTGGGCGCCGCAGTGCATGCTGGGTTCCTGGCAGTGGTCCTCCGATTCGGCCGCGGTCCCCTGGCTGTGGAGACCGGCGCTCGACCCCGTTTCGCTCGCTGGACCAGCGCCTTCACCCTGGTTGCGGGCGCCGGTTGGATGGCGTGGGAGATTCTGCATCATCAGCCCGACAACAGCGTTTACGCCATTCCCACCGAGATATATCTGATCAATGCTGTGCTGTACTGGGAAGATTTCCGGCGCATTTCGGCAGGCGTAGTGGTCAGCGTTCTTGGCCTGGCGGCATGGGGCGGTGTTTTTCCCTGTGCCGTATTGCTCCTTGCCATTTTTCCCCACCTCGATGTGCCCGGTGAATTGTGGAACGTCCCCAAGTATTTTGTGGCCTTCGGCATGATCCTCACGCTGCTGGAGGAGCAAAAGCGCGACGCCGACGCGCGCAGCCAGCAATATCGGGTGCTCTTCGACAACAATCCCCATCCCATGTGGATTTTCGACGTCGAATCGCTGCAATTTCTCAAGGTGAACGACGCCGCCGTCGGACGCTACGGATATTCGGACGCCGAGTTCATGAGCATGTCGTTGCGCGAGATTCGCCCGGCCGACGAGGTCGAAGCTCTGGAGCAGACCATCGCCAATGCCGCCAGCAGCGAATCCGTGCTCATTTCCGGACCATGGACCCATATCCTGCGCGATGGCCGTCGCATTCAGGTCGAGGTGTCTTCCCACGGCATCCAGTTCGAGGGCAGGCGCGCGCGATTCTCCCTGGTCCAGGATGTGACGGAACGCCAGCAACTGCATCATCAGTTGCTCCATCAGGCCCATCACGACATGCTTACCGGATTGCCTAATCGCACGTTACTGCTCGATCGTATGGAGCAGGCTCTCGCCGCAGCCGCTCGTCGCGGCAGGAAAGTTGCCATCATCTGCCTCGATCTCGACCGATTTAAGCAGATCAACGATACTTACGGCCACGCGGTCGGCGATCTCTGCCTGAAGCAGATTGCCGAGCGACTGAAGGGCAGACTCCGCTCCGCAGACACGGTCGCCCGGTCCGGCGGCGAAGAATTCACCATCGTGGCCGGCGACCTGGCATCGGTGGCCGACGCGGAGAGAATTGCCGAAGACCTCCTCTCCGCGCTGCGCAAGCCGCTCGTCGTCGATCAGTACCCCATCGACCAGACGGCCAGCTTCGGAATTGCCATTTATCCTGATCACGGCCTCGATGCGGCTGGACTGTGGCGCAACGCCGATGCGGCGATGTACCGCGTGAAACGCTCCGGTGGCAATCAATTCGTGCTGGTTTCGCACGAGATCAGCCGATCAACGACGGAAGCCAACGAACTGGAAATGTTCATGCGCCGCGCTCTGAAAGAGGGCGGGTTCGAGATGTATTACCAGCCCGAATACGGCGCGGATGGCAGTTTTCGGGGGCTGGAAGCGCTGCTTCGACTACATCATCCGCGATACGGAATGGTCAGCCCTGACCGCTTCATTCCCATCGCTGAGGAGAGCGGCCTGATTGTGCCGATCGGGAACTGGGTCCTGCGCGAAGTTTGCCGCCAGGGCCAGGAATGGCGCAACTCCGGCCTGTCGGTCGAGCGGATTGCCATCAACGTGTCTCCCCTTCAGTTCATGCGCATGGACTTTTCGCGCCAGGTTCGCGAAGTGCTGGCCGAGTTCGGCGTCGCGCCGACTACCCTCGAAATCGAAATGACCGAGACCACGGTTATGCGGAACCTCGACGATGTTGCTCGCCAGATGCGCGACCTCGCGGAGTTGGGTGTTCAGTTTTCCGTAGACGATTTCGGGACCGGCTACTCCTCGCTGCGGCACCTGCATCAACTGCCCATTCAGACACTCAAGATCGACAAATCGTTCGTCGAGCGGATCTGCGAGCCTGCCGGCACCAGCGCCCTGGTGCAGGCGATTCTCTCTCTGGCGCACAGCCTGGGTCTGCAGGTGGTGGCTGAAGGCGTCGAGCGTGTCGACCAGATGGAGGCGCTGCTGAGAATGAAATGCGACCTTCTGCAAGGTTTCCTCTTCGCTCGCCCCCAGCCGGCGGAGAATATCCCTGCTCTGGTCCGGTCAGGACGACTCGCGGGCCTGGTTCTGCCGCCGGTTCCCCTGGTACCGGTCGAGGCGCTTGATTTGGTAGGCCGATCTGTAAATCCCTGATATATTGGGAAACTGGAGCGCGCCCCGTATCTTTATGGTGGCGTTGCTGCACCCAGATCGCAACTGAGCAGTACCAAAGACGGAAAGGACAGTCTGACTGTGTTGATGATTCGCCTGGCGCGCGTGGGCGCGCGCAAACAACCCTATTATCGCGTGGTCGTGATCGAAAAAGACCGCGCCCGGAATGGTCGTTCGGTCGAAGTTGTGGGCACCTACAATCCCCGAACCAGCCCCGCTTCGGTAGACCTGAAGCATGAACGGATCGACTACTGGAAAGGGAAGGGAGCGCAGCTTTCCGACCGGGTAGCGAAGCTGCTCCATTCCAAACCATCGACGGCAGGCGAGCCACCGGCGCCGAAAGCGGGTCCGGCGGACGAGACGAACGCCTCGGCAGCCGCCTGAGAACGGTTTTTCCAGCTTCAACGACGGAGGGGTCGCCCGTTCCCCTGCTCCAGATACCTCCCAAAGGTTACTAATTCCCATCTTCCGGGTATAAAAGTCTGCGGATTGTTCTTTTGTCCGTCGCAGCCTTACGGTAGTATCCGCGGTAGCCCCGGAAGATGAACGACGTGTGTCTTCCCATTGGGGGGCAAGATGAAACTGACGACAGACAGGCCCGACGATATGCGGGAGCTTGTAAATCAAATTGCACGCGCACTGGTAGATATTCCCGAGGCGGTCGTTGTTGAAGCGGTGGAACGAGACGAGAGCACGGTGCTCCGGCTCCGGGTTGCCCCCACGGACGTGGGAAAAGTAATCGGGAAGCAGGGCCGCACCGCGCGTTCGGTGAGAACCATTCTGGGTGCGGTCAGCATGAAGCACCATCACCGCTACACGCTCGACATCCTCGAAGAGGATCATCAGGGAGCAGGCCCGAGCGAGGAGTAGCCAGAGACGGAAGGAATGGAGTTCCCCCATCCAGAATTCCCTCGACCGGCGAGTCCGCGCACCGCGCAGGAGATCTCCGCGCCTTCAGCAGGTAATCCGCTGAGAGCTGAGACGGATCGCGCGGTGGTCCCCGACCTCCAGTTTCGTGCAGAACGCGCGGGCGCGCGTCCCGGCAGCGGACCGGCCCTGGTGCTGGTGGCGAAGCTGATTCGCCCGCATGGGCGGCGCGGCGAAATCGTTGCCGACATCCTGACGGATTTCCCGGAGCGATTTCACGGAAGGTCGCGGCTGATCCTCATTCCGCCCGCACGAATCGGCACGGCACCGCGGGAAGTCCTCATGGAGAACTTCTGGTTCCAGCGCAGCCGCATGGTGCTGAAGCTGCAGGGCATCGACTCCATCAACGAGGCGGAAAGCCTGCGCGGCTACGACGTGGCGATTCCGGCCGCCGAGCGCGCGCCGTTGCCGGATGGTTCAGCGTACGTGAGCGATCTGATCGGCTGCCGCGTGTTCGACCTGAACCAGGGCGAAGTGGATGTGGGCGAGATTGTCGAAGTCGACCGAGGATCGTCGAATACGGATCTGCTGGTGGTGCGCGCGGCCGGCGCGCGCGGGAATCAGGCGGACGCCATGATTCCCTTTGTTCGGGAATACCTGGTTCATGTCGATCCTGGCGAACGGCGCGTGGTCATGCGCCTGCCACAGGGCTTGCTCGAGATCAATGCGCCGCTGACCGAGGACGAGAAGAGGGAAGTCAATCCTGCGCGCGAGACGGCCAGACGGTCGCGGCGAGCGCGCAATCACGAAGGGCCGCGCAGAGCGTAGCTCCAGGCGGCCCGGTGCAATCCGACTAGCGGCGCGACTTCTTCTTTGCAGCTTTCTTTGCAGCTTTCTTCGCGGGCTTCTTTGCGGCTTTCTTCGCCGTCTTTTTTGCAGCCTTCTTTGCGGGAGCTTTTTTCGCAGCCTTTTTCACGGCCTTTTTGGCGGCTTTCTTTGCTGCCTTTTTTGCGGGAGCCTTCTTCGCGGCCTTTTTCACGGCTTTTTTTGCGGCTTTCTTCGCGGACTTCTTTGCCGCCTTTTTAGCAGGCGCTTTCTTCGCTGCTTTCTTCGCTGCCTTTTTCGCGGGCGCCTTCTTTGCGGGCGCGGGCTTGGCGGCTGCCTTCTTCGGCGGCTTCGGCGGAGCAGGAGGCCTGGAAGCCTCGGCGACCGGAGCTGGTTCGTTGTCCGCTATATCGTCGTCGTCGGAGGAGACGGATGTGGAGATCTCCTCTTCCTCTTCGTCCTCGCCGAAACTATCCTCGAGCTCTTCCATGTCGTCGTCGGCTTCGGCTTCGAATTCACCCTCAGCGCTTGCGTAAAGTCTGTAGTTGTCCTGCATCGAAATTGCCCTCCGGGCTCCGAGTCAGTTTTTATACCGCGATACGAGTATGCCAGAATTTCAGCAATCCTCTGCGGGGCGGATTATAGCAACAGGACGCAAGGGGCTGCTACCGTGCGCGCTGGACGCGGCTGCCGCATGCCACAATGAGTTCTGCCGCGAGCGATAGGAAGCGATGCGATTCGATCTGATCACCATCTTTCCGGAGTTCTTCTCGAGCATCTTCGGCCACGGCGTGCTGCGCCGGGCGATTGCCGGCGGCCTGGTGCAGGTGGAAACCCATGATCTGCGATCCTTCGCCCACGACCGTCACCGCACCGTCGACGACCGGCCATTTGGCGGCGGCGAAGGCATGGTGCTGAAGCCGGAACCGCTGGCGGAAGCGGTGGAATCGCTGGGCGTGGCTCCGAAGATGGGGCGCGATGCGACCCGGGAACAGGTGATCCTGCTGTCGGCGCAGGGTGTGCGGTTTACCCAGGCGACGGCGCGGGAGCTGGCGAAGCTGGAGCGGGTCGTGCTGCTCTGCGGCCGTTACGAAGGCGTGGACGAGCGGGTGAACGAGTTGCTGTGCGACCGCGAGCTTTCGATTGGCGACTACGTTCTTTCGGGCGGCGAACTGGGCGCGGCGATTATTGTGGACGCGACCGCGCGGCTGCTGCCTGGCGTGCTGGGCAACGAGGCCTCGAGCGAGTTCGAAAGCTTCGGGCCGGTGGATTCCGGTTCGGCAGGCGGCGGCGATTTGCCTCCGCGGTCGACGCATGGTTCGGGCGGTCTGCTGGATTATCCGCACTACACCCGGCCGGCTGAGTTTCGCGGGCTGGCGGTTCCGGAGGTGCTGGCCCAGGGCGATCATGCGGCGATCCGGCGATGGCGGCGGCAGCGCGCGCTCGAAAAGACGTGGCGCAACCGGCCCGACCTGCTGGCCGACGCGGAACTGACGACCGAGGATCGGAAATTCCTGGAGCGGCTGGCTCGAGGCTGAAGCGGGTACCCCCTCCTCCCTCGTTTTGCGTAAGTGTGGAATCTAAGTCACTTACGATCTCGGATCCGCGTAAGTGTGGGAAACAAGTCACTTGGAGACGCTCGCCATTTGCAAGTGTGGAATCCAAAGGACTTAGCTTTGATCGGCTCGTCTTCCCCCAATTGTGTGTCGATCTGGGGTTGAACGTGGATGGGGCCCCCCCTCCCCCCTCGTTTTGCGTAAGTGTGGAATCTAAGTCACTTACGATCCCGCAATCGCGTAAGTGTGGGAAACAAGTCACTTAGACAGGCTCACCATTTGCAAGTGTGGAATCCAAAGGGTTTAGCTTTGACAGGGCGGGGCCAGGGTCCGCCTGGGCGTTGACTGAGGCGATGAGAATGTCAAAGAACGATGAGCGATCGGCCTGGGCCGGGGTGGGTGCAAAAGGAAAAGCTCCGTTCGCGAGGAACAGAGCTTTCCGATTTCAGGGTAGAGGGAGTGGGGAGCGGGAGCAAGAGGATTCGCGGGGTGAGGGAGTACGGAAGTACCGGGGCAGCGGTGAACCGGCCAGCTAAAGAGCGGTCGGCTAAAAAGCGGCCAGCAATGCAACGGTCCATCACGATCAAGCCACCAGCGGCCGATCCGCCGGTTCATTCTTTCCAGGGGTTGAGGAGTTTTGCGCCGGTGGACTGGAAATCGGTGACGTTGCGCGTGACGACGGTGAGTCCGTGAAGCAGGGCGGTGGCAGCGATGAGCGCGTCGCGGTCGGAGCAGGGGTTGGGGATGTGCAGGGCGGCGCAGCGGCGCGCGACAGCGGTGTCGATGGCGAGAATGCGATCATCGAAGGCGGGCAGGACGCGCTCTTCCAGCCACGTTCGCAGGACCGCTCCCTGGCGCGGGTCGCGGCGCTCGACGAGCAGAACGCCGATTTCAAGTTCGAGCAGGGAGATGGCGGAGAGGTAGAGCGCGGCGGGGGAAATGCCTTCGGCCCAGCGGCGAACGTGCGGGTGGGCGCGGGCGGCCTTGCGGAGTTCGGAGACGACGTTGGTGTCCAGCAGAAACATTAGAGGCGAGGCTCAGAGACGTGCAGTGCGGTGCAGGGAGGTGAGGCGCGGCGGATCGAAGTCGATGTCGGCCGTTTTCGGCGCGGCCAGCAGATCGACAATGCTCTCCTGCCTGCCGGTGATTCTGCGGTATTCCTCGATGGAGAGCAGGACGTGCGCCGGGCGGCCGCGGTCGGTAATGACGACGGGGCCTTTGCCGGCCGCCTTCTTGGCACGCCCCACGTCCTGATTGAACTCGCGGCTGGAAAAAGTGGTGGTGGGCACGGGCTGGCTCCAATGTAGAGATGTTACTACATTTAGGAACAGGGATCAGGGATCAGGGATCAGAGAACAGGGGATAGGGATAGGGATTAGGGGGATAAGGGATAAGGGATAGGGGATAGGGGATAGGGGATAGGGAGCAGGGAGCAGGGAGCAGGGAGCAGGGCGCAGGGCGCAGGGAGTTAGAGATGCCCTGGGACCAGAAAAGGCTGGTGGGGGCGTACGGACGGCGCGCGGGCGCGACCAATCCTGGATTTTCCTGTAAACTGAAGATTCGCAAATCTCTTTCAGGAAACAACTATGTCGATACATCCAGTGATGCAGCGCCTTCAGGAGAAACTGAACCGGACGGACCTGCCCCCCTTTGGGCCGGGCGACACCATCCGCGTACAGGTACGGATTAAAGAAGGCGACAAGGAACGTCTCCAGGCATTTGAAGGCGTGGTGATTGCGCGCAAGAACGGCGCGCAGGGCAGCTTTACCGTGCGGAAGATGAGCTTCGGCCAGGGCGTCGAGCGTATTTTCCCGTTCAACAGCAAAGTGATCGACAAGATCGAGAAAGTGCGGTCGGCGAAGGTCCGCCGCGCACGGCTGTTCTACCTGCGCGGACTGCGGGGCAAGGCCGCTCGGTTGAAGGAAGTGGAGCGCACCTAGGACTGGCCGTCCAGGGGACTGGCCGTCCAGGCAACCGCGGGACTGGCTGTCCAGGCCATCGCGCTGCGCGCCAGGATCGCGCTTCGCGACCCTTCGGTCGGCGCATCAACTCCAGGCTGAATCAACGGCGCCCCGGTCCGTAGTGGCCGGGGCGCTGGTGCGTTTGCAGGCAGCAGCTATTCGGTTCGTCTTACAATGGATGTGAGGAATCTCGCATGCCTGGCCGCACGATCAGCATTCCCGTCGATTCGCAGACCGAACGCGCATGGGGCGCGATTCGTGCGGAGGAGAGGCGAAAGATCGAAGCGGTCCTGGGACTTTGGCTGCGCGAACTCGCCGTCAGGGAACCCGAATCGCTCGCTAATGTGCTCGATGAGGCTGGCCGAGCAGCACAAGCGCGCGGAATTACGCCCGCGATCCTCGATTCCCTCCTGAAAGGCGCATAGTTGCGCTGTGTCCTTGACACGAACGTCTTCGTAAGCGGTTTGCTTCTCCCCTTATCCGCGCCGCGCCGCGCAATCGACCTTGCCCGGGAACGCGGTTCAATCCTTCTGTCTTCTGAGCTGTTGCTTGAGCTTTCTGACGTGCTGAGCCGGGATCGTTTTCGCCGTTATGTAGACAGCGACGTGGTTCGGCGATTTTTGTTCTCTCTGGCCCGGGAATCAACCTGGATCGAGGTGACCACAAGGGTCGAAGCATGTCGCGATCCAAAAGACGACAAATTTCTTTCCCTCGCGATCAGCGGCCATGCGACGCGTATCGTCACCGGCGACCTGGATCTTCTGTCCATGCACCCGTTTCGCGGGATCGACATCGTGAATCCCCGCACATTCGTGGATCAGGCAAAGCGCCAGGACGTGCACGAATAGGCAAGCCGAGGTTTCAGCCCTCGTTTTCCACGGGTCTCCGCTCGATTGCGGGCGATACACTGCGGGCATGGGCCAGCCTCTCGAGCAGAATCCGGCAGTTGGCGGAGAACTGCCTCCGAAATCCCCGAAGAAGAAGCCGGCGGATGAAGTTTCTGCGGCGACGCGCAAGATGCGGATGCTGCGATCGCTGCAATGCGGCAACAAATACGAAAAGCTGGCGCGGGCGCAGGGCGCGACCCTGATTGCGGGCGTGGATGAAGTGGGCCGGGGCGCTCTGTTTGGGCCGGTGGTGGCGGCGGCGGTGATCCTGCCGCTCGATACGCGGATTCGCGGGCTGCGCGACTCCAAACAACTGCTGGAAGAGGATCGCGAGCGCCTCGCTGTGGTGGTGCGGACGCGCGCGGTGGCGTTTGCGATCGAGGAAGTGGACGCGGAGACGATTGACCGCGTGAACATCTACCAGGCGAGCCGGATGGCGATGAGCGCGGCGGTGATGCGGCTGAATCCGCAGCCGGATCATCTGCTGATCGACGCGATGCGGCTCGATGTGGTTCATGCGCAGACCAGCATCATTTACGGCGACTCGCTGAGCATTTCGATTGCGGCAGCTTCCGTGGTGGCCAAGGTGTACCGCGATGCGCGCATGCGGGCGTTCGACGCGGAGTATCCTGGGTACGGCCTGGCGTCGCACAAGGGCTATGCAACGCCGGAGCATCGCGAGGCGCTGAGGAAGCTGGGGCCGTGCATTCTGCATCGAAAGAGTTTTGCTCCCGTGGCGCAGATCGACCTTCCATGGGACGGAGCGAACGAAATTCCTTCGGAGGAAGACCTGGTTTGCCCCTTCGACTCCTCTGTGTAACGGCCCATCCTGACGATGAGAGCGGCGCCTTTGGCGGCGCGCTGATGCAGGCGCACGCGGCCGGCGCGGAGACGTTTGTGCTGTGCTTCACCGAGGGCCAGGCGGCGCATTTCCGCGGCGAAGCGCAGGACAATGCGGAGCTGGGCGCTGCGCGGCGCGGGGAACTGGCGGAAGCCTGCGCGGTGCTGGGCGTGAGCCAGTTTGAGGTGCTGCACTTTCCCGATGGCGAATTGGCGAAACAGAATTTTCAGGAGATGGTGGGGATCGCGGTGGAGCATTTGCGGCGCTGGCGGCCGCAGGTGGTGCTGACCTTTGGCGGCGACGGCGGCGTGAATCTGCACCGGGATCACACGGTGATTGCGGCGGTGACGACGACGGCGTTTCACTGGGCAGCGCGGGCGGAGATGTATCCGGACCACATCGACACCGGGGAGCGGCCGCATGCGGCGCAGAAGCTGTATTACGCGAGCACGCCATTTGTCTCGGTGCGGGACCGGCCGGAGCTGACGGCGAGCGCGGCGACGACGCCGTGGTCGCTGACGCTGGAGTTGGGCGACCTGGCGGATCGCAAGCTGGCGGCGTTCAGCAAACACGCGTCGCAGCGCGGCGTGCTGCAGCGCGTGGGCCCGCATTTGAAGCAGGCGATGAGCCGGGAGCGTTATCTGCTGGCGGCGCGGCGCGGCGTGTCGTCCGTAACGGAGGATGCCGGGATGTTTGCGGGGATCGTGGGGGACGATTCCTAGATTGCGGAGATAAGATTGATTCGGAGCGCTGGATCACCTCCTCGTTCTCTCACGGAATTCCCGATGAAACAGAATGTCGATTTGCAGCTGAACCTGGCCGCCGAACGCGCCTATCGGCGAGGCAAATGGCGCTGCATTCTCTCGTACGGGCTGCCGTTTGGGGTGGTGATGTTTCTCGGAACAGCCGGCGTGCAACTTTTCCGGCAAACGGTGCCGCTTCCGGGAAGCTGGCTGGCGGGGATTCTGCTGGCGTTGCTGGTCTTCGATCTCTCCCTCGGTCTGGGTTTCGGCTGGTTTCAGTGGCTGAGAATCAAGCGCCGCGCCCTGCGTGCGCATAAGTTCCTGTAGAGGCGGCGTTTCTTCCGTAACGGAGGATGCGGGGAAGTTTGCTGGGATCGTGGGGGACGAGGAATAGAATTTGGGGTTAGCCGGAATCGCCCTGCTGCAGGAAACCGTGGGGAACTGGCACGCAATTCTTCCTCGCGAGGCGATCTATGGCGGCACCCGTCATCCGCACCAAACTGTTCGGCTTTACCCTCATCAATCATCCCCGGCTCAACAAGGGCACGGCGTTTACTGAAGAGGAGCGCGACGCGTTCGATCTGCATGGGCTGCTGCCTCCGCATGTGGGCACGCTGGAGGAGCAGATCGCGCGGCGGCGGAAGGTGTTCGACGGGCTGCCGACAGATTTCGCGAAGTACAGCTTTCTGCGCGACCTGCAGGACATCAACGAGACGCTGTTTTATGCGCTGGTGCTGTCGGACATTCGAACGATGATGCCGATTGTTTACACGCCGACCGTCGGGGAAGGTTGCCAGCGCTTCAGCGAAGTGTGGCGTCGGCCGCGTGGGCTGTTCCTGAGCTATCCAAACCAGTCGCGGATTGAAAAGATTTTGTCGCACAAGCGCTACGACAACGTGAAGGCGATTGTGGTGAGCGACGGGGAGCGGATCCTCGGGCTGGGGGATCAGGGCGCGGGCGGCATGGGGATTCCGATTGGGAAAATGGCGCTGTACACGGCGCTGGGCGGAATTCACCACGCGAACTGCCTGCCGGTGCTGCTGGATGTGGGAACGGACAACGAGGAGCGACTGGCCGATCCGATCTATGTGGGGTGGCGGCACAAGCGGGTGCGCGGGGCGGAGTACGACGACTTCATCGAGACATTTGTGGCGGCGGTGGAGAAGCGCTGGCCCCATGTGCTGCTGCAATGGGAGGATTTCGCGGGATCGAACGCGGCGCGGCTGCTGGCGAAATATCGCGAGCGGCTGTGCACCTTCAACGATGACATTCAGGGGACGGCGGCGGTGGTGCTGGCGACGCTGCTGGCGGCGGTGAAGGCGTCGGGAAGGGCGCTGCACGAGCAGAGAATTGCGATTCTGGGATTTGGCTCCGCGGGGATTGGGATTGCGAATTTGCTGGTGAAGGCGCTCGAGGGTCAGGGGCTGAGCGAGCGGGAAGCGCGGGCGTGCATTTACGCGCTGGGGCGTCCGGGGCTGCTGGTGGAGGGCGCGGAGGGGATCCACGCGGAGCAGAAGGACTATGTGCGTCCGGCGAAGGACGTGACCGGCTGGCAGGTGAAGGACGCGAAGAAGATTGGGCTGGAAGAGGTGGTGCGCAACGCGAAGATCACAGTGCTGATTGGCGTGGCGGGCAAGGCTGGGATGTTTACCGAGGACGCGGTACGGGCGATGGCGAAGAATGCGGAGCGGCCGATTATCTTTCCGCTGTCGAATCCGACGTCGAAGTCGGAGGCTACGCCGGAGGAGCTGCTCAAGTGGACCGATGGGAAGGCGCTGATTGGAACGGGCAGTCCGTTTGCGCCGGTCGCGGTGGGCGGGCGGAGAGTGTGCATCGATCAGACGAACAATTCCTATGTGTTTCCGGGGCTGGCGCTGGGAATTGTGGCTGCACGGGCACGGCATGTGTCGGACGCGATGATCATGACGGCCGCGCAAACGCTGGCGAAGCTGTCGCCGGTGGAGAAAGATCCGCAGGGGAGCTTGCTGCCGCCCATGGCGGAAGCGCGTTCGCTGAGCCGCGTGATTGCGGCGGCGGTGGCGCGGCAGGCTATCGCGGAGGGCTTGTCTCCGCTGAAGGATGCCGATGTGGAGGGAGCGGTGGCGGCGCACGTCTGGGAG
Organism: Acidobacteriaceae bacterium; assembly: GCA_036267295.1. Taxonomy (GTDB): domain Bacteria; phylum Acidobacteriota; class Terriglobia; order Terriglobales; family Acidobacteriaceae; genus Palsa-343. The sequence goes on along the minus strand of DATAWI010000006.1, from coordinate 16,485 downwards.
CCGCGGTATGCACGGTATGAGCGGGAGATGTAGATGGGTCGGCTACGAGGTCTTTCGCCGGAACCAGCGGATTTGCCAGCTTTTTTCGGCTGACTGGAAGAGGTAAACCGCCAGGATGGTGATGAGCGGTTCGAGCGGATGCCGGAAGCGGGCGTGCACGGTGACGAAGTAGTAGGTCAGCGGCAGCAGGACGAAGGCCCAGGCAAACAGTCCGGCGGCGGGCATGCGGCGGCGCAGGGCGAGCGCGAGGCCGAAGAGTCCCACCAGGCTGGTGAACTGGTAGTTCAGATTGCGGCCGTACTCGTTCAAGAAGCCCTCATCGCCTGGGTGGGGCACTGAAAACCAGAAATAGTAGAAGCGTTTGACGCAGAGAACGGCGAAATGCGCCGGATCGGCGGCGATGACTTGTTTGGCAAGCGCACCGCGCCACTGGCTGTAGGCGATCTCGCCCATCTGGCTGTAGAGGCGGAACTGGTCGGGCGCCTGGAAGGGGTGGTCGTACTCCATGAGGAGGCCGGTGGCGCCGGGACCGTTGCCGAGGTAGAGCTCGACGCCGAAGTTGGCGCGCAGCGGGATGACGCGATGGAAGACGCGGAAGTTGCGGACGGTCCAGGGCGCGAGGCACCCGATGAAGACCAGAGCGGCGAGGGTTGCGGAGAGGATTTGGCGGGGCCACACGGCGCGGAGGGGGACGCCGAGGAGAATCCAGAGGCCGCAGACGGGCAGAAACAGGCAGAGGGAAGGATCGCTGAGGGCGATGAGGCCCCACAGCAGTCCAAAGAGCGCCCAGGCTTTGGCGGAGGGCGGCGGTTTGTCGGCGTCCTTCGGTTCGCCGATGTGGCGCATGCGCAGGGCAACGGCGAGCACGGCGACGAAGAGGAGCGTGGTGAGCGTCATCTCCCAGATCCAGCGCACGGCGTATTGCATGGCCGCCGGGTAGAGCGCCCAGAGCCAGGCAGACCACAGAGCGACCTTACGGTTGAAACAGCGCTGGGCGATTTCCCAGATGAGCGGGATCATGAGCGCGTTCAGGACGCAGTCGACGGCGAGGATGATCCAGGCGGAGAGCGCGGTGTAGACGCCGGTGAGCTTGAAGACGCCGGCCAGAATCCAGGGATAGAGCGGCGGGACCCAGGCGGTGGGTCCGGTATGGCCATGGAAGGGATCGGCAAAGCCGTAGCCGGTGGCGAGGGCGCGGGCGATACGGCCCATCTCGTAGCCGAAGGCGAACTGGCCCTGGTAGGGGCGGATGTGCCAGGTGTGCGCCAGGGTCATGTAGGCGACACGGATGAAGAGCGCGATCCAGAAGATCATCCAGGCCTGGGCGCGTGAGGCGCTGGGCGTTGCCGGCTCGACGGGGTGGGGCGACGAGTGGATGGAGACGCGCGCGTTCATCGTTGCCTCACTTCTTCGCCGGTGGTTGCCGCCTCCGCAATCATCAGGGCTTCCGGGGTAAGCGCGCCAGCGCGGCGGAGAGCGGGGAAGAAGAAGGCCCAAAGGCCGGTAACGGCGAGCGAGCCGATGCCTCCATAGATGACGGCGCGGACGGCTCCCCACCACTGGGCGGTGAGGCCGCTTTCAAATTCGCCGAATTCGTTGGAGGCGCCGACGAAGAGGGAATTGACGGCACTGACGCGGCCGCGCATCTCGGCAGGCGTTGCGAGTTGCAGCACCGACGAGCGGATGACGACGGAGACCATGTCGGATGCGCCGACAACGAAGAGGGCGGCGAGCGACAGGGGCAGGTTTCGCGAGACGCCGAAGAGGATGGTCGACGCGCCGAAGATGGCGACGCAGACCAGCATCTTCACGCCCGCCTGCCTGCGGATGGGGCGCACCATCATCCACAGCGAGACGGTGAGGGCGCCGAGAGCGGGGGCAGCGCGCAGCATACCGAGGCCGCGGGGGCCGGCGTGGAGAATGTCCTGCGCGAAGATGGGCATGAGGGCGACAGCGCCACCCAGCAGAACGGCGAAGAGGTCGAGCGAGATGGAGCCGAGCAGGATCTGATGGCGGGCGACGTAGCGGAAACCGGCGAGGAGAACTTCCTTTGAGATGGAGCGATGCTCCATGCGCCCCGGACGGACGTGCAGGGAGCCGACGAGCAGCAGAAAGCAGAAGATCGCGGCGCAGGTGAAGAGATAGACGAGGCTGGCGCCGTGGAGGCGGCCCTGCAGCGGGAGCGTGAAGAGGATGCCGCCCAGGGCGGGGCCGGCAAAGTTGGCGATCTGGAAGATGGTCGCGCCCCAGGTGATGGCATTGACGAAGTGCTCGGTGGGAACGAGGTGCGGGACCAGCGCGGAACTGGCCGGTCCGCTGAAGGCGCGGCCAGTCCCGATGACAAAGAGAACGGCGAAGACCGGACCGACACGGTGGATGCCGATCCATGCGAACCAGAAGAGGAGGGAGGAGCAGACGGCCTGGAGGGTGTAACAGGTGAGGATGACGCGGCGGCGGTCGAAGCGGTCGGCGATGTGGCCGGCGGGCAGGATGAAGAGGAGACCGGGGAGGAAGAGGACCAGGCCGGTGTAGCCGAGGTCGATAGCCTTGTGGGTGATTTGATAGACCTGCCAGGCGACGGCGAGGGCCTGCGCCTCAGCGCCGATGATGACCACGACACGCGCGATCTGGTAGAGGAGGAAGTCGCGGGAGAGGAATGCGGCTGCGGGCTGGGCCATGCCTGTGCTTTTAGTTTACCGGTGACCGGCCTGTTGATGGCGGGACGCGGACTGCGCTGGGGCTACCCGCGAGTTTCGGGCGTGGAGCCGGACTGGCCCCCGTCGGCGGATACCGGAGAATTGCCGCGGCGGGTGTGCTTGTTGACGTACATGGCGGCGTCGGCTGCGCTGAACAGGCTGTCGCGCGTGGTGCCGTCTTCCGGATAGAGGGCGACGCCGACGCTGGCGGAGCCGCGCACTGAATAGCCTTCCGCGGTAAAGGGAGCGTCCATGGACCGCTCGAGCCGCGATGCGATCTCGTCCACCTCAGCCTGATTGCGCACGTGAGGCAGGATGACGGCAAACTCGTCGCCGCCGATGCGAGCGAGCAAATCGCCGGCGCGGATCTGCTGTTTCATGCGGGCCGCCACTTCCTGCAGGTACAGATCGCCGACCTGATGGCCGAAGAGGTCGTTGACCTGCTTGAAGTCGTTCAGGTCGATGTAGATCAATCCGAAGATGCCGGCATTTTGGCGGGCCTGTTCGATTTGCTGATCGAGGTAGGTTTCGAGCGAGAAGCGGTTGGGGATGTCAGTGAGGAGATCGAACTCCGAGCGATGGCGCAGGTCGGAGTAGAGGCGGCGGGTCTCGATGGCGAGGGTCGCCAGGGCCGCGGCCGTGGAAAGGGTTTCGGTCTGGTTTGCGTCGGCGGAGATGCCGGGATCAAAAGCCGCGAAGATGGTTCCCAGCGGCGAACCCGTGTGGGCGGCAATCGGCTCCTCGACGATGCGCAGGGAGCCAGGTTTCGCAGGATATTTGCCGAGGCGCGCTCCATCGACGATCTGGCACCAGCAAGGGGCGCCCAGAAGCTTGAAGGAGGCGAGTTCGGTGATCTCTTCCAGCACGGCGGCGAGGGGCCGGGTGCCGTTGATGTCTTCGAGGATGTGGCTGCGCTGGCGTTCGATGTAGGCGGCCGCGGCGTTCTGGCGGCGCATTCTGCGCTCGACGACCCAGGCGCGCGCGCCCGCCACGAAGAGCAGGGCGATGAGCAGGCCGACGATCAGAACGAGGTTGCGAACGCTCAGCAGCGAAGGTTTGGCGACGACGGTGATGTCGTCAAAGGAGCGGATCAGGATGTTGAAAGGGACTTCCTGAGCGCCCGGATCGATATTGTCGCCCTGGGCCACCATGCAGATGCCGGTGACGCGGATGCGGGTATGCTCGGCGATCTGCTTCATCTCCGGAGTCGGCAGATTGCCGCCGCGATGGCGGTAAATGGCGGTAAAGAGCTTGCCGTTGGAGAGCAGATCGTATTCGTCCTGGGATTCCTCATGCACCGAAGCGACCACCTGGCCCTCGAGCGAGACGAGGTCGTTCTGATGGCCGTCCGCATTCCCGCTGTTCCAGTCCGCAAGGTCGTGCCAGGTGGACGATTCCGGATGGATGGGCGCAAAGATGCCAGTGTCCTGCACCTGCCCTTCGTCGAGCGCGAGAAAGCCGGAGCGCGCGTCGGGGAAGCCGCTGGCATCCGCCTTATCGCCAATCTGCATCGGTTCGACGGAGTGGATCCAGATCCAGATGCTGTGCGCGCCGTTCTGCAGCACCACGGCGGAGCCGGGCTGGTAGTAGGTGATGACGCCCTGCACGCGCACGCGTTGCGTCTGGTCGCGCACGAAAGAACTGGACATGACGGTGTTCATGGGCGTGACCGGGAGCGATTCGGGGCTGGTGGAGGCGCGCTTCAGGATTTTCACGCTCGACAGGGCGGGCACTTCGAGGAGCACGCCGATCAACTGCATCTTGCTGTCGAATTTTCCGGAGACAGCGCCGGTGACTTCTACATCGGCATCGAGCAGATCTTTGACCATGCCGGCGTCGGCGCCGATGACGGTGGCGTCGATGGTTCCGCCATCCAGCAGCAGGCGCAGGAGGAGTTCGTGGGTGGTTCCGAAGACGATGGTATCGGCGCTGCGCACGGTGCCGTGGACGGTGACCAGCATGCAGTCGCGCTGAGCGCGGATGAGTTGCTGGAAGTCGGCGGGGACCGGCGTCGGCAGCCTACCGTGATGCAGCACGGTAACGCTGTCGCTGACGATATCCGGAGTGAAGCTGGCGCGGGTCTTGCCGCGCACCAGGACGCGGTCGCCGGGGGCGAAGTCCTGGTCCGTCTGCGTCTCGACGTAGATGGCCTCGTCGCCGTCCTGGACGAAGAGGTCGACATCGCTCGGATTATAGAAAGTGACGGTGCCCTGAAAGGCGACGGGGAGTCCGCGGCGCGCGTCCGTCATGGAGAGGGCGCGGACGGCATGGAGAGTGGTCAGCGGCGCAGCCTCTGCAGCCCATGCTGCTGAGATCAGCGACGCGGCCGCGATGAGCGCGCATGTCAGGGCGCGCAGCCAGACGGCTGCCGGAGAGCGCATGCGGCGCGGCGGATTATTTTGAGCGTATGCCATGCTCTGACCCTGCGGGCTACTTCCTGGCCTGAGCGGGTTGCGCGTGCGCCTGAGGCTCAAGAAAAGACTCGGTTTGTGCTCCAGCCCGATGCGCTCCATCATACCGCGCGGGACCGGGACGATCACTGCCTCTTTGGAGGGAGTTGCGGTGGGGGCCCGGAGGGTGACGGGCGGGGATTCAGGGGGCGGAGACTTCGGGACGGAGACTTCGGAAGGGGGCGGTGAGCGCGAACACGGCCTTCCGCGGCGAGTGCGGTTAGTCTGGTGCGTGGACGAATTGATCGCGACGCCGGTTGTTGCTGCCGCGAATCCCGCGTTGGCCGCGGTGCCGGCGGGGGCAGGCCAGACGCCGGGGCCGCCGCTGCACGAGGGGCTGCGGCCGGTGCGGGCGGTGGCGGCGATTGTGCTGTGCGCTGTGTTCGCCTTCCTGACGCTGTATTCCACGCAGCCGCTGCTGCCGATGCTGACGGTGGTGCTGCACGCCTCGAAGGCCATGGTGGGGCTGACGGTGAGTGCTACGACGATGGGCGTGGCACTGGCTGCGCCGATTTTCGGAGCGCTGACGGAGCGGCTGCGGCGCAAGCGGGTGATTGTGGCGTCGGCGGTGGCGGTGGCCGTGCCGACGCTGCTGGCGGCGACCTCGCCGGGGCTGCATGCGCTGATCGTGTGGCGGTTTCTGCAGGGGCTGGCGCTGCCGGGCATCTTCGCGACGGTGATTACCTATATTGGCGAGGAGTGGGAGAGGAAGTCGGTCGCGCTGGTGATGAGCCTGTACGTGAGCGGGACGGCGCTGGGGGGATTTCTGGGGCGGCTGCTGACCGGGCTGACGGCGGACTGGGTGGGCTGGCGGTGGAGTTTCGTTCTGCTGGGCGGGCTGACGCTGGCAGGAGCGGTGCTGATCGATCGCTGGCTGCCGCATGGGCGGCGGCGCCCCGTTGTGGCGCACGACGCGGCTGAGGATCGAGCTTTCGGCCTGGGGGCGGTGTGGATCGCGCTGCGGCACCTGCGCAATCCGCGGCTGCTGGCGACGTTCGGCGTGGGCTTTGGGACGCTGTTCACGCTGGTGGCGACGTTTACCTACAGCACGTTCTACCTGGCCGATGCGCCGTTTGGGTTGTCGACGGCGGCGCTGAGCTACCTGTTTGCGATTTACCTGGTGGGGCTGGCGGTGACGCCGTTCGGCGGGTTTCTGGTGACGCGGATCGGCATGCGGCGGGGAATCGCCGTAGCGATTGCGCTGTGTGCGGTGGGGGAAGCGACGACGCTGAGCCACACGCTGTGGGTGGTGGTGCTGCCGGGACTGGGACTGCTGTGCACGGGGGTGTTTATCGCGCAGTCGACGTCGACCAGCTTTCTGCGGATGGCGGCGCCGGCGGGGGCGCGGACGTCGGCAGCGGGGCTGTATCTCTCTTCGTACTACATCGGGGGAACGATCGCGGGGGTGGCTCCCAGCTACATGTGGAAGCTGGGACGGTGGCCGGCGTGCGTGCTGCTGGTGGAGGCGGTTCTGATGGGGATGCTGGCGCTGGCGTGGTTCGGCTGGCGCAACGTGGGGTGGTCCGCGCATTGAGGCGGGGCGTGTCGAATCATCCCATATAATCGACGAATGGCGGTTCGAACCGTCTAAATTCATGTATACCCCAGGACTCTGATGAAACGACTCCCTCTGTATGTGTGCCTGATGGCGCTGGCGGCGTTTTCGGCCGGGGCGCAGGACTCCTTTATGGCGCGGTGGCAGGCGCGGGCGACGCACAGCCAGGGCGAGCAGCCGCACTGGGTGACGCCGCTGGTGACGGTGACGCCGCGTCTGGAGCAGGAATTCCGGGCGGATTTTGTGCGGCAGATTGCGCCGAAACTGACCGACACGTGGGTCTTCGACAACGGCAAGGGACTCGAGCTGATACCGGCGGAGCGCGTGGAACTGCTGTTCAACCTGCCGGCCTACACCGAGCACAATTCGGCGACGGAGGATGGGTGGGGCGATGTGACGTTCCTCGGCAAGTACCGGATTCTGGCGCGCAACGAGGAGCATGGGAATGCGATCATCACGGGATTCGTGGGGGGCAGCATTCCGACGGGGACGTACAAGAACGGCCAGGTGAATGCGACGGTGAGCCCGACGCTGGCGGTGGGCAAGGGGTTCCGGCGGATCGATGTGCAGTCGACGCTGGGGGCGCAGATCCCGGTGGAGAACGCAGCAAAGTATGGGCGGCCGATCGCGTGGAATACGGCGCTGCAGTACAAGATCGGAGGGGCGAGACCGGGTCCGCACACGCCATCGGTCTGGCCGGAGGTGGAGTTCAACAGCACGTATTACAAGGGCGGCGACAACGACGGGAAAACGCAGACGTTTGTGACGCCGGGTGTGGTGGGGCGGTTTCCGATGCACAAGCGCCTTGGGTTGGTGTTCGGAGCGGGGATGCAGATCGCTACTTCGCAGTTTCACGGCTACAACCACGCGCTGGTATTGACGGCGCGCCTGCCGTTTTGATCGGGCGGAACGGGCGACGCAACGGGCCGAGGCGAGCCGGAGAAGGGGCGGGGTGGGGGCGCGTCGCGCGAAGCGATGGGGCGAAGTGCGTAAAAAATACCTGGTAAGGGCGACCGTGCTGTCTGTTCGTGGATCTGATTAGCCCAATGGATACAACCACTTAGAGTAAAATGCGCGATTGGTCCCGTGGGTGCATTAAGAACGGTGACTACGGAGGAAGCTTGCGGATGGAGCGAGCCAAACTCCCAATCGGTTCGAAATGGAGCTGAACCATGACGCGCATTTCAGGATACGCATCAGCATCGGCCGTCGCGGCCCTTGCCCTTGTCCTCACGACAGGTTGCACAACGAAGAACTACGTGCGCAGCCAGACACAGCCGGTGATCCAGAAGACGAATGAACTGGACGACGCCACGGCGGCGAACAACCGCGCGATCCAGGACACGGATCAGCGGGCGCAGGCGGGCATTCAGCAGGCGCAGAATTCAGCCAATCAGGCACAGCAGAACGCGCAGAACGCATCGCAGGCGGCGAATCAGGCGCAGCAGGGAGCCCAGGATGCGGTGAACCGCGCCGACTCGCTCTCCGGGGTGATCGCCAATCTCGACAACTACCAGCAGGTCGCGGATGTATCGGTAACCTTCGGGTTCAACAAAGCGGCGCTGACCCGGGCGGATCGCGATCAACTGGATTTGTTTGGCGGGCAACTGAACGGGACGAAGAGCTACATTCTGGAAGTGACCGGGGGAACGGATTCGGTCGGGTCGAAACAGTACAACTACGAACTGAGCGACCGCCGGGCGATGGCGGTGGTGCAGTACCTGGCGTCGAAGTACAACGTGCCGGCGCACAAGTTCTATCTGGTGGGTCTGGGGAAGGACGTACAGGTTGCTCCGGAGAACACGTCGGCGGGGCGCGCGAAAAACCGTCGAGTGGAGATTCAGCTGCTGAGCAATGCGGGCGGGTCGAACCAGGCCCCCACGCAGACGGGCAGCGTGAGCCAGCCGGCGACGAGCACGACAGCACCTTCCGCGCAATAAGAGCGGGAGCGGGCCAGCCGGATGCGGGGTAGTTAACCAGCTACGCAATAGCCGGCAAACCAACCATCAGGGGCGCATGCGAAGGTGCATGCGCCCCTATGTTTTTTTGCCAAATTATCTTTTCATTTTCACAGAGGCAGGGGTATTATCAGGCTCCCCCGAATCTCGGTTAACACTACGGAGCCAACGATATGAAGATACAGCGCCTCGGCCTTGTGCTGTTGCTATCGGCTTCTGTGCCCCTGTTGGGAAGCGCGTACGCACAGGAAACGACGACCTTAGACCCCGAAACGAACACTGCGACCGTGGTCAACACGACCAATCACCTGATCAGGTTCAAAGGGGGCACGATCGTGCGCCCGCAAACGAGCGTTCCCGCAGTGAACCAGGGGACAACGGCGAAGACCAGGATGGTGCACACCAACATTGAACTGATGGTGCCGCCGGGATGGAAGGCGTCGGAAGTGAATCCGCCGCGTCCGGACATCGAGCCGCCGGTGGCGGGAGACTACTATGAAACGCCGGCGTCGCTGGGCTGCCTGTACGGCCTGGTGACGGTGACGGCAGGGTGCAATCCGCAGACCGTAACCGCCAATCCGACGCTGGGGACGAAGACGATTGCGATCGTGGATGCGTACGACGATCCGTTCATCGGACCGGATCTGGCGTATTTCTCAGCGCAGATGGGGATCCCGTTTTCGCCGTCGAAATTCCAGGTGATTTACGAGGACGGCACGCCTCCGGGAATCGACGAGACGGGCGGCTGGGAGCTGGAAGAAGCCCTGGACGTGGAGTACGCGCATGCGATGGCGCCGGCCGCGACGATTTATCTGGTGGAGGCGGACGCGCCGGATACGTACGATCTGATTGCCTCGGTGCAGATTGCGAGCAACCTGGTGCGCTGCGGCAAGACCACGACCTGTACGGGTTCGCCGACGGGAACGGGCGAAGTATCGATGAGCTGGGGAGAAGCGGAGTTTTCGGGCGAGACGGCGTACGACAGCAGCTTTACGACGACCGGCGTGGTGTATGTGGCGGCGGCGGGGGACAATCCGGGGACGGAATACCCGTGCGTCTCCCCGAACGTGGTTTGTGCCGGCGGCACCACGGTGCGGCGCAACCCCGCGACCGGAGCGTTCATGAACGAATGGTCGTGGCCTCTGAGCGGAGGGGGACTGAGCCAGTTTGAGAAGACCCCGAGCTATCAGAGTTCCATCACGTCGATTGTGGGGACAGCCCGCGGCGTGCCGGACGTTTCAATGGACTCCGATCCATACACCGGACTGTGGGTGTGGAGCAGCTTCCAGTTCCTGATCGATCTGTACGGACTGGATCAGTCGTCGGATGCGGGATGGTGGATTGTCGGCGGCACGAGCGCGGCGACGCCGACTTTTGCCGGGATCGTCAATCGCTCCGCCCATTTCTTTGGCAGCAGCAATGTGGAACTGACCACGATGTATGCCAACAAAGCGAACGCCGCGGACTATACCGATACGACCGCAGGAGACTGCGGGCCGTATATGGGATGGGCTCCGGCGACTGGGTGGGACCCCTGTACGGGAATCGGCAGCCCCAAAGGGTACCTGGGAAAATAGCACGACCGGCACGCAGGCAACTGGATCGCGCATGAATTTCCGGAGGGTTCGTTCGGGGGAACGAGTCTTCCGGAGTTCGCGCGGCCGGGCGCAGGGCGCGGCACGGTAAAGGAATATCGAGCCAATCGGCTTAGCGGCCGGCGGCCTGTGCCTGGCGGATATGCGAGGCGCGGACGTCGTTGGCGGTGAAGAGGCGGAGGAAAGGCGCGCCCTGACAGGCAGCTTCAAGGGCGGCGCGGCCTCCCGCTTCTTCGCGCTCGACAAGACAAACCGCGGCGATGACCCGCATGCCTGCGTCACGCGCCGCTTCGATGGCGGTGATGGTGGACGCGCCGGTGGTGCAGACATCGTCGACGATGAGGACGGGCGCGTCTTTTTCGAGGAACCCCTCGATGCGGCGGCCGGTGCCGTGGGACTTCTCCGCTTTGCGCACGAGAAAACCGTGGATGAGGGGCGCGTCGGGGATGCGCTGCGCGCTCCAGGCGCTGGCGATGGAAACGGCCGAGACGACCGGGTCTGCGCCCATGGTGAGGCCGCCGACCGCGGCAGGATGCAGATGGTGCTCCTCGAGAAGGTCGAGAATGGCGAGGCCGGTGAGGCGCGCGCCCTCGGCGTGCAGGGTGGTGGTGCGGCAGTCGATGTAGTAGTCGCTGGTGGCGCCGGAGGAGAGCTTAAAGGCGCCGAGCCGGAACGATGTGCGAGCGAGAAGGTCGAGAAGCCGGACGCGGGCGCTGTCGGGGTTCATGAAGACTCCAGAAGGACGTTCTGTACTGAGTGTAGTTGGGGATCGGGGATGATCCGCGGCGAGCGGCGGCAGGCAGGGAGCGGGGTATGCCGGGAATTCGCGGCGCGGCGCGCAGGAGATGGCTGCTGCGGAACCACGCAGGTCGTGCACAGGGCCGGGTGGTGGTTACTTCCTGGCAGGTTCGGGCGGCGCCGGCTTAACGCCCGCGGCCGCGGTGTAGAGATTGTTCATCGTGATGGCGTCCAAAACGTAGAGGCCGGGGCCGTCTTCGCGGCGGGCGATTGCGCCGGCAGCGGTCTTGTGGAACTGCAGTTTCTCGATGACGCGGCCGTCGAGAGTGACGATGGTGAGGCTGACGTCGGGCGAGGTGAAGCCGGAGTCGACGAAGTTGGTGGCGGCGAGGCCGCGAATGGCGGCGATGAACGCGGTCACGCTGGCGGTGTCCATTTTTTTGCCGTCGGCAAACCAGTCTTTGTTGGAGCGAACCAGATTGAGGGAGGTTGAGCCGGCGCGGTACTGGAGGTTGAGCGGCTCAGTGAAACCGTAGTCGAGAAGTTGTTTGTTACGGTACGTGTCGACCGGGCGATCGAGTGCGGAAGCGAGCGAGGCATCGATCTTCCATGTGCCCGTCATGGCGCTCGATGTGGCATAGAAGTCGTTGCGGGCTTTGCGGACGGTGAGAACGTCGGTGTTGGCGGTGGCGCCGGTTCCGGTGGTGATTTTTGCGGTGGCGACGGGCGTGCCGTGGGCAAAGGCGGCGGCAGCGGAGGCATCGGGGGGCTGGTTATCCCAGGCCGCCGTGACGATTTGCTGGACGAGGTCGTCGACCGCGTAGTTGCTGGTGCGATAAGCAGCAGGCTTCTGGATGCGCCAGCCGCTTTCGACGCGATCGATGGCGATCGTCTGGCCCGCGCGGTCGATTTCGACGGTGTTGATGTCCTGGGCGGCGACGGGAATGAGGTGACGATTGCGCAGATCGTTGAGGCCTTTGCCGAGGGTGTTGTAGACCCAGGCGTTCACGGTGTAGATGTGCGGGTTGCCGGGAACCATGGCGTAGACGTCGGAGCCGGTGGGGGTGTGATCGCCGAGGACGAGGTGGGCGGCGCGGTTATTTTTTTCCGCGACGTCGACGGAGAGCGAAGGATCGCTGAGGCCGTAGCGGGAGAGGTCGGATGCTTTGTCTTCGACGACGCGCAGGGGGATGAGATTGGCGAGCGTGGCGACCATCTGGTTGACGTTGGTGGAGTCCGCGCGGAAGGAGGCGGGCGCCGTGATTTGCCAGACGGCCGAACTGGAGGGCACCAGCACGATGGGGGCGGCGCCTTTGTCGTGGAGAGTGAGGCTGGTGATGTTCCTGGCGTCCACCTGAAGAATGGCGGGCAGAGCGGGCGTGCCGGGGGCGGCGCCGCTGGGCTTGTGGCGCTGCGACCACCAGAGGACGCCAGCCAGGGCGGCAAGAACGACGACGGCTGCAAGAAGACCGCGGAATCTCATAGCGCTGGCCGCATGCGCAGGGGAGCAGGCAGGCGGCTATCTCCTTTTCCACCAGACGAGGATGCCGGCGATGATGACGATGAGCGGCAGGATGAACTGGCTGACGAGACGGAGCATGCTGAGCTGAGCCACAGTCATATTCATGCCGCGATCATCGGGAGCTTTGGGGCGGATGGAGATGAGGTCTTCATCCGAGCAGAGCCAGTTGACGGCATTGCCGGCGAGGTCGGCGTTGCCGTTGAAGCTGAGGAACTGATTCGACGCCCAGACGGAGGTGCCGATGACCACGAAGCGGCCCTGCTGGTTGGGCTTGCCGGTGTCGTAGGTTCCGGCGGCGGCGAGGACCAGGGGACCCTTCTTGTTACTCGGATCGCTGGCACTGACTTTGGGCGAGCTGAGATTCATCGTGGCGAAGCTGGAAGCGGATGAGCTGAACAGCTTGTCGACGGTGGCTTTGGGAGTCGAGGCGATGGTGAGGGAGCGAGTGAGCGGGAACGCGGTGGCGATGCGGCTCATGCTGGCGACGATCGGCTGCGAGGTGTTGTAGGAGGTGACGAGCGGCTCCTGGGGGCCGAGGCCGGCGATCTGGCCGATGGGGTTGAGGTCGAGGACGATGTCTTTGTCCACGGTGACGCCCCAGCCCTGCAGCATGGCGGTCAGCCCCTCGTTGGGGGAGATGGACGAGTTGCCCATCTGCAGCGGCGGATCGAGCATGAAGAAACCGCGGCCGCCGTTCTCGATGTAGGCGCTAAGCGCGGAGACTTCGGTCGGCTGGTAGTCGTGGATGGGGCCGGCGATTACTACCGCCGTACAGGCGGCCGGCACGCCGGCCTGAGTGAGGAGATCGATGGACTGCGTCTGATAGCTGTCGCGGGCCAGGACCTGTTTGAGCTGGGAGAGGCCGTTGCGGGAGTCGTCGTCGATCTGATGCTCGCCGCTGCCGGTAACAAAGCAGACGGTGCGGGTGTTGCCCTTAATGTCGCGAATGAAGGCCCCGGTGATGCCCTCTTCGCTCATGTCGGCGGCTTTTTCGGTGCGGTCGCCGATGGCGACGGTGACCGTGGGGACGGTGCTGATGCTGGCAGCGCGGGCGACTTCAGGGTCCTTGTCGGGGTCGGTGTACTGGATGTGAATCTTCGAGGAAAGCGCGGAGTATTCGTCGAGAAGATCGCGTCCCTGAGCGAAGCGGGTGGTCTGATTGAAATAGGTGATGGTCGCCGGTTCTTTGAGGCCCCGGACGATCTTCTGCGTTTCCTCAGAGAGGCTGTAGCGCTTGTTGGATGTGGCGTCGTAGGACTTGTTGTAACGATTGGCGAGGAAATTGGCGATGACCACGCCAGCCAGCACGACCAGAACGTAGAGAGTCGCGTAGGCCGCGTATTTGGTTTGTCTCGCCTTCAGCCACTGACTTGCCATTGCGGACTACGACCTCCAGCGAAGCGATTCCAGGGAGCGGGTGGTGAGAAAGAGACCGAGGAAGATGATGCTGAAGTAATAGACAGCATCTTTGATCTCGAGCACACCGCGGCTGAAGGAATCGGAGTGAGAAAGAACCGACAAATAAGAGACCACCGTGGCCCAGGTGGCTGAGTCATAGCTGGTGACCCAGGTGAAGACCCAGAGCAGGAGGCAGACGCCGAAGGTACAGACGCCGGCGATGATCTGATTTTTAGTGAGCGTGGAGATAAAGGTACCGATTGACAGCAGAGCGGCGCCCTGCAGGATCAGGCCCAGATACGCGACGGCCATGGTTTTGACGTCGGGATGGCCGTAGCGGAAGAGGAACACGAAGTTGAGGCCGGTGAAGAGCAGCAGCCAGGAATAGAGGAGCACGGCGGCAAGCCACTTGCCGATGATGATCTCGACGTCGCGCACCGGCGACGTGGCCAGCAGCTCGATAGTCCCGTTGCGCTTCTCTTCGGCGAAGAGGCGCATGGTGATGAGGGGGACGAAGAGGAGCTCAAGGAAGGCGTTGTTGGAGAGCAGGGGCCGGATGATCTGCTCGTTGATGTTGACGGGGGAGTGTTGTCCCATCATTTGCATTTCCATGTTGTTCTGGACGAAATAGCTCACCAGGCTGCAGAAGAAGAAGCCGAAGAGGATGCTGTACATGGTGAGCAGGATCCACGCGATCGGGGAGGAGAAATAGCTGTTGAGCTCGCGGCGGCTGATGATCCAGATATTTCTCATGCGTTCGCCTCCGGAGCGGGGTCGGCGCTCTCGGCGGGGGGCGGCGGAGGCGCTTCAGGTGGGGTGGGAGCACCGGTGAGCTGGAGGAAGATCTCTTCGAGGCTCATGGCGGCGGGGCGGAGTTGGTTGAGATCGAGGCCGGCGTTGACGATCAGGCGGGCCAGGTCGCCACGGTTGAGCTGGCCTTTGCTGGCTTCAATCTCGAAAACGGCGCCGCGCTCGAATTGTTCTTTGACGGAGACCCGGCTGACGCCGTTGGTCTGAGCGAGAATTTGTTGCACCTGGGCGGCGTGGAAGTCGCCGCCGCGGGCAGCGACCTCGACGACGACGGATTCGGCGCCGCGTGCGCGGGCCTGCAGGTTCGCAACGGAGTCGGTGGCGACCAGCTTGCCTTTGTTGATGATCAGCACCTGCTCGCAGGTCTGCTCCACTTCCGGCAGAATGTGGGTGCTGAGGATGATGGTGTGATCGCCGGCGAGCGAGCGGACCAGTTCGCGGGTCTCGTTGATCTGCTTGGGGTCGAGGCCGGAGGTCGGCTCGTCGAGGATGAGGACGTCGGGGTTGTGGATGATGGCCTGGGCGAGTCCCACGCGCTGGCGGTAGCCTTTGGAGAGCTTGCCGAGCAGCCTGGTCTTCATTTCGCCGATGGCGCAGCGATCGATGACATAGCCCACGCGCTTCTCAAGTTCCGCGCCGGCCAGTCCTTTGAGGCGGCCGACGAAACGGAGGTAGTCGGTCGTCTCCATTTCGAGGTAGAGCGGGGGAGTTTCCGGCAGGTAGCCGATGTGGCGGCGCACGTCGAGGGACTGCTCAAAGACGTCGTAGCCGGCCACGGTGGCCTTGCCCGCGGTGGGCGGGAAGAAACACGTGAGCATGCGCATGGTCGTGGTTTTGCCGGCGCCGTTGGGGCCGAGGAAACCAACAATCTGGCCTTTGGTCACGGAGAAAGAAATACGGTCGACGGCGGTGGTGCGGGCGTATCGCTTGGTGAGGTCCTGAACAGTAATCATGTCTGACTAATTTACTGACTGCCCTTCAAGGGAAGAGGTAATCCATCAAGTACGGCTGCGCGGTCCGGCCAGGGTTTCGGAAAGAACGAGCGAGGCCCAAATGGCAGGATTCAGCAACAAAGCCCAAAGGGTCATGCTAAAACAGTTGAGCTTCGTTGTGTCAATGCGTCGTACGGGGGATGAAAAAGATTTGGTGCGCCGGCCTTAGCGCGCCTTCCGGGTTTTGAGCGGAGTCGGCGAGGGGTGCATGGTTTGCGCGGCTTTTTCCGCGAGCCACAGTTTCATCAACGATTGATAGGGCACGTCGAGTTTGTTCGCGTGACTGCGAATGGCGTTGAGGACGTCTTCCGGGAGGCGCAGCGAGATGGTCTTTGTGGAAGGACGCAGCTTCGGAAAGGACGCAATCTGTGCGCGGCTCCAGTCCACGTAGCTGGTGCTGTCGTGGGATTCCCAGAAAGCGCGCTCATTGGCTTCGCTGGCGAATTCAGGAACTGGCTTTAAGCGCCGCGGCATATATGGGTCTCTCCTTTCGATGCATCGTTCGTGCAGAGATGGGGCGAATCAGCGTACCCCCTTCCCGCAAAGTAAATGTGACGTGCAGCCATCGCTCCTGATCGGTGCGGCCCAAGGCTGTATCGACATATAGGAACGGCCGGCGCAGGGAGCGAACAATCTCCCGGAAGATTGCCGATTTGAGCCCTGCCCATGAAAACTTTTGCAAACTGCCCTGCGGGACGGGGTCCTTTTTGCCCATTTCTTTGTCGCTCGTCGCTAAGATATGCCCGATATCTGCCACTCCTCGCTTCGCGA
>DATAWI010000005.1:0-111347 GCA_036267295.1 Acidobacteriaceae bacterium | reverse complement strand
ACGGCGTCAAAAAGAGAGGGACGGGGGCCAATCTTCGCACAGGCTCACTCGCAAGGGCCTAAGGACCTGACGGCCTCTCCGCCGAAGCACGAATACATCCTCGCGCCTCGAAAACAAACATACAAGGACCTGCATTTTCTTTTAGTTTTTAGCTTTCATCCAGAGCAAGTCGAAAGACCTCCATCCCCCGCAAATACCCCGTCATCGCAAAGCGCCCCCCACCAAACGCCGTTTGACAACCGCCCCCCAATGCATAAAATCAAACCAATTGGTTACGGTGAAGGAGTTCACCTTTAACCGCTGTCCTTCTGTGCCGGACAGATGATGACTCCTGGCAGGGTTCCCTGTCGCGGAGTCGTATTCCCGGCGCGATCCCTGCAAATACAGTTCCTGAACCGCTCGCGAGGATGCATTCCGTCGCATCGCCGCCTTCTCGTTCAGTCACTGCGAACGACCCGCAGCAGAGGAGAACGACAGCTTGCAGAAATACCTCTACATCGCCATCGGCGGCGCCCTCGGCTCCATCGCCCGCTTCTGGGTCGGCTCCGCCATCACCAACCGCTTCGGTGCGAAGTTCTACTACGGCACCTTCCTCGTCAACCTCTCCGCCTGCCTCATCCTCGGCTTCTCGCTCGCCATCCTCAACCGCCGCGCCGGCCTCGGCATCGCGTGGCGATTCCTCATCCCCGTCGGCTTCATCGGCGCCTACAGCACCTTCTCCACGTTCGAGTGGGAAGCCCTCACCTCTCTGCGCATGGGCGCTTTCGTGTTCGCCTCCGTCTATGTCGCCGCCAGCGTCTTCCTCGGCCTCGCCGCCGCCTGGTGCGGCCTCGCCCTCGGCGACCTCATCGCATAACCCTCCATCCACCAGCCCTGAAGCGTAGACTGCATCCGTAAAGGAGGACCATGCTGAATCCCGGCAAAGCCGTCAAGGTCGTCATCTACCTCAGCGAAGGCGCCAAGCATCACGGCGTCCCCGCCTGGTCCAGCATCGTCGATTTCCTCTTCTATCGCGGCGTCGCCGGCGCCACCGTCCTCAAAGGCATCGCCGGCTTCGGCGCCGATCACCATCTCCACTCCTCCACCGGCGTCGAAATCTCCGGCGGCCTGCCCCTCAAAATCGAATTCATCGAGTCCCGCGAAAAAGTCGACGAGCTCCTCGGCAAGCTCGAAGAGATGGCCGGCAGCGGCATGATCGAGATCCAGGAAACCACCGTCGCCCGCCCCGCCCGCGCCCCCAAAGCCAAAAAATCCGCGCCCCCCGCGCATCTCAGGATCGAAGGCCGCGCCCGCATGATGCGCATCTATATCGGAGAGTCCGATCGCTGGAAAGAGAAGCCCCTCCACGAAGCCCTGGTCCACGCCATGCGCGTCAACGACATCGCCGGCGTCACCGTCTATCGCGGCATCCTCGGCTACGGAGCCCACCGCCGCATGCATACCGACAAGCCCCTCCACCTCTCCCACGACGCCTCCATCATGCTCTCCGTCGTCGACGCCGACGAGAAGCTCCAGGCCTTTCTCCCCATCGTCGAGCAAATGGTCGAAGAAGGCCTGGTCGTCCTCTCCGACGTCGACATCATCAAGTATTCCTGGCGCGCCGTCGACGCGGAGGAGCCCGAACCCTCCCGAAAAGACAAGTCATGAAAGAAGAATTCCCAGCCCGCCTCCTGCGCATCCACTTCGGCGAAGCAGATCAGTGGCAGGGCAAGCCTCTGCACGAAGCCATCCTCGCCAAATGCATGGAACTCGGCCTCGCCAGCGCCGTCGTCTACCGCGGCATCGAAGGCTACGGCTCCAGCACCCGCATCCATCGCGCCGGCTTCTGGAAGCTCTCCAAAGACGCGCCCATGATGGTCAGCGTCCTCGATTCGGAGGAAAATCTCGCCCGCCTGCTCCCCCATCTCGACCTCATGGTCCAGGAAGGCCTCATCGCCACCTCCCCGGTCCACGTCATCCGCTACACCCGCAACCCCGCCAGGAACTGATCGCAGCCTCCGCCGGTGTGGGTGCCCCGTCCTGCCTGCCGTTGGTAGGGTGGCCATCTCCGCAGGCGCTCTCTCAAAGAATCACGCCATCCCCGCAAAAACCGCCCCCGCCGCCTCCACCGTAGCCCGCACATCCTCCTCCGTGTGCGCCGTCCCCACAAACGCCGCCTCAAACTGCGAAGGCGGCAGCCACACCCCCGCCTCCAACATCCCGCGATGGAACACCCCAAACCGCGCCGTATCTGACTGCGCCGCCTGCTCGTAGTTCGTCACCGGGCCGCCCATAAAAAACCACGTCCACATCGCCCCCACACGATTCGTCGTCATCGCAATCCCCACCCGCGCCGCCGCCAGAGCCACGCCCTCCGCCACCGCCGCGCTCGTCGCCTCCAGCCGCGCGTACACCTCCGCGCGATGTTCGCGCAGATAATCCAGCATCGCCACGCCCGCCGCCATCGCCAGCGGATTCCCGCTCAAAGTCCCTGCCTGGTACACCGGCCCCAGCGGCGCCAGCAGATCCATCACCTCCGCGCGTCCCCCAAACGCCCCGCACGGCAGCCCCCCGCCCAGAATCTTCCCCAGCGTCGTCAAATCCGGCTGGATCCCATACAGCTCCTGCGCCCCGCCCAGCGCCACGCGAAACCCCGTCATCACCTCATCGAAAATCAGCAGCGCCCCATGCTGCTCCGTCAGCCTGCGCAGCGCCTCCAGATACCCCGCCGCCGGCGGTATGCACCCCGCATTCCCCACCACCGGCTCCACAATCACGCATGCCACCGCATGCGCCGCCAGCGCCGCCTCCACCGCCGCCACATCGTTAAACGGAACCGCCAGCGTAAAGTGCGCCGTCTCCTCCGGCACGCCCGCCGACCCCGGAATCCCAAACGTCGCCACCCCCGAACCCGCCTTCACCAGCAGCCCATCCGCGTGCCCGTGATAGCAGCCCTCGAATTTGACGATAAATTTCCGCCCGGTAAACGCCCGCGCCACCCGGATCGCCGACATCGTCGCTTCCGTCCCCGAGCTCACAAATCGCAGCTTCTCCACCGACGGATACGCCGCCACCACCCGCTCCGCCAGATCGCCCTCCGCCGCCGTCGACGCCCCAAAACTCGCGCTCCGCTCCGCCGCCTTTTGGATCGCCGCCACCACCGGCGGAAATGCGTGCCCCAGAATCATCGGCCCCCACGACCCGAAATAGTCGATAGTCCGGTTGCCGTCCGCGTCCCACAAATACGCACCCGCCGCCCGCTCCACAAAGGGAGGCTCACCGCCCACTGCGCGAAACGCCCGCACCGGCGAATTCACCCCGCCTGGAAAATATCGCTCGGCGCGCTGCTGCAATTCATGAGAACGGCTTCGATCACGAGACATGAAACTCAGTATAGGACCGCCCCGCTCAGCCGCCTCCCCCCCCGCAACCCGCACCCTGTAACCTGTAACCTGCAACCTGCGCGCCAACGCCGCTCGCAGCAGTCGCATCCAATGGCGGTCTCCTGCTAAAATCCCCGGTCGCCCTCCCGCGGCCTGAATCTCAAGGAAGGAATCTGAATCTCAACATGCCGACGAAGACAAAAGTGCGCAAAGCGGTTTTCCCCGCCGCCGGTTTCGGCACCCGCTTTCTCCCTGCCACCAAGTCCATTCCCAAAGAAATGCTCGCCCTGGTCGACAAGCCCATCATCCAGTACGGCGTGGAAGAAGCCCTCGCCGCCGGCTGCGACCAGATCATCATCGTCACCGGCCGCGGCAAATCCGCCATCGAAGACCACTTCGACG
The DNA here is from genome assembly GCA_036267295.1 of Acidobacteriaceae bacterium. Classification (GTDB taxonomy): domain Bacteria; phylum Acidobacteriota; class Terriglobia; order Terriglobales; family Acidobacteriaceae; genus Palsa-343. Next base: position 107,583 of record DATAWI010000005.1, on the reverse strand, counting down.
TCAGCTACGAGCTCGAAGCCACCCTCGAGAAGCGCGGCAAAACCGAACTCCTCGCCGTCAGCCGCCAGGTTTCGCAGATGGTCAAACTCTCCTACGTCCGCCAAAAGGAAGCCATGGGCCTCGGCCACGCCGTCCTCATGGCCCGCGACCTCGTCGGCGACGAGCCCTTTGCCGTCATTCTCCCCGACGACGTCATCGATGCCAAAGTCCCCTGCCTCAAGCAAATGATCGACGTCTTCGACCACGTCCAGTCCTCCATCCTGGCCACCCAGGTCGTCGAAGGCCCCGCCATCTCCGCCTATGGCGTCCTCGACGGCAGCCCGGTCCCGGGCAATCCCCGCCTCTTCGACGTCAAAGGCATGGTGGAGAAGCCCAAGCCCGCGGAAGCCCCCTCCAAAAACGCCATCATCGGCCGCTACATCCTCACGCCCAAAGTTTTCGACCTCCTCGAGCACACCCCCCTCGGCGCCGGCGGCGAGCTCCAGCTCACCGACGGCATCAAAGGCCTGCTGCAAACCGAGAAGGTTTACGGCTACAGCTTCGAAGGAACGCGCCACGACGCCGGCGACAAATTCGGCATGCTCAAGGCGACCGTCGAATTCGCCCTCCAGCACAACGAATTAGGCGGGAAGTTCCGCGAATACCTGAAAACCGTAAAACTGTAACAGCCACCGTTCCATAAATCACCGCCGCCGCCCCATCCAGCCCCTCGGGTGCCCCAATGCGGCTGCCCCATCCAGGCTCCCGGGTGCCCCACCGAGGCTGTCGGGTGCCCCATCCAAGCTGCAGTTGCTTGGGTGGGTCCCTTCAGCGAACAACTCCGCCACAATCCGGCCGCCCCACGCAAGCGGCAGTACCGCAATCTCAATCAAGAAAAAGAAGTGTCATCCAGAGCGAAGCATCCGCATACGTTGCGCGCACTACGCGCAACACCAATTCCAGCCGCAAGTCGAAGGACCCGCATGGCCCCACCCCTGCCTGGGTGAGTCCGCCCAGCGAACGAATCCGGCCGCCCCACCCCCGGGGGCCCCACGTGGGTCCGTCGTTCCCCGACCCCAATCAGTGCCCCGGAACCCCGACCACGCCGTGGAGGGTTCGTATCAGGAAACGCCTTCACAGCGTGCGGAAAAATGAAATGTCTTGAAGGGGCAAGGCATCACCATACCGAAGAGGAAAAAGCTTTGCACGGGCACGGCTTCAAAGCTTGCGAAAAAACTCGCGGAGAGCAACCGCTTTGAAGGAGCACAGGTTCACAATTCGCGAAAAAACTCGCAGAGAGCAACCGCTTTGAAGGGGGCACGGCTTCCCAGCTTGCGGAAAAACTTGCAGAGAGCAACCGCTTTGAAGGGGCTCGACTTCAGTCGTGCCGTAAGGTCAGCAAAATCAGTGGGCTTTAGCCCCTGAGGGACGCTCTCGGCACAGCCTTCGTCCTGCATTCTCCATTTTTCCCCAAGCTGTTCAGCCGTGCCCTCAACCCACCAGAGAAACGGGGCTTCAGCCCCGGAGGAAAGCCCCTGACGCGAAAAAGGAACGGGCTGCAGCCCGGAAATCCCGCCCTAAGGCTTCTTCACCTGCCCAGCATCCAGCTTCGCGATCCGCCCGCCCGGCCCCACCACCCATGGCAAACTCAGAGCATTCCAGTTCCCATCGTCCAGCGAAACCCACGTCTTTCCCCCGTCCCAACTCACATCCGACCCGTTCGTCCCCGCCGCAATCCACGCCTGCTTCTCCGCATCCCACGCCACCGCCGACCGAAAACCATGCGGAGGCTGGGCCGCCGCCACCCACGTCTTCCCACCATCGGAGGACCAGGCCCCCGTCCCCGCCGACTCGTTCGGCTTGGCGTAATCCCCTCCGACTACGACTCGTCGCTCCCCCTGAGCAGCGACCGAGAAGATCCCCGCGCTGGCCGTCCCTTCTGCCATCGGTGTGCTCGATCTCGTCCAGAGATCCTTTGGCCGTTGAGCGCAATCGTCCAGGCAAACTGAGATTCCCGCGATCCGATAGACATAGGCGCCGCTCGTCCCCCCAGAACCGAAAACCGGAAATCCGCCACCCGCTCCACCGGCAAGCAACGCTGAATTGCTGGCGGCGAAGGCTCCCTGCTCCTTCGGGTCAGCTCGGAGGGCTCTGCTACTCGCCTCGCGTTCCCATTTCTCGCCGCCAGCGGTAGTTTTCCAGAGCTGAAATCGACCATTCACCGGGTCGCCGAGAAGCCATCCGATCCTCCGATCAAAGAACACCATCGCATCCCAAAACCCATCCTTGTCCGGATTCGTAAACAGCAACTTCCAGCTCGAGCACCCGTCCGTCGTCTTATAAATTCGCGACAGGTTCCCCGTCCCGCTCGACATCACGATGGCCGTGTTCGCGTCCCACGCCCACACACCCCGAAAATCCAGCTTCTCCGCACCGGGAGGCATCGCGCAGCTCTGCCACTCGTACCCACCATCCTCGGTCCGCAGAACCGTTCCATTCGTTCCGCTCGCCCACGCCACCCCGCCGCCCACCGCGTGAATCCCCCGCAGCCCCGCCGTCGTCCCGCTCTGCTCCAGCACCCACGGCCCAGACGCCTGCCCGGACGCCTGCCCCAGCGTCTGTCCCAGCGCCATCAGCGCGCAGCAGGCTGCCATCGCCATATCGCAAAACAACCGCTTCCTCATGCCGACCATGTTACGCATGTGCATTGCCCGCAGTATGCGATTGTAGGACAATCCATGACACTGTAAGATGCCTCCATGCCCGCCAAAAAGACCGTGAAATCCCGCGCTGTCAAACCCGGAACGGCCAAGTCCCGCCCCGCGAAGCGCCGTTCCCGGGTCTACTCCATCAGCCTGCCCCCCGACCTCGCCGCCCGCGCCGAAGCCATCGCCAAAGCCGAAAGCCGCACCATGAGCGAAGTCTTCCGCGACGCATTCCGCGTCTGCCTGCGCGACCGCGACCGCGTCAGAAATATGTTCGATGAAATCCGCGAATACGTGAAGACGCTCCCGCCCACGCCTTATACAGAAGAAGACGTCCCGCGCCTGATCAAAGAGGTCCGAGCAGAAATGCGCGCTCAGGAGGAGCGCAAGATGCGGAAGGCGGGATGATCGTCGTCATCGACACACACGTCGTTATATCGGCTTTTCAATTTGCCTCGCTGCACTCGACACCGGTCCGCGCGATCCAGAAAGCGATGCTGGTCGACACGATTGCCACCTGCAACGAGATCGATGTTGAAATCCTTCGAATTCTCGTGGATCGATTCAACTGGCCACCGCAAAGTGCGGAACAAAGGCTCGCGGGCATTATGGAGAATGCCCTCCGCGTCACCATCCCCGGCGCCCTCCACCTCTGCCGCGATCCCGCCGACGACAAATTCCTCGAGTGCGCCGAACGTGCCGACGCCGATCTCCTCGTCACCGGCGACCGCGACCTGCTGACCCTCCGCACCCACGGACGCACCCGCATCGTCACCGCTGCGGACTACCTCCGCGCCTGAAGCGCCCCCTACTTCTCCGCAAAATCCAGCGCGTACACATCCTGCGTCCCGCGATCCCGCAGCAGCAGCGGCGCATCGTCCGGAGCCAGCGTCAGCGACCCGCCATATTGCCCCGTCGTCACAAAATCCTTGAGGTCCGCCACCCGTTCCACCCCGCCATCGGCCACGCGCAACCGCACCACCGCGCCCTTCCCTGTGAAATCCAGGAAGTAAAGAAACTGCCCGTCCCGCGACCAGTTGATCCAGCCAAACGTCCCATGCGCAATCTCGCGCCACTTCTGCGTGCCCTCCTCGAACAGCAGCACCCGGCTTGAATCGCTGCTCATCGCCGCAATCGATCGCCCATCCGGCGACCAGCGCGGCGAAAACAAGCCCTTCGATCCCGGCACCGTCGACACCTGCCGCGTCGCCCCGTCAAATACCCGCACCGCCGGTGCAGCCGCGCCCGCGGCATCCCCTGGATTCCCCGAGAACACTATCTTCGTCCCGTCCGGCGACCAGTTCGGATCCATCTGGTTGTGCGCGTCTCCCGGCATCAACTCCGACACGCTCCCGCCCGCCGCCGCCACCTCGTAAATCCGCGCCGGATGCGTCGAGCTCACCGGAAACTCAAAAAACAGCAGCGTCTTCCCATCCGGCGACCACCGCGGCAGCACCGCATGCAGCGGCGGAAACGTCAGTTGCAGCCGCTCGCTGCCATCCAGCCGGCAACGCCACAGCGTTCCCTCGGGATACGCGACGTACGCCACCCACTGCCCGTCCTTCGAAAATGAAACATACTCCGCCGAAATGCCGCCCAGATACGGCGCAAACTGTCCCGCGCGCGCGTCATACCGCGTCAGTTCCCCGCGATAGGTCGCGCCCACCACAAACAATTTCCGCCCATCCTTCCCCGCCACCGGCGTCGACAACGACATCGGGCTCGACGTCAGTTGCACCGGCTCCGCCTCTCGATGGAACCATCCCCCGCTCCGCGCCAGCGCCCAAATCTGCCCCTGCGACTGAAACAGAAAATACTTCCCATCCGCCGTCCACGTCCCGCAGCACTCGTCCGGCGGATTGTGCCAGCCCGCCAGCAGACGATGCGCCCCCGCCCCATCCGCGCCCACTTCCCACAGCGCATGCTGCCCAACGCCCGCGCCGAAGCCCTCCGACGCGTCAAAGCGCAAATGGCTCCCATCCGGCGACCAGCTCAGGTCGCTGATCTGCCCATCCATCGTCAAAATCTTCCGCGCATCCGATCCGTCCGCCCGGCTCGCCAACAGCTTCCCGCCGTCGGCGTACGCCAGCCGCTGCCCATCCGCCGACCATGCCCCCGCATCCCCAGCCGTGGCCCCCAGCCGCTGCGGCGATCCGCCCAGCACCGGCAGCCCCCACAGCGTTCCGCGAAACGGCACGCCCTGCCCCTCCACCACCAGAAACTCCGCGCCATCCCCGGACAAACCCACCGGCGCCATCCCCGCCGCCGGCATCGCCAGTTCGCGCTCCTCGCCGCCCGTAATCTGGATAGCCGCCACCCGCTGCACCGCCGACGTAATGATGTTCATGTACAGCCGCGCGCCGTCCGTCCCGATCAGTGTCTTCTGGCCGCCATCGTGCGTCAGTTGCTGAAAATTCCAGGCCTCCGGCCCGCTCCGCGGCCGTTCCGTCCAGTACACCAGCGCCCCCAGCGCCGCCACCACCCCCAGCACCAGGATGCCGTTCCTCCGCCGCGCCCCGCCCGCCGCCGCCCCGCTCTTCGCTGCCGCGCCCAGCGACGTATCCGACATCGCCTCCAGCGCAAACGCCAGATCCCCCGCCGACTGAAACCGATGCTCCGGATCCTTATCCAGCCCGCGCTGCAAAATCCTCTCCAGCCCCAGCGGAATATGCAGCGCCTCCTCCGGCACCGGCGTCGGCTCCTCGTTCAGAATCGCCGTCATCGTCTCCACCGACGTCGGCTTTTGGAAGGTCTTCCGCCCCGTCAACATCTCCCGCAAAATCACGCTGAACGAGAAAATGTCCGACTGCACATTCGCTGTCTGTCCCCGCACCTGTTCCGGCGACATGTAGCCCACCGACCCCATCGGCACGCCCGGCAGTGTGCCGCCATAGGTGGGCGCGCGGTTCACCTCGTCGGCATCCGGCTGCGTTATCCGCGCCAGCCCGAAGTCCAGAATCTTCACGTGCCCGTCCCGCGTCAGGAACAAATTCTCCGGCTTCAGATCGCGGTGGATGATCCCCTTCCGGTGCGCCGCCTCCAGACCCCGCGCAATCTGTACCCCGGAGTCGATCGCTTTGCGCAACGGCAGCGGTCCGCGATTCAGCCGCTCGCGCAGCGTCTCGCCTTCCAGCAGTTCCGACACCAGATACGGCGCGTCCTCAAACGTCCCCATCTGGTAAACCACCAAAATATTTGGATGATTCAGCGCCGCCGCCGCCCGCGCTTCCTGCTCGAAGCGACGCAGCCGCTCGGGATCGCGAGCGAACGCGCGGGGCAGCACCTTGATCGCCACCTCGCGACCCAGCCGCGCATCCCGCGCCCGATAGACCTCGCCCATCCCTCCCGCGCCCAGCGGCGCGAGAATCTCATACTCCCCCAGCGTGAACCCAGGCGCCAAAGACATCTGGCAGATTATAGGCGCATCGCTTCCCCCCAACAGAGTGTTGAATCGGATAACGTGCAGCTCTCCACGCCGCTTCCTGCCGCCATCGCCTCTACACTACCAGGAAGACCAGAACCTGCACCCCGGGAGAAAGCAGAATGGGCTTCGACGTCATCGTGCTCGGCCTGGGTGCGATGGGCAGCGCCGCCGCGCATCATCTCGCTCGCCGCGGCCAGCGCGTTCTAGCCATCGACCAGTTCACCTCTCCTCACGACAAAGGCTCGTCGCACGGAGGATCGCGCATCATCCGCCAGGCCTACTGGGAAGACCCCCGGTACATTCCCCTCGTGCAGCGCGCGTACGCGTTGTGGCGCGCCCTTGAGCAGGACGCAGGCATCCGTCTCCTCGAAATCACCGGCGGCCTCATCCTCGGCACGCCTGCCTGCGATCTGGTCAGCCGCAGCCTCGCCGCCGCCAACCTGCACGCCATCCCCACCGAGACCCTCGACCGGCACGAAGTCGAGCGGCGCTACCCCGTCTTCCGTCTAGCCCCCGGCGATGTCGGCGTCTTCGAGCCAGGCGCGGGCTACCTGATGCCCGAGTCCTGCATCCGTGCCCATCTCCACGGCGCCGCGAAGAACCACGCCGACCTGCACTTCGACGAGCCCGTGATCGCGTGGAATCCATCAGCGCACGGCGTCACCGTGCGCACCACCTGCGCAACCTACGAGGCCAGCCACCTCGTCATCACCGCCGGCCCCTGGGCCAGCGCCGTCATGCCCGGCCGGTTTCCCCTCCGCGTCACGCGCCAGGTCATGGCGTGGATTCAGCCGCGCATCGGTACCGCATCCTTTGCTCCCGGAAAATTTCCCATCTTCCTCGCCGACCACGCCGACGGCCGCCCCTCCTACGGCTTTCCCGCCATCGACGGCCCCACAGGAGGCATCAAGACAGCGCTGCATGGAAGCGACGAGGAATGCTCGCCCGAATCCGTCGACCGCACGGTCCGCCCCGCCGACATCGAACGCCTCCTGCAAAAGCTAACGCTGCGCATTCCCTCGCTCGCCGGCGAAATCGTGCAAGCGCAGACCTGTCTCTACACCATGACGCCGGACGAGCACTTCATCCTCGGTCCGCACCCGGATGCGCCCGCCTGCACCGTGGCGTGCGGCTTCTCCGGCCATGGCTTCAAATTTTCGAGCGTCATCGGCGAAATCCTGGCCGATCTCGCGATCACCGGATCGACCCCGCACCCCATCGCCCTCTTCTCACCGCAACGCTTCCGCCCCTAACGCCGGCTGCCCCCGCAAGCTTCCGGGTGCCCCATCCAAGCCGAGTCGCCTGGGAGGGTCTGCCGGAAATACTAAGCCTGTGGAACTACCAATCCCGAGGAGTCATCAATACGGCAACGTCGGCAGCGTCGGATTCGGCAACGTTGGCAGCGTCGGCGGATGCGTCACCCGATAGATCCCATAGCTGGTCATCCCCACGAGCGCCGCAACCGCCACCCCAATGAAAACCTTCGCCGCCGTCGGCATCCGCGAATTCGAGTTGATCGCCTTCAGTTGTGCCCGCGACAGCGGCTGCCCCGCAATCTGCGCCAGCTTGTCCATCAGCACGCCCACCGAGTCATCGAACTGCCGGTCGCGCCGCTTCTGCGTCCCGATCGCGCGCACATTCACGCTCGTCGTCCACAGCACCGTGTGCGTCCGCGGATCGAGAATGCTCAGAATCAGCTGCGGGTTATAGTTCACCACGCCACGCCCGTTGCCCACCGCCGGAGCGATCGAGCGCACCTCAAAAATCAAATCCGCTTCCGACGGCGAACCCACCAGTTGATAGCGGTTGGCCGTCTGCAGATCGTCATAAAACGTGTTGTACGCCCGGTCCGGGCCGTCGCTGAAGATGTTGAAGTAGTTGGGTCCGCCGCCGTTCGAAACAAACACAGCATGCGCGCCCGCAATCTGCGCCGGAACATGCGCCGGGCTGGCGTACGGTGCCCGGTAGGGGCTCGTCTGCTGCGCCGGCAGCGCCGGAGCCATAACCAGCAGCAACGCTAGAACCACGCAAAGGGCCTTACTCGAATCGGAGTTCATAAGTGCCTCCGCACACATGGTTACGATCCAGTAGGAACCCAGGTTTCACACCGGCGAACAAAATCGTCCTCGACAATCACGAAAAGAAGTGTCAACCAGAGCGAAGCCTCCGCATCCGTTGCGCGCACTTTGCGCAACATCAATTCCAGCCGCAAGTCGAAGAGCCTGGCCTGAGCGAAGCGCGCAACGCGTAGTCGAACGGCACCTGCATTTCCCCCCGCTACGGCCCACCACAATCTCAATCAGGAAAAAGAGGTGTCATCCAGAGCGAAGCCTCCGCATCCGTTGCGCGCACTTCGCGCAACATCAATTCCAGCCGCAAGTCGAAGAGCCTGGCCCGAGCGAAGCGCGCAACGCGTAGTCGAACGGCACCTGCATTCCCCCCCGCCTACGCCTCACCACAATCTCAATCAGGAAAAAGATGTGTCATCCAGAGCGAAGCATCCGATTAAGTTGCGCGCACTTTGCGCAACATCAATTCCAGAAGCAAGTCGAAGGACCTGCATTTCGCCCGACCATGCCAATTAGCTCAGCGATGCAACTCTAAACCGGAGGCTCCCCCGTCACCACATGCACCCCCGCCGGGGCGGAAAACACAAACGCCGAATTGGGCGCCGGCGCGTTCCCCAGCTCCCCGCTGAAGTCGAAGCGGTTCTGCACCCCGTCCGTCTCGTCGATCTCCATCGACCGAATCGTCCCGTCCGCCGCCGCCACAATCTTCAGCGACGAGACCCGCTGCTCCAGCCCCTTCGGCACCCCCGCCAGCACAGAGTTCCCGCTGCCATCGGGACGCACCGTCAGCCCCGTCAGCTCTTTCTCCAGCTCCGTATGTCCCAGCAAAAACCGCAGCGGCGAGCGCAAATCGTCCAGCGTCTTCTCCTCCACCTTCTGCGCTTCCGTCTCGCCCGACGAGTAGAAATACCCGAACCGCCCATCCAGCAGAAAAATCTTTCCGTCCGGATCGGTGTACGTCCACAGCATCTTCCCCGGCTTCTTCAGCAGCAGCACGCCCGACTCTTTGCGTTCCATCCCCAGCCCCGCATACCGCTGCACAAAGTGCACCGACAGCGAGTGCAGCGCGTTGTAATGCCGATCGACGCGCCCCGCCACCTCGGCCGCCGTCAGCGTCTGCGCCCGCGCGGCCATCCCCACGCCCCACGCGCACGCCCCAAAAACCAGAAGCCGCCCGATGCGCAAAGCACCCTGGCGGCCCTTCATTTCGTTTTTTCGGATCAACTCCGCTCCGGCCTCACCGCTTCTCGCGAAACGCCTCTCGCTACCAGTCTCTCGCTACGAGCTTTTCGCTAAACGCCTCTCGCTACCAGCTTCCCGCTACGAGCTCTTCGCTAAACGCCTCTCGCTACCAGCTTCCCGCTTGCCGTCGTTCGCTGCTTTACTGGATCGGCACCGTGCAGTTCGTTCCGCCCGTCGGATCCTTCAGAATCTGTCCGCTCATATCCAGGCAGTATCCGTTGTGCCCTGTCTTCCCCACCGACTGCGGCACCGCCGTCGCTTCGTAGCTGTTGTAGTTGTCCTGGTTGTTCACCGTGGTCTTCTGGCAGTTCGTAATGGCGAATGTGTACCCTGACTTCTGTCCTCCCGCCAGATCCGGCGGCAGCAACTGCGCGCTCGTCGCGCTCGGCGCCCCCGACGACGCCACCCCGCCCAGTGCCGGCAGCGAGCAGGCAAACCCATTCGCTGGATAGTTATTCGAGAACTGCAGTTGCGCCTCCTGAATCGCGCGCAGCGACTGGATCGCCGACGTCTCGTTCGCCTGCGCCTTCAGGTTCAGCATGTTGGGAATCGCAATCAGCATCAGGATCAGCATGATCGAGATCACGATCAGCAGTTCCATCAGCGTGAATCCGGCCTCGCGGCCGTGCCGCGCCCTCGGTTCCAGTAGTTGTTTCATGGCTTGTATGTTTTCCCGCGAAGCTAATCCTACTCCAAACGAGGCGCCATTTCCTCCGCCCCGCCCGGTCACTTTCCTCACCGATGGGACGCACCCCTCCCGGACCCGGCTTAACAGGATAAGACGCAGTCCCCCGCCCCAACGCTCACCCTGCAACCTGACTCTGGTTCCTGTAACCCGCAGCCTGTAACCTGCAACCTGGTACCTGGTCCCTGCGAATGAAGTCCCTGGCCGATCCCGTCCTCCAGCGCGCCCTCGACGCGAGACTGTCGGCCCTCGCGCCCCCCGACCGCGCCCTCTGGGGATCCATGTCCGTCCATCAAATGATCTGTCACATGACGGAGGCTTTCGACTGCGCCCTCGGCCGCAAATCCCTCGCCCCACGCAAGCTGGCCCTCCCACGTCCCATCCTCAAATTCGCCGCCCTCCGCGTCCCCCGCCCGTGGCCCCACAGCTTTCCCTCCCCACCCGAAATTGCTCAGGACCAGCACGGCAAGCCCCCCATCGACTTCGCCCAGGACCACGCCGCCCTCCTCGCCGCCTTCCACGAATTCTGCGCATATCCACCGAATCCCGGCCCGCCGCACCCTTACTTCGGCAGAATGTCCACCCGCGACTGGCTCCGCTGGGGCTACCTCCACACCGACCACCACCTCCGCCAGTTCAACCGCTAACTCGGGGAAAAGCAGCGTCATCCAGAGCGAAGCCTCCGCATACGTTGCGCGCATCGGGCGCAACAATCAATTCCAGCCGGCCAGCCCTACGGCCCCACCACCGGCAGCACCAGATGCGACGGCATCTGCGCCGTCGAGTACACCCGCTGCACCGCCTTCACATAATCCCCCGCCGTCGCCGTATAAATGCTCGGCACAAACTTCTGCGGATTCCGGTCGATCACCGGAAACCACGTCGACTGCACCTGCACCATCATCCGGTGCCCCTTCAAAAACACATGATCGTGATCCCGCAGCGGCACATCCCACTCCTCCGCATGATTCGGCTTCAGCGCCCGCGGCTGCTCGTAGCTGTGCAGAAACCGCCCGCGCCGCACCTCCATCGCAATCGGCAACTCGTACCCGTTCAGCGAATCCGCATAGTCCTCCGGAATCTCTTTGTCCAGCGCATCCGCCGCCTTCTGCCCGCTCTCCGGATACACATCGATCAGCTTCACCACAAAATCCGCATCCGTCCCCGACGTCGACGCAAACAACACTGCCGCCAGCGGACCCGTCACGGTGATGTCATGATCGAGCGGCGCGCTCTCCCACGTCAGCACGTCCGGCCGGTTCTCCACAAATCGCTGGTCCGCCATCTCCCACGTCCGCCATTCCGGCTGCGGATACGTCGGCGAAATCGGCCGCACCCGATACGGCACCGGATTCGCCGGATCGCTCACGTACTCCCGATACCCCTTGCCGCCCGCCGCTTCCGGCGCAAACGACAGCGTCCCATCCGCGTGCAGATACAGATTCGTCGCCTTCGTACTCTCCGGCGGCCACGTCGCGTACTGGTGCCACGTGTTCGATCCCGTCTCGAAGGTCGTCACCTTCCACTCCGGCTTCGTCCCCACGCCATGCAGGTAGTAGCGGAAGAACGGCGCCTCCACGTCCTTCCTGAATTCCAGCGCCGTCTTGTGCCCCCCAAACGGAACCAGCCCAATGCGATCGCCCTCCGGCGTCTGCCACTCCCCGTGGAACCACGGCCCCGCCACCATCAGATCCGTGCCCTCCGGATCGTGCTCGCCCTCATGCCGGAAAATCTGCCACGGCCCCCACGGATCCTCCTGATCCCAGAATCCCGCTACGTTCAGATTCGGCACCGGCGAGTTGTGCAGTTGATTCACCCACGCTTCCTTCTTCCAGAAGCTGTCGTAGTTCGGGTGCTCCATCATGTCGTTCCAGAAGGGAATCTTCCCGTGCAGATACTTCGCATTCGCCTTCGTCAGCGGCCCCAGCTGCAGATACCACGCGTAGGTGTCGTACTCATCGAAATCAAAATGTGTATTCGTGTTCTTGTCCGCTTCTTCCAGCACCGAGTATTCAAACGCGTAGCTCTCCCGCAACGCGCCGTAGCGATGCATGTCGTCGTTCATCCACTGGTCCACCGGCGACGCCTGCTCGCTCACCGCCTTCAGCGCCGGGTTCGGATGCAGCAGCGTCAGCCCCGCCGTCAGCCCGTCGTACGACACGCCATAGATGCCGACCTTGCCGTTGTTGTCCGGCACATGCTTCACCAGCCAGTCGATCGTGTCGTACGCGTCGTTGGTCTCGTTCGCCTGCTTCGGATCGTTCGCGTCGTACCGCGACGTCAGCTCGAACACCCCCTCTGACTTGAAGCGCCCGCGCAAATTCTGAAACACGAAGATGTACCCGTCGGCCGCCAGCTCCTTCCACGAGTCCGGCGTCCACTCCGCCCCGTTTTTCGCGGCGGCTCCATCCAGCTCCTGCTGCGTGGGAACTCCGTACGGCGTCCGCTGCAGCAGAATCGGCAGCGGCCCCGTCTGGTCGCGCCGCCGGATGATCGCCGTCTGCAGATGCACCCCGTCCCGCACCGGGACCATCACCTCCTCGACGCGCCACACGCTCTCCGTCTTCGCGGCCCCGCTCGCTGCTGCGCTCTGCGCCTGTCCCGCCACGCCTGCCAGCGCCACCACGCCCCACGCCACCGCCGCCCCCGCGCGCACCATCGTTTTCATGCGAGTTCTCCTCCTGCTGCCACCGGCCTTCCGGAATGTGCGCCAGTATACAGAAGCTCCCCCCGCCGCTCGCTTCCCCGCCGCCGCCTCTCTCTCTCTCTGCGCGTGTGCTCCCCATCACATCACTCCCGCCATTCTCCGAGCTACTCTGCTGAGACTCTCTGCCGGAGGTTCGGCCCTCCTCTGTCCGGCCCAGCGCCAACAGTCCCGCAGAGTTTCGCCACGGAGGTCGTCATGTCGCCCAATGGCAAAAAAGTCGTCATCGTCGGCGGCGGAATCGCCGGCCTCTGCGCCGCCGTCTACGCCCAGCAATGCGGCTACCAGGCCGAAGTCTTCGAGATGCACGACATGGCCGGCGGCCTCGCCGTCAACTGGCCCCGCGGCGGCTACACCTTTGAGAACTGCCTCCACTGGCTCTACGGCTCCAATCCCGCCAGCCCCATGCACGCGCACTGGCTCGAAGTCTGCGACCTCGACCGCCTCAAGTTCATCGATCACGCCGAGTTCGGCCGCTTCGAAGCCCCCACCGGCGAATCCCTCACCGTCTACACCAACATCGATCGCCTCGAATCGGAATTCCTCCGCCACGCCCCCCGCGACGCTGCAGCCATCCGCCGCTTCACCGCGGACCTCCGCGCCCTCGCCAAATTCAAAATGCCCAACCCCGCCGCCACTCCCATCGCCAACCTCCTCGCGCTCGCCCGCGACATTTCCTCCCTGCCCCTGCTCCGCCGTCTCGCGAATACAAGCTGCCGCCAATACGCCGAATCCTTCACCGATCCCCTGCTGCGCAGCTTCTTCGGCGATGGCGATATGGGCCAGCTCTCCGCCGTTGCCCTCTTCTTTTCGCTCGCGTGGATGCACCAGCACGACGCCGCCTACGCCATCGGCGGATCCCAGGCCCTCATCCGCCTCATCGAAGAAAAGCTCATCCGTCTCGGCGGCCACCTGCACCTCAAATCCAAAGTCGACCGCATCCTCGTCGACGACGGCCAGGCCTTCGGCATCCAGTTAGTCGGCGGCGACACCATCGCGGCGGACTGGGTCATCTCCGCCGCCGACGGCCACGCCACTCTCTACAACCTGCTCGGCGGCCGCTACCTCTCCAACGCCGCCAAAAAAACCTACACCACCCTCCAGACCTTCCCCTCCTACCTGCAGGTCTCGCTCGGCATCGCGCGCGATCTCTCCGATCAGCCGCCCATCGCCACCCGCCTGCTCCGGACGCCCCTGCACCTCGACCCCGGCACGCCCCTCGGCCAGGTTTCCTTCCGCTTCTTTAACTTCGACCCCACCTTCGCCCCCGCGGGAAAGACCGCCATCACCTGCTTCCTTCCCACCCGCAATCACCGCTATTGGACGCAGCTACGCCAGAGCGATCCCGCCGCCTACCACGCTGAGAAACACCGCGTCGCCGAAGCCGTGATCGCCATCCTCGAACAAAAGATCCCCGGCATCCACACCGCCATCGAGGTCGTCGACGTCGCCACCCCCGCCACTGTCATCCGCTACACCGGCAACTGGAAAGGCAGCATGGAAGGCTGGTTCCTCTCCCCCGGTTCGCGCTTCCGCTCGCTCCCGAATACGCTGCCCGGCCTCGGTCATTTCCTCATGGTCGGCCAGTGGGTCATGCCCGGCGGAGGCCTGCCCTCCGGACCCATGACCGCTCGCCCCGCCATCCAGACCATGTGCAAAAAGGACCACGTCCGCTTCCTCCCCCACCCCCACCCCGCCGACCTGCTACTTCACCCTGTGTAATCCCCACACACCCGCGACACGACCTCCCCGACGGCTCTTCCCGTATCTGTCCGTCACCCACCCGCCCATTCTTCCAGGCCGCCAACGACCCCAACTCCTGGCGCCTCACGGCGACCATTCCCGCGAAAAAACAAAAGGGGCGGCCTCAACCGAGGTCGCCCCTTCCCATTCAGAACTGCGCGCCTAAATATCCAAATTCTTCACATCCAGCGCATTATCCTCAATGAACTTCCGCCGCGCCTCCACATCCTCGCCCATCAGCGTCGTAAAGATATCGTTTGTGGCAACCAGGTCCTCGAGTCTGACCTTCAGCAGCGTGCGCCGCTCCGGATCCATCGTCGTCTCCCACAACTGCGTCGCCGTCATCTCGCCCAGGCCCTTGTACCGCTGCACCTGGTAGTCGCGCCGCCCCTGCTCGATCACGTACTCGAAGAGCTCCCGCGGCGTCTGCTTCTCCACCGGCTCACGGAGGTACTTACCTGTTGGTGCCTTGAGTTTGGCCGCCTCGATGCTCTGGTTGATCTGACGAACCGCACTGGAATCTCCTTCTTCGGCCAACTCAGCGTCAATCAGATTCTCTGGGTCTGCGGGTGGGACGCCAGTCTGTGCGGCATCGAATGCAGCCTTGTTTAGGTCACCCTTCGTGAAGTCGCCACGCGCAAACTCCACCACAAACGGAGGCTCCAGCATCTCCCGGATCTGCCCGTGCTTCGCCATCATCTGCCGATACTCCGGCGACGACGCCAGCAGCCAGTTAATCTCCCGCGGCGCTCCCTGCGCATCAATAAAGCTCAGCGACCACGTCTGATGCTCCTCGTCCTGCACCGGCTTCGTCAGCCCCTTGAACTGGTACTTCTTCTCGATCTTCGCCAGTTCCTTGTGCAGCGCCCCCAGCTTCGCCTCGTTCTCAAAATCGGTCCGACGCGTCAGCTCCGCCTTGGCCAGCAGGTTCGTCACTTCCTCGTTGCGCAGCCGCTTGTTCACTTTGTCGAAGAATCCCAGATACTCATTCAGCTGCCCCATGAACTTCGTCAGCGCCGCGCCTTCCAGCTTCGCCGCGCCTTCCCCGTACCGCACGATGATCCCCTCGGCCGCGTGCTTCACCATCACCCGCACAAAATCGCGCTCGTCCTTGATGTACTCCTCGCGCTTGCCCTTCTTGATCTTGAAGAGCGGCGGCTGCGCAATGTACATGTGTTCGCGATCAATCAGCTCCTGCATGTGCCGGAAGAAAAACGTCAGCAGCAGCGTCCGGATATGCGATCCGTCCACGTCCGCGTCCGTCATCAGAATCACTTTCCCGTAGCGCAGCTTCGTCGCGTCGAAGTCGTCCTTCCCGATGCCCGTCCCCAGCGCCGTAATCATGGCGCGGATTTCCTCGTGCCCCAGCATCTTGTCGTAGCGCGCCTTCTCCACGTTCAGAATCTTGCCCTTCAGCGGCAAGATCGCCTGGAACTTCCGGTCGCGCCCCTGCTTCGCCGTCCCGCCGGCCGACTCGCCCTCGACCAGATACAGCTCGCACCGGTCCGGATCGCGCTCCGAGCAGTCCGCCAGTTTCCCCGGCAGCCCGCCGCCATCCAGCGCGCCTTTGCGCCGCGTCAGATCGCGCGCCTTCCGCGCCGCTTCCCGCGCCCGCGCCGCTTCAATCGCCTTGTTGATAATCTTCTTCGCCACCGGCGGATTCGTCTCCAGATACCCGCCCAGCCGCTCGTTCACCAGCGCCTGCACCGTCCCCGCAATATCCGAATTCAGCTTCCCCTTCGTCTGCCCTTCAAACTGCGGCTGCGACAGCTTCACGCTGATCACCGCCACCAGTCCCTCGCGCACGTCGTCGCCCGTCAGGTTCTCTTTCACGTCCTTGAACAGCCCCAGTTGCTGCCCTATCGCATTCACCGTCCGCGTCAGCGCGGTGCGGAATCCCGATAAATGCGTTCCCCCATCGACCGTGTTGATGTTGTTCGCAAAGCAGAACACCGTCTCGGAGTAGCCATCGTTGTACTGCAGCGCGATGTCCATATCCACGCCATCACGCAGCCCCTCCATCACAATCGGCTTCTCGTGCAGCACCTGCTTGCCGCGGTTCAGATGCTTGATGAACTCCGCGATCCCGCCCGCATACTTGAACTCGTTCCGCTTCGCCTCGCCCGTCTTCGCTTCGGTAATCCGCTCGTCGGTCAGCGTAATCGTCAGCCCCTTGTTCAGGAAGGCCAGCTCCCGCAGCCGCTGCGCCAGCGTGTCGTAGTTGTATTCGGTCACCGTAAATATCGTCTTGTCCGGCAGAAAGTGAATCTTCGTCCCCCGCCGCTTGCTCGTCCCCGTCTGCTTCAGCTTGTTCGTCGGAATGCCCTTGGCGTAGTCCTGCTCCCACGTGTGCCCATCCCGCCAGATCTCCACGTTCAGCGCTTCGCTCAGCGCGTTCACGCAGCTCACGCCCACACCGTGCAGCCCGCCGCTCACCTTGTAATTCGACGCGTCGAACTTGCCCCCCGCATGCAGCTTCGTCAGCACCACCTGCGTCGCGGACATCTTCTCGCCGGTATCCAGCGTCATCTCGTCCACCGGAATCCCGCGCCCGTCGTCCACCACCGTAATCGAGTTATCGTCGTGGATCGTCACGTCCACGCGCGTCGCATGTCCCGCCAGCGCCTCGTCCACGGAGTTGTCCACCACCTCGTACACCAGGTGGTGCAGCCCCATATCGCCCGTCGACCCGATATACATCGCCGGACGCAGACGCACCGCCTCCAGCCCCTCCAGCACCTTAATGTTCTCGCCGGTGTACGAACCGCCATCCGCAGAGCCATTGCCGGACGAGCCATTCCCAGGCTCCTTCGCATTCTTATCCACTTTCGGAACCATCGGATCGTCAGCGGGTGTCACTTCGTTGGTCGCCATTGAACTCCAGGGATCGTGCGGTGCAATCGGTGAAAGGTGAACATCAAAACTCGCTGGTCATCGCGTCGGGGTCACTTCACTCTGAAGAGGCACGATGGCAATCGCGCCATGGGCCGAAAAATTCGTCGGGCGTTTGCCCTCCGGCAACCCCCAAAATCCACCCCGCACCAGGACCCTCTCTGCATGTGCGAACCGATTGAAAAGCGAAGGATTTAGGGGCTTCTGCAATACCCTTATTTTACCACGCAAAGAGTCCGTTTTCCGGACCCCAAAATGGGTGCGAAACCGGCTTGAAATCCGGTGGCAATGCGAGGCAATCAACTGGGCGGGAACCTGAATCCCCATCCCGTTTCGCCTCCCGCAAATGCCATCCCGGGACCAGCCTCATTTGGATGGACTTGCGGGCGTTTCCCCCACTCTCCCCAGATACTTGTCCAGCCACCCCAGCACCGCTTTCACCAGCAGCGGCCTTTGCTCCGTCACATCGTGCGGAGTCTCCAGCACCACATGCTCCTTGTCCCCCGCCGGCGTCCCCAGCATCGCAAACAGCGGATCCTGCGCCCGATCCACCGGAAAGGTATAGTCATACCGCCCGTTCACCATCAGCACCGGCTTCTTCATCCGCGGCACAAAATCCGCCTGGTCCCCTCCCCGCGGCGGCGTATCCATAAAGTAGCCCCCGTCCAGATAAATCACCGTCTTCAGCCGATCCTCGAGCAGCGTCGACACAATCACCCCCTCCGCCGCACCCATGCTCACGCCCAGATACGCCAGCCGGCTGTTATCGATGTCCTTCCGCGTCGCCAGATAATCCAGCGCCCGCGCCGCGTCCTTGTACCACTCCGTGGTCAGCCCGATGCGCTGCGATGCCCCCGGCAGGCTGAACGTCAGCCGCCGCTCGTAGGTGTCCTGGTACACCGGGTACATCACCGCCCGCCCGCTCTGCACGATGTAGTCGAAGAACTGCTCATCCCCCAAATGGCTCGAGTCCGGCGCCTGGAACATCACCCGCGCGCTCGGGAAGAACAGCACCGTCTGGTAGGGCGGCTGCACCCGCTTCGGCAGAAAAAGATACGCCGCCATCCGCGTTCCGTCGTATGCGGTATCGAACGTCACCTTCTCTTCCTTCCAGTCCGCTGTCTCCTGCACCACCCCTTCCACCTTCGCGTTTAGTGCCGTCTTCGGATACGCATACAGCAGCTCGTAGGCCTGGAACACCGCGTCGCTCACCGGCTTGTACTGCGCAAAATCCCGCGTCACCCGCCGCACCGGAGCCGCCGCCGCCGCCGGCACCGCCCCCAGGTTCCGCACGCACCGAAATCCATTCCCGTCCGATCGGTCCCACGGCGACAGCGCCTCAGGATTCACCGAAAGATACCCCGGCGACCGCCACGACCCGCCCAGAATGAACCGCAGCTCCTCGTCCGCCGTGTTCGCCACCCACTCCCGCACATTCCCCGCCGTATCGTACGTCCCGTAGATCCCCACCCCCGGATACGCCCCCGCGGCCGCCAGTTCCGTCGTGCCGATGTTGCTCTCCTGCACGATGTAACTCATATCCGAGCCCGCAATCTCCTCCCACTGCCCCAGCACCGGCAGGCTCTTCCCCGCCCACGCCGCATACGCCGCCGCCTCATACCAGCTCAGGCCGCCCACCGGATAGTCGCCCTTGCCCTCCGGATAATGTCCCGCTGCCCACGTGGCCGGCCCCGGCCGCCCGCTGCCATCGCGGAACATCGCCATCCCTTCCGCCCACGCAATCGTCTTCCCCTCCCGCGGAAATTCCGCCGGCCAGTACGCCCGGTTCGCGTATCCCCCCGCGTCCACAAACTTCTGGTATTCCCCGTTCGTCACCTCGTAGCGGTCCACATCGAACGCCGGCAAAGGATACGGCCCCAGCCATCCGATGAACGCCTCATACGACCTCCAGTCGTCCGCCGGCACATACACCATCCCCGCCGGCGCCGCATCCATCGCCCCCAGCGGAAACTCCATCTTCTCCGCCGTCTCCGGAGCCATCACCACCGCCGCCTTCCCCGGCCGCGTCAGCCGCCAGCGGAAGTACCCCTTCGGGATCCGCACCCGCGCGAGCGGCGTCGTCCCCAGCGCCAGCCACGGCCCCGCCGGCGTCAGATAATCCTGGATCTCCACCCCCGCGCCCGCCGGATCCGACGTCACCGCCGCCGTCATCGTGTTCTCCGTCGCAAATCCTGCCAGCTCCGCATTCCCCGGCAGCACCCGCTCCGCCCGCGTCAGCAGCGCGAACGCCGCCAGCGGCCGTCGCCCCTCCACCTGCGCTTCCATCTGCGGAACCGCTTCATCGAGCGCCCACCGCCGCTCCGCGATCCGCCGATACCCCACCACGCCCGCCGCCGCCGCCGCCACCAGCACCACCGCCGCTCCCACCGCCAGTCCCTTCGCCCAGCTCTGCCGCGAGGCCGCCTGCACATGCGCCACCGTCGCTCCGCTCATCGACTCCAGCGCCGTCCGCAGCTCCTCCGCCATCTCCGCCGCCGTCGCGTAGCGCTCCCCCGGCTCCTTCCGCAGCGCCCGCTCCACCACCGCCTCCACCCCCGCCGGCACCTCCGGACGCAGGCTCCGCACCGGCTGCGTTCGCTCCTCCGTAATCGCCCGCAGAATCCCCGCCGTGTGCTCGCGCCGGAACGCCGGCCGCCCCGTCAGCGCCTCATACAACAGCGCCCCCAGACTCCAGATATCCGTCCGCGCATCCACCGGCCGTTCCATCACCTGCTCCGGCGACATATAGAGCGGTGTCCCGACGACTCCTCTCGTCTCCCCCATCGACTGCGTCGCATCCGGAGCCGCCAGCAGCTTCGCCAGCCCAAAGTCCAGCACCTTCGCGTGCCCCTGCGGGCTCACCATCACGTTGGCCGGCTTCATGTCCCTGTGGATCACGCCCTGACGATGCGCCTCGGCCAGCGCCTCCGCCGCCTCCGCTCCCACCCGCGTCGCCTCGCGCACCTCCAGCGGACCCCGCACCAGCCGTTCCGCCAGCGATTCACCCGCCACCAGCTCCATCACCAGGTAGTCCACGCCGTCCTGCTCGCCCACGTCATGCACCGTCGCAATGTGCGGATGATTCAGCCGCGCCAGCGCGCGCGCCTCCCGCCGGAACCGCTCCCGCGCCTGCGGATCCCAGCCCAGCGTCGCGGCCTGCAGCACCTTCAGCGCCACCGCCCGATCCAGCCGCAGATCGACCGCGCGATACACCGTCCCCATCCCGCCCGCGCCCAGCAGCGCTTCGATGCGGTAATGCCCAACCTGTTGTCCAATTGAGGGCTGCACGCCTGCCATAACTGCGGCCATCCTAGGGGCGGAAAACGATCCGGTCAAGCCGCGTCCACTGCGCGCACCCAGGCTTCGCAAAAGTTCACTCCAGCAGCAGGGTCAATTGCGCTCTGAGCGGCCTCAAATACTGCCCAGCCATACACATCCAGGAACAGATATCTAAATGCCCCAGGCAACGGCTTGCAGAGAGCGGAGCGCCACTTCAGGGAGCGGGAATGACACCCGCAATTTATGGCCGATCCGCCATGACCCCGACTCCTGCACGTGGGCTCACAGGCTCACCCCACGTTTTGTGAACTCGCTCTGTGGACGCGGCGCTCTCACTTCCCCCCGCGTCCTTCGCTGCCGCGGTCACATACTTGCCGGCGATCACATAAAGCTCTCCCGCACCGATGTTATAAAGGTCGGTCAGTGCTCCCACCCGCGTGGTGAACGCCAACCCGTTGCTTCCCCAACGAACCAGCGCCGTCGGCGTGCCCACCACGTTGTCGATGGCGATCGAACCCACCTTCGTGAAGGCGGTCTGATCGAACGACTCGATGGTGTAATTCTGCGTCCCATTCTGCGCGCTCGTCTGGCCCAGAATAAAGACCCGGTCGAGCGATGAATCCGGCACCGCAATCCCCGACGCCCCAAGGCTCTTCACGACGGTCCCGCTCGCGGGATTTACCACCTGCCCCGCATCCGTATATACCAGTCCGGTCCCAGCGTCGTAATGGATTCCCAGTGAGTACCCGTTCAGGATCCCGTTGTACCCCTGGCTCACCGTCGCTCCCGAAGCTCCCACACCCAGCACAATGAAGCTCTGCGGCCCCGACTGGTCGACCGAGTACAACGTGGAGTCGTCTCCGGCCCATTGCAGCGAATTGTAGGCGTAGGTCACCGGCCAGGCTGCCAATCCGGTACCCCTCGCCGTGCCGTAATCGTAGATCTGCAACCAATCCGCGGACGGCGACACGTTGGAGTTCGCCAAAATTGCGGCCGTCGTTTGCGGAGACCCAGGCGCCGCCTCAATGTCCAGCGCATAGTAGGGCCCAAAGAACGAATCGGCGCCCAGATTCCACGAACTGTTCACCTGGAAGCCGGGCAGCGCCAGTTGCTCCATGCTGTTCTGTCCATTCAGGCCCACATACAGATAGTTTCCGTCGCTGGAAATTGCCAATTCGTAAGGTTCGCTCCCCAGAAAACCCGTTTGCGACACCGTGCCCGCCACCGGGTCGACGATCGCAATGCTGTTGCCCTCGGTCCCCTGGATCCCCGGCATGCTCACGTAGAGCTTGCCGGCATTGGCATCCCACTTCAGGTCATTGCCTCCTGCGGGATACACAGCAATCTGCGTACCCGCCGGGGGGGCCGGATTGACACCGAAATAGAGAGCCCCCGAACCGGGTACCGCCGACCCCCCATTGGCAACGGTAATCGTCGCCTGCGTCGCCGTCGCTAAATCGGCGCTCGGGATTGTCGCCTGCACCTCACTCGAGTTCACCGTGGTGGTGGCCAGGGCATTCCCGTTCCAGTACACGGTCGACCCTCCCAGAAAATCCCCCCCTGTAATCGTCACGACCGTGTCGCCGCTTCCCACCTTCGCGGTCAGCGGACTCATCGCCGACAAGGTCGGCACCGGCGTAATCGCGCTTCCCGCCGTCGTATCCACCGATCCCGAAGGATTCACGAACGTTCCATCCAAAATGTAAAGCTGTCCGCTCATACCGCCCGGAGTGGACGCCGTCACGAACGCCAGCCCGCTCTCCCCCCACGGAATGAAGTTGGTCGCCGTTCCTGCTGCATTCGGAATCACTATCGTGCTCAGCGGGCGAAACGTGTTTTGATCGAACGACTGTATCTTGAATGCCAGCGAACCGTCGGGCTCGTAGACCTCCTGCAGGATAAAGACACGCCCCACGGCGGGATCGACGACCGTCAACGCGCCGATGCCGATCGTCAGGTTGGACGGGCCATACGGATAACTTCCCACCGGCACTCCATTCAGCGGGTTCACCACGTAGCCGTCGTCGTTATACAGATATCCCGTCGCCGCGTCGCTATGGAGGCGATTCGTCAGGGTTCGGAATTCTCCCCCGTACGTTGCAAGCAGACTGACGCCGCTCGTGCTTACCCCCAGTTCGTACAGCTGCGTGTCGCTCGAGATGCTCGCAACGTACAACTCCGACCCATCCGCCTTCCATTGAAGCGCGCTGTAGGTATCTAAGGTCGTCGATTCCGTCGGTCGCGCGACCCCGTCGTCATAGACCGCCAAACCATCGGGTGGATATCCGAGTGCTCCGAACGTAATGGCCAGCGTGTGCGCCGCTCCAGGCTCTACCGCCATGTCAGTCACCGCGTCGGGCTTAGAACTGCTCGGATCCGTCCCCAGTGACCAGTGAAGATCCTTCGCCAACCCCGGCAACGCCAGGCGCTGGATCGTCTCGCCGCTGCTGATGGCCGCGTACAGGTAGCTATCATCGTCCGAGACTGCCAGCTTCGTCGCCGCGGAACTCAGGCTCACCGAACTGCCCACTGTTCCGGCCACTGGATCGACGACCGTAATCGTGCTCGCATTGGCGCTCGCCGTGCTCGGCACGGCGACGTACAGCTTCCCGTGTACGGCGTCCCACGCTAAATCGTTTCCGTCCACGCTCAGCACATCGAGCGTCGCGCCCATCAGATTGATCCCGAACGTCACGCTGTTCGACGTGCCGCCCCCCGGGGCCGGATTCACCACCGCAACGCTCGCTGTTCCCGCCGTTGCCAGGTTGGCCGCAGGCACCTGCGCCGTCAGCGACGTGTCTGATGTGTAGGTCGTCGTCAGCGCTCCGCCATTCCACGTTATCTGCGAACTCGCGATGAACCCTGCGCCGGTCGCCGTGAGCGTCAGTCCTGCTGCACCCGCATTCGCGCTCGTCGGCGATATCGAGGTCAGAGCCGGAACCGGATTCGGCGGCGGATCGATTGTGAACGTCACCGAGCCGGAAGTTCCGCCTCCCGGCGCCGGGTTCATCACCGTCACGCTGGCCGTGTTCGCCGTCGTCAGATCCGAAGCCGGAACCTGCGCCATCAACGACGTGCTCGACACGTAGGTTGTCGTCAGCGCGGCGCCGTTCCACTCCACCTGTGAACTGGCCAGGAACCCAGTCCCCGTTGCCGTCAGCATCAACGCGGCTGCGCCCGCTGTCGCGCTCATTGGCGAAATTGCGCTCAGTGCCGGTACCGGATTCGGTGCCGGGTTGATCGGGAAACTCAGCGCCGCCGATGTTCCACCGCCTGGCATCGGGTTGACTACCGTCACGCTCTCCGCTCCTGCCGCCGTCAGATCCGCCGCCGGAACCTGCGCTGTCAGCGACGTGCTCGAGACGTAGGTCGTCGTGAGCCCAGCGCCGTTCCAGTCCACCAGCGAACTGGAAATGAAGCCGGTTCCCGTCGCCGTCAGTGTCAGGCCAGCCGCCCCTGCCGTCGCGCTCGTCGGCGAAATTGCGCTCAGTGCCGGTACCGGATTTGGTGCAGGACTGATTGTGAAGCTCACCGCCGGCGACGTCCCTCCGCCCGGCATCGGGTTTACCACCGTAACGTTTGCCGTGCCCGCCGTCGCCACGTCCGCAGCCGGGACTTCCGCCGTCACGGATGTCCCCGACACATAACTCGTCGTCAAAGCAGCCTTGTTCCAGTTCACGACGGACGAGGCGATGAACCCGGTTCCACTTACAGTGATCGTGAAGGCCGCGGTGCCCGCCGTCGCGCTCGCCGGACTCACGCTGCTCAAGGTCGGCACGGGGTTATGTTTCCTCATCGTGCCCGACGGCCCTCCACCGCAACCGTCTATAACCAGACAAACAAAAACAAATAATGACAGGCTAATTCCGTAATTCCGGCTTCTCATCGCGATCCCTGCTCTGTAACTGAAGTTGACAGCAATGAAATAGTCCCGAGCTTGGCTAGTCAAGCCAATTCTTGGCCTGATACAGATTGCATTCTGCGATGGGCATGCTGATTGCTCGTCGAGGTCTGAGATACTCCCCCCTTACCTCCGTAACCCCCACCCCCACGATTCCCCTTGCCCTCGCCCCACCCCTCCGCCTACCCTTGAAACCAAGGAAGGGATCGCCCAAAGCGATCCCTTTTCCGTCTCTGCCAGCAGAGGCGCAGCCGGACACCCTCCGCCTGCGACCGTTCTTTGAGCTTTTCGAAGCGGTTGTGACCCCGCAGCCATCCAGCCAGGGCTCCGCCAACCTCCGGCGCCGGCGAACCCCCGAACAATGGGGTTCGCCAGCTAAGTCGCCTGTTTTCCACACTTAGCGGTAACGGCCTCACTAAGTGCCCTGTTTCCCACACTTACGCAATCGCGATCCCGTAAGTGCTTTCATTTCCACACATAGCATTTTAAAAAAAGTGGGGGGGTGGACTCCGGCAGCCGCGGCCGCCCCGCAATCCTCGCCCTCGGCCAAAATTGTTTCGCAGCTAACCAGAATGAAATGAACAATTCCCGGGCAATCGCGCCCCAACCTGTATCATTTCTGACATGACTGTAAGAATCATGGTCCGCGTCGACGGGGTCTCCGCCAAAACCTTCACCTACACGTCGCCCGGCAATCTCCCCATTCCCGACATCGGCGAAACCGTCGCCAACCCCAACCTCGACGGAACCGCCCTCCAGGTCGAGCGCCGCCACTTTGAATACGGCCAGGACTCCGTCCGCGTCACCCTCGACTGCACCCCGAGCCAGGTCCACGCATAACGAAAATGGCCGCCCCGCAAGGCAGCCATTTCCCCAGACGGCCAGGGCCTCTTACCGCGGACCGCCGGCATAAACCGCCCGGTAACCTTCCTGGAATCCGCGCCGGAAGTCTTCCCGCAGCGGCGGTGGTACCGGTGGATTGTTGAAGTTCGGATGCCGCGCCGCATCCGGACCCAGGCCCGCGCGCATATCCCGCTGCGCCGCCTGCACGCCGTTGTGATATCCCTGCTGCGCCGCCTGCGTGTATCCGGGCGGCGGGTTGTAGACCACCACCGTCGTGCGGTGACCGCATCCCGCCAGCGCCAAAGGCGCCATCACCAGCGCCATGCTCAGGAATTTCTTCATCCGGGTTCCTTTCCTTGCCTCGCGCGCCGGCAACGCCGCGCTCAGGCCGTGGGTTCCATCGTTGTTGTCGCCGGTGCGCACGCTCATGCTTTCCGTGCGCCCGCATCTTTTCTGCTCCAGACCCGTTTCGCGCCGCAAGGTTGCGCCGCTCTTCCGCGAGTCATCACGATCTCATGACCTTCGCCGGCGCTATCGAAAGATAGCACTTCCATCCACTGCTCCAAACGCGCTAATCTTCCCGCAACATTCGCATGATTTGCGTTCCGATGACCGAGGCTCGCTATGAAGCCGTCCCTCGTCGTTTGCGCTTTTTTCTCGCTCTGCTGCATCGCTGAACCGCAAACGGCACACATTCCCGAGCAGTCGTCCCCTGGCCAGAACCTCCGCCAGCAATCGCCCGCGGACCAGGTGCCCCGCCAGCGCGAGCCGGATCCGGTCGCCTTTGAAGGCGTCCAGTCCAGCCTCTCCTCGGGCCGCAAAGAAGAAGCCTTCCGGAAGGCGCAGGCCATCGTCTCCGTCTATCCCGATAATGTTCACGCCAACGTCCTCGCGGGCGCCGTCCTTCTTGAGATGGCAAAACCCGCCGAAGCTGTTAGCTACTTCCGCAAAGTTGTTGCCGCCAACCCCGCAGACGCGCACTTCCATTCCCTCCTGCTCGAAGCCTATGCCGAATCCGGCGACCGCCCGCACCGCGACCAGGAGCGCGCCACGCTCCGCCGTTTCCACACCGACGGCAAGCATCCCGAGTTCTCTCTCGCCCACGGCTTCATGATCGAACGCATCCCCGTCGGCAACGAATCCGTCGCCGCCATAGAGTACTTCGCTCCGGAAGGCCCCAACCACTTCAGCTACCGCTTCGACGTCTACGACACTGCCGACAAGATGATGGAATTCATCGCTCTCGCTTCTGAGGACAAAGATCAGGTCTTCCTGCCCAAATCCGTGCCCGCCGGCGCCCGCCGCTACTCGCTCAACCGGTATACCCAGAACGAACAGGCGCTGCTCGGCTTCATCGACGGCATGCCCTCGTATGACGACCTCCGCGCCCGCGTCGTCAAAATCCTCCACGCCGAGACCGACGTCGACGTCGCTGCGCCCCCGAAGAAGTAGCTGCATGCGCGACAATAGAAGAGTCATGGAATTTGTCGACCTGAAGGCGCAATACCGCCGTTTGCAGCCCGCCATCGATGCCCGCATCCAGGCCGTCCTCGCGCACGGCCGCTTCATCCTCGGCCCGGAAGTCGAGGAACTGGAGCAGCGCCTCGCCGCCCGCACCGGCGCGCGCCACTCGATCGGCTGCGCCAGCGGAACCGACGCGCTCCTGCTCGCACTCATGGCTCTCGGCATCGGCCCCGGCGACGAAGTCATCACCACGCCCTTCAGCTTCTTCGCCACCGGCGAAATGATTTCCCTCCTCGGCGCGCACCCCGTCTTCATCGACATCGACCCCTTGACCTGGAATCTCGACCCCGCGCTCCTTGAAAACGCCATCACGCCGCGAACCCGCGCCATCCTGCCCGTCAGCCTCTACGGCCAGCCTGCCGACATGGACGCCATCAACGCCATCGCGACCGGCCACCGTCTTCCCGTCATCGAAGACGCCGCCCAGAGCTTCGGCGCAACCTACCGCGGCCGCCATTCCGGCAACCTCAGCACCATTGGCTGTACCAGCTTCTTCCCCTCGAAGCCGCTGGGCTGCTACGGCGACGGCGGCGCCTGCTTTACCAACGACGACGCCCTCGCCAACGCCATGCTCGAACTCCGCAATCACGGCCAGTCCGGACGCTACCTGCACACCCGCATCGGCATCAATGGCCGTCTTGACACGTTGCAGGCCGCCGTCCTCCTCGCCAAGCTCGACGCATTCGATCAGGAACTTGCAGCCCGTGAGCGTGCGGCCAGCCACTACACCGCGCTCCTCCACGAAGCCGTCCAAACTCCGCGGGTCCTGCCCGATCGAACCAGCGCCTGGGCGCAGTTCACCATCGAGGTGGACGACCGCGACTCCCTCGCAGCGTCGCTTGGCCACGCAGGCATTCCCACTGCCGTGCATTATCCACAGCCGATCCACCTGCAGCCGGTCTACGCCGGACTCGAATTGCCCCGCGGCAGTTTTCCCCGCTCTGAGCGCGCCGCCCAGCGGGTCCTCAGCCTTCCCATGCACGCCGACCTCGAACCCCAGCAGATCGAACGCGTGGCCGACGCGGTCAAAGCCGCCGTCGCCGCGCCTGCGCCTCGGTGAACCTCTGCGGGTAACACACGTCTAAAGATTTAATTGACACGCAGCGGGCCTCCACTGAGAATGACGTCAACTGACAGACCGCCAAAAGCTGCCCCCGCGCATCCACGCGATCAGCGGCTTTCGGTTTCTGTCGAGACGCCGCCTGTGATGCCCGAGACCGCATCGAGCACGACCAAGGCCGACGCAAGGAAGCGCAGCACCCTGCGCGCGACCATCAGCGCAGCGACTTCCGCCGCATCCCCGCGACAATTTGAATTTTCTTGCCGGCCTCGGGTCGCCCATCCCTCGTGGGCGATTCCGTGGCCGCGCACGTCTTTCCGTCACCATCAGCCGAGAGGAGGCTCTCCAAAACCAGCGCATCGCAGACTGCACCGCATCGGTCCGGCCATTGACGGCCGGGCGCACCTCGGCACAGCACACCACAGGAGGTTAGGTTATGCAGGAAGAGCTTCAGATGCTGGATGAGTGGATACCGGAACAAATGGAACCAGGAACGCTCTTTGTGCTGGAAAATGCGGCGCCTATGGGAGATGCGCGCAATCCTTTCGTCGCGGTGCTGGCCTGCCCGCGTTGCGGAGCCCTGGGGCTCATCACCCGCGCCCAGTTCGTCGGCCTCGAATCGATGATCTGCGGCGGAGACGTCTGCTCGGCGGAGTACTACCTCCGCGGCGACGAAATCGAATACCGCAAGCCGCACTGAACCGCGGACCCGGCAACCGCAGCGGCGCGCCTGCCAACCCAGGCGCGCCGTTTCTATTTGAATCGGATCCCGCGCGGTTCGACTACGATAAAAAACAGCGCCCGCAACCCGAGCCCGGATGGCGAAATCGGCAGACGCAGCGGACTTAAAATCCGCAGACCCTAACCGGTCGTGGGGGTTCAAGTCCCCCTCCGGGCACCAGAAAGAATCCAACAAAATAAGCGGTTGGCTGGCCCTGAGTCCCGAACGAGAAACGCTCCGCGACATACGCGGCGGACCTCGATTCTCATCTAATCGCCAGCTTAAGATCTATCCCACTGAAACTGTTTAGCTTATTCAAGATACGAGAGCGAGCAAGGCTCGCTCTCGTGTTACACATTTTCAATGTCTATTGAAGCTGCTCTGCGCGAGGCGCAGCAACGCGCGGCATAGACCATTATTTAGGTCCCCGCGCGTATCGAGCCTACCCCCGAGAGAGACGCATGGCGGCCTAAACCGCCGCTGCTAGCCTTCGTGCTGGGCGTTGCGCTGTTTGCTTTTGTCGACTCGTCGTGCGGCGGCTTTGGCCTTCAATGGGACGAACGGCGATGCTTGTCTGGAGATGGAGCCGGTCTGCATATCGCAACAGCTTTTCGATGCTGACCTGCGAGATCCTACCTCTGAGCAGGTTGCTGACCGACGGCTGGTACTCATCCAAAATGTCCGCGAGCTGTGCTTGTGTGTAGCCCTTCATTTTCACATGTTCCAAGATGGCGGACAGGAGCTCAGCCTTGATTTTGAGCGCGCTCGTTTCCGACGCAGAAAATCCCAGCGCATCGAAGACATTGCCCGTCACAATATGTGTCGGCCTATTTTCCGCTGCGTTTTTCATGACTCTTCCGCTCCTGTAATCGCTGTCTGACAAGCTTGAGGCGCTGACTCGCAATTGCGATGTCTCGCCGGTCCGTTTTGCGACTTTCCTTCTCAAAACAGTGCAACACGTAGATCCTATTGTCGATCTTCGAGAGGTAGATTGCCCTGTACCATGCACGTTCGTCAGCTTCTTTCAATTCGTAGACGCCGAGGCCGATGGAACTCATGTTTCGAGTCTGCGATGTCGGCTCTCTGCCGATTTGTAGCTGCCTGAGCGAGAATCCAAGCGACCGTTTAATGTCATCAGGAAACCCGGACAACACCTCCAACGAATCCCCTTCAAAATGGAGTTCGGCGGTTGGTGGGGAGTCCTCGCTGAGCGTCATCGTTTTGATCGTAGCGCAATCAACGCCGTTATACAAGATCTATTATAACCGTTTCGCCTACGCGGGCACATACGCATGTTCTGTAAGGCCAAGGTGGCTTCCGTCGGGCCAAGTCCCCTCCGGGCACCAGGATGAAAACTGCTCAGTGCGCTCATCCGGATTCCTGTAACCCGACTCGTGTTCCATCCGATCACTTTGAAAAGTGCCACAATTGCTTGTTTCACGACCATCGACGCGCATTATGCTTGGAACTGCCTAAGGACGAACCATATGCACCGTTCGCCGATCCTCCTGGCAGCGCTCATCGCATTCCAGTCGGTGAGTCTCGGAACACCCCTGGAGGCACAGAAACAGAGGTTGCCGCGCATGCCCGAAGCTGCGCTGCTGCTGGGCTGGCCATCCGATCAGCTTACAGTGACCACCGGGGATCACACCTCTACGTTGCCGAGAAAAGCAAACTCCTGGATGATCTCGCCCAGCATTTCCGCGGATGGGCGTGTCATCGCCTCTGCACTGCCAGGTAGTGATTATGAGCTCTCCAGAAGCGAGCATTGGTTCACCGTCGGCACCTATTCCGTGGCGGACAACAGGTGGACCGAGTATCCGGAACTCGAACTTTCGCATGGTGCTGTTTCGATCTCCCCGGACGGGACGAAGTTGGCCTGTGTCGCTCGCACCGGCCCGAACGGCCCCAGTCTTTTCCGCATCCTTGACATCAACACACGAAAGTTAACCGAGGGCCAGCCCCCGTCGCAGAAAAGCGATAATGCCATCACGTGGTCCCCTGATAGCCGTCGCGTTGCCTTTAGTGCGGATGTCGAAATGCCAAGCGATGAGCCACCGGTGCCGAAAGTTTTCGTGATGGATGTCGAGACCGGCAGGGTCTCCCTCATCACGAATGGCTGGGGGCCGTCCTGGTCGCCCTCGGGAGAATGGCTTGCTTATTTTTCCTGGGCTGCGCACGAACGCGACAAGCACGGATGGTGGAGTTTCACAGGTGCAAAGGGCGTCACCCTTATGCATCCTGATGGATCCAATTCCGTTTTCGTTCACAAGTTCGACTGGCCTATGAACATTAGGCCCATCTGGTCCCCGGATTCCAAAGAGCTTTTGCTCACTTCGTTTCCGGATGACTTGACCGGCAAATTCGATACATTCAAGTTGGACATTGCCACTCGCAGACTCACAAAGCAATTCAGGCACCCTCCCTTGATTTTCGGGTGGACCGGAGCAAATTAAAACACGCCTGGCCCCAGAACTTCTAGCAGAGCTCTGCGCTGGCCGACAGGGGATGGGATAGTAATGGTCGCCGAGGGAGGGGAGAAGTAGAATTCCCTGGAAAACCAGAAATCTTACACAACCTCTTGCACATCTTATCCACGAACCATACATAACGCATTGTTATTCAGTTACTTATTGGCAGACGCAGCGGACTTAAAATCCGCAGACCCTAACCGGTCGTGGGGGTTCAAGTCCCCCTCCGGGCACCAGATAATCAAAGAGAGAATTGAAAATGGTGGCCTCGGTTGGAGGCGGCTGCTTTGTTGGCTAGTGGTTCCTACAGGTGTACGCCTCCCTTGACCTGCTCCCGAAATCTCTCAACCTCAAAACGGCTGAGTTTTTGGGTTTTGGGTCAAAGCTCCTGCCCGATGGCATCGCCTCGGCACCTTCGGCGGAGCTGGCTCTGGATTCCATCGACACGCCTGGCCCCGTCCGAGCAGCGGAGGGAGCCGCCCCCTGGCAACAACCTCTCAGTAAGCGTTCACCGCCGCAACGATTCCCTCTGCCGACGAATTGCCAACCCCGGCCCAGTACACCGGCCAGGTCAGGTTGGTAATGGTATTGCCTTGCAGGGCGCCGCAAAAGTAATACTGCCTGAAGATCGCCTGCCTTGCCGGGTCGGAGGCCAGCAGCGGATACAGCTTCTCCAGGGAAGCCGGCGAGTCGTCCGCAGCGCCGTACGCTTCCGTAAACGTGTAAGAGTCCTCAAACTGCTTCGGTAACGTGGCGAGACTATATTTCACGGCGTTGTAGTCGCTGGGCACAAAAGTGTTCAGGTCGAGTGTGAACAACTTATAGGCGGGGTCGTTGGCAAAGCATGGACTGATTCCCGGCGCCACTTCCAGCGCCAGGCCGGGAAGCACGATCCGATATTCATCCATGTGGGTATGTCCGGCAATCAGCAGGGATGTCAGGCCGGGATACTTGGCGATGGTCGTCAGGAAGGCGGCCTGATAGGCAGGTTCCCACATCATCACGGCGCTGGCGATGTGCCCGCTGCTGTCCACATTCGCCGCGGTGGCGCCCAGAAACCCGCCCACCGGCACATGCATCAGGATCCACACCTTCTGGCCGGCCGCCTCGGCCGCGGCCAGTTGCGCATCCAGCCACGCGAACTGCGTAGTTACCGCGGCAGAATTGTCTCCAGGAACCAAAGGAGAACACAGGATGGTATTCAGGCTGATCACTCGCAGCGCACCATGGAATAGCTCGGCGGAATAGTAACCCGCAGTTGTGAACGTCCTCGCAAATTCCTGATCATTCACGATCCCGTGCAGCATCTGCGCGCTGTACATCTCCGCCGTGTTGGCCAGAAAGGTGCCGTCCGGACCATAGCCGGTGTAGGAATCGCAATTCCCCACCGCGAACACAACTGGAATCGTCCCCACCGCATTTCTGATTTGCTGCATCACAAACCCAGCCGCCTGATTGGTGAACGCCAGGATTGACGCCGGATCGCTGCTTCCGGAAGCCTGCTCATACAAAGTCGGAATGTTATGTCCGAGCAGGTCGCCCGTATAGATCGCCACCTCACTACTCCCCAGATTCTGCTCAACGCTGGCCAGAGCAAGCTCCAGCAGCGGGTAGTTGGTATCCGTTCCCCACACGGAGGGCGGAGTCGGGCTGGAAGCCTCGTAAGACGCAAAGATGCTCTGCCACTGGTTGCATGGAGCGGTGTTGAGCGCCTGGAACACAGCTGCATTACCGGTATAGAAGGGGTTGAAATGTATGTCGGAGAAAGCCAACAGCGGAATGCTGCCGCTCGCGAAGCTGCCTTTCCCTCCGCTGCATCCGGTAATGGCCGCGGCACTGGCCAACTCAAGAAAAGTACGACGAGAAAGAAGCGGCATATTGGGTTTCCTCCGCAATCGAGGTCTCTTCGTGTCCATCCAACCCCTGCCAGACACAACCTGCCAGACACGACCTGACAGACACGGCCTGACAGACACAAAGGGAACGCGTTGGTAGCTGTATCGGCGTTGTGTGGCCTGAAGGTAAGGCCCCGGCGGCTAACCTCTCCTTCCGATAAGTCGGACCCGTTTCGCCGATTCTCAAATCGGCGATCGATCCCGTTTTGGAATTCCCACTCTCCAACGGAACCTGGGCTGGAGTTCTCTGCCCGTCGCCGCACCTTAAGCCATGCCATGCTGGCCCTGGAATTCCCGCAGGAGCGTCTGCTCGGCCGATGCGCAGCTCGTGTCTGTCGACCATTCGCACTTTGCCCGCGGGACTCATTGTCTCGGGCACACTTGCGCGCTGTTTCCGCCTGGCTGCGCCCCCTGAAAAGATCCGCACCCTGCCACCCGCACTGCAGGAGGTTTCATGCACTCGTTCCGTTGGGCTTTTCTCTCCCTGGCCGCCGTCGTTCTTTCTCTCGGCGGCTGCTCCGGAAGCGGCAGCCACGCGCCTGCGGCTCCCACGTATGCGGCGGCAGCGCCGGTCTACACCCGGGGAGTGGCCATCACGCCCGATGCGCCAGCCAGCGGCAGCAGTGCGACGAACTGGAGCATAAGTCCGGTTCTTCCCGCCGGCCTGTCGCTCAGCCCCGGCTCCGGGATCGTCAGCGGAACGCCAACCGTCGTCGCGGCCACCGCTTCGTATACCGTCACCGCCGCCGGTTTGGGCGGCAGCGCCACCACCACGCTTTCCATCACGGTGAATGACCAGGCGCCATCCCAGTTCAGCTACGCCGCGGGCACCGCGGTGTACGTCGTCAATACGCCGGTTACCCCCAACAGCCCCAGCATCGCCGGCGGAACGGTGCTCGCTTACAGCGTGAACCCGGCCCTCCCGTCGGGCCTCGGTTTGGCCCCTTCCACCGGCATCATCAGCGGTGCCCCGGCCGTGGTGTCGCCTGCCTCCACCTACACGGTGACCGCTACCAATTCGGGCGGCAGCGCCACCGCCACTCTCAACATCACGGTAAACGCTGCGCCAAACCCGGCCGGTCCCGCTGCACCCGCAGGTCTTGCCTATTCCCCCGGCAACGCAATCTACACCGCTGGAACGCCGATCCCGCAGAATGTCCCCACCAGCACCGGTGGGGCGCCCACGGCGTGGAGCATCAGTCCGGCCCTGCCGGCCGGTTTGCACCTGAACGCCGCGATTCCGTCCATTGCTCCCGTCTCGGGCATCATCGCCGGAACCCCCTCAGCCACGGCCCTGCCCACCCTCTACACCGTCACCGCTTCCAATGCCGCGGGCAGCGCCACGGCCTCCTTCACCCTCTCGGTCGATGCCGCGGACATCTCTCCCGCTGGCCTGGCGTACAGCGCGCCCGCTCCGGTGTACACCGCCGGCGTTCCCATCACGCCCGACGTGCCCCTGACCAGCCCCCATGGCGGAGCGCCCACCTCCTTCAACGTGACTCCCGATCTTCCTCCCGGCCTCACTCTCGACAGCAACAGCGGTATCGTATCCGGGACCCCTCAGGCTGTGCCCTCCACCATCGTGCCGCCCCCTCCCTTCCGGGCGACCTGGACGGTCACCGCCTCCAACTCTTCCGGCAGTACCACCGCGCCTCTCACCATCACCCTCTACAACGCGCCCCAGGCCATCACCAATCTCAGCCAGTGGATCACTCCCCTGGCCATCCCAGGCTCCAGCTTCCAGTTTCTTGATACCGGCCTCACCGTCACCGATACCGCCAATCCGCAGGTTGCTCCCGTGGAGTGGCTGGCTGGCCAGGCCGTCAGCACCTCCGTCAGCCCCGACGGCCATACCCTGCTCGTCCTCACCAGCGGATACAACCGCGTCTTTCAGGGACCATTCCCGCTGTTCGATCCCGCTTATTCCTCCGAGTATGTGTTCGTCTACGACATCAGCGGTCACGCGCCGGTCTTTCAGCAGGCCATCCCTGTTCCCAATGCCTATCACGGCATCGTCTGGGACCCGGTGCCCGGCAACCACGCGTTCTACGTCTCCGGCGGCATGGGCGATGCTCCCTGGGGCACTGACCCCATTCCATATCCACTCCCCAACAACGGCGACAACATCCACATCGTCACCCGGCAAGCCGATGGCAGCTGGAAAAGCGTGGCTGAGCTCGACCTCGGCCAGACGGCCGGTGGAGTGGCTCTGGGTCACCCCTCCGGCAATGGTCTCCCCGTGCCCAACAACCAGCCTTCTACCGTCAACAGCGCCGTCTTTGTGGCTCCCATGGCCGCCGGCCTCGACATATCCCGCGATGGCCAGACCCTGGTCGTCGCCAACTATTACAACGACTCCATCACCGTCTTCACCGGCGGCCTCAGCGCCTGGCTCAGTCAATGGCAGCCCGACCCGGGATCGGCGCAGGGCGGCAAAGGATCGCTCCAGGGCGCCGAACTCGATCTCCGCCCCGGCATGGCTGCCCAATCGCCCGCGCACGGCACTCCAGGCGGCGAGTATCCCTTCTGGGTCGTCCTGGCGGGCGACAGTGGATCCGGCGCAACCGCCTATGTCTCCAGCCTCCGCGACCGCGAGATCGACGTTGTGAAACTGGGAGAGGCCTGCGCTCCAGGCACCTCCGGCAGCGGCTGTCTCCTCGCCGCCGCGCCGGTCGTCGCCGCCCGTATTCCCGTCAAAGGCCAGCCCAATAAGATGACCCTCAACCAGGCGCAAACTCTCCTCTATGTCGCCGAGGACGAGTCCGACACCGTCGACGTCATCGACCTCAATCCGGCCGACGCTGGAACTCCCGGCCAGAACCGCCCTGCCACCGTCAACACCGTGATTGAAACCATCCCCGTCATCGCTCCCGCCGCCGCTCTCCAGGCGTTCAATCTCGCGCAATATACCGGCGCCAATACCAACAGCGTCACCCTCTCCCCCGACGAGAAGTATCTCTATGTCACCAACGGAAACCTGAATAACATCGCGGTCGTTTTGCTCACCGGAACCAATAGCGGCGACCAGACCATCGGCCTCATTCCCGCCGGCTGGTATCCCAATTCCCTCAGCTTCAGCCAGGACGGAACCTGGGCCTACGTCGTCAACTCCAAATCGCCGACCGGACCCAACCCTGACTGGTGTTATAACTACGGACCGGCCGGGTACTTCAGCTGCGCCCCCGCCAATGAATACAATCCCCAGCAAACCAAGGCGGGCTTGCTCAGCTTTCCGGTCGCCGGCGCGCTCGCTCAGCTACCCGCCCTGACGGCCGAGGTCGCCACCAATAATCACTTCGGCAGCACGCCCCAGGAGAGCTCGGTCATCGCCGCCGTCCACCAGGGGGTCCTGCATGTCATTTACATCCTGAAGGAAAACCGCACCTACGACCAGATTCTGGGCGATCTGGGCCGCGGCAATGGCGACCCCGCCCTCGCCATGTTCGGACAGGCCGTCACCCCCAACCAGCACAACCTTGCCCAGAACTTCGTGACTCTGGACAATTTCTTCGACTCCGCTGAAGTCAGCAACGATGGCTGGCCCTGGAGCACCTCGGCCCGCGCTCCCGACGTCGTGGAGCACCAGTACCCCGTCAATTACGCGCAACGCGGCGTCAGTCTCGACACCGAAGGAGACAATCGCGGCGTGGACATTGCCTTGCCCACTCTCGCCCAGCGCCAGGCCGAGGACCCCCTCATGCCTGGCGGAGCCCTTTCTCCCGGCGTTGAGGGCGGCGAGGATCTGCTTCCCGGTCAGACCGACGTCGACGCCCCCGACGGACCCAACGACGAACTCAATACCGGCTATCTGTGGGACGACGCTCTGCGCGCCGGCCTCACCGTTCGCAACTACGGGTTTTTCATTGACACCACCTGCTACAACCAGCCCAGCTGTCAAACTCCCCTCGCCCAGAATCCGTTTGCCACCCATACCGTGGTGGCCCCATCCGCCAGTGTCTCGCTGTCTCCCCTTACCGATCCCTACTTCCGCGGCTTCGATCCGGCCTTCCCCGACTACTACCGCTTTAAGGAGTGGGAGCGCGACTTCGACACCAACTTCGCCGCCGGTGGGCTTCCCAATCTGACCCTCATCCGCTTCATGCACGACCATACCGGCAGCTTCGCCACGGCCATCGACGGCGTCAACACCCCCGATCGCCAGGTAGCCGATAACGACTATGCCGTCGGCCTGGTGGTCCAGAAGATTGCCAACAGCCCCATTTACAAAAACAACACTCTCATCTTTGTCATTGAAGACGACGCCCAGGACGGCGGCGACCATGTCGATTCCCATCGCAGCACCGCCTATATCGCGGGCGCATGGGTGAGGAATGCGCTGGTTTCCACCCACTACACCACCCTCGACTTCGTCCGCACGATGGAAGCGGTTCTGGGTCTGCCGGCTA
Organism: Acidobacteriaceae bacterium; assembly: GCA_036267295.1. Taxonomy (GTDB): domain Bacteria; phylum Acidobacteriota; class Terriglobia; order Terriglobales; family Acidobacteriaceae; genus Palsa-343. The sequence goes on along the minus strand of DATAWI010000005.1, from coordinate 70,040 downwards.
TGAATCTGAACGATGCGCTCGCCTCGCCCATGGCCGACATTTTCAACGACTCTCCGTCCCCATGGAGCTTTACGGCGACTCCCTCGACAATTCTCTATTGCACCAAACTGCCGCTCCCCGGACCCGCGCTCCCGTGCGTCAATCCGACCCCGGATGCGGCTTACTGGGCGCGCGTCACCCTGGGGATGGACTTCTCCGACGCCGACCGCGTCGATGGCGGCGTCTTCAACCGCATTCTCTGGAAGGGACTGATGGGTAACCGGCCGTATCCTGCCGCCCCCTCCGGACTGGATCTGCGCAGCAACCGCGATCGGATGCTGCAAAACTACAGGAAATCTCTCCCCCTGAAGAACGCAACCCCGCCCCGGCCGCTTCGCGACTGACCGGTCGCCCTGGGGAATCGATCAATCGCAGGACACGCATGCGCCGATGGCAATCCTCTGGTCGATAACCAGCTCGGGAGCCAGATGGTTTGCCGTCATCACGTGGAATCGCAGACCCTAACCGGTCGTGGGTGCAAGTCCCCTCCGGGCGCCGGATACCTGCCCAACCGGACCCGTCCCTCCCGCGAGCAGCAGCCTCCGGAGGCCGCACTCCCGGCATCTCGCAAAATCGATAGATCGTATCGACCCCTGATCCACAGCCGATAAGCGCCCTCAGCGCGTCCGAACAGCTTGCCCCGGCAACACCGCCTCATCGAGATGGCCATCGCGAACCACCGGTGTGCCGCCCACCAGCACGTAGCGGAAGCCTTCCGAATATTGGGCAGGCTTCTGGAACGTGGCCTTGTCGATCACCGTGACCGGATCGAAGACATCGATATCCGCGTCGGCGCCCACCTGCAGCCGCCCCTTGTGCTGCATCTGCGGGGTAAAGGCTTCCAGCCGCTGGGCGGGCGCGAGCGACGCTCGGCGAATCGCCTCCATCAGCGGCAGAACCTTTTGTTCGCGCACGTAAACTCCCAGCAGGCGCGCATACGTCCCGGCACTGCGCGGGTGGCCATGCCCGTTGCTCAGCAGCCCGTCGCTGGCGATCATCACCATGGGGTCGGCCATCGCCTTGCGCACCATCTCCTCCGTGTTGGTAAAGAGGATCACGCTGCCGCCTTGCTTGCGATAGCGATTAAAGCTCTCTTCTGTCAGGCGTTCGCCGGTGGCCACCCATTGCAGATCGCCGTAGCTGATATCCAGTTCCTTCTGCCATCCCGGATTGAAAACACTGGACTCGATCTGCGTAGCTCCGGCGATATAGGGATAGGCCTCGGTGGTCACATCCAGCCCCCGCGCCCGTGCGCCGTGGATCATCTCCAGGGTAAGCGGCGTCAGCTTGTTGGACATGCTGTTGATGTGCACGATGTGGACCGATGCGCCCGTGATGGCCGCATCCGCAATCATCTCCTGCAGCGAATCGACCACGCCGGGCACGAGACCGCCGGCCGTCCGCATGTGCACGAAGATCGGCTCCTTCCAGTGCGCTGCCAGTTCGAAGACTTGAATGATGTCTGCCGGGGTCTGCGTCGGCGTGTAGGCAAGGCCCATGCCGATGCCGATGCCGCCCTCGCGTAGTCCCTCGTCCAGTTCGGCGAGGATCTCCGCCTGCTGCGCCGGCGTCGCCGTGTCGGTGATGGCGTGGTCCCGCGGCAGAAAACCACCGGTGTCATGGAGCACGTTCATCACCACAGGAATGTGCCCGCTGCTGGCGCCGTAATTGATCAGCGCCTTGCCCGCGCGCTCGGCATACCAGGGCGCCACAGGATACACGCCTCGCTCCAGTTCCAGAGCGGTGGTCACGCCGTCCATTGCCTTGTAGCGGTAATTCTCAGCGTCCTGCCCGTGCGAATGAAGATCGATAAATCCCGGCGCAACCACCAGCCCGGTCGCGTCGATCACCATTTTGCCTCGCAGGGTGCCCGTGGAGATGGCCACGATCTTCTTGTCCTGAATCGCGACATTGCGGATCGCGTCGAGCCCGGTTTCCGGATCCATCACCCGGCCGTTCTTGATCACGATGTCGTACTGCTGCGCGGATGCGGCCAGGCAGAAGCCCAGGGCGAGCGCGAATGCGAGGACGAGGCGTCGCATCGCGAATGGGAGCAGCTTATGCATGTCGAGATCATAGCTCCCGCAACCGGCGATCCAGTATGGATGAATCGGGCGTGGTGAATGGATCGATGCCAGGAGAGCGGCGTCAATCCCAGCGAAATTCGCTGCCATCGGCGGGATGGATCAAGTCCCCATCCGTGCATCGGGAAGCTTGAACAGGAACGCGATCGTCATCGCCTGACCTTCCGTCCTGCTGTCCAGGGGCACAAAGCGCTTCTTCCTGTTGTACGACTCACGAACCGGGAGGCTGCTGCCCGCCTTGCGCTACCGGAAATTGAAAGATGCTGATGCTGATCGGCGCAACGGACAACGTTGATTGCGAGGGGCTCGCTGGAACTTGCTGGATTGTGACCTCAGACGGCTGCCCAACCCGGTCAGCGGCTTGCAGATCTTTGCCGGTGATCTGCCAAACCATGGGGGCCGCGGACATCCGTGCTCCCGCGACGTCGAGATCGAATGCCTGTTGCGAGTCCGTCGCGTTCACCACCGAAAGGGTCAGGAATTTGCGATCCGGCGTCAGCGCCGCGAACATGTCCAGCGGATACGTCGGGCTCCCGGAATTGGTCTCCGGCTGATCGCCTCCGACGGGGTACTGCGGTGCCGGCTGAGGCGAATTTCCCGACACGGCGACCGGAATCGACCCCGGAATAAAATGGTCGCCGTAGAGCTTGAACATCAGGCCGGTCGCGTTCAGCTCCGCGGCCACCGGCGTGTAGTCCAGCGTCGAAACACCCATGGTGTGGGCCGACATCCGCAGAGAGCCGGTATGCCGCAGCATTTCGTTGAAGATCATCCCGTAGGCCAGCGCCAGCTTCAAATCCGGCGCGCGGTTGAAACTCCCTCCAAAATACGCGTACTCGTCGATCGACAAAAATATCTTGCCGGTGACCATGGCCGGGAACCGCTGCTGATAGCGCGCCCATGACTGTGCATTCAGGTGCACGATATTGGCGGGATAGCGCGCGTATTGGAGCGTCGTCTGATCCACCTTGTCGTAGCCGGCGTCGGTGGGCGCATCCAGCGGGAGAGCTTTGGCTTTCTCGAAATTGAAATGCCTCCCGGATTGTGCATACCAGTGCTGCGTAATGCCGGAAAAATTGCCCCAGGAGTGTTCCAGAAGTCCGCCGGTCCAGTCCTCGGGCGTGCCTTCGACAGCTCGAAGATTGTCCGCGTCTTTCGCTCGCATCTCGCCCGTTAGGTCCATCGCCTGCGGCATGTTGCCGGAGGCAAGAAGCGTGATCGACGGATCGGCTCTGCGCATCGCCGCCGCGAATTCGTTGTGCTTCAGAACGTAGTACTTCAGATCGGTGCGGCCGAGCTGCCAGGATCCGTACGGCTCGTTGCCGATATCCCAGAAGCGCACGTGGTACGGCTCCGGATGCCCATTGCGCGCCCGTTCCGCTCCCAGCCGCGTGTGCACGCTGCCGTTCATGTATTCGACCTCTTCGGCCGCCGAATGCGCATCGCCCAACCCGGCATTCACAGTGATGTAGGGCTCTACGCCAATCAGCCGGCACAACGTCATAAACTCGTCCATCCCGACGTCGTTCGACTGCATGGCATTCCAGGCATAGTCGTAGGTAGGTGGCCGCTTGTCCTGGTCGCCTGTGCCGTCGTACCAGTTCCAGTCGGAAAGGAAGTTGCCGCCAGGCAGTCTCCAGAAACCGGAATGCAGCGATCGCAGCAGGGCAATCGTATCCGGCCGGAAACCGTCGACGTTGTCGGCCGGCATCAGCGAGACGGCGCCCACGTGGAAGTCTCCCCGCCCTGTCCCCGTGATTGCGAAGGTTGCGTCGTTCGTATCGCCCTTTGCCGTGAAGCTGAACGGAAGCTTCCGGTATGCAGCGGTGAGCGCCGGCAGGGAAACAGTCTGCCGGTCGTTGCCGCCCTTGCCCCACATCAACGCCACTTTCACATGGCTGCCAGGGGTGCCGCGCAGCCAGATGTGACCGATGTAGCGCTTGCCGTTGATCAACGACAATCCCGATTGCTCGATGCCATGCGCCGTGGTGGCAACCAGTCCGATCCGCGGGCTCTGGTCTCCGGCGAACGGCTGGTCTGTGTCCATCGTCACAGCTTCGCTCGCTCCCGCTGGATGCCATTTGCGCAGTTGCATCCCAGGGAATCCCCCGCCCGGGCGCTGCCCCTCCGTATCCGGCTCAACCGCCGTGATGGGGAAATAGAACTTTCGGTCATCGAGCATCTCTGACCAAAGGCTGCGATAGATCAGCGGGCCGATGTGTTCGATGAACATGCCGAACTCGTACTTCGAGGTGGGCTCGCCGGTCTGCTGCGCATTCACGTGGACCTCGATCCGTGGTGGCGCGGCCGGCTCCGCCTTCTGGCCCGCAGCAACTGCGCAGAAGGCTGCGCACGCGAGAAATGCCAATTGCGTCCGCTTCAGACAATCCGACATGACCATCCCTCCGAAATCCGCCGCATGCGATGGTTGCAGTAAACGTTTGCCAGTCCCGCAGCTTAGCTCGGTCAAAGGTCTTTTGTAAAGCGATTTATCGCGTTGCCGCAACGCCCGCTGTTTAGACTCGCGCCACGCGCAATATGGCTGCGGACAGACGCTGTCCCGGCTCTCTGCCACATCCTGATCGCCAGTGCGTCCTCAAGGGCACGCATGCCCCCACCCGCCTCAGCCGCCCGCGGGACCGCCCGCAAGCTCCTGCACATGGTGATCGCTCACCACCGCCAGATCCTGGGCCAGCGTCGCCAGGTTGAACCCGGACGGGGAAATCGCATTCTGCTCCACCCAGTCAGGGCTCAGCACCGCATACGCCTCATCCGTATAGCGCGCGAAAAAGTCCCAGCTCATCGTCTTCAGCCGCCCCCACGTCACCACGTATATCTTCTGGGCGTCGTAGCCAATAGCCGCCACGCAATGGCCCATCGAAATCTGCGGCGCGGCGTCCTCCGGCGAGGCCGTCGCAGAAATCTCCCACGGAATCTCTGGCCACCCCTGCGGATCGCCGGCCACCACATAGTGCGGCAGATCGAGTCCGATGTACGCGCTCCCGAACATATGAATCACGCACCGCAGGTCCGCCGGATCCACCTCTCCGGTATGCCCCGCGCTCACAAAGGCATGCACGTGATGATCGCCGATCCCGGTCTTGCGCCAGAACTTCAGCGCGTCCAGCATCGACACCGGGTCCATCAACCGGTCGCCGGTCAACTGCGCGTGCGCGCGGATGATATCGTCCTCCGTCAGGTACACCCCGCGCTGGTTCGCCGCGGTCCAGTGGTGGACCATATGTCCCGCCGAAGCCGAGGTGCAGCAGTTGAAACGGTCGTTGGCCAGCATCGGCCAGGTCGTCGTGGTGTCCAGCAATTCCTGCGCCGGCGGCGCCGGCAGCGTGATCGCGTCGACATAGCTGCGCAGTTCCAGCGTTCTCGCGTCAGGTATTGATTTGGCTCTGCCCAGTAGCATGGCGCCTCCTGTGGGTCGACGGATGTTGCAGGTTCATTTGTGCGAGCAGCTTCGCATACCGCGGATCGTCGTGCAGCTTCCTCAGGCTGGGGAACACCGTAATGTACGCAACAAAAATGTCGCGCCGTTCCGCCGCTCTTTCCAGCCACGTGAAGGCCAGTTCGTTCTCCCCCAGCGAGGCCGCCGCCACCGCAATCGGCACCGGCATCGGATTCCCGTTCTTCGCCAGTTCCAGCATCTCGTCCAGCGCCGCGCGGGCTTTCCCGGGATCGCCATTCTCCGCATGCGCTTCCGCCAGCCACCCCATCAAGACCGGCATCCGGCTGTGTTCCAAACCCCGCTCGAAGGTCTGCACCGCTTCCAGCGTTCGCCCCGTCAGCGTCTGCGCCAGCCCCAGCGCATAATACAGCTCGAAGTAATGCGGCGCCACATTCAGCGCACTTTGCGCCAGCAGAATACTCGTATCGTGATCGCCCATATAGGCGCGCAGCAACGCCTGCGCCGCCAGCAGCGGCGTCGACAGCGGATCGTATTTCAGGCCGATCCGCGCCTGCTCCAGCGCCTCCTCCAGCAGCCCCTGCGTCATCAGATACGCAACGTACATATAGTAGGATTCGCCCCGTTGCGGCCGCAGTGCGATCGCCTTCTCCATGTGGCTGCGCGCGCCTTGCCAGTCCCAGTCGTAGAACTGCAGCACCGAGGCCAGCGCCAGATGCCCTTCCGGCAAATCGGGATCGAGCGCAATCGCCTGCAGCGCCGAGGACCGCGCAAGCGGCCACGCCTCGTGCGGCGGCATCAGTCCCAGCGTCCCCTGCAGGCAATAGAAATCCGCCACCCCCGCATGCGCAGCCGCCGACTCGGGATCCTGCCGCAGAGCCCGCTCGAAATACTGCCCCGCCAGCTGAATATCTTCAATCGTCCGCCGGTTCCAGTGATAGCGCCCCTTCAGGTATTCCTCGTAGGCCTCCGCCTGCATCGGACTCCGCGCCGGCAAATTGGAGTAATGCAGGCTCAGCGCCAGCTTCTCGCTCAGCGCGGTCAGCACCGCCGATGCCAGTTCGTCCTGCAGCGCAAATACGTCGGAGACTTCCCGATCGAACCGCGAAGACCACAGATGGAAGCCCTGTCGAACATCGGTCAGCTGCATCGTCACGCGCACCCGCACCCCGGAACGCCGCACGCTTCCTTCGAGGATCACTCCGACGTTCAGCGCCTCCCCAATCTCCTGGATCGTCCGCGTCGACCCCTTGAACGAAAACGCCGATGTCCGCGAAACCACCCGCAGTCCCGGCAAAGTGCCCAGCAGCGAGATCAGCTCGTCCGTCAGCCCGTCGCTGAAATATTCGTTCTCCGGGTCGGAACTGACGTTGCGCATGGGCAGCACCGCAATCGACAGATTGCCGCTCTCGCTTCTGCCCGTGCCTCCCTCCCGATACGCACTTCCGCCCGGCGCGCTCGCCGGACGCTGCATCGCCGCTTCCGTCGGCGCGGAATACGCGCTCACCGCCGAGGGCGCGAGCGGCATCGTCGGCGTCGCCTCTCCTGACAGAGTCTCCGCGGGCAACTCGCCGCTCATCTCTTCGTTCAGCACGCTCGCCAGTTCCGCGGCGGACGCATGCCGGTCGTGGGGGTGCTGCCGCAGCGCGCGATCCACCGCTACATGGATCGACCGCGGCAGTTCCGGCCGCGCCTGCTCCAGCGGAATGTACCGGCAGGCCATGATCGCCGCCATCGTCGCTGCCTGCGTGGGCTGCCGGAAAGGCGGATGCCCGGCCGCCATCTCGTACATCACCGCCCCCAGCGCCCACAGGTCGGCCCGGTGGTCCACCGTTTCTCCCGCCAGTTGCTCGGGAGGCATATAGGCCAGCGTGCCCATGATCTGGTGCGGCGCCGTCATTTTCGGCTGATGCGCCACCCGCGACAGCCCGAAATCCAGAATCTTCACCAGTCCCGACGTCAGCACAAAAAGATTCCCCGGCTTGATGTCGCGATGCACGATCCCCGACATATGCGCCGCGTGCAGGCCTGCCGCCGTCTGACGTCCCACGTCGCGGATGCTCGCCGCATCCAGCCGGCCGTGTTTCGTCAGCAACTCGGCCAGCGTCTGGCCCTTATAGCAGGCCATCACCAGCAGCAGCGATCCGTCCGGCGCATCCTCGACCGTATAGATCGTGCACAGATTCGGGTGGTCCAGCGCCGAGGCCGTCTGCGCCTCCCGCAGAAAGCGCGCCCGCGCGTCGGAGTCCTCGGAGACCGCCGCCTGCAGCAGCTTGATGGCGACCGTGCGCCCCAGACGGAGATCCTCCGCCTCAAACACCACGCCCATCCCGCCGGCGCCCAGCTGCCGAACCAGGCGATAGTGGAGAAGCTGATCACCCGGACTCAGTGTCGTTAACATTCCGAAAACTCGTCTATTGGGCCGCGGAAGCAAGCGCCGGTTCGGCGGTCGTGAAGAGGGTCTCCGCAGCAGCCGCATGCGCAATGCGCGCAAAGTGTTCCAGAATCTCGCCGAAGACCCGCTCCAGATGCCCCAGCGTCGCGATCGCGCTCACCGTGATCAGGTCCTGGTGCCGCGCGCTCAGCGGCAGCGCATCCAGCGCCGCGTCGAATTCCGCCACATGCCCCGGATCGAGTTCCGCATGGCGCACATGGCACGACATCGAGCTCAGCGGAATCCCGCTGCGTGCCGAAACTTCCCGCAGGTACCCAATCTCCGTCGGCGCTTCCAGCACCGCAATGTACCCGAGGTACGCAATCGGATGCACATGCTGCATCCAGTAATATTGCGACCCCACCAACGCCGCTACGCTGGGATAAGGAAGCCGCTCCAGAACGCGTTCCCGCGGTATGCCGAGTGCAGCCAGGTCGCCCAGCAGCCACTCCCCATGCCCGTCTTCTTCGGCGGCGTGCTCCAGGTAATACTCCCGCAGCCAACCCGCCAGAGAATCCTCGCCTTCCAGCGCAGCACATCGCGCCGCCGCAGCCCGCATCGCGGGAGCCGATGCTGCCGTTGCGCCGTACATCGCGAAAAGAAATTCAGGATAGAGTTCGCCGAATCGCGGATGTTCCCACACTTCGCCGATCAGCCCGGCCAGCCGGGAACGGGCAAGCGTAATGATCGCGCGCAGCCGCCGGCTGTGCGTCGTCTTCTCTCCCCCGTCCCGATGATTCGCTGCCCCTGCTCGTTCCATAGGACCCGAGTTCTCCACCCGCTAGAGAATCATTGTCCCCATGCGGTGAGAATCGCCGACCGCCACTTTGCGGCTGAAGAAACTGTCGCCCAGCTTCGCCTTCACCGAGATCAGCGCATCCACTTCTGCCGAACTGAGCTGGTTCACGCTGTTCACTTCCTCGGCGGTTAACGGGTGATCGACCTCAATGAGTCCGGCTTGCTGCAAACGCTCGATGTTTGTCATGACCTTCCTTTTCAGCGGCTTGACGATTGGAATTGCGGCGGGGGACGCCGTTGGTTTGTACGCATAGTACCACGCGCACTGCACCGTCCACGTTGCTGCGACGACACTCCCCAGGCGTGTGCTTCTTACGTGGACCCGCCCGCTCTTCGCTCGCTCAGAACAGCCAGCAGCAACGCCGGAATATGCATCGATTCCAGCCGCTCCGCCGACAGTTCCCCAATGCTCCGCAGAACCGTATCCGCCCCCGTCCGCTGCGCGAATCCGTGAGCCAGCGAACGCCCCGAGCCGTTGGCCAGCGTCCGTGTCCCCGCCAGCATCACAAACCGCGGCACATGCAGATGCAGCAGCGCCTGCACTTCCGCCCGCTCCACCGCATTGGGGATGCCCACAGCACGAGACCGCCGCAGCGCCGCGGCCAGTTCACTCCTTCGCCGCGACGCCCTGCGCAAACTCCCCGCCTCCAGCGACTGGCTCAGCAGGATCGCGTACCCCAGCGTGTCGCGCACCACCACCCGCGGCGCATGCAGCCGTTCCAGAATCAGCCGCCAACGCGATCCCGGGCCAATCAGCGCATCGCGGATGCCGATCAGAACCTCTGCCGCATGCCGATAGCCGCTCATCATCCGCGCCAGAACCGCGACCGGCGTCATCCCGCCCGGCGCATTGCCGTGCTCCCGCAGCCACGCCGGCGCACGCGTCAGACGAAAGCGGCCGTCCGCCGTCGTCACCCATCGAGGCACCACGAAGCCCTTTACCGGACCCGCCCCGCCAAAGAATCCCGAAGCATCCGGCAAGCCGTCGCCCGCCCCGCGCGGCAACAACCCCATATCCAGCAGCGAAGCAAGAATCGCGTCCATCTCCGCCTGCCCGTGCTGGCCGCCCGCATGCTGCGCCTCCGCCCGTTCAGGAGTAGCCAGGCACTCCGCATCCGTTACCGCCGGTCCGCTCGGCGTCGCCAGCACGTTGCCCATATGCAGATCGGTCAGCCGCGCATGCTGCGCCAGGCAGAGCAACGCTCCCGCCGCCTGCCAATAATCCGCGCCGCCCGCATCCCCGCCTGCATGTTCCGGATTTTGCGATCCCTCCGCAACCAGAACCGACTCCGCCCATCCGTATCGGCCCGCGTCGCCGCCGGCCATCACGCGAGCCGCCGGCAGGTACAGTTCGGGCTGGGCCATGCCCACCGCCGCCAACAACTCGTGCCACAGCCACTCGCCCGTCACCGGACGCGGCTTGTAATACACGCACAGTCCGCCCGCGAACGCGACGCGCATCACAAAATGTCCGCCGGGATGCAGATCGGAAGCCGCTCCCGAGACCATGGCGATCGGCGGCATCGCATCAAGACCCAGCCATGGAGCCATCCGCGGCGCATCCCGGTGCAGGCGATCCAGAAACGCCGCCGCCGCCGCCACCCACTCAGCAACCGCCTCGCGCAAAAGCGACGACAGCACCGGGAAAGCCCGGAGCAACTCTCCGTCCGAAGGTGTGGCGTCCGTTGCCTCGCACCAGGCTCCCGCGGCTTGCGCCAGAATTCCCAGCAGTCGATCCCGCAACACCGCCAGCACTGGCTCGAAGGGAATCGGCTCCCCCGCAAACACCCGCCGCGCCGCAGGAACGCGGCTCTCCAGCCGGAGCCACGCACTCGCCAGCAGCGGCTCAACCAGCGCCTCCATCCACGCTGGCGATTTTTCCGCGTCGCGCGTCGCGTTCACTGCCGGATCGATCTGCAGTGTTCCCTGGTACCCAAGGACGAGCAGTTGCCCGTCCTCGGCTGGCGCCGTTTCCATTGGACGAGCACGCTCAGGCATCGCGTCCGCTATGACAGTTGCCCCGCGAATCGCCTCGCCATCCAACTCGCCATCCTCACGCAACCGCCGGACGCACCTTCGCCGCCTCCGTCGTGATCGTCAGCGTCGCCGCCTGCAAATGCGGCCCGCCTTTGGACGTCGCCTTCAGCACAATGGCGCCCGGCGTTTTGGTCGACTGCACAATCACCTGCGCCAGCCCGTTGAACAGGCTCCGCCGCGGTTCCTTATCCGATTCCTGGCAGTTCGGATCGCCGTTGCCCACCCCGATCACCGCGCCCGGCCCGCTCACCGCAAACTCAATCAGGTCGTGCGCAATCGGCACCGCCCTGCCTGCCGCATCCAGCGCTTCCACCCGCACCATCGCCAGATCCTCGCCGTCGGCCTGAATCGAAGGCCGGTCCGCCGTCAGCCGGATCGACGCCGGCGCTCCCGTCGTCTCGCGCTTCTCCGTCAGCACCACCTGGCCGCCCTTCATGCCGCGCGCCTCAATCGATCCCGGCTGATACTTCACCTTCCACTCCACATGCGACAGGTGCGCCACCTTTTGCACGCCCGCGCTCACCCCGTTCACCAGCAATTCCACCTCGTCCAAATTGGAGTGAGCCCACACCGAAATCTCCTCCCCTTCCCGGCCTTCCCAGTTCCAGTGCGGAAACAGATGCAGCGCCGGCTCGCCGCCCCACCACGCCTTGTAATAGAAATACGTGTCCTTCGGAAATCCGCACGTATCCGCGATGCCGAACTGCGAACTGATCGACGGCCACCCATACGGCGTCGGCTCGCCGCGATAATCGAAGCCCGTCCACGCAAACCCGCCCGCCAGCCATTCGCGCGTCCCGTAGTAGGTCCACCACGTCTCCGCCGTCTCGCCCCATCCCGGCTGGTTCAGGTCGTAGGCGCTCAGCGTATTCCGCAGTTTGTCCGTCGCATACACGCCGCGCGTGGAAATGGCGCTCGCCGTCTCCGACCCAAACAGCGGCTGTGTCGGATGTTCCTTGTGGTAGTTATCCGGCGCAGGCAGGTTGTAGTTGAATCCCTCCACATCCAGCGCGCTCGAGATGCCCTTGCCATACGATCCGTTGACCGCCGCCGTGCACGGCCGCGTCGGATCCAGCTCATGGCTGCGCCGCACCATCGTCTCCATCACATGCTCGCCGATGTCCGTCTTCTGCAGCATCCATTCTTCGTTCCCCATCGACCACAAAATGATCGACGGCGAATTCCGGTACCGCTTGATCATTGCCGACAGTTGTTCCAGCGCCTCTGCGCTCGCGCTCATCATGCGCGTCTCGCACATCATCATCACGCCCATGCGATCGCACGCCTCCACCCACTCCGGCGTCGGCATGTTGTGAGACGTGCGCACCGCATTCGACCCCATCTCTTTCAGCACGCCCATGCGGAAATACTGCAGCCGATCCGGCAGCGCAGCGCCCACGCCCGCATGGTCCTGGTGGTTGCACGTGCCCTTGATCTTCACCGAATTGCCGTTCAGAAAGAATCCCTTGTCGGCGTCGAAGTGGATCGTCCGCACCCCAAACGCCACCCGCTCCGCATCCCGCGCCTTCCCGTTCGACTCCAGCGTCACCACCGCCGAATAGAGCACCGGCGTCTCCGGCGACCACATCTCCGGCCGCGCAATCTTCGCCGTGGCCGTGAACATTGCGCTTCCATCGGCGGCAATCGTCTGCGCCGCCGCGTCCGCCGAACCCACCGAGTTCCCCGCGCTGTCGAAGATCTCCCAGCGCACCCGCCCCGCTTCTTCCTGTTTGCCGCCGTTCTTCACCACGGTGCCCAGATCCAGCACCGCCGCCCCGCCTTCCACCTTCGGGCGTACGTAGCTCTCCCACTGCCCCAGATGCAGCGTGTCCTGCTTGATCAGCCACACATGCCGATAAATCCCCGCGCCCTCGTAAAACCATCCATCGCCGAAGCTGGCGTCCATGCGCACCACGACATAGTTCTTCGCGCCACAGTTCACGAAGTCCGTAATGTCGAAGGTGAACGGCGCATATCCGTTATCGTTGCGGCCGATAAAGCACCCGTTCACGAACACCAGCGCGCTGCGGAAGGCCCCATCAAACTGCAGCGTCATGCGCCGCCCCGCATCGCTCGCGGGCACGTCGAAGGTGCGCCGATACCAGCCAATGCTCGTCTCCGGATAACGCCGTCCCAGCGGCTTAAACCCGTGCGACATCTGCTCGTCGTCCCACACAAACGGCAGTTCCACCGCCCAGTCGTGCGGCAGATTCAGCGAGCGCCACGCCGCATCGTCAAACTCCGCCGTCGCAAATTTGAAATCCCCCGTCTTCGAAAAATCGCTCTGGTCCATCCCGAACCCGAGGTCCTTCGACGGATCGTTCCCATTCCCCAGCTTGAATTTCCATCCAAAGTCGAACAGCAGTTTTTCCCGCGGCCCGATCGCCGGCAAAGCCGCATCGTCCATCGCCCTGTCCACCAGCGCGGCCACCCGCCCAAACGCACTGTTGGCCAGCAACGAACTGCCGGACAGAACCACTCCGGTCCGCAACACATCGCGACGTGAAAACCCTGGCATGGAAAACCCTCCCTGGAGCCTGGTTGGCAAACGCTGCTCTGCCCTCGAACGGCGCAAAGGTAAACGATTACACGAGCATTCTAGAACGCCCGCCAATTTACCTCGCCAATCCGGTCTCCAGTAGGGTAATCCATGTGAGGCAGCGAACACCTCCGCCCCCTCGCACACCGCCATGCTTCCGCCTCGCCTCAAGCCTCCGCCGGTCGAGGGCGCGCCGCGACGCCGGCGGCGATCAACCCAGCACGTGTACAGCGCCTCGGCGATCCCGGCATCGCCCCCGGTGCCGGCCTGTCCCAGAGCCTGCCACTGCGTCACCAGTTCCTGAACCTCCGCGCTGGCTGGATCCGCCCCCCATCTCTTTTTTTAAAATACTATGTGTGGAAATGAAAGCACTTACGGGATCGCGCTTGCGTAAGTGTGGGAAACAGGGCACTTAGTGAGGTCGTTACCGCTAAGTGTGGAAAACAGGCGACTTAGCTGGCGAATCCCATTCTCCGGAGTTCGCAGGCGCGGGAATCTTGGCGAGGGTCTGAATTGACGGCCGCCGGGTTGAACCCGCTTCGAAAGGGTCAAAGAACGGTCGCAGCCGGAAGGTGTCCGGCCGCGCCTCTGCTGGCAGAGACGGAAAAGGGATCGCCTGGGCGATCCCTTCCTTGGTTTCAAGGGTAGGTGGTGGCGGGGTTCGGGGGCAAGAGGAATCGGAGGGGTGGGGGTTACGGAGGTAAGGGGGATCGTCCTGAGCTCTGGTGCAGAGCGTATCGCTTTTCTCGCTGGAGAAATGCCTTTTCGCCGCCCTCCAAAATTACGCATGCCTGATTCCGGAGGACGGGATTCTCAAGCGATCCGCTTTCCTGTCAAAACTGGGGAAACTCGCCGTTTTGTCGATCGGCGTTGCCCTCAATGCGCCGGCGTAAACAACGCCAGCACCGCGCCCTGCGGATCAGCCAGCACTGAGAAGCGCAGTTGCCCCTCGACCGTCATCGCGGGAACCAGCACCCTGGCCCCCAACGCACCGGCCTGCGCCGTCTGCGCATCGCAGTCCGGCGACAGGATGTACGCCAGCCAGTGCGCCGGAACCCCCGGCGGCATCGTGCGCGGCTCCGGCATCCCGCCGATAAACTGCTCGCCGTTGCGGATATGCAGATACCCGCTCGCATCCTTATCCTTGCCCGGCGTGAATTCCCACCCGAACAGTCCGCCGTAGAACGCCATCGCCTGGTCGCGCTCGCGCGTCTGCAGATCCGCCCAGCACAGCGCGCCGTTCTCCCCGTAAACGCCCATGCCCTGGTGATCGCGCGCCTGCCACAACGAGAAATACGCCCCCGTCGGATCCTGAATCACCGCCATGCGCCCAAACGTCATCACGTCGAACGCGGGATGCACCACCTTGCCGCCCAGCTCCTCCGCGCGCCGCGCGCTGGCATCCGCATCGGCCACGGCAACGTACAGTTGCCAGTGCGGACCGATCCCCGCCGCGCGTTCCGGCGCGCTGAGCGTAAACGTCGCCCCCGTCAGGCGGCCGCCGAGCGAGAACATCGTATAGAACGAGTCCGGCCCCATCGGAAAGTCCATGGCGGTCCAGCCAAAGAGGGTCGAGTAGAAGGTTTTCGCGGCGGGCTGGTCCGTGGTGGCCAGCTCCATCCACGCAAAATTCCCGGCTGGATGTCGATCGATCTGCGGCATGGCCCGGATTGTAGGCCTGTCAGGCATGTGGAGAAGTTAAATTCCGACCCCTAACGACCCGGCGCCGAACCCGACCGCTTGCGCAGCACCACCCGGCACCCCTCCCGCCAGTGCTCGTCCACCGCGATGAACTCCCACGGCACCTCATGCGCAAAATGCCGCAGCACCGTCTCGTTCGCCGGATGAAGATGCAGCGCCGGCGCCACCAGCAGCAGCAGCGGATCGGCCTCCGCCAGTTCCACCCCCGCAAAATACCCGCGCGCCTGCAGGATCCCCGCGCGATGCAGCGCCCGCACCCGCATCCAGTAATCCAGCGCCTGCAGCGGCAGATGCAGATCGTCGTCGGCTTTCAGTTCCAGCACCGCCAGCCGTCCCCGCCGCGTCACGGTCAGCAGATCCAGCAGGCTGCGGCTGGTCGACGCAACCGCCGGCACCTGCGAATACACCGGACCCCCGCCCAGCAGCGGATCGAGCAGCGAAAGATCGCGGCGCAGCATCGACTCCAGCCACCGCTCCGGCTGCAGCCGATAGAGCGCATCGCGCCCCGCGGCTCCCGCAGCGCGGCTCGCAAACAGCCGGTCGACCAGGTCGCGGAACAAATCTTCGGTGTCCTCATCGAGCAGCGTTTCGCTCGGCCCCGCTCCAAATACAATCTGATCCTCCCGCTGGAACGACCCTGGCGCCACGCGATGCAGCACCCGCGCATATTCCAGCCCATGCAGCGAAAACCCAATCTCCGTCGCCCCGCTCGGACGAATCTCCGTCTGCGCCCGCAGCCCCGGCGGCAGCAGCGCGCCCAGATGATCGACGGCGGCCGCCGACCGCTCCAGGGCCGCCGTGGGATCGAAGGCATGGGCCAGCTGGATGTCCAGATTCCCATCCCGCTCCACCGCCGTCTGCGTCATCGCGCCCGTCGACGCATCCAGCTCATACAGCTCCCACTGCGCGACCGCCGGATTCAGCCACGCCATGCGCGCCGCCGCCACCGCTGCGTTGCCGCGCGGAACCACCAGCCGCAGCCCCTGCAGCACGCGCCGTCCCCCGCTGTGTTCGCGGCACCAGGCCAGCCACAGAATCCCCAGGGTCAGCGCCCCATCCACCACCGGCGCCGGCTCCTCCGGCCCCACGCCCAGCACCGCCCAGGCGCGCTGCCCCCGCGCCACGATACCGCGCGCGTACGCAGGGCCAAAGCTGTGCTCCAGGTCCATCGCGGAGCGGAACCCCTCCGCCTTCCACTCCGGGAAATGCCGCCCCAGCGCCTCTTCCAGCGTGCGCAAATAGCGGCGGCGCGAGGTGTCGCGCCCCGTCGGCGTCCGGAAATCCGGATCGGGAACCAGCGTCAGAATCTGCGGCTTCGTCTGCCCGAACCGCCGCGTTTCCAGCCGCAGCGTCTGGCGGCGCGGCTCGATCGACGCCACCGTGCGCACCAGGTTGCGCTCCTCCGACCACAAATGCAGCAGGCAGCGCCCATGCTCAGACGTAAGGGAATAATGCGCGAGCCGCAGGTCGAACAGCAGCCGGCCGTCTTCGAAAATAGCCGCGCGCGGCCACGTCGCCAGAAAATCTTCGATGGCGCGCGCCACGGCGTTCGCGTTCTGCGCGCTCGCACGCGCTGCTACTGGAGCAGAAACACCCATCACCTGCGATGTTCCGCGCTGCCCCGAGCGCGTTCAAGCGAAAACCTACCAGTTCCTACGCTTTCGTAATTCGACAATATGCGCGACATGGTGGCGGCAATGCCAGTCATAGAGCGCCGTCGCCTCGGCAATCGTCTGCCGTCCGTTCTCGGGATGCGTGTAGCCCCGCTGCCACTGCTCCTCGGTCAGCGACTCCAGCAGCAGCGCCCAGCGTGCATGCAGCCCGTCGAGGATGCCCAGCGACAGATCGATCGGCGCATCGTGCGCGTCGGCCAGTTCCGCCCATAGCTTTTCGTTGTACGGCTTGATCGTCGGCCACTCTTCCGTCAGCGCCAGCCGAATGCGCACGTACGCGTTCATGTGGCTGTCGGCCACGTGATGCACCACCTGGCGGACCGTCCAGCCGCCCTCGCGATAGGGAGTGTCCAGCTGCGCCGCCGTCAGCCCCTCGACCGCCTCGCGCAGCTTCTCCGGCAGCGCGGACAGCGTAGCGATCGCCGCCGCATGGTTCGTGACATCGGCTTCGGCGCGACGAAATTTACCAACGGGAAATCGCGGATCAGGGATGGCGGGCGATGTAGGAGCTGTGCTCATACCTCGAAAGGTACACCGGCCAGGAAACCGGGGCAACCAGCGCGGCCGCAGGCCATGCCGACAATGCGAGCCTCACGCGAATCCGCGCAGCCGAGCGCACCCAATAGGCGCTGAACCATGCGCCAGTGCGGGGGCCAGTGCGGCCCGGAATCAGGCTGGGTGCGTTGCTGCGTGATGGTGATGATGGTGGTGGCGATGATGATGACGCGGTGCGGCGAAAGCCGACGCCGAAAACAGCATCACCAGGATCAGCAGGAACATCTTCTTCATAGAGTCGATGGTGCCACAATTAAGAGTCGACGCGGCGTGGAAATCCAATGAAGAATCAAAGCAGCCACATCCCGCAGAAATCGGAGCGCATACCACGGTCGATCGAGAGCCTGCGCGCGCCATCCACGGCAACCTGCGAAACTGTCTGAGAGGATAAATTTTGGATCACAAGCAGTATTTTTTTGAGAAGTTTGGCATCACCGAACGGCTGCTCGAGCGCTGTCTCGGCGAAGCCCTCTCGGCCGGCGGCGACTACGCCGACCTCTATTTCGAATCCGTCTCCGCCACCTCGCTCGGCATCGACGAATCCATCGTCAAATCCGCCAGCCAGGGCGTCAGCGCCGGATGCGGCATCCGCGTGGTCAGCGGCGAGCGCACCGGCTACGCCTACACCGACGACCTCTCCGCCGACCGCCTCCTCCGCTCCGCGCGCACCGCTGCCCTCATCGCCAACGGACCCGCCAAACAGCCCGTCCAGGGATTGACCGAGACCGAAGTCACCAGCCTCTACCCCGCGCCCGCCGCCGACCTCGACACCGATCTCTCCGCCAAGCTCGATCTGGTCAACCGCGCCGATCGGGCCGCCCGCCGCTACGACCCGCGCGTCACCCAGGTCCGCGCCAGCTACGCCGACGAACTGCGCCGCATCCTCATCGCTGCCTCCGATGGCACCTTTGCCAGCGATACGCAGCCCCTGGCCCGCATGAGCGTCTTCGTGCTCGCAAAAGATGGCGACCGCACCGCCAAAGGCAGCTCCGGCGGCGGCGGACGCGTCGAGATCGACTACTTCACCGGCCCCAAAGGTCCCGAGCATTTTGCCGATGAGGCCGCCCGCACCGCCATCCTCCAACTCAATGCCGTCGCGGCACCGGCCGGCGAGATGGAAGTCGTGCTCGGCCCCGGCTGGCCCGGGGTGCTCCTCCACGAAGCCGTCGGTCACGGCCTCGAAGCCGACTTCAACCGCAAAAAGACCTCAGCCTTCTCCGGACTCATCGGCCGCTCCGTCGCCAGTTCCAAAGTCACCGTGGTCGACAACGGCCGCATGCCCTCGCGCCGCGGCTCGCTCAACGTCGACGACGAAGGCTCCGCCACCCAGGAGACCGTCCTCATCGAAAACGGAGTCCTCCGCGGCTACCTCAGCGACAAGCTCTCCGCGCGCCTCATGGGCATCCCCGGCACCGGCAACGGCCGCCGCGAAAGCTACCAGCAGATCCCCATGCCGCGCATGACCAACACGTACATGCTGGCCGGCGAAGACGATCCCCACGACATCATCCGCAGCGTCAAGCGCGGTCTGTACGCCGTCAACTTCGGCGGCGGCTCCGTCGATATCACCAGCGGCAAATTCGTCTTCTCTGCCTCCGAGGCCTACCTCATCGAGGACGGCAAAGTCACCGCGCCCGTCCGCGACGCCACCCTCATCGGCAACGGTCCCGAGGCGCTCAAGCACGTCTCCATGGTCGGCAACGACCTCGCCCTCGACGAGGGCATCGGCACCTGCGGCAAAGACGGCCAAAGCGTCCCCGTCGGCGTCGGCATGCCCACCGTCAAACTTGACCGCATGACCGTCGGCGGCACCGGCCGATGACGCATTGCGAATCCGGCACGGCTCAGATGTGCTACAGTTTGTATATACAACATGCGCTACGAATGGGACGAGCGGAAGAACCGCCTGAATTGGCGCAGTCACGGCATCTCATTCGAGGACGCAATTTTGGTCTTTGCAGACGAAAGATGCCTTATTTATCCGGATCGAACTGACGAGACCGGTGAGCAGCGTTGGCACGCAATCGGATCCGTTCCCGTCGAATCAGCCTATGTAGCCGTGCTGCTGGTCGTCCACGCATACAGAGAGGACAACGATGGCGAAGAAATCGTCCGCATCATCTCGGCCCGTGAAACTGAAAAGCATGAGCTCCGAAGATATCAGGAACAGAATCCGAACTAAGTCCGAACATCAGGCGCTCCTGCGCATCGCGAAGCGTCAGGCGGCTGGCGACGATTCCGACATCGACTTCAGCGATATCCCGCGGCTCACCCCGGCTCAACTGGCCGGCATGGTGCGCCTGCGCGACTTCCGGCGTAAAGTCCCTGTGAGCGTCCGCCTCGACCCGCAGGTTCTCGACTGGCTGAAGTCCAAGGGAGAGGGTCATCTGACGCGCATCAACGACATCCTGACGAATCTGATGGAAGCGGAGCGTAACCGGCTCGCGAACGGCACCGGCCGATGACCACCGCCGTCGAGTCCTCCACCGATCTCCAGCAGCTCGCCGCCGACATCGTCGCCCAGGCCCTCCGCGCCGGCGTCTCCGACGCCGAAGTCACCATCCGCGAAGGCGATGAGTTCTCCACCTCCATCCGCATGGGCGAAGTTGAGACCCTCAAAGAGTCCGGCTCCCGCGGCGTCGGCCTGCGCGTCCTCGTGGCCGCCGACAACGGCTACCGCGTCGCCAGCACCTCCTCGAGCGACCTCACCCGCGAAGGCATCGACCACCTCGTTCGCGGCGCCGTCGCCCTCGCCCAGGTCACCTCCGTCGATCCCTTTGCGGGGCTTCCCGACGCCGCCGAGTACGGCCAGCTCCCCGGCGACCTCCAGCTCTACCACGACGACGTCTATTCGCTCCCCACCGAGGAACGCATCGCGTGGGCGCGCCGCGCCGAAGCCGCCGCCATGGCCGTCGACACCCGCCTCGTCAACAGCGATGGCGCGGGATTCGACGCCGCCACCGGCGTGCGCATCTTCGCCAACTCCCGCGGATTCGCCGGCCACTATCGCTCCTCGTACTGCTCCATTTCCGCCAGCCCCATCGCCCAGAGCGCCAACGGCGAAATGCAGCGCGATGGCTGGTGGTCGCAGGCCCGCGCCTTCCGCGATCTTGAATCGCCCGAGTCCATCGGCCAGGAAGCCGCCCGCCGCACCCTGCGTATGCTCGACGCGCGCCGCGTTCCCACCCAGCAGGTCCCTCTCGTCTTCGCTCCGGAAATCGCGCGCGGCCTCGTCGGCGCCATTTTTGACCTCGCTTCCGGCGACGCCATTTACCGCAGCGCCTCCATGTTTACCGGAAAATTAGGCGAGCCGGTCGCCGCCGCATCCGTCACCGTCATCGACGACGGCACCCTCCCCGGCGGCTTCGGGACCTCGCCCTTCGACGCGGAAGGCCTGCCCTCGCGCCGCAACGTCATCGTCGAGCGCGGCATCCTCCGCAGCTACGTCCTCAATACCTACACCGGCCGCAAGCTTGGCATGCGGAGCACCGGCAACGCCGGTCGCGGCCTCGCCGGCAATCCCTACATCGACTCCGGCAATCTCTTCCTTGAAGCCGGCCCGCATGCGCCGGAAGCAATCCTGCGCGGCGTTTCCGAGGGCCTCTACGTCACTCGCCTCATGGGACCCGGCGTGAACCTCGTCACCGGCGATTACTCTCGCGGCGCGTCCGGCCTCTGGATCGAGAACGGCGAGCTCACCTTCCCCGTCCAGGAAATCACCATCGCCGGCAACCTGCGCGACATGTTCCGCAACATCTCCGCCATCGGCAGCGACCTCGTCTTTCGCGGAGCCACCGCCGCGCCCACCCTCCGCATCGACGGCATGACCATCGCCGGAGCGTGATGTTCCCTCACCGCCTTGCCTTCGACCCCGCCAACCCCGCGTGGGACGCAATCCCCGCCGCCGCCGGCGTTTTCAGCCTCTTTGCCGAAGACCCGCATGTTGAACCCTACATCAGCCGCACGCCCAACCTGCGCCGCCGCATCCGCCGCCTCCTCGACGCGCGCCCCGATCAAACCAAACGCCTGCAACTCGCCGGCCGCGTCGCCCACATCGAGTATGCCCTCACCGGCTCGGAATTCGAAGCCTGGCTCCGCCTCTACGACGCCTCCCGCGCGGCCTTCGGCGATCGCGTCCGCAAACGCCTCCACCTCCGCGCTCCGTTTCTGCTCCGCATGACCGTCGAAAACGCCTATCCCCGCGTATATGTAACCAATCACGTTACAAAATCGGGCATGGACGACCTCTACGGACCGTTTCCCTCCCGCGCCGCCGCCGAGCATTTCCTTGAAGACATGCTCGACCTCTTCAAGCTGCGCCGCTGCGTCGACAACCTCGCACCCGACCCCGCCTTCCCCGGCTGCGTCTATTCCGAAATGAAAAAGTGTCTCGCGCCGTGCTTCCAGGGTTGCAGCGACGAGCGTTACGCCGACGAGGCCGCGGCCATCCGCGCCTTTCTGCGCACCGGCGGCGCCAGCCTGGTCGAAGCGCTGAGCCACGAGCGTGAAGCGGCTTCGGAACTCCTCGAATTCGAGAAGGCCGCCGATCTCCACGTGCGCCTCACCAAAGCCGAATCCGTCGCCGCCGCAGCGCCCGAGGTCCTGCGCCCCCTCGCCCATCTCGACGGCATCATCGTCCAGCCCTGTGCGGAAGCCGAGTGCGTCGCCCTCTTCGGCCTCGTGCGCGGATGTCTCACCGGCCCCGCAATCTTCTCCGTCGCCGGCATGCGCCACCCCAACGAAGCCGCCGGCTCGACCTCGCTCTACGCGCAGCCGGTCGCCGCGCCAGAAGCCGTCCCTCTCGATGCGCCCACGGTCACCACCGTTTCGCGCGACGAGCTGGAGCACCGCCTCGACCAGTCCCTCGCGCTCCTGCATCCCGCGCCCCGCAAGCGTTCGGCCGCCAGTCCCATCGCCGATCATCTCTGCCTCTTCACGCGCTGGTACTACCGCCCGCAGGTCAAGCGCGTGGGCGAGATCCTCTTCGCCGGCGAGGCGGGCGTGGTCTCGCCCAAACCGCTGCTGCGCGCCATCTCCCGCGTGTGGCAAAAATCCCGGCCCGTCGTTTCCCATCCCTGACCGCTGCGGTCTTGCGCGCGCGCCCGAGGTCTAAAATCAGACGGTAGGCTTTTCCGCAGTGACCACCACCGCCGCCATTCCCGCAGCCATCGCCCCAACCTCCCTGCGCCGTTTCGCCTGGGGCGTGCTCGGCTACAACGTCGCCGTCATCGTCTGGGGATCAGCCGTCCGCGCCACCAGCTCCGGCGGCGGATGCGGCGAGCACTGGCCGCTCTGCGACGGCACCCTCATCGTGCATCACCCCGCCGTCGCCACCGTCATCGAATTTTCCCACCGCCTCACCAGCGGCATCGATCTGGTCTGCGTTCTCGCGCTCGCTTTTTGGATTTTCTCCGCCGTCCCGCGCCGCCATCTCGCCCGCGCCGCCCTCGTTGCCGTCCTCGTCTTCACGTTCGTTGAAGCCTTGCTGGGCGCTCTGCTCGTCAAGCTCGGCCTCGTCGCCAACAATCAATCCCCGGCGCGTGCCGTCTATCTCGGACTGCACCTCACCAACACCCTGCTGCTGCTGGCCGCGCTCACCCTCACCGCGTATTTTCTCGGCCGCCACGACGGCTGTATGCGCGGCAGCGTCGCTTTCCGCGCACCCGCGCTCGCGCTCACCGGCCTCGCCGCCACCCTCGTGGTCGGCGTTACCGGATCGCTCGCCGCTCTCGGCGACACCCTCTATCCCGCCCACAACCTCGCCGCCGCCATCGCCCAGGATTTCTCCTCCGGAAGTTCCTGGCTGCTGCGCATCCGCTGGTTCCACCCCGCCCTCAGCCTCATCGCCGGAGCCTTCATCGTCTGGCTCGTCGCCCGCAGCCTGCGCAACGCAGCTGCGCGCCCCCTCGCCCTCGCCGTCCTCGCGCTGCTGGGACTGCAATATCTCCTCGGCATCGCCGACCTGGCTTTCCTCACACCGACCGCGCTCCAAATGGCCCACCTCCTCGGCGCCGACCTGCTCTGGATCGCCCTCGTCGTTCTCGCTGCCCGCGTTTGCCTCGCCCCCGTCGAGTCGCACACCGCGCGATAACCCGCCGCTGCCTCGCCCAACTTGCTTCGCCCTCTGCGCCAAATTAGATTGTTGGGGGCGCATTTTCCGCCGGCTCAGCCGCTCGAATTCTGGCCCTCTGCTGATTCACGCACCAGAAAGGCCGCCCGTGTCCACCGCCCCGCTCTCTGCCGCTGAACGCTCCGAACTCGAAACCAAGCAGGCCCGCATCGCCGCCTTTCTGGACGAGCAGGAATGCACCGCCCTCCATCTCAGCCGCAACGAAAACATCGCCTGGGCCACGGCTGGCCGCGTCGAGGCCCGCGTCCCCCTCGGCTCGGAAACCGCCGTTTGCTCGCTCCTCTTTACCCGCTCCGGCAAGCACTACTACATCGCGCCCAATAACGAAGCCGCGCGCCTCGCCGACGAAGAGTTCGCCGACCTCGACTTCGAGCCCGTCCTCTATCCCTGGACCGACGGCGACGCCGCCTTCGACCTCGCCCACAAACTCGGCGGACCCGAGATCGCCTCCGACACCGTGCAGCCCGGCTTCTACCTCGTCAACCTCGGCCATCTGCGCACGCCGCTGCTGCCCGCCGAAGCCGATCGCTTCCGCGCCCTGGGAGCCACGGTCGCCGCCTCTACCGCCCGCGTGCTCAAAACGCTCGCCCCTGGCATCACCGAGGACGAAATCACCGCGCGCGTCGCCGCCGACCTCTTCGCGCAGCACATCACGCCCACCGTGCTCCTCATGGCCGTGGATGAGCGCATCTTCCGCTACAAACACGCCGTTCCCCGCGGCGGAGTGCTCAAGAACTACGGCATGATCAACCTGTGCGCCCGCCGCCAGGGCCTGGTCATTTCCATTACGCGCTTCGTGCACTTCGGACCGCCCCCGCCCGCACTGGCCGCCAATTTTGAGAAATGCGCCCGCATCCACGCTGCGCTGCTGCACGCCACGCGCGAGGGTGCAACCTCCGCGCATCTCTATGCCGTCGCCGCCCAGGGCTACGCCGATGCCGGCGTTCCCGATGAAATCACGAAGCACCACCAGGGCGGGCCCTGCGGCTATGTGGAGCGCGACTGGGTCGCTACGCCCGAAGGCACGCAGCGCGTCGACAGCGTCCAGGGATTCGCGTGGAATCCCAGCCTCCAGGGCGCGAAGGCCGAAGACACCGCCCTGCTCTGCGACGGCGCAATGGAAATCGTCACCGCCACCCCCGACCTGCCGTCGATTGCGGTCACGCTGGGCGGAAAGGAATATCGCTCCGCCGGCCTCTATCTGCCGTGAACCAACGCTGGAGCCGCCCCATGGGTAGTCTGGAGTCGATGCGCATCGTCGACCCAATGAGAGATGGCGTGCCTCTTCCGGAAGTGCAAGAATGAATCGCAGTCCATCCCACTTGCCTGCCGCATCCAGCGGCTCAGTTTGTTGTCCTCCCAAACGCCGGGGGTCTTTGTGATCCCCGGTTCTTTTTCCTGGCGCGCCGCGGAAATTTGCCACCCCGACGCAACTCCCCGCCCACCCTCCGTCATCCTCCCGTCTATGAAACGAAATCGGCACTTCATCACGGCCTTATGCGGAGCGGCGCTCCTCGCAGCGCCCGCCTTCGCCTTTCCAAATCCCTACGCTCCCCAAACCGCCAGCCAGGACATGAAAACCGCCGGCCACGACACCAAAGATGCCGCCAAAGATACCGGGAACGGCGTGAAGAAGGGCACAAAGAAAGCCGCCCACGCCACCAAAAAGGGAACAAAGAAGGCCTGGCACAAGACCAAAAGCACCACCACCGGCGCGGTCGATGGCGCCAAAGCCGGCTCCAAAAAGCCGGACTAGCCGCCTCCGTTCATCTTTCCCCGCAACACCCCCCGGAGTATGCTGAATCGATTGACTACGGGGGTACGTTGCCATGCGGGCTTTTCTGCGCGCGCTTGCGATTCTTTGCCTTTTCCTGTCGTTCACCTGCGTTGGACTGCAAGCCCAGGCCGCCCCTCCGCCCGCCAATCAAAACTTCCGCGTCGCCGTCTACATCCCGGTCAGCGTCGTCGAGCACATGCGCGACCCCGCCTGGCTCGCCTCTTCGTGGCAACAAATCTCGGCCGGCGTCCACGTCGACAAGGTCTACATCGAGACCTACCGTAGCCGCACCATCGCCGACGACGACCTCATCGAGTCCGTCAAAAAGTTCTTCGTGGATCACGGCGTCCAGGTGGCCGGCGGCATCGCCTTCAGCGATCGTGATGCCGCGCAGTTCCGCTCCTTCTCCTACACCGATCCCGCACAGCGCGCCTATGTGAAGCACGTCGCCGAGGTCACCGCACGCCACTTCGACGAGATCATCCTCGACGACTTCTTCTTCAACAACACCAAAGATCCCTCCGACATCGCCGCCAAAGGCACGCAAACCTGGAGCGCCTTCCGGCTCAAATTGATGGATGAAGTTTCCCGCGACCTCGTTCTCGACCCCGCCCGCGCCGTCAATCCCAAAGTCAAAATCATCATCAAGTTTCCCAACTGGTATCCGCACTTTCAGGGAGACGGCTACGACCTCGCCGTCGAGCCGAAGCTCTTCAGCGGCCTCTACACCGGCACCGAGACCCGCGACGGCGAAATCACCGACCAGCACCTCCAGGCCTACGAAAGCTACGCCATCATGCGCTACTTCGATAACGTCGCGCCCGCGCACAATGGCGGCGGCTGGGTCGACACCTACGACATCCGCTACATCGATCGCTACGCCGAGCAGCTATGGGACACCCTGCTCGCGAAGTCGCCGCAGATCATGCTCTTCGAGTGGAACGGCCTCCTCCGCCCCGCGCCCGCCGGCCATCGCGAGGCGTGGGCCGCCATGCATCCCAGCTTCGATTACGCCAAACGGTTTGGTGATCACACGCCCGACTACGCCGCAGTCGCCGGCCACGCCCTCAACGAAATCGATCCCCTCATCGGCAAACTCGGCGCGCCGCTTGGCGTTGCCGTCTATCGTCCCCTCAACTCCACCGGCGAAGACTTCCTCGAGGACTACCTCGGCGAAATCGGCATCCCCATCGAGCTGTATCCCGACTTCCCCAGGAATGCGAAGACCATCCTGCTGACGGAAGCCGCCGCGCACGACCCCGCGCTCCTCGCAAAAATCAAAGCGCACCTTGAAGGCGGCGGCAACATCGTCATCACCTCCGGCCTCCAGCGCGCCCTCGGCCAGAAGCTCGACGACCTCGTCGAACTCCGCAACACCGGCCGCAAAATCACGCCCACCGAATACTGGGGAGCCTACGGAGCCGGCGGCGGCGCGAACATGGGAACCTCCCCGCCCATCCTCGTTCCCAAAATTGATTTCATGACCAACGATGCATGGCCACTCATTCGCGGCACGGCCAACGGCGGAGGCGCGCCCATCCTGCTCATGGACCGCTACGGCAAAGGCGTCCTCTACGTCCTCACCATCCCCGACAATTTCAACGACCTCTACGCCCTGCCCGCCGCGGTGCTCACGTCCATCCGCGGCTACGTCAGCGACGCCCTGCCCGTCCAGCTCGACGGCTCCAGCCAGGTCAGCCTCTTCCCCTACGACAACCACACCTTCGTCCTCGAGTCCTTCCGCGGCGAACCCGTTTCACTTTCCGTTTCCATCGCCGGCACAGGCGGGCATCTCCGCAATCTCGCCACCGGCGCAGTCATCGATGGAAAAACCATGTCCCCCGCAAACCGCGGCGCGTCCGGCACGGCACCCACCACCGCCTTCTCGCTCACCCTGCCGCCGCACAGCTATGCCGGCTTCGCCATTGAATCCGCCGACACCACCGGCAAATAGCCCGCGTACACCTTTTCAAACACCGCGTCCCACGAGGCCAGCCGCGCATCCGCGCGCGCCTGCAAGCGCATCTTCGCCAGCAGCGCAGGATCGCGCACAATCCGCGCAATCGCTGCGGAAAAATCCGCATCGTCCGCAACGAATCCCGTCTCGCCTGCGCGCACCAGCGATTTCGGCCCCCCATCCGGCGTCACCACGCACGGCACGCCCGAGGCCATCGCCTCCAGCACCACGTTGCCAAACGTATCCGTGTGCGAGGGAAAAACAAAAACATCCATCCCCGCATAAGCGCGCGCCAGAGCCTCGCCGCGCAGCACGCCGGGAAACTCCGCGCGCTTCAAATGCTCGCGCAGCCACGGCTCATCGATCCCCTGCCCCACGCACCGAAAGCGAAAATTCCGGATCCCCTGCGCCTCCAACTCTTCCTGAACCCGCGCCAGCAGCGCTACATTCTTCTCGATGCTCATCCGCCCCACAAATCCCAGAATGAAATCCGTATCCGCCGGTTCGCGATCCCGCCACGCGGGCGAAAACATCTCCGTATCCACGCCCCGCTGCATCAGGTGACACGGCCGTCCCGTGCGCTCCGCCAGCAGTCCGCACAACTCCGCATTCGGCGCAAACAGCACCCGCGCCCATCCATAAAAAACGCACGCCAGCCGCAGCGAGACGTCCTCAATCCACCGCGCGCTCGCCGCCCGCATTCCCGCATTCATCCGATCGAGAATCCACCGCGACCGCGTCGCCGCATACTCATGCACGTTGGTGTGCCACGACGCAGCCAGCGGAACCCCCAGCGCGCGCGCCACCCACGCGCCCAGTAGCCCGCACTCGCTCAGCCCCGTTACATGCAGGATGTCCGGCCGAAACGCCCGCACCACCCGCAGCATCCGCGGAAAATGCGCCACCCATCCCGGATCGAAGCGCAAATCCTTATCCAGCGGAAACGAAAGCGCGCCGCGCCGCAATTCCAGCGCGCTCCAGTTGCCCTCGCTCACCAGCCGCGTCGCGCCCGCGCCGGCCCGCACGCACAAAAACGGCAGACCGCGCCGCCGCGCAAACGCCTCAAAGTGCCGCGACGTATGCGCCACGCCGTTCACTTCGTGAAAAGAGTCGGGAAAGTAAGCGACCCGCGGAACGCGGCCACCCACGCAAAAGCCAGAGCTCTCGCCGCTGTTCATGGAGAAAGAAAAGTTGTGTGAATCGACCGCCGGCTCAATCGCTCGACGCACCGTAGAAATCAGGCCGCGTTCCCCGCCGGCCGCTTTTCCGCTGGCAGTCTCATCGCTGGCCGCCTTTTAGCTGGCCGCTTTTCCCCTGGCAGTCTCAGCGCTGGCCGCGCCATCCCTGCCTCAGTCCCCCAGCGCAAACTGCCGCTCCCGCGACTCACTCCACGCCAGCCGCAGGCTCCCCGACACCGCGCTGCTGCCCATCAGCCGCACCGACTTGATGATGAAGCTCACCCACACCGGAGCCTCGCCACCCCTCCAGATCTCGCGCACCGGCCGCATCACCCCATCGCGATCCGGGTGGTACACCCGCTCGTCCCAGAAGCGCGATCCCTGCGGAAAATCCGGGTAATCGCGGATCGCGTCCAGCGTCGATTCCAGAATCCGATGCTTCCACGGCTGCGCGTACTGCGGCATAAACAGCACGTGGCTGCGATCCTCGTACCGAATCTCGTGCACAAACTCCGTGAAGCTCGTGGCGCCCGTCAGGTTCACATTCGCATTCGGTTCCCGCCCGTGCCGGTCGCCGCCGGAAATCAGCAGCTTGTTCCACTGCTGCGCCAGCCGCTTCACCAGGCGATTCTCTTTCCAGTCGCGCAGCCCGTTCAGCTCGAATGCGTGAATGAATCCCGCGTTCGCGTTCAGAAAGTCCTGCACCCGCTGCCGCGCCTTGTCCTCGCCAATCAGGTAGAGATCCCACACCGGGTGGTTGAAGACCGTCAGCACATTCGGCAGCGCATGCAGCGCCGCCAAAATCTCCGTCAGCTTCTTCTCGTCCGGATGCGCCGTGTATTCCTCGAACGTCTTCATCCACGCCGCGCCGCTGTCGCTCGGCAGGTTGTGAATGCCCAGATGGAATGACTGGTCTCCGCCGAAGGGCGCGCTCCACTCCACCGATACCGGGATGTGCCGTGCCGAGGCCACCGTCCGCAGCAGCATTGGCGCTGCGATGGTGTCATGATCCGTGATCGAAACCAGCGGCATCAGCCCCAGCTCATTCGCAATCTGTCCGGTTTCCAGATCGAACGCCAGCTTGGGCGTCAGAGGCGGAGTCCAGTACGCCGCCGCGTAATCCATGGGCGTGTGGTAAATCTCCCGGGCCCGCCGCTCACAGCGGTTGAAAATCGGCCGCAGCACGGGGAACTGGTTCCCCAGCGTCGCCAGGAAGTCCAGCGTCTCTTTTGACTGGTTGGTGTGACTGTGGAGCGAAACGCCCGTCGCATATTCCCGATGGACATCGGCTTCCTTCCAGAGGTACGAGATGCGGCGCAGTCCGGCCATGGATTCCTCCCGAGGTCGTTCTACTGGCAGCAGTATCCGATATGCACCATGAACAGGGCATTACGGCCCCAAGAATCATCGTTCACATGTCGGAGAGTATCTTGCAAGTCACGTATCTTCTGCAATCCCTTGCGCTCGCAAAAAGCCGGTGCAGCCCCTGTCCAGCCGGCCCAATGCATCCATAACAATTTGGGAATCAACAGCCTGCGCCTATCGCCGGGTTTGCGCGATGTCCGGCATGCCCGCCTCTTCCTGCGACTCGCGCTCCAGATGATTCTGCGTCAGCCCGTCGCGCAGAATCTCAAATGCCTGCTCCGGCGTATCCGCCGTCTGAAACAGCTCCCGATCTCGCGGCGAAATCGCCCCTTTGTCGATCAGCACATCCAGGTTCAGCACGTCCTGCCAGTAAGACGAGCCATACAGGACGACGGTGATCTTCTTCGCCAGCTTCTGCGTCTGCGACAGCGTCAGAATCTCGAACATCTCGTCGAGCGTCCCGAAGCCTCCGGGAAACACCACAAGCGCCTTGGCCAGATACGCGAACCAGTACTTCCGCATAAAGAAGTAGTGGAACTCGAAGTTCAGCGCGGGCGTAATGTACCGGTTCGGCATCTGCTCGAACGGCAGCTTGATATTCAGCCCCACGCTTTTGCCGCCCGCCTCCCATGCGCCGCGATTGGCGGCTTCCATGATCCCCGGGCCCCCGCCGGATGTCACCACGAACCGGTTGCGCCGCGACTTCAGATCCTTTGCCCACTGCGTCAGCAGGAAGGCCAGACGCCGGGCGTCCTCGTAGTACCGCGCCATCTCCACCGCTGCCTGGGCGCGGCGTCGGCGCAGCTCGCTGGTTTCCCCTTCAATCGGCTCACGCGCCGGCTGTTCCTCTTCCGGAGCCCGCTGTTGCGATCCGGTATTCTCCAGCAACTCCAGCTCCCGGCTGGCCTCGTCCAGCGCGCGAAACCGCGCCGAGCCGAAGAACACCACCGTGTCCTGAATCCGCTCCCGGCGAAACCGCGCCAGCGGCTCCGAATACTCCGACATGATCCGGATGATGCGCCCGTCCGGGCTGTTCAGAAACGCTTCGTTTTCGTACGCCAGCGGGGCGCTGGCGAGCGGACTGGGCGGCTTGCGGGGCATATCGGCTCTCTTCAATCAGCTTTCTTTGTAATGGATCGCATCCGAGATCGCGATCCACAGATTCAGCAGTCCCAGCCCCGAAACGATACCGCGCACCGCTCCGTTCTGCGCCACATGCGCGACCGGGGCATAGTAGAGGAAAAAGCGGTTGAACATCCAGAGATGCGTCCACGGGAGGAAGACCAGGATCAGCCCCAGGTACATCCTCACCATCACGCGCAGGAACAGATCCGCGCGATACAGCCAGGCTGCGGTCCGCGACGGTTCGACGAGGACGGGACCAGCGGGCCGGTTGGCCGGCTCAGCAGGGGGCTGCGTGGGAAGTGCATTGGGCGAAGGGGGCATCATGCGCTCGAGCGCTGGGGACGCACACACGCCCCGTCACAGCTTTTACCTCACACTAACACAGCGGCCTCCCCTCAGGTCCGCTCCGCCGCGCCACGCCGCGCCTGTGCCGCGAGCCTTCCTCTTCACGCGCCTGGAAGCTTTCCCGCCGCCTCGCTCGTCCATTCGCCAGCAGCCAAATTCCCGCGGGACCGGCCCGAAGAATGTGCAATGCACGACGCGGCCATCCCGGAAAGGCCCCTCCATGCGTCGCTTCGCCCTGCTCTTTTGTCTTGCCGCGCTTCTCGTTGCCCCGGGCTTCGCCCAGGACGCGAACACTCCCGTCCCCAAAATCCTCATCGCCGGCTTCGACGCCTACAAAATGGGCGGACCCGGAGAAGCCCTGCGCGCCTGGCTGCGCGGCAGTCCCAATGAAGCCGGACCGGAAGCCACCGCCCAGTTCGCCGTCCTCCGGTCTGCTCAGGAACTCTACGGCCCCTACCGCGGCTTCGAGGTTGTCGCCGCCCGCCAGGTCTCCCCCTCCACCCGCATCGTCTACATGACCGTCGATTACGACAAAGGTCCGCTCTTCGCCAAGTTCCTGCTCTACCGCGCGGAGCCGCAGGGTTGGATCGTGACGAACCTCCTGTTCAGTACGAATGACACCGAGGTCCTCCCGCTGCAGTAGAGGCTTTTCTCCGTCGCTACTTCCACTTGATATTGCAGCCAATGCTCGGATACTGATCCGTGCTGATCGACCGGCCCGCCACCAGCGCGTCCAGCGCGGCGCGCAAATCCTTGCCCGTCACCGGAACCCCATTCCCCGGCCGGCTCGCATCCAGTTGCCCCCGATACACCAGTCGACCCGTCCCATCGAACAAAAAGAAATCCGGCGTGCACCGCGCGTCGTAAGCCCGCGCCACTGCCTGCGTCTCGTCGTACAGGTACGGAAACACAAAGCGCAGCTTCTCCGCCTGCGCCGCCAGCCCCGCCGGCGCGTCCCCTGGATAATTCTCCGCGTCGTTGCTGCTGATGGCCACAACGCCCACGCCGGAATTCTTGTAGTCCTTCCCCACCTCCGCCAACTCCCGCTCCACATGCTGCACAAAAGGGCAATGCGCGCAGATGAACATCACCAGCAGCCCCTTCGGGCCCGCCAGCTCCTCTGACGTCCGCACCTTGCCGTCGCGAACCTCCTTCAGGCTGAAGTGCGGAGCCTGCGTCCCCAGCTCGAGCATCGCCGATTCGGTTGCCGCCATCGCAAAACCTCCATCAGCAGAAGACTATTCCACCCCGCCCCGACCTGCACGCCGCGCCTGCACGCCCTTACAGCGCACAGAAAAAAGCCGCCCACAGGCGGCTTTTCCCCTCGCACTCCAGCCAGTCCTTACTGCGGCTGCGGCTGACCCGCAGGCGGAGCCTCGGCCCCACCCGGCGCTCCCTGTCCCTGCCCGCGCCGTCCCCGCATCCGCTCTGCCTGCATGGCCTGGTATTTCTGCTTCTGCTGATCGTTCAGAGCGCCCTGAATCTTCGCATCCGCGTCCTGCCGGATCGCCATCATCTGGCTCCGCCGATCCTCCCGCGACAGCGACTGGTTCTGCCACAAAGCCTGCATCTTCTGCTCCCGGTCCACCAGAATCGGCTTGATCTGGCTCTGCTGATCGGCCGACAAGCTCAGCTCGTTCGTCAGGTGCTCCAGTTGCCGGTTCGGATCCATCATGCCCCGGCCATGTCCGCGCCCTCCCGCTTGTCCCTGCTGCTGGTCCGGAGGCGGAGCGCCATTGTCCTGGGCATAGACGGCGGTTGCGGCTCCGAGCGCCAGCATCCCGCCAAGGGCGAGGGTAAACATCGTTGTACGCATGCGAAAAATACCTCCAGCTTGCCTGCTTGTTGGAACCCGCACCGCTTCCGGCTGTTGCCCCGCGGATTCCATTCGCGTTCACAAGGACAGACGTGAGCAGAAGAATTCGAGATGCAGCCCGCCCGCAAAATTCATGCGCCTGCCTCAGTGACCGGCCGTCCCATGCGGAGGCATCGGCACCGCATTCGACCGCAACCCGCAGCGCAGCAAATCCGGCACGGCCTCTTCCGCCCCCGGCAGGTACGCGTACGCAAACACCGCCTGGTACTCGTTCTCGCCCGAGTAATTGCACAGCGGACAGCTCGGCCGATAAGCAATCGCCTCGTTGTCGAGCATCGCTTCCTGCCACTCCTGCGAACTGCGCGCCGGCACCGTCAGGTAGCTCGGCTCCGCCGCAGTCGCCCCAGGTCGATACGCGAACATCGCCCCCTGCGGCAGCAACGCGTTCACCAGAGCGCCGCCGCGTCCCGCCGAAGCGCGCCACAACCACCGTTCGCCGACCCGTGCAAACCAGTGCGCGCTCGAGGGCACCGGCTGCGCCAGCCGAATCGCATGAGCCGTATGGTTTTCAATGCGAAACAGAAATCCCGGCCCCTGCCCCGGCCCGGCCTCCGCCAGATAGCTGGCCGTCAGCGTAATCCCTTTGCACGGAAGCACCGAAACGCCCGCCCGCCGATCCGCCCCCGACACGGTCCCGGCCAGACCCAGCGCCATCAGCAGCGCGAGGCTCCGCCGAGCCAACCCGCCGCATCCCCGCTCAAATTTCCCCAAGCCCCCGCTCAGAATCCGCTCCGCCCCAGCGCGTCCAGGTCGATCGACTCGTATTCTTTCCGCTCGATCCCCGCCCGAATCTGCTTCGGCGTCCACCCCAGCTTCGTCTTCTGGTAGGCGTAAGCCCCCTCCGCCGCGCACGTCGAGCAGATCGCGCCATGCGTCCCCTCAAAGCAGCTGTGCAAACTGGAGTGGCCCAGCGCCCGGTCGCACCGGCAATAACACGGCAACTGATACAGCACCGCCGGGATCTGCGCCGCCTCCTTGTAAACCTCCACCTGCCACTTCTCCCGGAAAAACGCGCCCGTCAGCTGGTTCCCGGAAAGAATCGGCGGCAGCGCCTGCCCTCGGGCGGGCGGATCGGGATGAAACGCAGGAATATCGGACTGAGGATCCGTCCACTGGGCATGAACCGTGCCAATGGGCACCGGCCCCGACGGAACAGCATAGGCGGCCACAATCAGCAACGCCAGCGCGACGCTCACAAGAACTCGTTTCAAGGCCACGATCTCCCGACCCTATCCTACCAGGTTCCCGGGTCTGAAGCGCGCATCGCAAGTACGGTGTGCTGCCAGGGAAAGCGACGAACCCGGCGCGAGTCCAGCGGCGAAGGACCTCGCGTTTGCTTTGCCTTTGCCTTTGTCTTTGTTTTCGGCTGTCATCCAGAGCGAAGCATCCGCATACGTTGCGCGCAGTTTGCGCAACATCAATTCCAGCCGCAAGTCGAAGAGCCTGGGCTGAGCGCAGTCGAATGCCACCCGCATTTCCCCCCAACCCCGCGGAAAAAACCTCTGAAAACGCTGCTTATGTAGCAGAACAGGACCGCAGTCGCGCCGATTGGAAAGCGGCACGACGCCGACAAAATGAACTCCATTGAAAGGGCGCGCCGTGCCGCAGATGTCAAGCAATCAAGGGGCTTCAGCCCCCCGAGCGACGGTCTCCGCCAGGCACTCGGGACCCAATCACCAAGCCGCAGGCCACAAACCCGAAAAAAGGCAAAAAAAGGCGGCACGAACGTTTTCTGTCCGTGCCGGGAGGCCAGTGACGCAACTTGTAAAATCCTGTGAGCCAGCCGGGAATTCTCTGTCGCCGGTTCCAGCTCAAAAACTCTTCCCTTGTCTGATGCCCGCTGCAGCCACCCCGCAGCTTATTATTTTTCCATCGGACCAGGGCTCGAAAACCGTTGTCCTGCTTTCCAAATACTGTAACCCAAAAGGGCCAGTTTCACAAGTCTTCTATGCATTTTAATATCTATTAGGCAGCCCCGAACCTGTTTTCAACACCTTAGCCGCTAAGCGTGCATGCGATGAACAACCCCTCTGAGACCCCAAATCCGCCGATTTCCACCCCTCCAAAGGGGCTCCACCTGCTGCAAACCGGCTTTCTGATCGCCGGATCTGCCCTCCTCGGCGGCCTCGCCGTCGCCTTCTGGAACCGCAAATCCCTCGCCAAACTGCGCCAGCCCGTGACCCCGCCCGCTACTCCAGAAGACGCCGAAACCGAATAAAAGTTGCGCTCGCCGGAGCGCCGCCGCCTGCCCCACACGCGTCGCCGCCGTTTGGCAACAGGGGCAAGTCAATCCAGCATGCGGCGGGTAATCGGTATCCTGTCCCCCGAATTCACGCACCGAATTCACGCATCTTCAGCCACGGCAAGCGAACTCCCGCTATCCAGGAAGGGCAGAATCAACCAGGCCAAATAGATAGTCGCGACGATGGCTCCCACTCTTTTCAAGTCACACCAATCCAGGAGCTGGAATTCCAGACCCTCACTCAAACTGTGACATCTCCGCCTCGAGGTCGGCCCTGAATTTGCCGGGCTCTACGACTGCAACAGGCTCGTCCAGTGTCGGAAATACAGCGACTCTCCGGTTGTCTGTTTCCATGCCCGCCGTCCACTTCGTGAGCCACTGCTCCAGCGGAATCGCCCTTGGCTGATAGGTGTTCCACTCACGAACCGCGTAGGCCGCGGCGTAGTCACCGTGAGGCCAGACGGGAACGTATTCGCCGCTTTCTTTATCACCGAGCAGAGCCCATCCGCCATCCCAGAGACTCCACAATTCCTCCCGGTCGGCAGCCCTCTTCAGGAGGTACTCATACCGAGCGGACGGCCCCATCTTCATAACATTGGCAAACTCTTCGCGATGCAATGTCCAATTCAAGTGCAACCCTCCTGTCTAACCACTTCAGGAGCAATTCCAACTACGCAAACATTCGGGGGAACCAGGGCCGGCTAATTCTGTTCAAAGGGCCACAGCGGGATCAGAACGAGGATTTCGATCACGAGGGCCGCGGCCCAAAACAGCAAATGGTAGGGCTTCAGTGGCAAGGGATCCCCAGCACAGCTGCCGCGGAGACCGAGAGCGCTATGGCTACTTTCCGACCGTTGACCCTGGGGACACTCTCCATGCCGCCATGCTCTCACGCTTGCGGCGCCATCACAAGGTCGCCGCTGCTCCGATCGGCAACGCAGGATCCATACGAAGTCGAGAACGGAGATGGGCAAGAAGTATTGACCCGCCTCCGAATTCCAAACTTCACTGATCGGTGTGCCCCACCCAACGAGGGCCGTCACATCCTTCAGATAAAATCTCAGACAATCTTTTCTCTGAATTCCCTGGCTGATCTCTAAGGTATGTAACGTCGTCCACAACAAAGCGATTATGCTGCTGCACTATCCTGACCGATACGCGCCACGATCCTGGGCCATCTGCTGGTATGTAGGTGAGAAGCACGTCTGCCCGAAACGAGCCATCGGGTTCCGCCCGTATGCTCTCAACGTTAAATGAGCCCGGCGAATCTCTTTCGTTATCCCCCGAGAAGATACCGAATTCCGCCCAGGCGAACGGTGCCTTCACAGCCTTTCCTCGGTTTTGACGAAACCAGTCCCGGGAACAGTCACGAGCAGATTGAATTTGATGAAATAACGATTCGCTGAGATAAGGGGAAAAAATCTTCGTATTCGCACGGTCGAGAAGACTATACGGATGATAAGTTACCACGTTATGGTAAAGGGCATTGATCATGGCTTTGGGTGCGCTAATGGAACCAGTTTGCTGAACCTTCGGCGCAGACTGAGCAATTGCTGAGATTGTAGTAAGAAGCAAAAGCGCAAAGCCTCGATAGCTCATCTGAACAACTCCTATAAAGGTTCACGGTACATGAATCACATAGTACCCATCGCCGCTCATCGCTGGTTCGGAACCATGATTGTCCAGCGTATGTATCCGGGAATTCGGGGGACATGATACCGAATACCCTCCCGGCAATAGAATTTCTGTATGCCCCGCCTCAGCGCACCCAAAGCGGTGCCTGAAGGCTTGGACCGCTGCGCATTCAACTACACCCGTGTCTCACTTCACGGGTTCAGCCCGACTTTCGAGAGGTAATAGGTATCATGTACCCCGAATCCCATCACCGCTAATGCAGGACATCGTTTCTGATGGAGGCATCGTCGGAGACGTAGAAGATCGGCCCTTTCGTCCGGTGTTCGATGATCTCAGATGCACCGTTCACTTTGACCAAAACGAAGCCAGGATACTCAGAAACGCCATTGATAGGCTTGTCCGTCCCGCTAACCTCTTCCAAAACATCTCCGCGTTTGTTCTTCAGGATGAATTTCGCATTCGCCCCAAAGGGATTCGAGTAGTAGTTGAGTGTCAGTGAGACGTCCTGCCTCTTGAGGCCTGGCGGAAGTTTTATCCAAACCGGAAGCCTTGATTCGCCCGCTAGTTGGAAGCTTGATTCGAGACAGCCAGTCAGCAAACAGCACACACAAATGGAGACAGCAGCAAAGAGCATGCGGATTTTCAACTTGACAACTCCATAAACACAGCTAGTTTGCCGAATTTTGAGTTCATCCTGCTTTGGCCATCGCACAAAGCTACGGGAATTCGGGGGGAATTCGGGGGACATGATACCGAATAACTCCCGGCAACAGAATTTCTGCATGCCCCGCCTCAGCGCACCCGACACGGTGCCTAAAGACTTCGACTGCTGCGAATTCAACTTCACCGTGTCTCACTTCACGGGTTCAGCCCGACTCTCGAGAGGGTAATCGGTATCATGTCCCCCGAATCCCTGGAATCACTCCCAGTCCGTCGATGGCCGCGTGAGCCACGCCCGCCGCTACAGCTTTGGCTTTGCACTCAGCGAGTGGCGACAGCCCGTTATTTGGGGCTTTAAAGCAATCTACCTCCACAAAAGCAAAGCAGCCAGCAACATGATGGCGCCCAAAATCACATAAATGCCGACGCTCTTGAGCTTCTGCGGTAGCGGCGAAGGTCCGCGGAGCGTGAACACAGTGAAAGCAATCACGAAGACAAATGGAAACGCTTTAAAGTACTCAACTTTTCCCACCCAGTAAACGATGAGCGAGATGAACGCCACTATGATCGCCAGGATTACAACGCGATTTCTTTCCAATAGCACGCCATCACTCCTATGAGCCGCCGCAAGCCTTAACGTCGCTCTTGGAATTCGGGAGGAATTCGGGGGACATGATACCAGTTACCTCCGGACCGGCATGGTCCTCGCCTCCCCCCTGTGGAAACTTGTCAATCCTTACGAAAGTCATGCCCTCGCTAACCCCTGTATCTGCCGCGCACAATGACCCCTCAACCCTCAAAATATTTGGCAGTCTAATTATCCAAAGTTGGTATCCTGAATATAGAGAGTAAAAAACAAAACAAAGGCCGCCCCAGGGCGGCTTTTTCCATGGCCGGCGGCTCCCAAAACTGCACCACCCGGAACCCGCCAGCCCAGCCATCGCCCGCCACCCCATCCACGAGCTACCCGGGGGAACCCATGATCCGCGAATGCTCCTCGTTCCTGCCCAACGGCCGCAGATGCCGCCGCCCGGCAGGCCAGGAACCCGCCAGTGAGTCATTCAGACGCGCGAGTGACTCAAAGACCAGCGTCACCTCATCAATCGCACGCGCCATTGAGTCAAAGACGAGTGCCTTGCAAGTGACCCGCGCTCAATCATCAACCGCGTTCGCACGCGCCAATGCATCAATCATGCTCGCCTTTGACGCAATCGCGCGCGTCTCGCAAATGACTTGTTGTCTATCACTTGCCGCAGGGCCAAGCAGGGCCGCCGAGCTAAACCCAGCAGAATCAATCAACCGTCACGGAACTCCAGGAGGGAGGGGCAAGGGGGCGACAACGCGACCGCCCCACGCAGGGTAGCGCAGCGGACCGGCTGGGCAAGCCGCCAGACCTCACGCCAGGCTGTCGATGGCCGCCGCCAAATCGAAATCCCGCTCCGTCAGCCCGCCGGCGTCGTGGCTCACCAGAGCCAGCCGCACCCGGTTGTACCGGATATCGATGTCGGGATGGTGCCCGGCGCCTTCAGCCAGTTCCGCCACGCTGTTCACATACTGCATGGCTTCCACAAAGCCGGGGAACTCGGAGCGACGTACCAGTTCGCCGTTCTCCAGCTTCCACCTGGGCATCGACAGCAGCTTGCCCGCAATAATCTTGTCCTCGAGCAATGGCATGGCACTCGCTCCGGTATCAAATTATAGACACAGGATCAGGGGACGCAGGATCGCATAAAGGTGCAGATCTTCGGCTTAGAGTTGCAAATCTTCGATCGAGCCGGCAAACGACAGCGGCGAAAAACGCGGATGCCGGGTCATTTCCGCTCGCAGATCTTCCCATAAGCTGTCCGGAAGTCCAAGATACACGTCGACGACATTGGGATCGAATTGCGTCCCGGCGCACCGCGCAATCTCCGCTCGGGCCACCTGGTAGCTGCGCGCTTTCCGGTACGGCCGGTCTGAGGTAATCGCATCCAGCGTGTCCGCAACGGCAAACACCCGTGCGCCCAGCGGAATCTCGTCGCCCTTCATCCCGCGCGGATAGCCACGCCCGTCGTAGAACTCCTGGTGGCTGTAAACAATCTCCGCGGCTTCTTCGAGAAAGGGGATCTTCCTCAGAATCTGATACCCGCGCGCGCAATGCTCGCGCATAATCGACTGCTCTTCCGGGTCCAGCTTGCCCGGCTTCAGCAGGATGGCATCGGGAATCGCCATTTTGCCGATGTCGTGCAGAAAAGCGCCGCGGGCAATCACCCGCGTCTGCGCCAGTTCCACCCCGCAGTGGCGAGCCAGCGCGATCGTGTAGGCCGTCACTCGGCGCGAGTGTCCTTCGGTCTCGGCGTCTTTCAGATCCAGCGCATCGCCCAGCGCTTCCAGCGTAATGTCGTACGAGCGCTCCAGATCGGTCATCGCCTGGCGCAGCATTTCTGTGCGCGCCGAAACCAGTTGCTCCAGATTGTGCCGGTAGACCGAGTTCTGCTGCACCAGCCGCCGGTAATCGAGCGCGCGGCGCACCGTCACCAGTAACTGCTCTTTTTCGAAGGGCTTCAGCAGGTAGTCGTACGCGCCCTTGCGCATCGCGGAAATGGCCACGCCCACGTCGTGAATCGCCGTCACCATCACCGTCGGCGTCTCCGGATGGACCTGGCGGATTCGCTCCAGCAGCCCGATCCCGTCCAGGCCGCTCATTACAATGTCGGAAAGAATCAGATCGTACGGCGGGTCCTGCTCGACATGCTCAATCGCTTCGGTGCCATTGGCTGCGAGCACGGCGGTGTAATTCGACTTTTCCAGCATGGCTGCCATCAGAGTCCGAACGTAGGGTTCGTCGTCGACGATCAAAATTCGCTCTGAGGCCACTTCTCCTCCAGGCCCGAAAGTCCGCTGCTGAAACGATTTTATCGGGGGCCCGAACAATTACCGGTCTATCCTATCCTGGGTGACCGTGGTACCAGTGAGAACTAAACCGTCACAGCCGATACCACTTTGGTGCAATTCTCCCTTCGGTCCAAACAATTGAACGCCAATTCACGCCATGGCATCCCTGCGCACACTAGTTGTCATCTCTACGCAGAGTCGTGGTAACCTTCTACCTGCTGGAGACTCTCCCAGGAGCACGGCGACCCTGTATGTTGTTCAACTTCGAAAAACACTCTGCCAAAATGTCGGCTCGTGAGATGGCTCCGCAGCGTCTCGAAGAGAGACAGCGGGATGTCTACGAAAGCCATCGCCACCGCGTCTTCTCCGTCTCCTACTACATGACCGGCAACGAAATCGAAGCTGAAGATCTTCTCCGCGGCACCTTCATCAGCGCGTTTCGCAAAGCCGACGAGCCCGATCAGACCATCATCGACTCGTCCCTCATCGATCACCTCCGCGGCAACATGCTCCTCGAGGAAGAAGAGTTCACTCCCGTTCCGGCGGCAACGCACGTTACGGAGCAGCGCAATATCCACCGCGCCGACCTCGAAGAAGCCATCCGCTGCCTGCCCTCCACCGAGCGCCTCGTCTTTCTGCTCATGGATGTGGAAGGCTATCCGGCGCCCCGGATCGCGCAGTTGTTGCAGATCGAGGAATCCGCAGTGCGCCGCACCGTCTTCACCGCCCGCATGCGCCTGCGCTCTGAACTCGCCGCAATGCAGCAGGACGGCCAACAGGCCGCGTAAGCGTCCTTCCGCAACTCTGGTCCGCTGCAACCCCTGACTATTTTGTTGTGCCGGATTTGCCCGCGTCACGCTGCGCGCGGCGATTCTTCGCCCAGTGCGGCTTGGTCGTCTGGTGCGCGCGCCCCAGCGCCAGCGCATCCGCGGGCACATCTTCGGTGATGCACGAACCCGCCGCGATGTAAGCGCCTTCGCCAATCACAATCGGCGCCACCAGCGTGGAGTCGCTGCCCACAAAAACGCCGTCCTCGATCAGCGTCTGATACTTGGCCACACCGTCGTAATTGCAGGTGATCGCTCCCGCGCCGATGTTCACGCCGCTCCCAATCTGCGCGTCGCCCAGATAGCTCAGGTGGTTGGCCTTCGATCCCGCGCCCATGCGGACCTTTTTGCCTTCGACAAAGTTCCCGATATGCGCGCCTTCGCCAATATGACATCCTGGCCGCAAATGCGCGAACGGCCCCAGTTGTGCGCCCTTCGCAATCTCCGACTGCTCGAGCACGCAGGACTGCTGGACCAGCACCCGATCGCCGAGCGTCATGTTTTCCAGCACGGAAAACGACCGGATCCGGCAATCGCTGCCGACCTTCGTCGCGCCCAGCAGTTGCACGTACGGCTCAATCACCGTGTCGGGACCCACTTCCACGCCCGCGTCCATCGTCACCGTATCCGGCCGGAAAATCGTCACGCCCGCGTCCATCAGCCTGCGCGCCGTCGCCATTCGCATCGCGCGATCCAGGTCCATCATCTCGGCAATGGTGTTCGCACCCAGAATCTCCATCGACTCCGCGCCTTCCACCGCCACCACGCGTTCGCCGGCATCCACCAGGTTTCCCGCCAGGTCCGTCAGGTACAGTTCCTTGTGCGCGTTGTCGGCCCGCAGTTGTCCAATGTGGGCATAGAGCGCGGCACGGCGAAACGCATAAATGCCGGAGTTGATCTCGCGGGCGCTCTGCTGCTCCGTCGTCAGCGCCTTCTGCTCCACAATAGCCGCAACCTCCGGCGCGTTTGGTTTCCTGCGCAGCACGCGCCCATATCCAAACGGATTCTCCGGCGCGGCGGTCAAAATGGTCATCGCCGCCTGCTCGCGCAGATGAAAATCCCGCAGCGCCACAATCGTTTCCGGACGGAGCAGCGGCACATCGCCGGAAAGCACAATCAATTCGTCGTAGTCCCGCGTCGCCGCTTCTGCCACCTGGATCGCGTGGCCGGTCCCGCGCTGCTCTTCCTGCACGATGAACCCGATCCCCGCATCGCGCACCGCCGCCTGCACGGCCTCGGCCTGGTGTCCGACGATGGCGAAAATGTCCTGGGGCGGCACCACCTGCGCCGCCGCCGCCACCACATGCGCCAGCAGCGGACGCCCGCCAATCTCGTGCAGGACTTTCGCCTTCTTCGACTTGAGCCGCGTGCCTTTGCCCGCGGCCATGATCAGAATTCCCAATCGCATAGCGTCCGACGCTCCGGCGGGCCGCAGACACCAGCGTCTGCAGAAAAATGCCCGCATCCACTCTGACGCTAATTTTGCGCTGGCCGGGTGTCAAACCGCGTCCATCACGCTCCCAGATAATCCTCTTTGCGCTTGAACAGTGCCATCGTGCAAATCACGATGATGGGCATACTGAGGATGAAGCTCACCGCCATGATCGGCCCCATGTTGAACAACGGGACCGGGTACGGCGTCGCGCCCTGCGGTATCAACCGCGCAGCCGTGTGCTGCTCATACGCGATAAACCGCGCCCAGTTGCCCGGAATCGCAAGCGTCAGAAGAAACGCAACGATATAGATCTGCCAGGCCAGCGCCACGTACCACGCGGCTTTCCATTTCCGCAGCAGGCCAATGCCCATGAACACTTCGGCTGCGAGCAGCGCCAGCAGCGTCAACGTCTCCGCCGTGCCCGTCAGCACCACCCCGAAAAAAAACACCGGCATACGCATCACGAAGAGCATCGGCACGGACAATGCGCTGACCAGCGTCAGGCACGCCCACACAATGATCACAATCCGCCATCCCGGCGTCGGCTCCGCCGGTGGCAGTATCGTCGCGCCGCCCGGTGGCAGGATGTCGGGATTCGTCACCATGATTCCGGCTCCGTGGAACGCAGCCCGCACCGGCCGCAGGTTGAAATAGACCAGCCACCACACGCCGATCAGCGCCAGAAACCCGTAGAACCCGGCAATCCCCATCACCACTGCGGACACACTCACCGCCGATGGCCCTGGCGGCGCAGGAATATATTTGCTCACCATCAGAATGGCAGCACCCGCGCTCGCCGAAAACAGGAAGGTCAGCCCGCCAAGAATGATGGCCGAAATCCGCGCCCACCGCCGCATCTGGAAAAGCGCCACCACCGTCCACGCGCAGAACAGAAAAAAGCACAGCATCAGGCAGTCGCCGAAGATAATAAACGGCCGAAATGCGCCCGGGATGATCGGATTGTGCACGAAGATCGCGAACCCCAGCGAGAACAGCATGCCGCAAATCCCGGCCAGGGCCATCAGGCCCAGAACCACAGCCGCCACGATCACGCCCACAGGCCTGCGCATAACAAATTTTCCTTTCTTAAAAACGTGTCACGATTGGCGGCTCCAGAATACCCTTTCGTGACTGTATTCCCCCCGAAAAATGACGGCTAATTTCAAGTGATTGCGTATACTCTGGCTTTCAAGACTTCCATACGAGGACCTGATGCCCTGTCTCGAACTGAAAGTCGCCGCCGAGAATCTTCCCCTGCCCGCGACGCGCCTCCGTGCTCTCCTCGAAAAGCCCGGCGCCTCCGTGCTTCGCCGCAATTACGTGGCGGAGGTGGAAGGGCATGAGGAGCCGGAATTGCGGAACCGCTTCCGCATCGCCGCCGTCCTCGCTGTCGACCTCAGCAATCCTCCGCAGGACCCCGAACCGCCCGCGCCCACCGTGGAAGGCGAGGAGCCCGCCGAAGCACCCGCGCCGGTCGAGGAGGAATCCGATCCCCTTACCGGCAGCTTCGCCAAGGGCCTCGAAATCTGGATCGCCGACGGCGTGCGGACCACCTGCATCCACGCCGACCAGGACGAGATTCCCGGAGCGCTGGCCATGTTC
Organism: Acidobacteriaceae bacterium; assembly: GCA_036267295.1. Taxonomy (GTDB): domain Bacteria; phylum Acidobacteriota; class Terriglobia; order Terriglobales; family Acidobacteriaceae; genus Palsa-343. Next base: position 25,737 of record DATAWI010000005.1, on the reverse strand, counting down.
GATGCTTACCTGCGTCTCGCCCGCTACCAACCCGCTTTTCTGCGCCTCGACCAGCGCATCATCGGCCTCCATTATTCCTTTCGCGAAGGTCTCTCCATCGGCGTACACGGCACCCCGTCCGCAGCCGACCCCACCGCGGATTTGCTCTTCGAGGTCGTCTCACCCATCCCTGAAGTGAACGATTTTCGCGCTTCGAGCTTTGTCATTCGCCTGCCGAATGCCTCCATCGGCTATTTCCACGATCTGCTCCGCGCCGCCTCGGTGTGGCTCGACGAAAATTCGTATCCCAACATTCTTGGATCAAAATGAACGCTGCGGCCATGGGGGCGCTTCTGGCCGGACTGTTCGCGACAGCCTGGCAGGCCTCAATCCCCAACCCTCTGCCCACCACCGAGCGCATTGAAAGTGGCGAGTTGCAGGCCGCCGGCGGAGATATCGAAACCTACCGCATTCGCCTTCTGCCCGTCGCCTCCTTTCCCGATTTGCCCCAGGCCGTGGCCTCCCAACTCACCCGCCGCGGCTGCATGATTCCCCAGAGCTTCGAAGCCCAGCAGCCGGAAAACGTGATCCATGGTTCCTTTCGCGCCGCCGGCAGCAGCGACTGGGCGGCGCTCTGCTCCATCGATTCATCGACCACCCTCTACGTCTTCCTCGCCGGACAATTCGGCAACCCCATCACCGTCCGCAGCCAGCCGGACACCCAGTGGCTCGGGGCCGACCCCGGCAACTCCATCTTTGGATCGTCCTGGGGCATCGCCGTGCGCAGCGCCGCCAATCTGCGCGCCTCGCACCAACTGCACGGCGCCGCTACTTACGACCACGACGGCATCGAAGACGCCCGTCTCGAGCGCTCGGCAACCGTTCGCTACTGGGACGACGGCCATTGGCTGGTCCTCGATGCACGGGACTGAGACCGCCCGCGCAGGCGCCCGGCACATGAACGCCGCATGACAATTCGTTCCGCCATGCAAACCCGGGTTCCCAGGCGCGGCCGCTGTTGGTAAGGTGAACTGCACCGCAGGCGCGCTCTTACCCCGCTCCTGGCTCTGCGGATCAGCCGGCTCTTTGCTTTTCTCCGGAATCGCCGCAACTTATCTGCGGGTTCCCGGTCTAAAGCTTACGCAGCCTGCGGAGCTTTCCTTCTTCATCGGCTTGGGTCTGCGTCGCGCCCGGCAGCCTTTTTGCGCCGGGCTCCCTGAGCCGGAAAACTTCTCGGGCCCGAGGTAAGTCCTCATGACGATCCACGTGCACGCTCCGTTTCGCACCGAGCCGGGCAGGATTATGATGGATCGCACCAGATGGCACGTTTCCGCACTGCTGCGCTTTCCACCGCGGCGATCAAAACTCCCCCTCTTCACAGTTTCAAAGGATGGCCATGTTTTCCACGCTTGCAAGAATCCTTCGCCCCCTCGCATTCGTAACCGCCGTTGTCGCTTGCTGTGCCGGGCCGCTCGCCGCTCAGACCACTCCCAGCGTCGTCCCCAGCCGCATTGTGCATCCCGTCGATGACAACACCCGCGTCACCCTCCGCGGTTACGTGCATCCCCTGGCCAACGCCGCCAACGATCGCGGTGCGGCCCCGGACTCGATGTCGCTGGACCACATGCATCTGGTGCTCAAGCGCAGCGCCAGCCAGGAAGCCGCCCTCCAGCAGATGATCGCCGGCGTCCATACGCCCGGCAGCGCCAGTTATCACAAGTGGCTGACCCCCGCCCAGTTTGGCCAGCAGTTTGGCCCCTCCGATCAGGATGTCGCCACCGTCACCTCGTGGCTCTCCTCCCACGGCTTCCAGGTCTCCGGCGTTAAGCCCGGCAAGCAGGTCATCGAATTCACCGGCAACGTCGCGCAGTTCCGCAACGCCTTCCACGCGCAGATTCACAAGTACCAGGTGAATGGCGACATCCACTACGCGACGGCCGGCGATCCCCAGATTCCCGCAGCCATCGCGCCCGTCGTCGGCGGCTTCGTGGCCCTCAATAACTTCCGCCCAAAGAGCCACGCGCACCTGCTCGGCCAGGCGAGTTACGATCCCAAAACCAACAAAGCCACCCCCAACTGGACTTACGGCGGCAACGCGGGGGTCAACTTTGTCATGGCTCCGGCGGACTTCGCCGTGCAGTACGACCTGCCCAACCCGGCCCTGAATCCTGGCTACACCGGCACCACCTACGACGGCAGCGGCGAGACCATCGCCATCATCAACGAGTCGAACATCAACGTCGACCTCGTCAATCAGTTCCGGTCGATCTTTAACCTGCCCGTCAATCCGCCCACCGTCATTATCGACGGCAATGACCCCGGCATCGAGGGCATCAACGACCCCGACGGTCCCAACTACGCCGCCGACGAAACCTACATCGACGTGGAATGGTCCGGCGCGGTCGCTCCCGGCGCCCACGTCGACCTCATCATCGCCGCCGACACCGATCTGGAGAGCGGCCTCTATCTCGCCGCCGAGCACGCCATCTATAACGACGTTGCGCCCATCATGAGCCTCAGCTTCGGATCCTGCGAAGCCGGCCTCGGCTCGACCAACCTCTACCTCGATGAGCTCATGGAGCAGGCCGCCGCCCAGGGCATCACCGTCATGGTCTCCGCGGGCGACGGCGGCGTTGCCGGCTGCGACAACTTCAACAGCTCCGAATACGCCACCCAGGGACTCGCCGTCAGCGGCTATGCGTCCACTCCCTGGAACGTCGCCGTCGGCGGCACCGACTTCTATTACAGCCACTACAACGACAGCGGCCTCAATACGCAGCTCGCCACGTACTGGAATACCACCCCTTCGCAGAGTCCCTCGCAGTCCATCCTGCAGCACATTCCCGAGCAGCCGTGGAATGACAGCCAGTATGGCCTCGACGCGTCGAACTACTACATCAATTCGGGTGGATCCACCACCATCGCCGGCGGCAGCGGCGGCGCCAGCAGCGCTGCGGTCTGCGCTTCCGGCTACAACAGCAGCGGCACCTGCGGCGGAGCCCTTACCGGCTACGCCAAGCCTTCCTGGCAAACCGGCGCGGGCGTTCCCACCGACGGCGTGCGCGACCTGCCCGACGTCTCCCTCTTCGCCTCCGACGGCACCAACTACAGCTTCTATCCGTTCTGCTATCAGGATGGCGATTGCCAGTCGGCCTCCGGCTCCGGCCTCATCCAGATCTCCGGTGCGGGCGGCACCTCGTTTGCCGCTCCCGCCTTTGCCGGGATCATGGCTCTCGTCGATCAAAAAATGCAGAGCCCGCAGGGCCAGGCGGACTTCGTCCTTTACCCCCTGAAGACCCAGTTCCCCGCGGCCTTCCACGACATCACCGTGGGCACCAACACTGAGCCCTGCAACGTGAGTACCATCGTCAACGCCAGCGGAACCTTCCCGCCGGTGGACTGCGTCGCGGTCGCCAGTCCCCTCACTGCCGCCGACGGTACCGTCGAGGGTGCTCTGGGACTTACGAGTTCGCAGACGCCCCTCTACAGCGCCGCCGCCGGCTATAACCTCGCCACTGGCCTGGGCACCGTCGATGCCGCCGTCATGGTCGCCGACTGGGACAAAGTCTCCTTCAAAACCAGCGCCACCACGCTCACCTCACCGGGCGCGGGCGCTTCCTATACGCACGGTCAGGCTGTCACCGTCAGCGGATCGGTCACCGGCACCGGCACGCCGGCTGGCAATGTCGCTCTCATGACCGACAGCTCCGAAGCCGGTCAGCAGGGATCGGGCTTTGGCCAGCTCCTGGCCGGCGGCACCAGCACCTTCCCACTCGGCAGCGGTGGCGCCTTCTCCGGCAGCGTCGCCGACCTGCCCGGCGGCACCTATGATGTCTGGGCCAGCTACAGCGGTGACGGCACCAACGCAGCCAGCACCTCCGCCAAGGCGCAAATCACGGTTAGTCCGGAAGCCAGCAGCGTGTACTTCAACCTTCTGAACGCCGTCAGCACTTCCTCCAGTTCCCTTGGGATTAGTCCCGGGTCCACGGGAGTGCCCTACGGCACGCAGGGCACGCTCGACGCTGAGGTAGCGCCCACCACGTACTACAACACCTGCCTCAACGTCAGCTCGCCGCCCAGTACCTGCGCTTCAACGGCCTTCACATCGCCCACCGGCACCGTCACCTTTACGGATAACAGCACGGCCATCAACGCAGCGCCCATCAACGTCGAGGGCGACGCGGAATTCAATGCGCCCTTCAGCATCGGCACGCACACCGTGAGCGCCAGCTATTCCGGCGACAGCAGCTACAACGCATCGACCTCGTCGAGCATCGCCTTCACCATCACCCAGGACACGCCCAACGTCTTTGCCGGGGCGGCGAACGGCAGCCAGACGCTGCAGAACACCTTCATCGGCGGCCAGCCCACCATCTTCTATGTGCTGGTGGAAAACAGCGCCAACTACTCGAACGAAATCACCTATTCCTCCGCCATCACCACCCCGGTCTCGGCTCCTTCGGGAACGGTCACCGTCACCGGGCTGCCCTCCGGCACGACTTCCGGAACCCAGACCCTCGTCGCCTCCGTCGATCCCTATGACGGCCTGCCCGCGGGCGTAGTCCAGTTCACCATCCCGGCAAACGCCTGCTCCAGCACCTGCAATTACAACATCGGCATTTCCTACAGCGGCGATACGAACTACGTCGCGCTGACCGGCAGCAACGCGCTTGCCGGCTCCATCAGCATCGTGCCACCCAGCCCGGCGACGCTGATTCCCACCACCATCACGGGAAATCTTTCCAGCACATCGATCACGCCCAATCAGAGCATCACCGTCAGCGGTACGGTGACCGGCGCAACTGGAACCACCGCGCCCACCGGCTCCGTCTACGTCTACCCGGACGGTGACTCCACCACCGCCTTTGCGCTCGTGCCCGGCAGCGGCGCTACCTCCACCTATTCCGGAACGCTAACCAGCCAGGTCCTGGTCCAGGGCGGCAACCTCCTCGCGATGTATTACACCGGAGACTCAACCCACAACAGCTCCTCCGTCCTGGTGAATTCCGGCAACCCCATCAACACCCCTCTGTCGGACTTCTCTCTCGGCGCGTCGAACGCCGTCGTCTCGGTCTCGCTCAACGGCACCAACAAGCTGACGACCTCCGCGACCTCGACCATTTACATCACGCCCACGAATGGCTTCAGCGGCACGGTCAACCTCAGCGTTCCGTCAACCTGCGGCGCCGGGCTCACCTGCTCGCTCAGTGCCAGCTCGGTCTCGCTCAGCTACAGCAACACCGCCAGCGTGCCCATACAAAACGCTCCCCTCACTCAGCGCTGGCGTCTGCTGGCTACCGGCGGAGGCGCGGCCCTCGCCGGCGTCCTGCTCCTCACCATCCCGGCTCGCCGCCGCGCCTGGCGTAATCTGCTCAGCCTCCTCGTCTTCGCGTGCCTGGCCGGATTCGGCATCGGCTGCGGATCGAGCGGCGGCGGAGGCGGGGGCGGCTGCACCCTGGGTCCCACGCTCTGCGGCGGAGGAGGCGGCGGCGGTGGCACCCCCGGCACGGCCACCAACCCGAGCCAGTCCGTCACCCTCACCGTCACCGCAGCTGCTGGAGCCACCGCCGGCCTGCATGGCGTGACCGTCACGGCCAACTCAACGGCAACCTCGCAAATTCACACGCTCGGCATCATAACCCAGGTCGAGTAGCTCTCAGCCCCACAAAAATCCCGCTCCCTCTCCGGGAGCGGGATTTTTCTTTGCGGCTCCGCCCGCCTGTCCGCACAACGGCTCGTCTCGCTGCCCGTCCCCGGACTTCGCTCACTGCCTCTGTATACTTTCCTGCATCTACCTAAAATCAAACTGAAGACACGGCCGGCAACGGCGACCGCCCACTCGTATCTCCAGAACCAGGGGATGAACCGGATGACCAAAGCGCGCGCCCTCTATGCCTTGTGGATCGCCGGCATCGTTGCGCTCTTTTGCCTTCACTTCCCCCACCTGCTCGCCGACTTCCCCAACCACTCGCCGTGGATGGACTACTCCAAATACACCGACGAGGGCTGGTACGCCGACGCCGCCGTGCGCCATTTCCTGATCGGGCACTGGTATCTGCATGGGGATTTCAACCCAGCCGTGGCTCTGCCCGTCTGGCCCCTGCTGCTGGCTTTCGTTTTTCATTTCACCGGCGTCAGCCTGGCCGCCGCCCGCGCCGTCATTGTCTCCGTCCTCGGACTCAACCTCTTCCTCTCCTATCGCGTTCTGCGCACCCAGGCGCCGCGCTGGGTAGCGCTCGCAGCGGTCACCCTCCTCGTGTCCAGCCCGTTTCTCTACGCCTTCAGCCGCCTTGCGCTTCAGGAACCGCTCGTGATCGGCATTCTCCTGCTCACATGGATCCAGGCTCTGCGCCTGAAGAACGACGCTGAACGCCGCCGTCCGTGGAGACTCATCGCCATCGGCCTGCTGCTCTGCCTTCTCCTCCTCACCAAGACCACCGGCGTCTTCCTGCTCCCGTCGACGCTGTTCCTCATCGGCTGGGCCTGCGAATTTCACCTCCGCTCCTCGCTGCGCGCACTCTCCATCACCATCGCCGCCGCCCTCGTCCCCGCCTGCATCTGGTATTTCGTCCTGGTGCGGCCGCACTATCGCGTCGACTTCACTTACCTGTTCGAGGTGAACCGCTGGCCGCAGCCCGCCGGCATTCCAGCCCATCTCGCGGCGTACTGGTGGTCCCTGCGCGGCGTGCTCTGGATCTCGCCCGCCCTCTGTATCCTTGCCGCCGCACTCCTCGCCTGCGTCTTCGTGCCCCGTCGGCGCCAGAAGGGCAAAGACTCGGCGGCCTCCGACGGTTTCTGGAGCAATCCCCTCACCCTCGCCTCGCTGCTCGCCGCATCCGGCTATGTCGTCTTCGCCGGGATGCAGAACAACCCGCAGCCGCGCTACTACGAGACGGTCATCTATCCCGTCGTCTTCCTCGCCGTGTTGGCGGCCGCCGACCTGTTGGCTCGATTCCAGAGCGTGTCTCTGCGGATCGCGGCTTGCGCACCGCCGGCGGTCATGGCGGCGTTATGCGTCGCAGGAGCTATCCGTATCGCCGGCTACGTCCGCCATCCCGAGTACACCTGGCTGAACGCCGCGACCCAACTCACCCGCTACATCGACGGCCACCCCGCCCCGAACCACATCCTGCTCTCCGTCAGCGGCGACCAAATTGAATTGACGACCCATCTTCCCTCCATCTGCGACGACTACGGCACCTGGGATCTCCCCTATCGCATCCACGCCTATCACCCCTCGTGGTACGCCGGGTGGAATGAGATGGACCCCGGAACGCTGGAAGACCTCACCACCCAATACTCCCTCGAACAGGTTGCGTCCTTCCCCGCCTTCGACGATCCCGACAGAAACGTGCTGCTCCTCTACCGTCTCCATCCCCTGCCTCCGCCGCAACAACGCTACCTGGCAAAGGAAGAGCGACTCGACAACGCCGGCAAATAGCCGCGCCCGCTCACCCCTCCACACTTCTCATAATGCCAATCTGACCTCGCCAGGCCGGAGCACGAGCGCTCCGGTCTCCACCCGCGACCCTGTGGATTTTTCTTGACATACCCGCAACCAAGCCCCAAGATGTTGATGGCTTGACGGCTACCCGCCAGGATGTAGTAGAGGGTTGGCAGTTTTCCATGGACCTTCGGGAGAAGGGTCCCAACGGAGGCAAAAACCAGCCGCCCCTCATCTGCAACCTGGCTCAGAGGCTTCGTTCCGCGCGAAGCCTCTTTTATTTGCGGCCACGCCTCCGACCGATCTCCCGTCAGCGCGCGCTTTGCGACCGATCCCTCTCCCTCACATCCAAAGCTAGCGATGACCTCTTCCACTCCCGCCAGCCTCTTCTCGCCGCTCGCTATCGGATCCGTCACCCTCGCCAACCGCATCGTCGTTTCTCCCATGTGCGAATACTCGAGCGAGGATGGCTTCGCCAGCGACTGGCATCTCGTCCACCTCGGCAGCCGCGCCGTCGGCGGCGCGGGCCTCGTCTTCACTGAGGCAACGGCGGTCACCCCCGAGGGCCGCATCAGCCCCCAGGACCTGGGCATCTGGAAGGATGAGCACATCGCCCCGCTGGCGCGCATCACCGCCTTCCTCCACAGCCAGGGCGCGCACACCGGAATCCAGTTAGCCCACGCCGGCCGCAAAGCCAGCACCTTCGTCCCCTGGCTCGGCGAAGGCGCGATCGCCCCGGAAGCCGGCGGCTGGCCGGAAGTCCTCGCCCCCAGCGCCATCAAGTTCTCCCCCAAATATCCTGAACCGCGCGAACTCGACCTCGCCGGCATCGCTCGCCTCGTGGCTGCCTTCCGCGATGCCGCCGTCCGCGCCGATCGCGCAGGCTTCGACGTCCTCGAAATCCATTCCGCCCACGGTTATCTGCTCCACGAATTCCTCTCCCCCATCAGTAACCAGCGCAGTGACGAATACGGAGGCAGCCTGGAGAACCGTGCTCGCCTGCTCCTCGAAGTCGCTGCCGCCATCCGTGAAGTTTGGCCGCGTCCGCGTCCTCTCTTCGTCCGCATCTCCGCTACCGACTGGGTGGAAAACGGCTGGGACCTCGCCCAGTCCGTTCAGCTCGCCCGTTTGCTCAAAGATCGCGGCGTCGACCTCATCGACTCATCCTCGGGAGGCAATGTCGCCGCCGCGCAGATTCCCGTCGGCCCCGGCTACCAGACGCCCTTCGCCGAAGCGATTCGCAAAGAAACCGGCATCCTCACCGGCGCCGTGGGCATGATCACCGATCCGGCCCAGGCCGCTCACATCATCCGCACCGGCCAGGCCGACCTCGTCTTCATCGCGCGTGAATTTCTGCGCGATCCCTACTGGCCGGTGCACGCCGCGGCCGCGCTCGGCGAAACCGCCTCCTGGCCGAAGCAGTACCTCCGCGCCGCTCCCCGTGGCTCGACCCCGCGCGAGCCCGCCGGGAACAAACCCTGATTCCTCTTCCCTTTTGTGCCGGTGCCTGCCCTATACTGCGTGCAGGCGCCGCGTTTTTTTCGGGACTATCCGACGCGGCTCCCCATGGCCATGCCCAAACACGCAGCCCAACCGCGGCCCCCGCGCGAAGTCGTCATTCCCGATAAGCTCTATTTCCGCATCGGCGATGTAGCGAAGCTGTGCGGCGTGGAGACCTATGTCCTGCGCTTCTGGGAGACCGAATTCCCGCAGATGCGCCCCAACAAGAGCGGCACCGGCCAGCGCCTCTATCGCAAGCGGGATGTGGAACTGGCGCTGAAAGTGCGCCGCCTGCTCCACGACGAGGGCTACACCATTGCCGGCGCACGCCAGGTGCTCGTCCACGAAGCCGGCAGCCGCGTCAAAGGTCCCCAGTTGCCGCTCATTGAGAAGGTGCCGCCCACGCCGGCGGTCGAAGCCAAGATCCAAAAGCTGCGCGGCGAATTACGCGATCTGCTGGGCATTCTCTCCACCGCGCCCGCGCGCCGGGGCCAGCCCCACATCGTCGAGCCGCTCGAAACCCAGCCCGGTCCCAAACTGTTCGAGTAGCCGCCTATCGTCCCCGCATCCCGCCCAGCATCCCCATCGCCCGCCGCTGCAGCATCCCGCCTTTGCCCATGCCCTTAAACATCTTCCGCATCTGGGCATACTGCCGCAGCAGTTGATTCACTTCCTGCACCGTCGTGCCCGAACCGTTCGCAATGCGCTTGCGCCGGCTCCCGGAAATGATCTCGTGATGGTTACGTTCTTTCTGCGTCATGGAGTTGATGATGGCCTCCACGCGCGTGAACTGCTTCTCGTCCACCTGCCCCGCCATCTGTTGCATCCCCGCCAGCGGCCCCACCGAGGGCAGCATCTTCAGAATCGATTCCAGCGACCCCAGCTTCTTGATCTGCCGCAGCTGATCGCGAAAATCCTCCAGCGAAAATCCATCCCCCGACAGCGCCTTGCGCGCAAAGTCCTCTGACTTCTTTTTGTCCAGCTTCTCTTCGGCCTTCTCGATCAGCGACATGATGTCGCCCATGCCGAGAATCCGCCCCACAATCCGGTCCGGATGGAACGGCTCAAACGCATCCGGCTTTTCTCCGGTGCCGATAAACTTCACCGGCTGCCCGGTCACGTGCCGGATCGACAAGGCCGCGCCGCCCCGCGCATCGCCGTCCATCTTCGTCAGCACCGTGCCCGTCAGCGCCAGCCGCTGATGGAACGCCTCCGCCGACCGCACCGCATCCTGCCCGGTCATCGCATCGGCGATAAACAAAATCTCCTGCGGCGACAGCAGCGCCTTCAGCTTCGCCATCTCGTCCATCAGCTCGGTGTCGATGTGCAAACGTCCCGCCGTGTCGACAATCAGCGTGTCGCACCCGGTGATGACCGCCTCGCGCCGCGCCTCTTTGGCCAGCCGCTCCACCAGCGCCGTTCCCGGCGTCTCGCCCTTCAAATCACCCGCGTAGATATTGGCCTTGATCGACTGCGCCACCACCCGCAACTGCTCGCGCGCCGCCGGACGATACACGTCCACCGACACCAGCATCGGCCGGTGCCCGCCCTTTTGCAGCCACGCCGCCAGCTTGCCCGCCGTCGTCGTCTTGCCGGAGCCCTGCAAGCCCGCCATCAGAATCACCGTCGGTGGCCGCGAGGCGAACTGGAAGCGCGCCACGTCCTTGCCCAGGATCGCGATCAACTCGTCGCGCACAATCTTGGTTACCTGTTCGGTGGGCGACAGCGAGGTCATCACCTCCTGCCCCAGAGCCTTCTCGCGGATGTGCTCGATCAGCTCCTTCACCACGTTCAGGTTCACGTCGGCTTCGAGCAGGGCGACGCGGATCTCGCGCAGCGCCTCCGTCATATTTTCTTCGGTGATCGCGCCCTGACCGCGAAGGTTCTTAAAGGCGCGCTGCAGTTTGTCAGAAAGATTCTCAAACATAGGGACCCCCCAAGTTTACCAGTGCGGGGTGCGATGCACCTGAACCCGAACCATGCGCACCCCGCGTTAGAATCCCGCCATGGCCCGGACAGCACGAAATGGCCTGGCATTCGTCGTGGCCTTCGCCGCGCTCGCATCCGCCGCGTGGACCTTCGCGTACTACGAGCGTCTGCTCAGCGAGCCGCGGCAGATGGCCGTCACCATCGCCAGGGTTTCCCCGTCCCTGTTTCTCACACTCGGCCAGCCGCTCGACTTCAGCCGGTTACCCCGAGCCAAGCTGCACAGCGCCAACGGCAAGCGCAATGCGTATATGGAATTCTCCGTGTCCGGGCCCCTGGCCAGCGGCACGCTGGTCGAATGGGCGCAGCAAAACGGCAGCCAGTGGCGCCTCTGCTCGCTCGTCTTCCGTCCCGACTACGGCTCCCGCAGCCTGGACATCGTCGACAACGAGGGCTCCCGCTGCACGCCGCAGTAGTTCCCGCGATCCTCGACGCTTCGCCGCGTTTTTATATACTGACGCATGCTTTCCCAGCGCCTTCCGCTCGCCTTCTGCGCTTCGGGTGTCTTCGCCCTCGCTCCGCTCGCACTGGTTTCCGCGCAAACCACCGCTGCGCCGGCCGCGCCCCACCCCATCACGCTCAACGACCTCTTCCGCTTTCACGACGTCGGCAGTCCCGAAGTTTCTCCGGACGGCCAGTGGGTCGCCTACTCCGTCTCGACCATCGACGAGAAGGCCGACAAGCGCATCAGCGATCTGTGGATGGTCTCCTGGGACGGCAAGCAGGACATCCGCCTCACCTGGAAAGGCGATGTCTCCGACGACTCCGACCCCGAGGAACTCGACTCCTCGTCCGCCCCCCGCTGGAGCCCCGACGGCCAGTACCTCTCCTTCGTAGCCGACCGCTCCGGCCACGGCAAGGGCGCGCAGGTGTGGATCCTCGACCGCCGCGGCGGCGAAGCGCATCAGCTCACCGACATCAAAGGCGACCTCGATTCCTACTCCTGGGCCCCCGACTCCAAAACTCTGCTCCTCGCCATCACGCCTGAAGACCCCGCCGAAGCCGCCGCTAAAGATAAAGATGACGACAAAGAGAAGGACAAGCCCAAGCCCATCCAGATCGATCGCTACCACTTCAAGCAGGATGTGGAGGGCTACCTCAAAGACAACGAGCACACCAGCCTCTACCTTTGGGACGTCGCCACGCACAAGCTCGACAAGCTGACCAGCGACCCGAAATTCACCGAGGAAAACGGCGTCTGGTCCCCCGACGGCACAAAGATCGCCTACGTCAGCAATCACGACCCCGATCCCGACCGCAGCATCAACACCGACGTCTGGGTCGTCGACGCCAAGCCGAATTCCACCCCGCGCCAACTCACCCACTACGTTGGCCCCGATCAAGGCCGCATCCAGTGGAGCCCCGATGGCAAGTGGATCGCCTTCCTCCGCGGGGATCCCCTCAAGCTCTGGCAATACAGCGAAGATCAGCTGGGTGTCGTCGCCGCCAACGGCAGCGCGCCCGCCCGCATCCTCACCGCCGCGCTCGACCGCGGCGTCTCCGGCCCCGTCTTTGCCCCCGACGGCAAATCGATTGAAGTCATGGTGGAAGACGACCGCAACGAATACCCCGCCAGCGTCGACCTCGCCACCGGCAACGTCCATCGCGAAATCACCGACGACGGCACTGCCATGGCCCGCAGCGAGCACGGCGGCCACACGGCCATGGTCTGGACCACCGACAACAAGCCTGGCGAAGTCTATGCCTTTGAAAACGGCGCGCTCCGCTGCCTCACCCATCACAACGACGCTCTGCTCGCCGAACTCAAGCTCGGCGCTGTCCACAACATCGAAGCCGTCACCGCGGATGGCACCCACGTCCACGGGCTCATCACCCTCCCGCCCGGCGTCGAGCCCGGCGCGAAGGGTCCCATGATCCTCTTCATTCACGGCGGCCCCAACGGCCAGGACGCCCATCAGTTCACGATGCTCAACCAGCTCTTCGCCGGCCACGGCTACACCGTCCTCAACGTGAATTACCGTGGCAGCTCCGGCCGCGGCAACGCCTATCAGAAGGCCATCGCCGCCGACTGGGGCCACTACGAAATCCAGGACCTCATGGCCTCCGTCGATGAAGCCGTCAAAGAGGGCTACGCCGATCCGGACAAGCTGGGCGTCGGCGGCTGGAGCTACGGCGGCATCCTCACCGACTTCACCATCGCCAGCACCACTCGCTTCAAGGCCGCCTCCAGCGGCGCCGGCATGGGCAATCCCCTCGGCCTCTACGGCATCGACGAGTACATCCTGCAATACGACAACGAACTCGGCCCGCCGTGGAAAAATACTCAGAAGTACATCGACATCGGCTACCCCTTCTTCCACGCCGACCGCATCCACACCCCCACGCTCTACATGGGCGGGACCTCCGACATGAACGTCCCTCTCAACGGCGGCGAGCAGATGTACCAGGCGCTCAAGAGCCTCAACGTTCCCGCTGAACTGGTCGTCTACCCTGGCCAGTTCCACGGCTTCACGCGGCCCAGCTTCATCAAAGACCGCTATCAGCGCTGGTTCTACTGGTACGACCACTGGGTGCAGGGCAACGGACCGGAGGCCCCGCCCCCGCCCGCCGCTCCCACACCCGCCACGCCTGCACCCGCGGCCAAGCCCTAGAATCCACACCGCCTGCAGCAGGTTCGCAATTCTCCAGGCAGTCAATTCCGCGACGATTGGCTGCCCGTGTGGTTTGCTGGCGCATCCTACGAAATATGCCTGATCCTGCTGCTCCCAATCCTCATCCCGGCAAGTCGCGCGATCCCAACTTTTTCGCGGTCATCGTGGCCGGAGCCGTGGCCCTGGTCATTTTCCTCGTGGGCGCGTGTGTGTACATCGACCACTCGGGCCGGCATGTGCTGCCCCACAACCATCCCAGCCGGCTGCCCCACTCGTATCTGCGCATGCCTGCGCCATCGGTCGAAGCAACGCCCGACGCGACGCCCGCGTAAGCCGGTCACCCCGCGCCGCGATGCGTCCGCTCTGCTACCCTGACGGATGACCCGCCTGCCGAAAGTCGAGCTGCACCTGCACCTCGACTGCTCTCTCAGCTACAGCGCCGTCTTCCGACTCAACCCCGCCATCTCCCGCGCAGAATACGACGCGGAATTCGTCGCGCCGCCGCAGTGTGCCAGCCTCGCGGATTTCCTCACCCGCGCGCCCCGCGGCTTCCAGCTCATGCAGACCCGCGACGCCCTGCGCCTGGTTACCGAAGATCTCTTCGCGCAGCTCGCCGCCGACGGCGTGCTCTATGCGGAACTACGCTTCGCCCCGCTCCTGCATCTTCTTGAAGGCCTCACGCCTGAGGCCGTCGTCGCAACCGTCGATCGCGCCACCGAAGACTCCATCGCCGCCACCGGCATCGAAGCGCGCCTCATCCTCTGCACCCTCCGCCACTACAGCCAGCAGCAAAGCCTCGAAACCGCGCAGCTCGTCGAGCATTTCCGCGGATCCCACGTCGTCGCCCTCGACATTGCCGGCGACGAGGCCGGCTACCCCATCGACGCCCACATCCCCGCCTTCCACTACGCCGCCGAGCGCGGCCTCGCCCGCACCGCCCACGCCGGCGAAGCCCGTGGCGCCGACAGCGTCTGGGGAACCCTCCGCGCCTTCGCGCCCGCGCGCATCGGTCACGGCGTACGCAGCATCGAAGACCCCGCCCTCGTCGACCACCTCCGCCGCGAGCGCATCCATCTGGAAGTTTGCCCCAGCAGCAACGTCCAAACCCGCACCGCCGCCAGCTACGCCGCGCACGCCGTCGACCGCCTCTTCCGCGCCGGCGTCTCCCTCGGCATCAGCACCGACACCCGCACCATCACCAACGTCACGCTGGAACAGGAATACGCGCGCCTCCGCGAGCATTTCGCCTGGACCGACGCCGAGCTGATGACCTGCAACCGCGAAGCCCTCCGTGCCGCCTTTATCGACGACCCAACCCGTCAGCGTCTCCTCGCTCGCCTCAACGCCGGGTTCCCCATCCAACCCGCCGTAGGTTGAGTGGACCAGGGTGCCCCATCCAACCCGCCGTTGGTTGGGTGGGCGGGGGGGCTGAGACAGATCCCGCGAACGCGATACGCTAACAGCATGTCCGGCGTCTCCCTCTCCCTCGAAAACAAAGTCGCCCTCATCACCGGAGGCTCCCGCGGCATCGGCGCCGCCGCCGTCCGCCTCTTCCGCCAGGCCGGCGCCACCGTCGCCTTCAACTACCGCTCCGCCCAGGCCGCTGCCGAAGCCCTCGCCGCCGACTGCGGAGGCCCCGCCCACTGCGCCGCCTTCGCCCAGGATCTCGCCAGCCCCGAAGACGGCCGCACCCTCGTCCGCCGCACCGTCGAAACCTTCGGCCGCCTCGACATCCTCGTCGTCAACCACGGCGTTTGGCCCCCCGAAGACGCCCCCATCGCCACCCTGCCCGAATCCCAGTGGCGCTCGACCCTCGCCATCAACCTCGACAGCGTTTACGGACTCCTCCAGGCCGCCGTCGGCGCGATGCAGCAGCAGACCTCGTCCAGGACTCAGCCGCGCGGCGAGCGCCATATCGTCCTCGTCAGTTCCACGGCCGGCCAGCGCGGCGAAGCCTTCCACGCCGACTACGCCGCCAGCAAAGGCGCGCTCATCAGCATGACCAAGGGCCTGGCGACCGAACTCGCCCCCTCCGGCATCCGCGTCAACTGCGTGGCTCCCGGCTGGGTGGCCACCGACATGTCCGCGCCCGCGCTCGCCGACCCGCCCACGCGTGACCGGATTTTTGGCGCCATTCCCCTCGCCCGCGTCGCCGATCCCAACGAAATTGCCGGCCCCATCCTCTTTTTATGCACGCCGCTTGCTGGCTTTATGACCGGAGAGATCGTCAATGTAAATGGAGGCGCTGTCCTGGTCGGTTAACCCACGCCTATGAGAAAGTTCTCGCTCTTGCTTCTTGCCGGCTGCGCTCTCGCCATCCACGCGCAAACCGCCGCACCCGCCGCGGACGCTCCCCCCTCCTCCACCGCCTCCGCGCCCGCCAACACCGCCCAGGACACCAGCACGGAGAAGGCCCGCGCCGCCCTCGACGCCATGGTCCAGGCCCTCGGCGGCGATCGCTGGCTCAACCTCGAAAACACCTACACCACCGGACGCATTGCCGCCTTCTATCAGGGCAAGCCGACCGGCGGAACGGTCCAGTTCTGGGACTGGAAGACGTCCACCGACGAGCGCCTCGATCTCGACGAAAAAATGCACGATCGCCGCAAGTGGGTGCAAATCTTCACGCCCACCCAGTGCTGGGAAATCACCTACCAGGGCAAGAAGCCCATGCAGAAGGGGCCGATGGAAGGCAACCCGTGCGACCAGGCCATCCGTCGCCGCAAGCACTCCATCGAAGTCGCCGTGAAGCAGTGGATGAAGGACCCCAACACCGTCCTGCTCTACGAGGGACAGTCGCTCGCCGAGCGCCACCTGGCCATCCAGGTCACCCTCATCAACACCGACAACGACTCCATCACCATCCAGATGGATGCCACCACCCACCTGCCCCTGCGCCGCACCTACTACTGGCGCGACCCGGAGTACAAAGACAAAAACGAAGAGGTGGAAGAGTACGACGACTACCACAACATCGACGGCCTGCCCACGCCGTTCGCCATCACCCGCTTCCACAACGGCGACATGACCCTGCAGCGTTTCGTGTTTAAGGCGGCCCTCAATGCGCCGCTGCCCGAGGACGGCTTCGACGCCGACGCCATCGCCGCAAAGATCGCCCACTAGGAAGCCGCCTCACCACATCCGCTGCCATTCGCGGCGGGTACAATGTTGCGCATGACCGCCGCTCCAATGTCCCGTCCCGTCAGGCGCAATTGGATCTCAAGCCATCCGGTAGCGTCAGTTTGCGCCGGTCTTGGGCTACTGATCGTTCTCTTCGGGCTGGGAATTTGGACGATGCTTCTCCTGGTTCATAGCCTCCTGCACGAAGCTGAGCCAGCAAAAGTAGCGCTGCAGAGAGCGCAGGGTAGCCCCGAGGTCGTCCAGCGACTCGGCACTCCCGTCACCCCCGGTTGGTTTATCAAGGGCAGCATCAGTCTCGAAAATGATACTGGACACGCCGACCTGGAAATCCCCATCCAGGGGCCGCGTGGACAAGGCGAAATCCATGTGATTGCCGACAAGGAGTTCGGCCGTTGGACTTACACGGATATGAAAGTCGGATTCAAAACCGGCGATCAGATAATCGATTTGTTGGGCGGATCATCCCCCGCAGCGAAAAGCATCCATACTGATCGAACGACCGAAAGCGTTCAGCCCAACTGACCTGGCAGCAAACCAATCTCCACACGCACAGAAGCCGCACCGGTCGGGTGCGGCTCTGCAAATGCGCCGTACGAACTGGCTATTTCGGCTGGATAGGCGCAGCCGTCTCGGTCTTCGCGGCAGTATTTTCCTGCTTCGTCGTGGTATCCGCGTCAGGCGCGCCCTTGATCCCGTCCTTGAAGCCGCGGAAGGCCTCGCCCAGACCCTTGCCGAGTCCCGGCAGTTTGGTCGGCCCAAAAATCAGCAGGGCGATCAGCAGGATAACGATGAGATGTTCGGGTTGTAACAGCCGGTCCAGCATAAAAGTTTCTCCCTGAGGAAGTACGCACCTCAGCACCGATCTGGATCTATTGTCGCACACATGACTTGTGCCGATACTTTGACGTTGGCTACAGATCACATACCCCCTGGCCCGCGGTGCAGTACCTTTATCCAGAGAGACCTCATGAGCGGCGAACGAGCTATCTGTATTCACGGGCACTTCTACCAGCCCCCGCGCGAGAATCCGTGGCTCGAAACCGTCGAGGCCCAGGAATCCGCTGCCCCCTGGCACGACTGGAACGAGCGCATCACCGCCGAGTGCTACGCGCCCAACAGCGCGGCCCGCATCGTCGATCGCCAGAACCAGATCATCCGCATCGTGAACAACTACGCGCGGATGAGCTTCAACTTCGGCCCTACCCTGCTCTCCTGGCTCGACCAGAACGCGCCGCGGGTGCACTCCGCCATCGTCCAGGCCGACCGCCGCAGCCAGACCCGCTACACCGGCCACGGATCGGCCATGGCGCAGGTCTACAACCACCTCATCATGCCGCTCGCCAGCCGGCGCGACAAAATCACCCAAATCCTCTGGGGCATCGCCGATTTCCGCCACCGCTTCGGCCGCCAGCCTGAGGGCATGTGGCTCTCCGAAACCGCCGTCGACTCGGAAACCCTCGACTTCCTCGCGCAGCACGGCATCCGCTTTATCCTGCTCGCCCCGCATCAGTGCGCCCGCATTCGTCCCCTCGCCCGCCCCGGCTCCTCAGCAAAAGCGCCCGAAGCCGCCTGGACCGGCACCCCCGACGCCTCGGTCGACACCACCCACCCTTACCTCCTCCGCCTGCGCGAAGGCCGCAGCCTCGCCGTCTTTTTCTACGACGGTCCCCGCTCCCGCGCCATCGCCTTCGAAGGCCTCCTCAACAGCGGCGAGGGCTTTGCCAATCGCCTCATGGGTGGATTCAACCCCGCCGGCGACGATGCCCAACTCGTGCATGTTGCCACTGACGGCGAGAGCTACGGCCACCACCACCGCTACGGCGAAATGGCGCTGGCCTGGCTGCTGCACTGGGCCCAGGATCAAAGCCGTACCGGCGGCAATGTCCGCGTCACCAACTACGCCGAATATTTAGACCAGCATCCCCCGTATTTTGAAGCCGAAATCGTCGAGGACACTTCGTGGAGCTGCGCCCACGGCGTCGAGCGCTGGCGCTCCGACTGCGGTTGCAGCGGCGGCCGTCCCGGCTGGAATCAAAAGTGGCGCGCGCCCCTGCGTGAATCCCTCGACTGGCTGCGCGATTCGCTCGCGCCCCTTGTGCAGGAGTCCGCCGCCAAACTCTTCAACGACCCCGACGCCGCGCGCAACGGATACATCAGCGTCGTCCTCGATCGCTCCCGCGAATCCCGAGACGCCTTCCTCGCCTTCCACGCCAAACGCGTGCTCACCGCCGACGAGCGCGTCCGCGCCCTGCGTCTCATGGAGCTCGAGCGCCACGCCATGCTCATGTACACCAGCTGCGGCTGGTTCTTCGACGACATCTCCGGCATTGAGACGGTGCAGATCATTGCCTACGCCAGCCGCGTCCTGCAGTTGGCCTCGCGTCTCTTCGGCGAGCGTGCCGCCGGACTGGAAGAGCAATTTGTCGAGCGTTTGGCCGCTGCCAAAAGCAATGTGCCCGACCAGCACGACGGCGCATCCATCTACAACCGTCTCGTGCGTCCCATGCAGGTCGGCCTGGAGCAGGTAGCCGCGCACTACGCCATCAGCTCCATCTTCACCAGCTATCCCGACCAGGCCGAGGTCTTCTGCTACACCGTCCGCCGCATCGCCTGGGAAGCGGTCACCTCCGGCCGCGTCCGCGTGGTCTTCGGCCAGGCGCACATCACCTCCAACATCACCGAGACCAACGAGACCGTCGAGTTCGCCGTCCTCCACTTCGGCGACCAGAACATCACCGCCATGGTCAAACGCTGGGATCCTGGCGCAACCGAGGCGCACGACCAGTTCGTCGCCGCCGCCAAAGCGGCCGTCACGCGCGCCGACTTCCCCGAAGTCGTGCGCACCTTCGATCGCTACTACGGCGGCCAGACCTACTCCCTCCAGTCGCTCTTTCGCGACGAGCAGAAGCGCATTCTCGAAATCCTGTTGCGCAGCACCACCGCCGAAGTGGAAACCAGCCTCTCCGTCATTTACGAAAATCAGGCGTCCCTGCTGCACTTCCTCAGCCAGAGCGGCTTGCCGCGCCCGGAAGCGCTCACCCTCGCCGCCACCTTCGCCATCAACGCGGGTTTGCGCAAGGCGCTCGAGAGCGAGCCCATCGATGCGCTCCAGGCGCGCTCCTGGCTCAGCCTCGCCCAGGCCGATCAAATCGTTCTCGACAAAAAGAACCTGGGCTTCCTCGTCGATCAGAAGATGAAGCGCGCCATGGTGGCCGCCCACGCCAATCCCCAGGATCCCCGCCGCCTCGACGACGCTCTCCTCATCGCGCGCACCCTGCGCGAACTACCCTTCGACTTGAATCTGTGGCAGGCACAAAATCTCTGGTACGACGCCTTCCGCCACATCCGCGAAAAACCGCCCGCCGCCGAAATCCTCGAAAAATGGAAAGAGTTAGGCCGCCAGATGAACATCTCCGTCGACCGCATCGTCGCCGAAGAAGGCACCGGCAACGGCCACGACGCAGCCCAGGCAACCGAGGAATCAGCGGCCGCCAGGCGATAAGCTGACAGGTTCTACGCTGGCCGATCCTCAACGGGCAGGTTCATCACTGGCCGGTTCTCAGCTGGCCGCTTTTTAGCTGACCGCTTTTTTAGCTGGCCGCTTTTTTAGCTGGCCGTTTCTACGCTGGCCGCTTTTCCGCTGGCCCTGAATCAACTACGCCACCGCAAAGTCACCGGCCCATCCAGCGGATGCCGCATCGCCTCGCCGCTCTTCGCCGCCTCCAGCCGCGCCTGCTTCAGCGCGAAATACCACTTCGCCGGCTTATCCGCGTCATCGATCAGCATCAGCGCCGGATCGTACTTCAACCCCTGCGCCTGCTGAATCATCGTCACCTGATCCTGGCGCACGAACATGTTGCCGAAAAACCGCAGCACCGACGTCATGAACGGCACGCGGTACAGCACATTCCATGCCCCGCACACGTCGATGCGGCACGCCGTCGGCGTCGTCGGCGTCACCGTCGTCAGGCTGGCAAACCACTTGTCGCCGCAGCGGATCGTCTCATACCGCCGATTCGGCAGCACAAAATCGATCGTCGTCGTAATCGGCTCGCCGTAAACGCCCAGCAGTTTATAGGGAGCCGAGTTCGCCGACGGCGCATGCGTCGCCATGCGGAACCCCTGCGGTATCGGCTCAAACCGCTTTTCCTTTTCGTGGATGCTCGCCTGTTTCCGCCACCACCAGCTCTGGTGCACAAACGGTCCGTGCGCCGGATCCATCAGCCCGATGATCCCGTGATCCACGTTGCACGGCAGATCCGCCGTCAGGTGCGCCGTCCGGTACTGGCCGCCGAACTTCGGCACCTCCGGCACCGCGGCCAGCGCCGCATCCTCCGGCCGCACCCGCCCCCGTCCCGGCTCCGGCACATACACCCACGCATAGCCGTCGCGCTCTTCGCAGGGATACGCCGTCCCGCCCAGCTTGCTCGGAAAGGGATCGTCCTTCGTCAGCGACGGAATCTCCAGGCACTGCCCGCTCACCGGCTCGAAGACCCAGCCATGGTACTTGCAGGTCAGCGCCTTGCCGTCGAACCACCCGCACGACAGCGGAATCCCCCGATGAGGACAGCTGTCCCGCATCGCAAACAGCCGCCCATCCTCCCGCCGCCCCAGCACCAGCGGAATCCCCAGCAGCAGCGCCGTCGCCAGCGTTTTCCCGTGCAGGCTCTCGCTGCGCATCGCCGGGTACCAGTCGTTGTAAAGCAGCGTCGCGGGCGGGCCGCCGATGGGTACCACGTCAGGAGGATTGGGCATCGCAGGACCTGGAATCAATATATCCTCCGTAATCTTGTCCGCCCCCATCGTCCCTCTTACAATTATTCCATTGACGGAATATCACTCCGAGGGAATAATCAAAGATGGCCTGGGAAGTCGAGGTCAGCGACGAGTTTCGTGACTGGTATGAAGACCTGGGCCTCGAGGAACAGGACAGTGTCATTTACTCAGTCGAAGTGTTAAGGCAAGGAGGGCCAGACCTTGGCCGTCCCCACGTCGACGCCGTGAAAGGCTCGCGGCATACCAATATGAAGGAACTTAGAGTACAGCACCATGGCCGTCCGTTTCGGATTCTCTTCGCATTCGATCCGCGCCGTATGGCCTATCTGATTCTTGCCGGCGATAAAACCGGGGACCCGCGATGGTACGAAACCACGGTGCCGCTGGCTGACGCGATCTATCAACGTCACCTGCTTGAAATTCGATGAGGGAGGAGAGCATGGCTCACAAATGGAATGACCTGAAGCACAAAGTTTCGACCGAGCGAAGGGCGCAGATCGCGCGCCACGCGCAGGAAGAAGTTCGGAGGCTCGCGCTCAATCAACTGCGCGAAACCCGCAACCTCACGCAAACCAACGTCGCCCAGGCCCTCAACGTCAACCAGGGCGCCGTCTCCAAAATGGAGAACCGTAAGGACATGTACGTTTCCACCCTGCGCAGCTACCTCAAGGCCATGGGCGCCCAGCTGCAAATCAAAGCAATTTTCCCCGACGGCGAGGTTCTCATCGAGCAGTTTGAAGACCTCGACCCGAGCCGCGACGATCCCGCCGCTTAACCCTCCGCCGCGTAATTTTCGACCTCCCCGGACCCCCAAAATCCAGCCTCTTTTCGCGAATAAGGAGCCCCCAGTTTTCACCCCTCCGCCAACCCGCTGAATCCATTGATCTAACCTCGGTTGTGACCAGCTAAATCTTCCCGTATCATAGAGATAAGTCTTTTGACGCCCCCGCAGCCCATCCCTCCCGATTCAGCTCTGGAGCGGACCCAAACGCGGCAGCTTCCCAGGACTCGGCACGCGACCCACTATGGCAGACGATCAGAACCCGCAGCTTCCCCTCCCCGGCAGTGATGGGCCCACCGGCCCCACCGGCCCCGGCGCCGCCAACATGATCTCCATCAACATTGAAGAAGAGATGCGCCGCTCGTATCTCGACTACTCAATGTCGGTCATCATCGGCCGCGCTTTGCCCGACGCCCGCGATGGCCTCAAGCCCGTCCATCGCCGCATCCTCGTCGCCATGGATCGCGAAGGGATGCAGTACAACAAGCGCTATTCCAAGTGCGCCGGCGTCGTCGGCGAATGTCTCAAGAAGTACCATCCCCACGGCGACTCTGCCGTCTACGATTCGCTCGTCCGCATGGCGCAGCCGTGGGCCATGCGTTACCCGCTGGTCGACGGTCAGGGCAACTTCGGCTCCGTCGATGGCGACCCGCCCGCGGCCTACCGGTACACCGAATGCCGCCTCATGCGCATCAGCAGCGAACTGCTCGCCGACATCGAGATGGACACGGTCGACATGGTGCCCAACTTCGATGAGAGCACCACCGAGCCGGTCGTTCTGCCCTCCCGCGTTCCCAACCTCATCGTCAACGGATCCAATGGCATCGCCGTCGGCATGGCGACCAACATCCCTCCGCACAACCTCACCGAAGTCGTAAACGCCGCCATCGAGATGGTGAACAATCCCCACGGCACGGTCGCCGACGTCATGAAGTACGTGCAGGGTCCCGACTTCCCCACCGGCGGGTTCATCTACGGCAAAACCGGCATCGCCGAAGCCTACCGCACCGGCCGTGGCCGCTTCCTCATGCGCGCCAAATGCGCCATGGAGAGCCTCAGCCAGGGCCGCACCGCCATCATCGTCAACGAGATCCCCTACCAGGTCAACAAGAACTCCCTCGTCAAGCGCATCGCCGAGCTGGTCAACGACAAGATCATCGATGACATCGGCGACGTCCGCGACGAGAGCGACCGCGACGGCATGCGCATCGTCATCGAGCTCAAGCGCGGCGCCGAAGCCCAGATCGTCCTCAATCAGCTCTACAAGCACACCCAGATGCAGGAGAGCTTCTCCATGATCTTCCTGGCCGTGGTCAACGGCCAGCCCCGCGAGCTGCCTCTCCCCGACGCCATCCGCGTCTTCATCGATCACCGCATCGACGTTGTCCGCCGCCGCACCGCCTTCCTGCTGCGCAAGGCGCGCGACCGCGAGCACATCCTGCTCGGCTACCAGATCGCGCTCGATCACCTCGATAACGTCATCAAAATCATTCGCGGATCGTCTTCCCGCGCCGACGCCCGCGAGAATCTTTTCCGTTTCTTCTCCGGCCGCACCATCACCGTCCGCGATCAGGCGCTCGCCGGAGTCACCCTCGATCCCGCGCGTTACGCCATCGACGCGGCCACGCTCATCACCGCGACGCTGACCCTGAGCTACAAGCAGATCGACTCCATCCTCGAACTGCAGCTCTATCGCCTCACCCAGCTCTCCATCGACGAGCTGCTCAACGAGCTGCGCGAAGTCCGCGACAACATCGCTGAGTACGAATCAGTCCTCGCCTCGGAGAAGAAGCTGCGCGGCGTCATCGTCAAAGAGCTCGAAGCGGTGAAGAAGGAATACGGCGACGAGCGCCGCACCCAGATCCTCGACGAGACCGCCGAGCTCCAGCTCGAGGACCTCATCGCCGACGAGCAGGTCGCCGTCACCGTCTCGCACTCCGGCTACCTCAAGCGCACGCCCATCTCCACCTACCGCCAGCAGCGTCGCGGGGGCACCGGCCGCCTCGGCATGAAAACCCGCGAGGAAGACTTCGTCACCCAGCTCATCGTCGACTCGACCCACGCCTACCTGCTCTGCTTCACCAACAAGGGCCGCGTCTACTGGCTCAAGGTCTATGAGATTCCCGACGTCGGCGCCGCGGGCAAAGGCAAATCCATCGCCAGCCTCCTCAATCTGCAACCCGGCGAAACCGTGCGCACCATTCAGCCCGTGCGTAATCTTGAGGAAGAGGGCAAGTTCGTCTTCTTCGCCACGCGCAAAGGCACGGTCAAGAAAACTCCGCTCAAAGACTTCTCCAACGTCATGGCCCGCGGCATCATCGCCGTCGGCATCGACGACGACGACGAGCTGGTCGCCGTGCGCTTCACCGACGGCAATCAGATCGTCTTCCTCGCCACCCACGATGGCATGGCCATCCGCTTCGGCGAAGAAGATGTCCGCTCCATGGGCCGTCCGGCCTACGGCGTGCGCGGCATCGACCTCGGCAAGAATGATTACCTCGTCGGCATGGCGGTCACGCCCAAAAAGAACGGCGAAGTGCACCGCATGCTCAGCGTCACCGAACAGGGCTTCGGCAAGCGCACCGATGTCGAGGAATACCGCCTCCAGTCGCGCGGCGGCAAAGGCGTCATCAACGTCAAGACCACGGCGCGCAACGGCAAAGTCGTCGGCATCCAGCTGGTCGACGAGACCTCAGAGCTCATCGTCATCAGCCAATACGGCAAGATCATCCGCATCGACACCAAGACGGTCCGCGCCGCCGGCCGCTCCACCCAGGGCGTCAAGCTGCTCTTCCTCGAAGAGGGAGACAAAGTCGCCGCCTCCGTCGTCATTCCGCCGGAAGAAGCCAAAATCGAGCCGGAGAACGGAACGCTGCTGCAGTAGCAACGGCTGAGCCGGCGAAAAAACTCGCAGAGCCGAATCGGCCGCACCGAGCCCACCTTGTGTGCCGCACCGAACCCACCTTGTGTGCCGCACCAGCGGCACGACGGTAGAAGCCCCGGTCTTCAGGCTGGGGAAATTCAACACCCGAAGGAAAAGGGGCCTTCAGGCCCGGGGAATTCGGGGGACATCATACCGAATACCCTCCCGGCGACAGAATTTCTGTACCCCTCACCTCGCCCCCTACGAATTCAACCACACCCGCGTCTCATTTCCTGGGTTCAGCCCGGCTTTTGACCGGTAATAGGTATCCTGTCCCCCCGAATCCCCAGATCTTCCGCCTCAAATTTCTTCATTTTTCTCTCGACATGGCAATTTCCGGATAATAGCCTTCTTGCCACTCGGTTGCGTCTCGCTCATTCCGCTGCCTGAAGACCCTCCCGTTCTGTCCCCATTGCTTCTCTGCGTTTCCTGCCCGAAACCCAATGGCGTCCCCGCAGCTTGCTGATCGGGGGCACCTGTCGCCCGCCCCAGCAATCGAGGAGTCACTTCTATGAAGCTGCGTTTCTTTTGGCACTCTCTGCGTTTTGGCGCCGTGCTGTCTGCGGCCTTGACGATTTCCAGTTCGGCTCAAACC
>DATAWI010000004.1:0-6433 GCA_036267295.1 Acidobacteriaceae bacterium | reverse complement strand
GGTATCCGCTGTGCCAAAGTCACATAACTGTACATCGCCGTCTGCTGCTCGTCTGATCCACGCATGCTTCTTATCTATACCCAATCCCATGTAAAAAAAAAGTAACTCCCTTGAGGAGTTTTTCCGCAGCCTGTAAAGCCCCAATTCCATTTTGTAACCGCTTTCGGCACGACTGAAGTCGTGCCCTGTTACAAAACCTTATCTTTGCCGGACCAGATGGCCGCAACCATTGACAACGATTAAATGACCATCTGTTTGGCGGACTACACTAGGTTTTTGACCGCTTGATTTTGTGCCTTCGATTCATGCTTTCCCAGGTTTCAAAAGCGAGACCAGGGGCACCCAAAATGGATGGCACGATTACAGAATGCTGCGGTCGCGGTACTACTGCGGGAAAGTTACTTGGACCACGGTGACACTTCAATGGAAGTGATCGCCAGATTGCTTGCGGAGCAGGGAATGCGGAACTCGATCGCATTCCGGTTGTCATTGCCATCGAAATTCACTTCGACGCTTACCGCGGACTGCGCGCTTCCATGCGCTGATCCCGGCGGCAGTTGCACCAGCGTCGTCGACTGATGATTCACGCGCATCTCGACCATGCGAGCTGCGTTGCCACGGTTGGAGTAGCGAATGCGAAGGTAAGTCGGGTTTGCGGCGGCCTGGATAGCGGCGAAGGAGACAAACCGGTCGCCTTCCGATGCGGCGGAACATCCCAGGGCATTGCCTTGCTCAAGGGGGTTCGATGAAGAGGGCTTGTAGATCGCACTCTCCGCGTCCGCGCCGGAGACACCGAGCAACAGCGCATCCTGCGCCGGGACCGTCGCTTCGAACTTTGCAGTGCTGGCGTCCTTTGCAGTGCTGGCGCCGAGCGTCTTATGAGTCCACAGGTCGCGCACCGTGGTGGCCGCGGCGGGATCTAGGCCGAGGCTCGCCCAATGGACGGTGAGAGGTTGCGCGGCGCCGGTGCGATTGAGCAGCAGCACTGCGCGCCTGCCGTGCCCGGCCAGTGGTTTGGCCCATACCTGCAGCCCCGGCGATGGCTCCGACACCATTACCGCCTGCAGTCCCAGAGCATCCTGATCCACCGCCAGCACTTCGCGGTTGGTGAGCACGGCGATCTGCGCGGCATTGAGCCGGGTAAGATCGGCGCCCACAATCAGCGGCGCGGAAGAGATGGCCCACAGTCCCATGTGTACACGGTCGTAAACGTCCGACATGCCGCGCATGCCTATCACCATCATGTCCAGATCGTTGTAGTAGCCGGTGTGCTGCGCCTCGGGATGAATGCCGTTGTCGAAGCTGGCGAATACGTTCTTGAGGGTCACTACGCGGCTCATGTGTTTGGCGTCGGTGGCATCCAGCAGGATGGGAGCTATGATGTCGCCGCCGCTGCGCCAGATGTCCGATGGCAGACCGCCGAGCCCCGGCGCCCAGGTCCAGGGGCTTTGCCGACCCCACTCGCAGAGCGAAAAGTACAGTGGATGATGGGTGATGGCCACTGCCCGTGCGATTGCCCGCGCGATCTGGCCGTATTGGAAGGCCGGATCGAGGTGCAATTTTTCGCCGCCGCACCAGTCCACCTTGACGTAGTCGAATCCCCAGCGCGCGAAGTCGAGAAAGTCCTGATCGTAATGTCCAAGGCTGCCGGTATTGGGCAGCGAGGGACCGATGTCCGGATACTCGGTGCCGCAGCCAAACGGGCCTGCGTCAGTGTAGATGGCCGCCTTCAGTCCAAGGCTGTGAAGGTAGCGGACGATATTGCGAATGTCGCCGTCTTTCTCGCCGGGTTGTATTGCGGGCCACTGGTGCGGATCGACAACGATCTCGCCGTTCTTATCCCGCGCGCCACGCCACCATCCCTCATCGAGAAGCACATAACGGTAGCCCGCGTCGCGCATTCCCGAGGTCGCCATTGCTTTGGCCTGCGCCATGGCGATCCGCGAATCGATGGTATTGGAAAAACTATTCCACGATCCCCATCCCATGGGCGGTGGAGCGATGGACGCAGTCGCCGCGCTTTGGGCTGAGCCGTGCTGCTGGCTGTATGCCGTTTGCGCCGCGCAGAAAGGCATCATTGCCAGAATGGCCACGCAGGCGCAACGGACGGCATTTTTCCAGACGACATTTTCCCAGGCAGCGTTTTTCCGTGACAATCCAGACCCATCTTTCCGGGCGGCAGATTTTCCCAGCGAAGTGAACATCATGGTTCTTGTCCTCAGCGGATATGCGCTTGCGGTGCTACGGGAAATGCGCGCGATTCGCGCGACGTGCATGCGCCGTGCGCAATTATAGACGCCGCACGCGTGCCGCTGAAGCCAGGGCAATCGCATGAATGCGGGAAGAAATGTGCAATGCGTTCGCGCCGCCCCTCCGGGGCTGCCTTGTCCTGAGATTTCGCCTTCCCAGGACTGCGCTTCGCTTGGCCTGGGCTATTGTCGGCCCGTCCCTCCGGGACGAAAACGGCCGTGGCACTCCTTGATACCCGCACGTACCGTCACCGTGGGCGGAGGCGTCACCCTCCGGGACGAAATCGACCGTGGCGCGGCTTGATAAGCCCAAACAGAACCTGACTCACCAACAAAAAGCAGTCATGCAATTGCCCTGCGGCTGAAACGGATCGCTCTCGCACGCGGCGGAAGGTCTATTCTTCTTCTTCTTCGACGGGCTGTTTTGCATTCGCCAGAATCTTGTCGGCGATCGGTTGCGGCACTACATCGTAGTGCGCCATCTCCATGTGGTAGCTTCCTTTGCCCTGGGTCATGCTGGTGAGCTGGGTGCCGTAGGCCAGCATTTCGGCCATGGGCACCTCGGCGCCGATGACGGTGACGCGTCCCCTGGACTCCATGCCCTGCACGCGTCCGCGTCGTGAGTTGAGGTCACCCATCAGCGTGCCGGCGAACTCGTCGGGCGCCTCGATTTCTACTTTCATAACCGGTTCAAGCAGGCAGGGCCGGGCCTGCTCCATGCATTTGCGAAAGGCCAGGCGGCCGGCCATCTTGAAAGACATTTCATTCGAATCCACGTCATGGTAGCTGCCGTCGTAGACGGTGACTTTGAAGTCCACCACCGGGTAGCCGGCCAGATAGCCGCGCGCGGCCGACTCGACAACGCCTTTTTCTACCGCGGGAACAAACTGGCGCGGAATGGCGCCGCCGAAAATCTCATTGGAAAACTCGAAGCCCGCGCCGCGCGGCAGCGGCTCCATCCTGAGCTTGCAATGGCCAAACTGGCCGTGGCCGCCGGTCTGCTTCTTGTGCCGTCCCTGGGCTTCGGCGCGTCCGCGAACGGTTTCTCGATAGGGCACCTTGGGCGCCTTGAGCGTGACCTCGGCGTGGTAGCGGCGCTTGAGCCGGTTCACAATGGCCTCAATGTGCGGCTGGCCCGCGCCGGCAATCAGGAACTCGTTGGTCTGCGGATCGCGGAAGAAGCGGATGAGCAGGTCTTCTTCCATGAGCTTGTGAATGGCGGGCGCGAGCTTGTCTTCGTCGGCACGGCTTTTCGGCTCGATGGCGTAGGTCATGGCCGGCTCAGGCAGCGCGGCCAGCGCCACCTGGATTTCAGCGCCCTTCGCGCCCAGAGTGTCGCCGGTGAACGTGTCACGCAGCTTGGCCACCGCGCCAATGTCTCCGGCGTGCAACTCGGCCACTTCCACCGCTTTGCGTCCCTGCATGATGCTGAGGTGGGAAAACTTTTCCTGCCCGCGTCGGGTGTAGTTCTCCACGGTCGCGTCGTTGCGGATGACTCCGCCGATGACCTTGAAAAAAGTGATTCGGCCCGCGAAAGGGTCGGTCATGGTTTTGAACACCACGACCGCGCAGGGCTCGTGATCGTCCGGCTTGCGGAAGGAGGCCGCGATTTCCGCAGCCGGATCGCCGGCGGGCACGGTTTGGGCAACGGCGGACTTTACCGCGATGGGCGCGCGCTCAATCGCGGTGGGCGCGTACACCTTCAAAAAGTCGAGCAGATGATCGAGCGCCATGTTGGCCAGTCCGCTTGAAAACAGCACCGGAAAAATGCGGTCTTCGCGAATGGCCTCATGCAGCGCGGCGATGAGGTGATCCTCGGGAATGGTGCCCTTCTCGAAGAACTCCTCCATCAACTCGTCTTTGCCTTCGGCGACCAACTCGACCAGCGCCTCGTGGCGCTCCTTGGCTTCGGCGGCCAGCGAGGCGGGAATTTCGGCCGACACCTTGCCGTGGCCGTCGCCGCCGGGCGTGTAGGAGTAGGCCTGCATCGTCACCAGGTCCACCACGCCGTGAAATCCCTGCGCATCGGAGATGGGCAACTGCACGGGCACGCAGGTGCGGCCCCAGCGCTCGTGAATGTCTTCGATCAACGCGCTCAGTCCGCCTCCGCCGCCGGCTTTGGGGTGGTCCATCTGATTGACCAGCACAATGCGCGGCACGCTGGCCTCTTCGGCGTACCTCCAGGCCCGCTCGGTTACCGGCTCCACGCCGCTTTGCGCATTCACCACCACCACCGCCGACTCCACCGGCAGCAGCGCGGCGCGCGTCTCGTGAGTGAACATGTGGAAGCCCGGCGTGTCGACGAAGTTGATCTTCACGCCTCCCCACTCGGCAAAGGCTACCGCATTCTGCATGGTGATGCCGCGGGCCACTTCTTCCTCGTCATAGGCGGTTACGGCTGTGCCGTCCTGGACACGGCCCTGGGCAGGCGTCATTTTCGCGGCATGCAACATGGCGGCAATCAGCGTGGTTTTGCCGCTGTGCGCATGCCCCACTACAGCTACGTTGCGGATCTCGCTTCCCTGATACGTTTTCATGGAGTTCCCCTTTTTCTCGCGGAGAGAATACGGTTGGCCGGCGTGGCGCGGATGCCTGAATGGATGGTTGAAGGGAAGGGGCGCAGGGATTGCGCGGGGACGCCCTGCAGGGCGTTCAACTGGCCGGATTGCCGGGCTCGGGCTCCGGTTTTGCCGTCTTCCTCATCCATGGTGGATGGTCCCAGGCCGGCGAGCGGCGGAGGCTGGACGGGATTCCGCCACGCGCCCTTGGTTCGAAAGAGGGATGCTATCACAGGCGGAGCGGGAACGTCCTGTGGTGGTCGGTAGTTGCTCAGTTTGGAGAGACATTTGCCTCAGCGGCTAAAGCCCACGTCGATTTTGCGGGCTTTATGTACGGGCTTCACAGGCTGCGGAAAAACTCGTGTATCTGGGTTCAGTATTGCTTTCGGTAAAGATTTTCGCGAGTTGAGCCTGTTTTTTGGTTCGATTTCTGTTGTTATTTTTGCCTCCGGAAGCCGTTTTACCGGCATTCGGAGACACCTCTGCCCTACGCGGCCGGAGCTTGAATCGGAATCAGCCTCCGCATGCGCACCAAGTTGTAGGCCACGATGACCAGCCGATAAAACCAGTCCACCCGCTTCAGCCCGCGCAGCTTCACCTGGCGCATCCCGTGGTCCAGCTTGCTCCAGCCGAAAACCCGTTCGATCAGCTTGCGCTTCTTCTGACTGATCCAGCGCCGCGGGTCGGCCCGCTCCGCCTCCGTCAGGCTGTTCTTGCCCAGGTTGCCCTTGGCATATTCACTGATGTGCGGAGCCACTCCGCGCTTGCGCAACTGCGCGACGAACTCCGTCTCCTGATATTGCGTGTCGGCGCCCAGCGTGATCTTCTGTTCGGTTGGGCGCCGATCCCTGGGCGCTACCGCGCCGTCCAGCAGCTTCAGCGCCGTCTCGCGCTCGGCCACCGTCGCCGCCAGACTGGCCTCGGCCGCCACCACCAGCCCGTTGCGGTTTTCCATCAGCGCATGGCCCTGATACGCCGGCACCGCCTTGTCCGCAGACGCCTTCTTATACAAACGCGCGTCGGCGTCGGTGGTCGACTCCACCTTGTCCCGCAACAGAACCTCGCCCCGGTGTCCGCTGCCGCCGCCCGGCGCCGGAGGATCGGACTTGTCCGTGAAGCTGCGCGCCGCTGCCCAGGCCTGGATCAACGTCCCGTCCACCGTGAAGTGCTCCCCACTCAGCAGATCCTGCTCCCCAGCCTCCGACAACACCGACTCCAGCAAGCGCTGGCTCACCGCGCCCCCGATCAACCGATCCCGGTTCTTGGTAAACACCGTCGCATCCCACACCGCGTCGTCCATCTCCAGGCCCACGAACCAACCGAACAGCAGGTTGTAATCCATCTGCTCCATCAACTGACGCTCCGAGCGAATCGAATAAAGCACCATCAGCAGCGATGCCCGCAACAGCCGCTCCGGCGCTATCGAGGGACGGCCGGTGTCGGAGTAAAGCTGCTCAAAATCCGCATCCAGCCGCACCAGAGCACGGTCCACCATCTGCCGAATGACCCGCACCGGGTGATCGGCCGGTATCCGCTGTGCCAAAGTCACATAACTGTACATCGCCGTCTGCTGCTCGTCTGATCCACGCATGCTTCTTATCTATACCCAATCCCATGTAAAAAAAA
>DATAWI010000003.1:0-97446 GCA_036267295.1 Acidobacteriaceae bacterium | reverse complement strand
TCTCGCCGGTACGCGTCTCCGGATTTGACGAGACAATTCCCATCCTCGCTGTTCCGCAGTCGGGTAACGGCAGCTGAACGACCTGGACAGCATCCCTTCTTGTGCAGGCTGTCTGTTCGACGGGACCCGGGATTTTTGGGCCGGTGGAGGCATCCCATGTCTCCTGATGCCAAACTGCCCCCAGTGCGCATCATCGCCGAGTCACTCGCCGACGGAGTATTTTGGGCGTATCACCGGCTACACGGAGGTTTCGCGGGGGCTCGATCGGCTGAGGTTGAAACTTCCGGTTGGCCGACCGAACGCCCACTTCGGTTCAGCGGGTCTCCGTCTTGTTCCCGGAGAGCACTCCTTCACCGACTTGAGCCCAACGGGGCCCAGCAAGCGGCCGCTGGTGATCAACCTAAAAGCCGGTGGTCAATACTGCGTTCGGCTCTTCGCAAAAGTGATGAATTTAGAAGTGTATGGCAAGTGGGGGAATCAGATCGAAGAAGTTCCGTGCGAGCGGCGCAGCGCGAAGCGGCACATCTGAAACCCGTCGAAATCAAGCAGGTCGACCCAGCCGCACGCGCGGACCTTGCCCCTGCGATGACCTTTCCCAGGGAGAAACAACCGCAGCATTGACCCTCGAAAAGGTCTATGCAGAGGGTGTCGGGCTGGTACTTTGGCCGTATTATCGGCAACCCGGAGTTAAAAGAATCCAGCCGTGCGGGTAGGGCAGCCGGCGTCTCGGGCTATGTCTGAGCTGTCCGTAAACTGTCCGTAAACTGGGACCGACTTCACCCAAAACAGCCCAAGCCGGCCACAGACAAGTGCTTGGCGTATTTGGGTTTATTTGCCTGGTGTCGTTTAGCGCAGGCTTGGTAATTCCCCTCATAACCCAAAGGTCGCTGGTTCAAATCCAGCCCCCGCAACCATTTAGCGAAAACGCCAACCCCAGATAACCCCAAATAACAGCGGTCGCGAAATCGCCTTGGGATTCTCGATCGCGGGTGGCGTTTCTTGCATGGGCCTAAGCGCTCCTCAATGCCATCTTGACTACCTTGCTGTTGGCCTCACGCTTGGCCTCCATCAGGGCATTTCCGTACACGTTCATCGTGGTTGCGACCTGCGCATGCCGCATCAACTTCTGCTGCACGCCAATGGGCGCTCCGGTGCTGTCCAGCCAGGAACGATAGGTGTGGCGGAAAGTATGCCACCCTACGCTGCCGTACTTTCCGGCAGCTTCCCACCGCTCATCGTGCAGCGGCAGTCGCCTGCCGTTGGGAGTCGGGGATTCCTGAATGCACCAGGCTCCTACGTCGGCTCCGCATTTCGGGCACGCCACAAGGCAGCAGCCAGCCGGACGAATGTAGTCCTGCTGGGCCGGCGCGGTGTGGAAATGACGCCCGGTTGCGGTGCTTGGGAAGATCAGGTTCAACCCCACCAATGGGGTTGAATCCCCGTTCTCGGACTTCCGTTCGGCTTCTAACGTGCGTTTCCACGTCAGAAGAATCTCTGCGAAGCCGGGATCGAGCGGCAATTCGTCCTCTGAGTAGTCGGTCTTTACCGTCTTGAGGCGGCCATGAACGACTGCCCGGACGACCTTCATGCTCAGGTTCTCGAAGTCGATGTCCTCCCATTCGAGCGCCAGCACCTCCTCGGCGCGAAGGCCGGTACACTGCGCCACGACTGCCATCGTGCAGTAGGGATCTGGCAGCAGTTCGAGGATTTGGTAGTACTGCTCGACGGTCAGGATGATCGGCTTCTTCTGCCGCTTGCTGACTCCCTTGATCTCAACCAGCTCCATTGGATTCCGCTGCCACTCGACCATCTCCCACAGCATGGCTTTCTCGTACAGCCGATACATGACCGCCTTGATGTGGCCTTTTGTCTTGGGCGCGGCTTCCAGTTCCCTGAGCCATGCCTGAATCAGCATCGGCTTCATTCGCGTGGGCCGGATCGTTCCCCATTTCGCGCGAACTCGTTTGATGACGCTCAGGTAGGAGATGACCGTTGAATAACTGAGCTCACCGTCTATGCGCCAACGTAGGAGCGTTCGGTTCAGCTTGTCCAATAACTAAGAAAGGCTCTCTTATTCACCAGAGGAATAAGAGAGCCTTTTCTCCAGCCAGTTTGGCTGTCGAATTTCTAGTGAATGTTGACCACAAGAGTTGGAAGTGGAATCCCCGGACGCTGTGGCTCAGAGATTGACTTCAGAAAAGTATCTGTCTCACCAGGCGAAGCCATGAACTTCCATATTGAGGTAGCCGTTCGCTTGAATGTTGTGTTCTCTACCTTCTATGTCGGCAATCTTGAATGCGTCACGATTCACCTTCGAGACATCAAAATGAAAGCCATCTTCAATGCGGTAGGAATATTTCCATGCGCGCGGTGGCGGAGCGATGCCGTGTCGAGCACCATTCTCATCAAAAACAAGTCTTCGATCGTCCATCCATTTGGTTTGCAAACGCGGAGGGTGCCCGTAGGTTTGGAATTGAATTCGCTGATGATATTTCTGAGCGAACGCTGCTATGGCCTTTTCGGCGGCAGGGACGCTATCTTCGGAGCCATAAGCTTCCGATTTCAGCCACATATCCGAATGTGCGACGGAACACCGAAAGCAGCGTTCAGGAAGCAACAGCGCATCGCTATCCGTGGATGGCTTTATGCGTTGCGCCCATTCGTTTTCCTGTTCGAGCACTGAGGCGAGAGCAGCCACAAACTGAGCCGGATAAGGGGTATCCAAAATCGCTAATAGTGCATGGTCAAACCAGCGGAATCGGAAATATGGGCGAATTTCGGAAGCGACCTGGTCTCGATTGCGTTCTGCAGAGAAACCGAGAACATGGAGGCTCCCATGTTTTTCAGCTTCGCCATTGATTAGCTTACGCTCCCTAACTTGTAATGATGGCCCCCTCGGGGAGGGTAGGTACGCAAACTCCCACTCCGCCAATTCAACTGCAGATCCTATTACATCCTTGACGCGTTGGAGGTATCGGCTTGGCAGTCCCGCCAGCAAAGCAATGGGCATCTTTCATCGCCTCAACAGCTTCAAAACAATGTCGAGAGGGACGTTGATACGTTTGAGATCGTCTTCCTCCAGCTGCGTCAATAGTTCTTTCAGGTTTGCCTTTTCCGAAGCAGTCTCGACTGCAGTAGCGACTTGCGCGTCTCCCGACAGATCGCTTCCAGCAATCAGCCAATTGTCTCGCCAGGGGACGCGCTTCTCTTCGCTCCACCGCCGGATGCGCGATGTGATGAGGTGGAATCGAAACTCGTGCCATCTCTTAGATAATTGCGCGTCTCTCAGAATCTGAGAAAAATACCAGAGCGCAGAATTGCCAGAACCAGTTAGGGCCTTCCGAAGGCTGTCTATGATCTCTTGGTTAAGCTCAAGGCTGTCAACGAACGAGGTGCGATCAGCAATCTCCTGTTCCCTGGACGCGGGGGGAACCGCAATCAGAGCAGGGTCTGCTTGGTCCTCGTCGCGGGGAAACCACACGAAACGGTCGTGACCTGAGTCGTACCAGGGAATTCTTGGGTCGTCTTCGCGAGGAATTCGAGTGAACGCGTTAAAAATATCGTCTCGGATTTGCGTCTGACTGCCAGAACCACTTTGTCCAATCAGCAATTCTGGGCGTGTGACGGGTGCGACGAGAATATCCTGAGCGCGTCTGCGCAACACAATGAGGATGGAGTCGAAATATCTTAGGAACTCTGCAAAGTTGATTGACTCAAAGCCTGGAGGAGGGTAGGACGCGCCGCGATGCGTGGCGATCTGCGCGACTAGCTGTCGAAGTTTGGCTCCCGAAACTGCCCGCCCACCACTCTCTCTAACGCCTCGCTCAAGAGCCTCGGCAACAACTGCATTCCAGACCTCGTCCATCGCCCAAATACTCCTCAAAGTAAAAATGGAGCCTAAAAGGCTCCATTTGGTAAACTCTTCCACAATTGGGAAAACGGGCTTTTCTGCGGTCAGGTCTTTAGCGGCTGTGGAATCTCCACTAAGCTTCTCCGCGCCGGTTTTGCCTCTTCCGGCCCAGATGGAAAATATGCCATCCACGACGGAATCGAATTTATTCTAAGCCTTGTTCGCCAAATGTGCAACCCATTCCAACGCGCGAGACCTCAACGCTCTTGGCTCCGCACGGAATCGCCAACCCCTTTTCAACCCCAGATAAGAACCCTGCCTTCCTATTTTCAACGACTTAGAGCTACTTGAGACTCCCGATCAGGCCCCGTAACTCGTTGAAACTACGTTTCTATCGCCGCTCATAACCCAAAGGTCGCTGGTTCAAATCCAGCCCCCGCAACCAATCAAATCAGGTACTTGGAACTGATTTTCGATTGGCCATCCCTTCAGATTCACGCCCACTGACTCCCGTTAGCAGAACTCCTGGTTTCTGGCGCTCGCCTTGCCCCGGCTTGAGCATCCTCTCCACGACCTTGCTGTTGGCCTCTCGTTCGGAATTCGACATCGCCTGTCCATAGATGTTCATCGTCGTCTGGATCGAGCCGGGTCGCATCAGTTCCTGTTGCACCTTCATGGGGGCTCCGGTCGCTTTTGGGGAGACAATGACTCGTCTGAACTGCGAAATATACCCAACCGAAGAAGCGTGGACTGGATCCCGAGATGTCCCAGGCAGAATCGAAGTCCTCTGCCGAAAGTTCGCCTCCTAAATCGGAGACCCTTTCAACTCGGCTCGAAAACGCTCTGCCTGATCGCTGCGATGCAGCCCGTCGTAGATCGCGGCAAGGTCCTTGCGCGAGGCCCGCAGGAACCCGTTGTCCGCCGCCACATGTTGGACGAGGTATTGGTAGGCGGGCAACGTCTCGCCCTCGGCATCTTTGAAGCGATTTTGACGCAGCAGAGACCTGCCCAGCTTCAGGTGAGCGATCACCGCATTCAGACTGTCTTTCGAAGATGCATCCAACCGTCGAACCGCTTCCCGGTAATTCTTCTCCGCGCACGCATAGTCTTTTTCATCCAGGCACACGCTGCCCAGGTTTGAATACGCAATCGCGATGAACGGATGCTGGTCCCCCAGCGTTCCTCTCCACTGCTCCATCGCCTGCGTGAAGTACGATCGCGCCGCGTCATATTGTTTGGCGTTATACGCCAGCAGCCCCAGCTGGTTCAGCGTCGACGCCTCCGTTTCACTCATTCCGCCGTTCAGACGCTTCTGAATCGCCAGCGCCTGCTGCAGCAATACCATGGCTTCGGCATCCCGCTTCTCGTAACTCAACTGCTGGGCAATCGCCGTCAGGTTGGCAGCGGTCTCCGGATGGTCGACCCCGTACCACGCCTCGGTGATGGTCAACGCATGCCGGTAGTAGGTCTCGGAAGCGCTGTAGTTGCCCCGGTTGTTTTCAATGGCCCCCAGGTTATTCAGGATCTGGGCCTCCGCCGGATGCTCCTCGCCATACAAGCGCCGATAAATGTCGAACGCCTGCCGGTTGTACGCCTCCGATTGCTCGTACGCTCCTTTGTAGAAGTAAACGTCGGCCAGCTCAGCAAGGTTCTCCGCGGTATCGGCCGTCGCCGCTCCGTTGCTCGGCTGCAGCTTGAGAGCAGCTTCCAGGACGCCCTTTGCTTCGTCATATTTTCCGCGCACCGCGAGCACTGAGCCGAGAGCCACCAGAGCGCGCGCATAGGCCACACGGGACGCCGAAGGCCCGTCGTGCGACCTCGACACCGCGTCCCGCACCAGCTTCTCTGCCTCGTCGAGCTTGCCCTGCTCCTCGCGCAGAAGCCCCAGAGCCACCTCGCTCTCCACCGCCTTGGGATTGCCGGATCCCAGCGCCTGCCTGCGTTCCTGCCACGCAGAGAGCAACAGCGGCTCGGCCCGATCCAGCTTGCCCAGCTTCTGATAGATGTCGCCCAGCGTCGCCTGCATGTCGGCCTGCATCTCGGGATCGCCGCCCAGGCTCTCCGCTTCATGGCGGCCTCGGTCGAGCAACTCGACGGCGCGCAACTCCAGAGCGGGGCCGGCCTCCTTGTCGCCGCCGTCGAACAAGCTCTCCGTGAACTGCTGGATCCGCAGCGTCCGCGCCGCCTCGCGCAGAGCCGCATTGCGCGCTCGCGCGAGCCGCACCGTGTAGAACACGACGGTCCCGGCAATCACCACCAGTGCTGCCGTCAGGGCCGTCAGTCCGCGCCGGTTGCGTCGCACGAACTTACCGACCGTGTAACTCCATGCGGGCGGTCTCGCCTCCAGCGGACGTCCCTCCAGCAAAGCATGCACATCGCGCAGCAGGGCATCCACCGTCGCGTACCGGCGGCCCACCTCCGGCTCCAGCGCCTTCATCGTCAGGATGTCGAGATCCCCCCACTCCGCGCGGCTCAACTGCGCAGGCAGCCCGGAGGACTCTCGCCGTATCACCACCGACGGCTTTCCGGTGACGGGATCGCCGGTCGGCGAGTCACTCTCCTGCGCACGATGCGGCAGCCGTCCAGTCAGCATTTCGTACAGCAGCACGCCCAGCGCGTAGACATCCGTATAGACACCCACAGCGCCGCCAGCCACCTGCTCCGGCGCCGCATAGGCGAGCGTCATCAGCCGAAGTCCGGTGATCGTCGCATCGGCCTGCGAATCATCCACGGACAGCTGCTTGGCGATGCCAAAATCCAGCAGCTTCACGGCGCCGCTCTCGCCGGCCAAAATGTTCGATGGCTTCAGATCGCGGTGGATGATGGCATGGCTGTGCGCATACTGAACCGCCTCGCAGACGCGCGCGAAGAGCCGCAGACAATCCCGCACTGTGCCGTTTTGCCGCTTCCAATACTCCGTCAGCGGAAGCCCGTCGGCATACTCCATCACAAACCAGGGAGTGCCGTCCTCCAGCGTGCCCGAGTTGTAAATACGCGCGATCGAAGGATGGTTCAGCTGTGCCAGCGTGAGCTGCTCAACATGGAAGCGCTGCCGCCGCATCGGAGATAGCCACGCATCGCGCAGCATCTTGATCGCCACCTGGCCGCCGATATCCGTGCGCTCCGCAAGATAAACAACGCCCATCCCGCCTTCGCCCAGCAGACGCAGCAGGCGATACGGTCCAATCTGCGTCTTGATCAGCGAAGGCAGTGGTCCGAAATCCAGCACCGCCCTCGCCGCCTGATTGAGCCCGGCATCCAGCAACGGATGACTGCGCTTGTCTTCCTCCAGCATCTCCATCACATCCGCCAGCAGGGTTGGATCATCCCCGCACAACGCGAGGGCCCCGGCATGTTGCTCTTCCGCGGGAAGGTCCACTACGTTCGAAAAGATTTCCTGCACAGCCTGCCATCGTGCTTCGTCCATGCTGGCCAGCCTTCCACTCACTGTCTGTCAACTCCGCCCGCCCCGGATTCTCCCCCGAGCGAACGCCGGATCTCGACCGCCAGCCACGCCCGCGCCGTACGCCATTCCCGCGCCACCGTCGCCTCCGAAACATTCAGCAGTACCGCCAGTTCGCTGATTTCCAGCCCTCCGAAGAAGCGCCCCTCCACCAGCTTCGCCTGTCGTTCCGAGATCCGGTTCAGGCTGTCGAGCGCGCTGTCCAGCGCCAGAATGTCCCTGGGCTCCGAAAGCGCGTTCATCCCCGGCACGGATTCGTCAAACGTCACCAGCATCGGCCCGCTCCCGCGACGTGTCGCATTCCTGCGCCGCGCCGCTTCCACCAGCACCTGGCGCATCGCCCGCGCTGCGATTCGCCGAAAATGCAGGGGCGATGTCTCGGCAATCTCCGGCGAGTGCGCCAGCTTCAGCCAGACCTCATGAACCAGCGTAGTCGGCGTGACTTTACCGTTCTGTTCGCGCCGCAGCATGTTCGCCGCCAGCCGGCGCAGTTCTTCATACACCAGGCTGAATTGCTCGTCGAAGGAATCCCGGCCTTCCGCCCCCATCATTTCGAGCCCTCCGCCCCATTGGCGAGAAATTTTGCGAATCCGTGACAGTTTTCGCCCTGCTTCTGCGCAATGGACTGGTGCAAGGTTCTTTCCTCGAAGAGTTTTTCAGGTGCACAAAAGAGCCCAGGTCTGGCACAATCAAATGCCTCTCCTGAATTACCTGTGCGTACAGCAAGATCCGCTTCTCCTCCCCCAGGAGAAGTACCAGGTAGCCATCGGAGAAGAATCTTACGGTTCCTCCGTTCTACCGGCACCAGTCAGCAGCATTTCCATCGGTCACCCCACGACT
The DNA here is from genome assembly GCA_036267295.1 of Acidobacteriaceae bacterium. Classification (GTDB taxonomy): domain Bacteria; phylum Acidobacteriota; class Terriglobia; order Terriglobales; family Acidobacteriaceae; genus Palsa-343. The sequence goes on along the minus strand of DATAWI010000003.1, from coordinate 89,293 downwards.
TCCGCAGAGAGGAACATTATCATGTCAACGACTTCGATTTCCGCCCCAAACCAGCGCACCCAGTCCATCGTTTCCGGTGGCTCGAGGTTTCCCGGCGTCGCGTCGACTCGCCCATCTTCCTCCAGCGCCCGCCACGCCGCAATGGGGCGCTTTCGTCCCTGGCTGCTGCTCTGCCTTGTGATCTGCGGTTTTGCAGCCCCGTCGCCTGTGGCGGCCCAAACGCTTGCGCCGATCCCCGCGCTCAAATTCAGCACCACCTTCGGCCAGGACAACCCTCTCGCGCAGATGATTACCGTCAACAGCACCGCAGCCACCTTCAATTTCACCGCTGCGGCGACCACCAACTCCGGCGGCAGTTGGCTTGCGATTACCCCCAGCGCCTATGGATACGGCGTGGCCACGCCCTATCCGATCACGGTCAGCGCCGCTCCCGCCGCGACATTGGCCGCCGGCACCTATACCGGCCAGATCATTATCACGCCGGTTGCGACCACGATTTCCCCCATGACCATCCCCGTCACGCTGGTGGTCCATGCGGCGACTGCAACCTACTTCGACCAGATCGCCGGGGGCCTGACTTTTGCTGAGCTCACCGGCGGCGATACGCCTCCGGGGCAGCCATTGCAGATCAGAAACGCCGGCGCCGGCTCGCTTGCCTGGACTGCGACCGTCAGCACGGCGGACGGCGGCGGCTGGCTGAGCCTCTCGTCCACCGGCGGGACCGCGCCCTCTAACCTGACGGTCAGTGTCGTGCCTTCCAAATTTCCCGGAGAGGGCCTCATCGCCGGCACGTATACCGGGCAGGTCCTGCTCAAGTCGAGCGCCGATTCCGTCACGGTACCCGTCACCGTCAACGTGGGCGCCAATATCTTTCGCCAGGTCAATCCGCTTCGATTTGAAAAAACCTACGCCGGGGCCAATCCGCTCTCCCAAACCATCGTCATGGCCAGTACCGGGACGAACTTCACCTTCGCAGCGTCGGTGCGCAATTCCACCGGCGGCAACTGGCTCACCATCACCCCCAGCGCCTATGGATACGGCATCACGACGCCCCAGGCCATCACGGTAGGCGTGAATCCTGCCGTGACCCTCGCTGCCGGCGCCTATATGGCCGAGGTCATGGTCAACTCCGAAGATGGCAAGCAGGGCTTCAGCATTCCGGTAACCCTCGTGATCAATGCCGATACGTCGGCGTACTTCGACCAGATCGCCGGCTCCCTCAACTACTCCATGCAGACCGACGGCGACACTCCCCCTGCGCAGGCCGTGCAGATTCGGAATGCAGGCGCCGGCACACTTACCTGGAGTTCGACCGTGAGCACCGCCGACGGTGGCGCCTGGCTGACCCTGTCGCAAGGCGCCGGAACCGCGCCCAACGACATTTCCGTCACCGTGAACCCCGCAAATCTTCCCAACGGCGGCCAGGTCGCGGGATCCTTTGTAGGCCAGGTCCTGTTGCAGAACGCCACCGGCTTCGTGTCGGTGCCGGTGAGTTTCACGGTGGGCGCCAACGCGTTCCGCCAGGTCAATCCGCTTAGCTTCACCAAGGTTTTCGGCGGCGCCAATCCCTTGCCGCAGGTCATCACCATCGCCAGCACCGGAACAAATTTCACCTTCAACGCGGTTGCCATTAACTCCACCGGCGGCAACTGGCTCCAGATCAGCCCCAGCGCCTACGGGTACGGCATCGATACGCCGTCTTCGATTACCGTCAGCGTCAATCCGGACGTCACCCTCACGGAGGGAACCTATTCGTCGGAAGTGGTTGTTAAGTCCGAAGATGGCACGCAGGTGCTCGACATTCCCGTGACCCTGGTGATCGCCGCGCCGACCGACACCTTCTTCGACGCGCTCCCCGGCCAGATGACCTTCAGCATGCTCACCAAGGGCAATCCGCCGCCCGCGCAGGTGCTGCCCATTCGCAATGCGGGCGCCGGCACATTGGACTGGACAGCCACGACGATTACCTCGGATGGCGGAGATTGGCTGACCATCTCCGCGGCCAGCGGAACCGCTCCTTCCAACCCCACCGTCAGCGTCAAGCCCGCGAACCTGCCCGGCGGCGGACTGGTCGCCGGAACCTTCAGCGGCCAGGTAATCCTCAAATTCGACGGCGCCACCGTGACCGTGCCGGTCAGCATGGTTGTCGGCGCCAATGTCTTCCGGCAGCTTGATCCGCTGAACTTCACCATGACGTACGGCGGAGCGAACCCCCTGCCTCAGGTCATCACCGTGGCCAGCACGGGAACGAATTTCACCTTCCTCGGATCGGTGGCCAGCTCCACCGGCGGCAACTGGCTCACCATCGCGCCCAGCGCCTACGGCTATGGCATCAGCACTCCCGAAGCCATCGTCGTCACTGCGAATCCGGCTGTCACGCTGGCTGCCGGAACCTACTCCGCGCAGATCGTTCTGGCATCGGCCGACGGCACGCAGACCATGACCGTTCCCGTGACCCTCACCATCGCAGCGAAAACCGCGCCCTTCTTTGATTCGCTCCCCGGCGCATTGAGCTTCTCCATGGTCACGGCGGGTCTCGCCCCGCCGGCTCAGGCGATCGAGGTCCGCAATGCCGGCACCGGCACGCTGACGTGGACCGCCTCATTCAGCACCGCGGACGGCGGCGCATGGCTCGCCATCTCTCCGGCCACGGGCACGGCTCCCGCTGTTCCCCAGGTCAGCGTCATTCCCTCCAAACTTCCTGGAGGCGGGGTCACCGCCGGAACCTTTACCGGCCAGGTCATCCTCCAGACCCCCACCGACCGCGTCACCATTCCGGTCAGCATGGTGGTCGGGGCCTCCGTCTTCCGTCAGGTCAATGCGCTCGACTTCAATATGACCCACGGCGGAGCCAGCCCCCTGCCACAACTCATCAACGTGACCAGCACCGGCTCGGCGTTTACCTTCATCGCGTCGGTCGCCAACTCCACCGGAGGCAGCTGGCTGCAGATCAATCCCAGTTCTTACGGCTACGGCCTCTCCACACCGCAGAACCTGATCGTCAAAGTAAGCCCGGCCGCGACCCTCGCGGCAGGAACCTATTCTGCGCAGATCATTGTCACCGCCGCGGCCGGCAGTCCCTCCATGGTCATTCCGGTGACCCTCAAAATCAACGCGCCCGCAACCAGTTACTTTGACGACATGGCCGGCGGGGTCAGCTTCTTCCAGACTCCTTCGGGAGCCACTCCAGCGGCCCAGCCCATTGCGATCCGCAATGCCGGCACGGGTACGATGGACTGGACCGCCACCGTCGAAACCTCGGACGGCGGCGCATGGCTGACCCTCTCGAAACTCAGCGGAACCGCGCCCTCCAATCCGTCCGCATCGATCACCTCGGCCAATCTGCCCGGCAAGGGGCTGGTTGCCGGCATCTTCAACGGACAAATTCTGCTCAAAGCGGGCAGCAGTCGAGAAACGATTCCCGTACAGGTGGTGGTAGGCGCCAATGTATTTGAGCCCCTGCCTGGCCTGCACTTCAGCAAGCCCTATAACGGGAGCAATCCCGCCTACCAGTTACTGAATGTCGCCAGCACCGCCGCCAACTTCACTTTCTACGGTCTGGGAGCCAGCGCCAACGGCGGCGCGTGGCTCACCATCACGCCCAGTTCCTATGGCTACGGTATCGACACGCCTGATTCGGTCCAGGCGGCGGTCGCCCCTGTGACCACCCTGGCAGCCGGCTCGTATGTGGGCGAGGTCATCTTCACCTCCGCCGCGGGCGATCAGGGCCTGGTCGTCCCGATTACCCTCACCGTGACCACCACGGCCACTGCGGCGCTGCCCACCTTCACCCCGCCTGGCGGGACCTACGCCACCGCACAAACCGTGACCCTCGCCGACACAACCCACGGCGCCGCGATCTACTACACGACCGACGGCACAACCCCCACCACCGCCTCGAAGGTGTACAGCGCCCCGATTCCGGTGACCACGACCGGCACGACGCTCAAGGCAATCGCGGTCGCGCCTGGCTACGCGGCATCCGCCGTGGCTACCGCGGTCTACACGCTCACCCTGCCGGCCGCAGCCACGCCGGCCGCCACACAAATGATATCGATTGCCGAAGCGACGACCGGAGCGACGGTGTATTACACCACCAACGGCGCAACCCCCACCGCCGCCTCCACCCAATACACCGGCCCCATCACCTTCACTGCGAGCGCGACGTTGAAATTTATCGCCATCGCACCCAACTACAATCCCTCGGCCGTTCGCACCATCACGGTCACCGTCCAGTAACCGCCGCACTCGGCGCCGGCGTACAGCGGAGCGGCTCCCCCCATCGGAGTCGCTCCGCCTCTCCCTCCCGATCCGGCGGTGCGCGGGGCTCCCCCGGCGGCTATTCCTGCCTCGCCGCTCTCCTCATCGCGTTTCTGCCATTTCCTTACTGCACAGTGAGCGTAAGAGCAGTCGTTGCGGTATTCGCACTGGATATCGTATCCGTGCCGGCAATGACTTCTTCCCCGCCGAGTGGTACGCCCAGGCCGACCAGCCGCAGCAGGCGCTGGCCGCCATCCGCGCCTGCATCGCCGCTCTCGACGGCGCGGTCCCCGGCATGGCCGTCCTCCCCGCCTACAACTCGCTCCACGCGAATCCCGAGTTCCAGTCCATCCTCGCCGCTGTGGGTCTCGGAATTCCCGCACGCCCGGATCGCTGAGGACCCGCGCCGCCGGCGGTCCAGGGCGGTTCACCGCGTATCGGCAGGCTCGGTCGCTTCCCGCGGAGATATCTCCCGGGGATCGTTCACCACCGCCCCGGCCGGAGCCGCCACCCGGCCGTGCAGCAGCGGATCGTTGGTCGCTTCCATCCACCGCCGCAACCGCCCGCGCATCTGATCCGCGATCTCGCGGTGTCCGGGGTCATGGATCAGGTTCGCGTGCTCCGTCGGATCGAAGACCAGGTCGTACAAGCCTTCCTGATCCAGAATCTGCCTGCCCCAGCCCGCCCGGAGCCACTCACTCTTGCTCGGACTGTCGTCGCAGTTGGGCAGAACGGGCGTCTTCCGGTCCCCATAACGCCGGATGTATTTCCATCGCGTCGTGCGCACCGCGCGCTTCGGTTCATACGACGCGTGATAGTTCACTTCCGCGAAGACTTCTTCGTTGATCTCCGCCGTCTGTCCCGCCAGCACCGGCAGGAACGACTTCCCCTCGAGCCAGGCAGGCCGCTCGATTCCCAGGTAATCGCAAAAAGTCGGAAAAATATCGAGCTGCGAGATGAGCGCATCGCAAACCGCCCCCGCCGCAATGCGCGGCCCGCGCATCATCATGGACACGCCCCAGCCATCGTCCGTCAGATCGCATTTCATCCGCGGAAACGCGATCCCATGATCGGTCGTGCTCAGCACCAGCGTGTTCTCCGCGTACCCGTTGCGCTCCAGGGCCTCCAGCACTTGTCCGGCCCCCGCGTCCATCACCCGCGCGCTCGCGCGGAACCGCGCAAAATCGCCGCGCGTCACCGGTGTATCGGGGATCGGCCGCGGCAGCGCGCAGTAGTCCGCATTGTCTTCCGCCGTCGCCTCCGGAAACTCGCGATGCGTCTCGAAAAATCCAACGTCCAGGAAAAATGGCCCCGCTGGACGACTGTCCAAAAACGCAGCAGCGGCCGGCGCGACATATACGGCACTCAGTTTTTCCTGCTGAAGAATGTGGTCGTACCCAATCACTGTGGGGTCATTCGCAATGTGCTGCAAGCCTCCCAGCACGGAGGTATACCCGGCAGCCCGCAGCGTGTGCACCATCACTTTCCGATAATCATTGAGCACGAATCCCCGATTGGCCAGGCCCACCATCCCATTGCTGTGCGCGCACATGCCGGTCAGCAAAGCCGCGCGGCTCGGCGAACAGGTAGGCGCGGCGCTGAACGCATTGCGGAAAAGCGTTCCCTGCTCCGCCAGGCGCGCCAAATGCGGCGTCGGCGCCGCTGCGCCATAGGGCTCCAGGTATCGCCCCGAATCGTGCGAGTGAAGGTAGACGATATTCGGACGAAAGCTTGCCGCAGCGCCCGCCTGCGCAGCCAGGGGAGCCAGTTGTGCAGCCACCCCGGTCGCGACCATGCCCTCGAGAAAGCTCCGCCGGGAAACCGCGTCTTCCTTGTCCCGCATCGTTGTCCGCTCCGAGTTTCCTGATCCCGAGCGCGGTGGTTCGCCGTCCGCGATCTCGGTCACGCCCAGCAACGCGCCGGTTCAGTCCACCATGCCTCCGCAGCCGGACGAAACGCAACCGTGTAGACAATCTACCCCCTCCAGGATGTAGAGTGTCTACAACATGCGGAATCGAAAAGATGCCGAGTATCAGAATCGCGTCGAGCTGCTCCAGGGCACCCTCGACATGCTCGTCCTGCAAACCCTCCAGTGGGGACCGCAGCACGGCTACGCCATCACCCAGGCCCTGCGTACGCGCTCCGGTGACGTCCTTCAGGTGGAGACGGGCTCGCTCTACCCCGCGCTGCATCGCATGGAGCGGCAAAAGTGGGTTGCTGCCGAATGGAAGATGACCGAGCAAAACCAGCGCGCCCGCTTTTATCGAATCACCGCCGAAGGCCGAAAACAACTCGCCCGCGACCGCTCCAAATGGGACACGATGGTGGCGGCAATCTCTTCCGTTCTCGAAGTCTGATCAACACTCCGGAACCCAGGAGGCCCTCATGAATCGCCGTTGGTTTAGTTTCGATCGCCGCAAAGCCGATCTGGATGCAGAGCTCGAAGCCCACCTGCGCATGGCCATCGCCGACCGCGTCGCTCGCGGCGAATCGGAGCCGGCAGCCCGCGCTGCGGCCGAGCGCGAACTGGGCAACGCCGCCCTCGCCAAAGACGTCACCCGCCAGGCCTGGGGATGGCTCTTCCTCGAACGCCTCGGCCAGGATTTCCGTTACGCCCTGCGCCAGATCCGCCGCTCGCCCGGCTTTGCCGCTACCGTCATCGGAACCCTGGCGCTCGGCATTGCCGCGGCCGCGGCCATGTTCACCGTCGTCGATCACGTCCTCCTGCAACCCGTTTCGTACCGCGATCCGTCACGCCTCGTCCTGCTCTCTGAGACCGACGGCAAGACCGGGGACTCGCAGGCGCCCTGGCTCGATCTCCAGCAATGGATCGACCAGTCTCACTCCTTCCAGCAGATCGCCTTCTCCGAGGGCCTGGGGGGCCGCAATTACCTCGAAGGCAAAACCGCTTTCCTCGAGGTCAATGGCGAGATCGTCAGCTCGAATCTGTTGGACACCCTCGGCGTGCAGCCTCGCCTCGGCCGCGGCTTCATTCCCGAGAAGCCCAGCTTTGCCGCCAGCAAAAACGCCGGGCTCATCGTGCTGAGCGACGCGGTATGGAGAGAAGGCTTCGGCGGCGACAAAAACATCCTGGGCCGCACGGTCAAAATCAATAACAAGCTCTACAGCGTCGCCGGCGTCATGCCGCCGGGCTTCCGCTATCCCGAGAAAACCTCCAGCTCCAGCCCCCAGGTTTGGATCGGTCATCAGCTCGGCGACCGCGACAAGGACCGTACCTGGAACGCGGATCGCTACTCCGTCATCGCGCGCCTGCGTCCCGGCGTGCGCCCCTCGGCAGCCACCGCCGAAATGGCAACCATCCAGAAGCGCGTCGCCGCCCAATACACCGATCCCGACGACCGCGCGCAATACGGCCAGATATTGCTCGAACGCTATACGGACACGCTCGTCGACGCCGACCTGCGCAAAGCGTTGCTCGCGCTGCTGGCCGCCGCCGGAACTCTGTGGCTCATCGCGGCCGTCAATGTCACCAATCTCCTGCTGGCCCGCAGCACCGCCCGTCAGCGCGAAATCGCTATGCGTGGTGCGCTCGGCGCCAGCCGCTGGCGCGTCGCGCAACAAATGCTGGTGGAGGGCCTCGTGCTCAGCGGCGTTGCCGGTATCGCAGGCGCTGGCCTCGCGTTCGCATCCGTTCGGCTGCTGTCCAGCGAAATCACGCGCCATCTTCCGCTGCCCGCTCCCGCCACGCCCGATGCGTGGATTCTCCTGGCGCTGCTCGGCCTCACCGTCGTTTCCGCGCTGATGTCGACTGCATGGCCTGCCCTCGTCGCAGTGCGCGCGCCCATCGAGCCCGCGCTCAAGCAGGGCGGCCTGCAAACCGGCACCGGACGTCGCCATCACCGCATGCGCGGCGCGCTCGTCTCCATCGAAGTCGCTATGTCGCTCACGCTGCTCGTCGGCTGCGGTCTTCTCCTGCGCACCATCTATTCGCTGCGCCATGTCCCGCTCGGCTACCGCACCGACCACATCGTCGTCGCGAATCTCGACATCCCCTCGTTCCGATTCGCCGGGCGCAACATGACCCAGGAACTCTACGCGCCGTTGCTCGAACGGGCCCAGCATCTGCCTGGCGTCGAAAGCGCTGGCCTCATGAGCGTCGTCCCGCTCGGCGCCACCTTCACCATCCATTTCCAGATGCAGATGAACGGCTACGCCATCGTCGCGTTCCTCAAGGCGATCAGCCCCGATGTGCAGCGCGTCTTCGGCTTCCACATGGTCGCCGGCCGCTATTTCGACGCGCAGGACACAGCCACTTCGCAGCCGGTGGTCGTCGTCAATCAGGCCTTCGCCCGCCTGTATTCGCCGGATAAGCACAACCCGAACGCCATCCTCGGCAGCAAGCTCCTGAATCTGCGGAAAAATGCTCCCACCCACATCGTCGGCATCCTTGAAGACACGCATCAGGCCGGCGTCGCCGATCCTTCCATGCCCGAAGTCGAGATCGCCATCCCGCAAATCACTCCTGACGCCACCTTCTACCCCGTCCTCGAAGGCATCGCCATGGACCTCGCCGTCCGCACCGGCCGCCCCACTTCCGAGTTCATTCCGGAACTGCGCGGCGTCTTGCGCCAGGCCAGCCCCGAACTCGCCGGCGCCACCATCACCACCATGGACCAGATCGTCGAAGACTCCTACGGCAGCCAGCGCCTCGCCGCGCACCTGCTGGAAATCTTCGGCTCCTCGGCACTCCTGCTCTGCGTCGCGGGACTCTATGGACTGCTGGCCTACGTCGTCACCCAGCGCACTCGAGAAATGGGCGTGCGCATCGCGCTCGGAGCGCGCCGCGCCAATCTGCTGTGGCTGGTGCTGCGCCAGGCGGGCCTCATGCTCGGCATCGGCGTGGTCGCCGGATCGGCGCTCGCGCTCGCCTCCGGCCGCCTGCTCCGCGGATTCCTCTACGGCGTCAATGCCCATGATGGCTGGACGCTCGCCTTCGCCGCCGTCCTGCTCTTCCTCAGCGGCATGCTCGCCGCGTATTTCCCCGCGCGCCGCGCCTCCCGCGTCAATCCCATGGAAGCTCTCCGCGCCGACTAGCGGACCCGCCCGGCGCTACACCTTCTCGGTAACCGGCGCCGTCTCCGCGTCCGCCGTTTCCGCATCGCCGCCACTCATCTGCCCATCGGCCGTAATCACAGACTCCGCCAGCGGATCCTCCGCGATCACCGCGGCGGTCTCGGCCACGGGTCCCCGCAGCAGCTTGTCGAGCCGGTAGCCGGCGATCTTCGCAGCCTGGGCGGCCTGTTCGCCCTCCGTCGCAATCTCCGCCACAGCCTTACGCGTCGCCGGCGACTTCCCCGCAGGATCTTTCGCCGCCAGAGCCACCAGCCGCGGCAGCATCTGCCACCAAACCAGCTGTTCGTGCGCTTCCTTATTGAAGTAGCGATGCTCCTCGGCTTTGTGCAGGCCCGTCAGCCAGGCGATATCGGGATCGTCCCACGCGCGTCCTTTTGCCTCCGTCGCGGCCGACGCCTCGGCAATCAGCAGGCGCACCCGCGCCGCCGCGCGAAATCCAGATTCGCCGTCCAGTCCCACCGGATGAAATACCTCCGCCAGCACCGAGCGCAGATACAGCCTGTCGAAGGCTTCCCCGCGATCCATCTCCGCCGGCAACAAATCGGCAAGCGCGCTGATCAGGCACCAGGCCGCCAGCGGCGACCACACCGCCGCCGCGGTGACCGTTGGACTGTCGCTCGGCAGCACCGCCCGCGCATCCGGCGGCCAGGTATGCGCGCACAACCTCTCCAGCCCAGGAACATGCGCCGCCGCCTCCAGCAACTCCCGATATTTCTTCTGCTCCTCGGCGAACGGTGCGGTGGCTCCCGCCGAATCCCTCTGCTCCGCCCCCGAAGGGGCCTGCAGGCCGTTCGTCGCTCCCTCGACTAGGCTTGCATCTTTGCTTGCCTCCACGCTCGGTATCTCCGCGGCACCCGCAGCCTTCGCCACTTTCAGCGCCGCCAGTGCTTCGCGGAAGAACCGGTTCGCGCGCTTCGTCAGCGAATCCAGCGTCTCCTCGCGTCCACACGGAGCCTGGCTCGCGCGCGACACCAGTTTCCCATCGACGCTGTCGCTTTCCGCGCCCGCCAAATCCGAGTAGCACCGCAGCAAATCCGCATCCAGCGCGCGCCGCAGCGCCGCATGCACAGGCCGCAGCTTAAATTTCTCCAGCGCCTCGTCCAGACTCCATACGCCCGTCCCATTCAGATCCGCGCACAGCGCATCCCACGGCGCATCGTCCGTCGACCGCAGTTCCCGCCAGTTGTGCAGCGCGTGATATTGATACGCGCCCAGCCGCAAAAACAGCCCGCGCTCCCGGATCTCCCGCGCCCTGCGCAGATAATGCAGCCCGTTCGCATTGTCTTGATAAGCCAGCAGCGCCTGCGCGTCCCCCGGCAAGCCGAGCGCTTCGTGAATCTGCACCCGCGACAAGCCGCCTGTCGTCTTGTCCGCTTTGGCCGCCGATCCATGCAGCGTCCCCGCCGTGCTCGCATATTTGTTGTGGTAAATCACCAGCGCCCGCTCGTCGCCCAGCCGATTCGACCACGCGAAGACGTTCTCATCCACGCTGCCGTCTTCCTTCCACAGGTCGAACAACCAAAAGTGCTCGCTCTCGGCGAAGACCCTGCGGTTCTTCAGAAGCGGCGCAATCTCCCGTTGGTGCCGCTCCACCAAATGCGCGTTCGGCGTCTCCTCATACCGCGGCCGCTTGTACTCCATCCCGTACTTCTCGGTGAAGGCCTCAATCTGCCCGTGCCCAAACATCGGCAGCCCCGGCAGCGTCGCCATCATGGTGCACACGCCGAAATATTTATCGCCGGTCCCGAACTGATCGATCGCCGTCCGCTCGTCCGGATTGCTCATGAAGTTCACGTAGCGCTTCAGAATGTCCGGATCGAACTCGATCGTGTTCTTGATCACCGACCGATACTTCGCGTTCTCCTCGTCGCGCATCATGTTCATGAACGCGCTGTTGTACACGCGATGCATGCCCAGCGTGCGGACGAAATATCCCTCCATCAGCCAGAACGCCTCTGCCAGCAGCAGCGTTCCCGGCACCTCCGCCGCCACGCGATCCACCACCTCGCGCCAGAACTCATGCGGCATCGCTGCGTCGAACTGCTCCTGCGTCATGGCAAATTCAGCCCTGGACGGAATCGACCCGCCGCTCCCCGGCAGAGGAAACCAAAGCCTCTGCACATGCCGCCGCGCCAGCGTCATCGCGGCGTCGAACCGGATAATCGGAAACAGCCGCGCCACATGCAGGATGGTCTGAATCACCTGCTCCCGCACATCCGCGCGCAGATAATTCAGTTGCGCCGTATCGTTCCACGGAAAGCTCGTCCCATCGTTGCCGTGATACACGAACTCGACGTGCCCGCTCCCGTTGTCTTTCCGCCGGAACACCACCGCCGCGTCCGTCTGGTCGTAGTAGTGATCCTCAATCTTGATCTCGACGCGCCCGTCATGCGACAAGTCCGGCCCTTCGAATCGATACGCCGGATACGGCGAGTCTCCCCGCGACAAAAACCACTCCGGATGCTCTACCACCCACGGCGAATCGATGCCCATATGATTCGGCACCATGTCGCTGGCCAGCCGGACCCCGTAGCGCGCCGCGCGTTCCCGCAAGTTCCGGTACGCGTAATCCCCGCCCAGATCGTCCGCGATGCGATAGCTGTCGAGCGAATACGCCGAGGCCACGGCATCCGCCTGCCCGCGCATGCGCTTGATCGTTTGCGAGGCCCGACTGCGCTCCCACACGCCAATCAGCCACAGCGCATTCAGCCCACGCTTCGCCAGCAACTCCAGTTCCTCGTCCGGAATCTGATCGAGCCGCTCAATGGCGCGCCCGTATTGCCGCGACAATTGCGCCAGCCAAACGTACGAGCTCTTCGCAATCATCACGACGTTCGGCATCCACTCCACGTCGGGACTGAACCGCTCGTACTCCACGTCGACGCTGCCGGCCGCGCTGCCCTCGCGCGAGAAGGTCGGCACGTCGTACACGCCCTTGCCCATCTCCAAGGGATCGTGATGCCGATGCTCCGACGGCGGATGAAACCGCATCCACACCGCGATTTCTTCTTCCTTCAGCACGTCCGTCGCCAGCAGCACCTTGCTCAGGCTCTCGCCGATCACGTGCGACCAATTCTGCCGGATCCACGCCAGTTGCCCCGTCAGCGAATCCGGCGACGCCTCCATCGGCGCGCGCAGCAGGTCCAGCAAATTACCGCGGCCCATCCCGGTCTCCGGACGCGTCGCAAAATAGGTGCGCAGCTCCAACGTCACTTCTTTGTAGGCGGTGCTCCGCGCCAGTTTCTGATCGTCGTAAAGCTCTTTGAACGTCCCAAACGCTGGATTCTGATTCGCCAGCCACAGCAGCATCATCTCTTCCAGCACCGCCTCGCGATGCTGCAATCCATCCGTCGACCCCTTGAGCCATTCGTCGAGCTTCGTTTCGCCGCGATAGACCGCGACATTGGGAAACTCTTCCACAAAGCCGCGCAGCAGCCGCTCGACATTCTCCTCGCCGACGCGTCCGGCAAACCACTGCAACGCCGCCCCGGTCACTTCCGGATCACGGCTCTTCCGGTACTGCGCGACCACCGCATGGCTGATCTCGTCGATCAGTCCCATCGCGAACAGCGCACCCGGCTGGACCGGCGCGTTTTTATCCCGCGCTTCGCTCATCCGCCACGCCAGTTGCCGGCATTCGGCGAGATTTCCGAAGATGACATTGCCTACGAAATTGAAAAGCGCATCGCTGACCTGGTACCGGTCGCGAGCGTCGCGCGAAATATGGAATTCCATCATCACAGCTTTCTTAGACGCGGAATTGTGCTTCGCTACTGGCAGCCTTCTCTGCTTTTCCCGCCAACTGCCCGCAAAAAGTCTCTCGCCATGACCGCACGCCACCCACCGGCCCGCGGTTTCGCGCCCCTACCCCCTAAACCCTATACCCTGATCCCCACACCCTACCCCTTCAGGTATTCTGGCAGCCGATCCTCCCGCACATGGTCGTAGCATTGCAGAGCCGTGAACCGCGCAATCGCCGCGGGAAGCCCCACCGCCGTGAAGCCGGGATGCCCGGTTGCCGGGAACGGTCCGCCATGATTCATGGCCGGGCTCACAGCCACGCCAGTGGGCATCTTGTCGTTCAAAAGCCGCCCCACACGCCGCCGCAGTACAGGCTCAATTCGCGCGTAGAGCGCATCGTCGGCGCCCGACACGGCGGAATACACCGTGCCCGTCAGTTGCCCTTCCAGATGCTCGAGCACCTGCAGCAACTCGGCTTCATCGGCAGCCACAACCACCATCACTTCGTTGCCGAACGCCTCTCGCTGCAGTTCCTCCGCCGCCGCCAGAAAGCCCTTACCGGAAACCCGCAGCAACGTGTTCGCATACCGGTATCCAGGGCCCGGCAGATTCTTTCCGCCCGTCACCAGCTGCGCGCCGGCGCTCTGCAGCGCCTCAATGGACTCATGCAGTTGTTTGCGTCCGCTCGCCGACAACAAGGCGTGCGACTCGCGGCTCTCGAAAGTCGCCGCCGCTTCGCGCAGAAATGTTTCGGCCGCATCGCCACCGACAATCAGCGCCAGATTCGGACGCGTGCAGAACTGTCCGCATCCCATCATGCAGCTCTCGGCCAGTTCCTTCCCCCACTTCTGCGCGTTCTCCTGCAAGCCCTCCGGCAAAAACACCACCGGGTTCAGGCTCGACATCTCCAGATAGATCGGCTTGCCCGCGGTGTCCGCCGCGTGCTTCAGGGTCAGCCCCGCGCCCTTGCTGCCCGTGAACCCCACCGCTCCAATGCGCGGATCGCTCACCAGCCGCGCGCCGTTTTCATGGTTCAGCTTGTAGATCATCTGCACGGTCGCCGGCGGCAAGCCTGTGCTTTTCAGCGCCCGAGCCGCGGCCTCGGCCATCCGCTGCGAGGTGTAGGCATGCAGCGGGTGCGCCTTGGCGATCACCGGATTCCCCGCCGCAATCGCCGCCGCGAAATCGCCGCCACTCACCCCGTTGAAGGCGAACGGAAAATTATTCGGCCCAAACACCACCACCGGCCCAATCGGCGCAAAGCCCGAGCGCAGATTCTTCGCCTTGTCGATCACCGGCCTCCGCCACGTCCCCTGCCGCGCGGCCGCCGCTGCCTGACGCAGCTGGTCGATCGTTCGCGGTAATTCCACATCTTTCAGCCGCGGAGAAGCGGGCAGCGCCGTTTCCTCATGCGCCGCCTCCACAATCGCAGCGGCGTCCGATTCCAGTTCCTGGGCGTAGGCTTCGAGGAACGCGGCAATCTTCTCCGGCGCGACCTTTTCCAGCGCATGCGCCGCTTCCACCGCAGCGGTGAGCGCGTGGTCGCAGTCGCTCCACCGGCTGACCGGAAATTCCCGACCCAGCTTTTCGCCCGTCGCCGGATTCTCCGGCTCAAACACCCCTTCGGTGTCCGAATCCCGCCACTCTCCGCCAATCCATACCTTCGCTGTCGCCACTGCCGTCTGCATCGTTTACTCCTTCTCGTTAGATCGCCGCGTCAGGCGACCGGATTCACCAGCATGCCGATGCCGTCAATCCCAATCCAGACCACATCGCCTCTCTCCAGCGTAAAGGAATCGGGGGGAACGATGCCCGTTCCGGTAAACAGAAACGCCCCCTGCGGAAATGTCTGATCGCGATAGAGGTACTCCACCAGCTCTTCCGGCTTGCGTTTCATCTGCGCCAGCGTCGTCTCGCCCGCAAACGCCGCCGCGCCCCCGCGCTCCATCGAAATCGAGATCCGCGTCGTCGGCGGCAGTGCCTCGCGCCGCACCAGAATCCCCGGCCCCATCGCGCAGCTGCGGTTGTAAATCTTCGCCTGCGGCAGGTACAGCGGATTCTGCCCCTCGATATCCCGCGAACTCATATCGTTGCCGATGGTGTAGCCCGCAATCTGCCCCCGCGGATCGATCACCAGCACCAGTTCCGGCTCCGGCACCGACCACCGCGCATCGCTGCGCAACCCCACCGTCGCTCCCGGCCCCACCACCTTGTGCGCCTGCGACTTGAAAAACAACTCCGGCCGTTCCGCCGAATACACGCGATCGTAGAAATCCCCGCCCCCCGCGTCCTTCGACTCCTCCATGCGCGCCGCCCGGCTGCGCAGATAGGTCACGCCCGCCGCCCAAACCTCCTGGGTTCCGACTGGAGCCAGCAAATCCTCGGCACGCAGTGTCCCCGCCGCGGTGGCGCCCGCCGTCAGCCGCGACGCAAGATAGTCCTCGAGGTCCTCGCGCGCCAGCAAATCGTCCAGCGACCGCTCCTCCACGGGATTGAACCGCCCCGCCTCTTCCACCACCCATCCATCCTTCGTCCGATACAAAATCACACAATCCTCCCCGATTTGCTTTGAAGGGGCACGGCTTCAGCCGTGCCGGGAATCATCCAAAAATGGAGGGGCTTGAGCCCCTGAGGGCTTCGCCTCGGGCGCCAGTTTCTGCGCAATCCTCTCCACGTCATACACGCATCCGCCCCAAGCGCCCCCGCTCGCCTCCACCAACGCCGCCCACAACCGCGTGTCGTCCGGCAGATCCGGATGCGGATGCAGATCGGGCCGCGGACGGCGCGCGGCGAGACGGCGCGCACCTTCCTCCGATTCGAAATCTTCGCCTTTCTCCCCCACCAGATGCACGCTGGCGCTCATTTGCGTCCGGTCGATGCGAATCTCAATCGCATCCCCATCCAATATCCTGCCAATCGGCCCGCCCGCCAGCGCCTCCGGCGAAATATGCCCGATGCACGCTCCCGTCGAGACGCCGCTGAAGCGCCCATCCGTCAGCAGCGCGACGTGCTTACAGTGAGGCAGCGCCTTCAACGCAGCCGTAATCTGATAAATCTCCTGCATCCCTGCGCCTCGGGGCCCGCTGCAAATCAGCACCATCACATCGCCGGCGGCAATGGCGCCCGCTTTAATCGCCGCAATCGCATTGCTCTCCAGCGTAAACACCCACGCCGGCCCGCGATGATAAAAAACTCCCTCCGCATCGATCAGCCCCGCGTCGATGGCCGTGCTCTTCACCACCGATCCCTCCGGCGCCAGGTTCCCCACCGGAAAGCACACCGTCGACGTCAGCCCCCGCTCCCGCGCCCGATCCGGGCTCATAATCACCTCGTCCGCATCGATCCCATCCCGCTCCCGCAAATTTTCTCTCAGCGCGCGCCGCCGTTCGCTCTGCTCCCACCAGTCAAGGCACGCACCCAGCGTCACGCCGGCCGCGGTCATCGCCTGCGTATCCAGCAACCCCGCGCGTCGCAGATGCAGCATCACCTCCGGCACGCCGCCCGCCAGAAACACCTGCACCGTCGCAAATCCCCGCGGCCCATTCGGCAGCGCGTCCACCAGCCGCGGAACCTCGCGGTTCACCCGCATCCAGTCATCCACGCTCGGCCGTTTCCGCCCCGCCGCATGCGCAATCGCCGGCACATGCAGCAGCAGATTCGTCGACCCGCCAAACGCCGCGTAGACCACCATCGCGTTCGCAAAAGCCGCATCGGTCAGGATGTCCTGCGTCCCCACCTTCAGTTCGCGCAACCGCAGCAACGCCCCCGCCGACCGGGCCGCCGCATCCAGCCACACGGGCTGCCCCGACGGAGCCAGTGCCGTGTGCGGCAGCGCCAGCCCCAGAGCCTCCGCCACCACCTGGCTGGTCGCCGCCGTCCCCAGAAACTGGCAGCCTCCGCCCGGACTCGCACACGCCCGGCAACCCACCTCCGCCGCATAATCCAGCGAAATCTGTCCCTGCGCAAACCGCGCGCCAATCGTCTGCACCTGACCCGCGTCTTCGCCGCTCTCCGGCAGCAGCGTCACGCCCCCCGGCACCAGCACCGACGGCAGCGCGCCCGACGACGCCAGCGCCATCAGCATTGCCGGCAATCCCTTGTCGCACGTGGCCACGCCCAGCACCCCCGCCCGCGTGGGCAGCGACCGCATCAGCCGCCGCAACACCATCGCCGCATCATTTCTATACGGCAGCGAGTCCAGCATCCCCGCCGTTCCCTGCGTCCGCCCGTCGCATGGATCGGTCACCGCCCCCGCAAACGGCACCGCCCCCATCCCCTTCAGCGCGCGCGCCGCCTCCGCCACCAGCAATCCCACCTCCCAGTGCCCGGTGTGGAAGCCCAGCGCAATCGGCGTCCCATCCGCCGCGCGCAATCCGCCATGCGTGCTCAGGATCAGCACTTCCGGCCCGCCCAGCCGCGCCGCCTCCCACCCCATGCCCACATCCTGGCTCAGCCCAAACAGATTCCCCGAAGGCTCCGTCAGCAGCATCTCCGGCGTCAGCAACAACGAGCCCGCCGGACCCGCGGCATGTGTCACCACGCCCCGCAAATCCATTCCGCGCGTTTCCAAAACACTCTCGACGCCGATTAACGCCATCCCAACTCCGCACCCTCCGCTGACTTGCACACCAGCCGCTTCGTCGCTGACCGCTCCATAGCTAACCGCTTTTTAGCTGGCCGTTTGTGAGCTCTGCGCTCTGATCTTTCATGCCCACCAGCAACAATCCCGAAAAAATCACCGCCACCGACATCAGCAGAAACCCCGCCTGCGAACTCCCCGTGTACGTCTGCAGCACACCCACCAATTCTGTCCCAAAGAATCCTCCCAGCGCCCCACAGCAGTTAATCAGCGCGATCGTCTCGCCCGCCACATTGCGCGGCAGCAACTCCGGCACCATCGCGAAATACGGCCCATAGGGCGCATACATGCAACTCCCCGCCACAATCAGGCACGCAAACGCCAGCGGAAACGATCGCCCCAAACTGAAGTACGAACCCGCCAGCGCCAAGCCTGCCACCACCAGGCACGGCCACACAAACTCGCGCCGCCGCCCGCTCCGGTCGGAGACATGCGACACCGCCAGCATCAGCACCACCGCCGCCAGATACGGAGCAGCGCTCAGCAGCCCTGTTCTGCCCATCGCCGCGCCCGTCGCGTTGCGGATGACCACCGGCAGCCAGATCACGAACCCATAAACGCCCAGGCTCCAGAAGAAATAATTGACGCACAGCCGCGCCACATTCTTCTGCCGGAAGGCCACGCCCAGTCCAGCCATCCGCGGTACCAGTCCCTGCTCGCGCTCCAGTTCCTGCTCAAGCTCCGCCCGAGCTTCCGGCCTCATCCAGGGTGCCTCGGACGGCCGGTCGCGCACCACCATGAGAAACACCAGGCCCCACGCAATCGAAGCCAGCCCCTCCAGAATGAACCCCCATTGCCACCCAATCGCCTCCATCAGGTAGCCCGTCGCCGCCGACATCCACAGCACCGTCACCGGGTTCCCAAGGATCATCAGCGTGTTCGCTCGCGACCGCTCCGCGCGCGTAAACCACCGCGTCAGCAGTATCAGCATCGCTGGAAACACAAAGCTCTCCGCCACGCCCAGCAGCAACCGGTCCGCCACCAGCAGCCAATAGGTCCGGATCACGCCCGTCAGCGCCGCAAACGCGCCCCACGCCACCAGCGCCCCGAAAATCATCTTCCGCGCGCTGGTGCGCTGCATCAGCGCAATCGCCGGCACCTGCGGCAAAAAGTATCCCAGAAAAAACAGCGCGCCCAGCAGCGAAGACTGGTAGCCGCTGATGTGCAGCGTCTTCGCCAGCCCCGCCGCCGCGCCGAATCCATAGTTCGCGCGATCCAGATACGCCAGGCTGTACGTGACGAAAACCGCCGGCAGGATGTGCGTCCAGCGTTTCCTCAAATCGGGGTCGCTTCGATTCATCGCATCCATGCGCAGGCGCCCGGTGAGGATTGGCCTGGGGCGGGCCGCTCCAGTAGATCACACCCGCGGCGCCCACTGTCCTGCACCCAAATGCAAAGGGCGAGAGCCAATCTCGCCCATCCAGAACCGCAGTTTTCTACACCCTGACCCCTACATCCTAAACCCTGTCTCTCAGAAGGTCGCCCGAACGCCCAACTGCGCCGCGAACGGTATTCCCACCGTCGTGCCGGGTCCAAAGAAATCCCCCAACCCGCCCTCAGGAATTTCCAGTTGCTTCAGGCTGGTAAGGGGCACCGCGCCCGCCAGCGTGCAATTGCCCGCCGTCGCACCGGGACAAACATGGCTGATGACGGTCTGCCCGTTCGCATTGGGCGCCATCTCCGATGCGGGAACCGGCAACTGCACGACATTGACCGCAAAGTTCGCGCCCGGATTGTTACGGTTGAAGATGTTGAAGAACTCGACGAATGGATCGATATTCCAGCGGTCGTGGATCTGGAACGGCCGTGTGACGCGCAGGTCCGATTGCAGGTATGGCGTACCGCGAAATTCGTCCAGACTCGTATAGTTCACCGCCCCGTTGTTCAACTGAACAAAAATGCGGGCAGTGTTGTCCGCCGTGGTGATGGTGATGGGGCGCGCGCTCTCCAGTTGATTGACGGTGCTCAATTCGAAGCCGCCTGGGACATGCACCGTCCCCGCCAGCACAAAGCGATGGCGAACATCTTCGCCCGAAGGACCGTAATCGCCGGGTCCGAAAGCATCCAGTTGTCCTGAGTTCGGATTGACGCAGACTCCATCCACATAATCAAACAGTTCGCCGAGCAGGCAGCCCCAGGTCTGTGCCTTCGAGAACGTATAGTTGGCGACCAGATTGAAGCGGCGTGCATTCGCCTGCAGATGCATCATCAGCGCGTTGTAGCTCGAGCGATTGTCAGCCTGGAAGACATTCACGTTGGGAACCACGTTCGTCTGGTCGGCCGCGTAACTCGGATCCGACAACGAAATGAGCGGAGTGAAAATATCCTGGCCGCTCGTATAGGGAAAGGCGCGGTACCCATGGTTCCCCTGCTCATGCGTGTAATCGGCGCTCGCCAGCCAGTGCTGGTTGAACGCATGCTGCACGCCCCCCGTGATGTGAATCGAATAGGGCGTCTTATAGTTCGATCCTATGAGATTTCCGGTGCCTCCGGCGCCGCCCTGCAGACAGCCGCTGCCCGTCAGCGCATAGCTGCCCGGATCTCCTGTCAGGCTGCATGGCCCCGTCACTGCGTTGCTGTTGTTGACGCCTTGAAACGCGGTAGCCCATCCGTTCTGCGCCAGATCGTCGTAGTACAAACCAAACCCCGCGCGCAACACCGTATTCTCGCTGCCCGTTGGCAAAAAGGTCAGGCCCAGCCGAGGTGCGATTTGCTTGCGATAGTCCTTCGGCACAGTCGTTGGGATGGGAATCTCCAGCGCCCGCAGCGTGATGGTCGCGTTGTTGTCCTGTTGCGTGCGCCCCTCGCCCTCGAAGAGTCCGAAGGTGGTCTGATAGCGCACGCCATAGTTGACCGTGAGGCGCGGGGACGCCTGCCACGAATCCTCGCCGTAAAACGCAAGCCGCTGAACATTCTGCGAGAAGCTGCCGTCGCCGGCTGGCGTGTACGTGCAGGTTGAGCCGTCCGAAGCCGTGAAGTTGACGCACTGCGGGCTGAACGTGCCAAAAACGCCAGGATTTTGCACGTAATACGTCGGGTTATTCGCGTAAGCGGCAAGAGTCTCGGCCGTCGACGCAAAGTCGCCGCTCAGAACGGGCTCGTGGATAAAGTCGACTCCGGCCCGCACGGTATGACCTCCGACCAGATGGGTCAGGTCGTAGCGAAACTGGTATTTGTCCTCATTGCGCAGATCTGGAAATAGCGTGATGGGCGTCGCAAACTGATTGTCGCCAAACGTCTCGAAACCGGAAATCGTCAGCGCCGTGGAACTGAACGGGAACGCCAGCGCGAAGCCCAGGTCGGAGTTGCGCGTCTGGGTGAGATGCAGCAGGCTGACTCCGATAATCAAATTCCCGGCCCACGTCGGGCTGAACGTGTAGGCATTGTTCAGAGCCACGTTCCAGTAGTTGTTGTGCGTGGTCAATCCGGTGGAAGGCAGCGTCCCCTGCTCCACCAGCGCGTTGCGCGTCAGGTAGCTGTCCTGCGAGGTGCGCAGGAACCACAGAGATTTCGGAGACTCGGCCCAGTCCAGCCGCGCCGAGCTGTCGTAATCGCGGAAAGGAATGGGCACGTTCGGAGAAACGGTGATGGAGGGCACACCGGCAATCAGGTCACTGGCCGCCAGTTGCGACAACGCATCGAATTGCGTCAGGCTCGCCGGGCTGTACGCGATGCTGGCATCCTCATGCACAGCCTCGAAGGAGGTGAAGAACCAGACTTTGTCCTGAACGATGGGGCCGCCCAGAGCGCCGATGTAGTTCTGGCGCGAGAACGGCTGCTTGGGATTGTTGACGCATTTGCCGTCGGTGCAGGTTTGCGCCGGATTCTCGATCGGGAACCGCGCATTGAGCGCCGCCGCCCGCTCGTAGAAAGCTCCGTCGCCGTGCCAGTCATTCGTCCCGTGCCTGGTCGTGATCACCACCGATCCGGCCGTCGTCCATCCCGTGTCGGCGTCCTCATTCGAGGTGCGCACCGCGAATTCCTGAATTCCGTCCGGCGAAAAATTCTGCAGGAATCCGCCGATCCAGTCGTCGGAGTCTTCAGCGCCGTCGACCGACAGCTCATTATTTAAGCCGGAACTGCCTCCGGTGGAAACCGCGGTAATGCGCGCCTTGGTGGGGTCGGAGGGTTCGACCGGCTCCGTTCCCGGGACCAGATACGCAATGTTGGCGAAACTGCGCGCCGGCAGCGGTAGAGTTTCCAGGTCCTGTCTGCCCACGACTCCCCCGCGCACCGCACTGGCTGTCTCGGTCGTCTGCGTCGTAATCGAGGACGAATTGCCCTGCACCTTGACGGTTTGGCGAACGCTTTCCGGCCGCAGCGTCACCGCAATATCGCGCACCGTGGTGACCGCGATATTCACGTCGGTTGTGGCCGCGGCAAATCCCCTCGCGGTGACCGTCACCCGATACGGACCAGGAAGCAGGTTCTCAATGCGGAACTCACCCTGCCCATTCGTCGTCCCCTCCCGAACAAGGGAAGACCCGGCCGACTGAACGACGACATGCGCGCCCGCTACGCGCGCCGAGGTCGCATCCTGGACCTCTCCCCGCAGTGCGCCATTCGTGTTCTGTGCGTGCAGCATCGACGAGAAAGCGACGCATAACAGGAGGAGAACCGTACGACCGGCGGCGCGAAGCGGCAGACCCCGTCTGCGCACTTCCGCGAGTGCAAATCTGGCGAGCATGAATGGCCTTCCAACGAGCGATATGCCTGCCGCGATACATGCATTGCCTCAGAATATGAGCTGCGCCGCGCGACAGACTGGTTCACTCAGCGTAACCAGACGCCTCAACTACTACCAGCGGTAGTAGGTGCGGCCGAATCGCCCGCGAACCGATCGGCGCAACGCGCACTCGCCGTTTCGGAATATCATCAGGATCACCCCACGGATTCCCTCCATGACGCAACCCAAATCACCTTCCAGTTCGCGCGCAGGGCAAGGCCCTCTCCCTGACGGGAGCGGCACGGATGGCCACACTTCCATCGCTCCGCCCCTCAGTGCCCTCGGTGCGCGCGAGCGCGAGGTGCTGTCGGTTTTGCGCGAGCTGGGTAGCGCCACCGTCCAGCAGGTCACCGTCCGCCTGAGTGCCGGCCTCGCCTACACCACCGTGATGACGACTCTGGATCGCCTCTTTCGCAAGGGCTTTCTGCAGCGCAAAAAGCAGAATCGTGCTTTTCTCTATTCCGCCACACTCTCCTCCAAAGAACTCGAAGGACAGCGCGCCGCCCATTTCATCCGCCGCTTCTTTTCCGAATCCGCTGTGCAGCCCGATCTTCTTGTCTCCTGCCTCGTAGATGCCGTGCATCAATACGACACCGACCTCCTCGCTCGCCTTGAGTCCAGCATTCAGATAGCCCGCGCCCAATCGCAACCTGCGCACCCGGCAACAGAAAAGTCCGAACCGGAAAAGGAAAGCGACCGATGAACCTCTCCTACACCCTTCGGCTGCTCTGTCTTCTCACCGTCGTCGCCGGCTTCGTCACCGCCGCGCTGCAGATCATCCTCGCCCTCAACGCCCGCAGTCTCCTCCGTCGCCTCGAAGCCGCCGGCGCGCGCCGCCGCGAACGCATCCTCTATCTGCTGCAGGTCGCGCCGCTGCTCCTCGGATTGTTCGTCGCCGGTGCGCTCTGCCTTCCCGAATACCTGCTCTTTGAGCCGACGCACGAAACCGAGCCGGTTGGATGGATTTGCCTTCTGCTCACCGCCGCCGTGGTCCTTTGGTTTGGCAGCGCGCTGCTCCGCGGCCTCCGCATCGCGCTGCGCACCCTGCGCTTCACCAGCGCCTGCCGCCGCTCCGGACGCATCGTCCCGCATGCATCTTCCAGCCTGCCCGTCCGTGCCCTCGTCGATCCGAATCCCCCCGTTTGCCTCATCGGCTTCCTGCATCCTCTCGTCGTCGTATCGGCGGATTTGCTCGAAGCCGGCGGCCTGAACCCCGGCGCACTCGACGTTGCCCTCGATCACGAGCGCGCTCACGCCCAGCACCGCGACAACTGGAAGCTCCTCTCCCTATGTCTTCTGCCGCGCCTCCATCGTCGCTTTGGGCCTTCGGATTGCTGGCAGCAGCATTGGCAGAAGGCCGCCGACTGGGCTGCCGACGACGATGCCGTGCGCGGAGACCCCGCTCGCTCTTTCCTGCTTGCCGAAACCCTCGTGCGCGCCGCCCGCTCAGTCCGAGGCTCGAGCAGTTCCATCATCTGCACAGCTCTCACCTCCGCGGAGACCGGACTCTCCGCCCGCATCGATCGCCTCCTGCGCCCGCCCCAGGTCTCTCGCCCCGTAGGTGCCTCCCTGTCTTTCGGACTGGGCGCGGCGGCTTTCTTGGCTCTGGGCGCTGCTGGGATCGCCTTTCCCTGGATCTACAGCCTCTCCGAGCACATCCTGCATCTCGGTGGCTTCTGAGGATGAGCTTTCGCTTCTCGTGAGCCCTGGCGCACTTTATGGATGCGCAGCCATTCCTGGGCTCCATCTGGCGTGATCAGGCGCCTTTCGACGGCCGATTCGCGCCGGCCCCCGCCTCCGGGAACCTGGCTTCCGCCTCGCGCGTATCGAGAGTACGATTGTCCCGCAATCCGAACGGAGAATGCTGCCCGCGCCCACGCCATGAAAATCCATCGGTCTTTGTTCTTATGCTGCTCGTTAGGCCTCGCCACGCTGTCTGCCGCTTCCGGCTTCGCCCAAAATTCAACTCCGCAAAGCCAGCCTGCCGCGCCCGCCGACGCCCCCTACCGCAATCCCAAACTCACCGTCAATGAGCGCGTCGCCGACCTGCTCCCTCGTCTCACCCTCGAAGAAAAGGTCGACCAGATCAGCGGCGGCTACGACCAGGTCACTGGCGTCATCGATCCCACCGGCACCTACGACCTGCAGAAGGCCCTTGCCGCCCTCGCGCAGGAAGGCAACCCCGACTACTCCATCACCCCGCGCAACTCAGCCCTCCTGCGCAATGCCATTCAGCGCTATCAACTCGAGAAAACCCGCCTCGGCATCCCCGCGCTCTTCATGGGCGAATCTCTGCACGGCGACATGGAGGACGGCAGCACCAGCTTCCCCCAGGCTCTCGGCCTCGCCGCTACCTGGGACCCCGCCCTCGTCCACCAGGTCTTTACCGCGGCTGGCAATGAAGCCGGCGCGCGCGGTCAGGACCAGGTCTTCGCCCCCGTCCTCGGCCTCGCCCGCGAACCCCGCTGGGGCCGCACCGAAGAGCTCTACGGCGAGGATCCCTGGCTCGTCTCCCGCATGGGCGTCGCCGCCGTCACCGGACTCCAGGGTCCGGACTACCTCATCGGCCGTGACCACGTGATGGCCACCGCCAAGCACTACGCCGTGCACAGCCAGCCCGAAGGCGGCACCAACACCGCGCCCGGCAATTATTCCGAACGCATCATTCGCGAAAACTTCTTCGTTCCCTTCCAGGCCGTCGTGCAGGAAGCCAACGTCGGCAGCATCATGGCCTCCTACAACGAAATTGATGGCATCCCCTCGCACATCAACCACTGGCTCCTCGATCGCGTCCTCCGCCAGGAATGGGGCTTCCAGGGATTCATCACTTCCGACGGCGACGGCATCCAGATGCTCTGGCAGACCCACCACGTCGCCGTCGACAACGCCGACGCCGCGCGCCAGGCCCTCTCCGCCGGCATCGACTACGACCTCTCCGACGGCTCCGCCTACCACACCCTCCTCTGGCAGGTGAAGCAGGGCGTCGTCCCGGAAAGCGACCTCGACCGCGCCGTCTCCAAAGTCCTCGCCGCCAAGTTCCGCCTCGGTCTCTTCGACAATCCCTACGTCGATCCCGACGCCACCGCCTCCATCGTCAACAGCCCCGCCCATCGCGCCCTCGCCGAAAAGGCCGCCGAGGAAGTCGTCGTCCTCCTGAAGAACGACAAGAATCTCCTCCCCCTCGATCTCGCCAAACTCCACTCCATCGCCGTCATTGGCCCCAACGCCGCCGACGTCCATCTTGGCGGATACAGCCGTCAGCCCGGCCACGAGGTCAGTATCCTCCAGGGCATTCGCGACTACGTCGGATCCAAAGCCACCATCAACTACGCCGAAGGCGGCAAAATCACCACCGCTCCTGAAGGCTGGCGCGGCTGGTACGCCAACGACGTGCAGCTTGCCCCGGAAGATCCCGCCGCCATCGCCCAAGCCGTCGCGGCCGCCCGCAAATCCGACGTCGCCATCCTCGTCGTGGGCGAAAACGAAAGCACCAACCGCGAGGCCTGGTCCGAAAACCATCTCGGCGACCGTGACTCTCTCGACCTCGTCGGAGGCCAGGAAGACCTGGTCAAGGCCGTCGTGGCTACCGGCAAGCCCGTCGTCGTTCTCCTCATCAACGGCCGCCCGCTCTCCATCAACTACATCGCCCAGAACGTCCCCGCCATCCTCGAAGGCTTCTACCTCGGCGAAGAAGGAGGCACCGCCGCGGCCCGTGTCCTCTTTGGCGACGTCGATCCCGGCGGCAAGCTGCCCATCACTTTCCCGCACTCCGTCGGCGATCTTCCCGACTTCTACAACCACAAACCGTCTGACAATCGCACCTACGCTTTTTCCACGCGCCAGCCGCTCTACCCCTTCGGCTTCGGCCTCAGCTACACCACCTTCAAATTCGACAACCTGCGCGTCGAACCCAAGCACATCGAGACCGCCGGCACCGCCCAGGTTTCCGTCGACGTCACCAACACCGGCACCCGCGCCGGCGACGAAGTCCCCCAGCTTTACGTCCATCAGGAAGTAGCTTCCGTCACCCGCCCGGTCATGCAGTTGCGCGGTTTTCAGCGCATCACCCTCGCGCCCGGCGAAAAACGCACCGTCAGCTTCACCATTGGACCCGACGATCTTTCCCTGCTCAACGCCGACATGCACAAAGTCGTTGAGCCCGGCACCTTCGACATCATGGTCGGCCCCAGTTCCGCCGACACCTCCACCATCCACCTCGAGGTCGGCAACCCCGGCGTGGCTCCCAAAGCGCCGCTGCCGCCTCCGCCCGCCGGTTCCGAATCCGGCGTCGTCAGCACCTTCGACGATGGGGACAAACCCACCGCCAGCTATGGCTCGTGGATGCCCGCCTCCGATTCCATGCAGGGCGGTAAATCGAACTCCGCCATCGCCATCGTCTCGCCCGGAGCGGACAACTCCAAAGGCGCGCTCCAGGTCACCGGGGAGGTCATGACCGGCTCCCAATACCCCTTCGCCGGCGTCATGTTCACGCCCGGCTCCCACCCCATGGAACCCACGAACCTCTCCGCCAAAAAGGAAATCCGCTTCTGGGCCAAAGGTGACGGCCACAGTTACACATTCCTGGTGCTGACTGCGAAACGCAGCGGCCAGAACGGCATGCCCGCCATGGTCACCTTCACCGCCGGCCCCCAGTGGAAGCAATACACCTTCCCCTTCTCCGCCTTTGAAACCGACGGCAGCGACCTTTCCGCTCTCGCTTTCGCCGCTGTCCAAAATCCCGGCAAGTTCAGCTTCGAAATCGACCAGGTCGAGATTCGCTGAGCGTCCCGCTCCCGCCTGCTCTTTTCGGGCGGCTATCTCGCAGATAGCCGCCCGAAAATCTTATCCGGCACATACACCTTTTGTGTTATCGACGCGAGTTACAAAGCGCTGATTTCACCTTGCTTTCCCCCTACCCTGCCGGTACCATTCGACCCAAATACTCTGCGCATCTTGTTTCCTGCGCGTCCTGCCGCCCCCAGGCCGAGCACTGCAATTTCTCATCTTTCTACCCAACGTGTGTTCGCAGATCGGTCATGATAATCAGCTCGCATCGCTTGCTTCTTTTCGCGGCCATCGCCGCTTGCGCCTTGCCTCTTGCTGGACGTTCGCAGTCCGCTCCGCCGGCCGCCGTCATCCCCAGCCGCATCGTCGCGCCCGTGGACGATGCGAACCGCGTCTCCCTGCGCGGCAACGTGCACCCGCTCGCCCAGGCGCGCTTCGATCGCGGGCCCGCGCCCGCTTCCACGCTCACCGGACCCATCGCGCTCATCCTTCAGCGCAGCCCCGCGCAGCAGCAGGCGCTCCGGCAATATCTTGAGGACCTGCAGAACCCCTCCTCGCCCAACTTCCATAAGTGGCTGACGCCCGCGCAATACGGCGCGCAATTCGGCATCTCCGACGCCGACCTCCAGACCGTCGAATCCTGGCTCCAGTCCTACGGCTTCAAAATCGAGAGCGTCCCCGCCGCCCGCAACTTCATCCGCTTCTCCGGAACCTTCCAGCAGGTGCAGAGCGCCTTCCACACCGCCATGCACACCTATGCGGTGCTTGGCCAAACCCACTTCGCCAACGCAACCGATCCGCAAATTCCCGCGGCGTTGGCCCCGGTCATTGCCGGCGTCGGCCCGCTCCACGACTTCCGTCCGCACTCGAACCTTTCCCGTGGCGTCACCGGCCGCTGGGATTCCTTCTCCCGCTCCATCCAGCCCTCCTTCACCTGGTTCGATGGCGCAACCCCCTATCTGTTCGCCGATCCCGCCGACGCCGCGATGATCTACGACACGCCCAACAGCAAGCTCAACACCAACTACTCCGGCACCCAGACCTGGGACGGCACCGGCATCACCATCGGCATCGCCGGCGACTCCAACATCTCCCCCCAGGACGTCACCAACTACCGCACCGGCTTCCTCGGCGAGACCACCGCCAACCTGCCCTCCGTGATCCTTGCCGGCAACGACCCCGGCCTCAACGGCGACGAAGGCGAAGCCCTGCTCGACATTGAAATCGCCGGCGGCCTCGCCCCCGGCGCGCACATCAATTTCTATACCGGTGCCGACACCGTACTCTCCGCGGGCCTCTTCAACGCCATCGACGCGGCGATCCAGGCCAACACCGTCAGCATCCTCAACATCAGCTTTGGCGAGTGCGAAGCCTCCGCGGGTAACGCCGGCAACCAGTCGTTTCTCGAGGAATTCCAGCAGGCCGCCGCCCAGGGCATCAGCGTCACCGTCTCCGCCGGCGACGGCGGCTCCGCCGGCTGCGACAACTTCGATGTGGAATCGGCGGCCACCGAGGGCCTCGCCGTCAACGGCATTGCCTCCACCCCCTACACCATCGCCGTCGGCGGCACTGACTTCGACGGCCTGCCCGAAGGCTTCGGCAACTACGTTCAGCAGGTCAACTACGGCACGCCCCCGTACTACCGCACCGCCAACGGCTACATCCCCGAAAATCCCTGGAACGACTCAACGACGGTCAACAACACCCTCGACAACAATTCGCCCAACGCAGCTTCCGGCGCCACCAACATCGTGGCCGGCGGCGGAGGCGTCAGCAGTTGCTCCACCCAGGACGGCAGCGGCGCCTGCACCAGCGGCTACGCCAAGCCCTCCTTTCAGACCACGCTCACGCCCTCCGATGGCGTCCGCGATCTTCCCGACGTTGCGCTGCTCGCCGCCAATGGCATGTATCGGGTCGCCTGGGTCCTCTGCGCCGACAGCGTCGCCGACGGCTACTCCGGCGCCTCTTTCATCGACTGCGAGAACACCAACGGCGTCTTCGCCTCCGGCACCAACTTCGACGGAGTCGGCGGAACCTCCGCCGCCGCTCCCGCCTTCGCCGGCATCCTTGCCCTCGTCTCCCAATCGCAAAGCGGCGCTCGCCTCGGACAGGCCGACGACATCCTCTACCAGCTTGCGCAATCGAAATATTCGACCGTCTTTCACGACGTCGCCACCGGCAACAACTCTGTCTTCTGCGCCGGCGGCTCGCCCGGCTGCGGCGCCAACAGCTTCATGACCGGCTATAACGCCGGCACCGGCTACGACCTGGCCTCCGGCCTCGGCAGCGTCGACGCCAACGCTCTCGTCACCTACTGGAGCAACAAGCCCCTCACCGCAACCACCACCACCTTCAGGATCAATAGCTCCGCTTCCGCCCTCACAGCCCTGCACGGCTCGACGCTCAACTTCAGTGTCGGCGTCACGCCCTCCACGGCCACCGGCGCGGCCGCCATCTCCGGCAACGGCAGCGGCCAGTTCTCCATCCCGCTCACCAACGGCAGCGGCGCCGGAACCTACAACGGTCTCCCCGGCGGCAGCTACACCGTCACCGCGCGCTACGGCGGCGACTCCAGCGACGCTTCCAGCACTTCCAATGCCGTCAGCGTCGACATCACCCCGGAAGCCAGCGCCACCGCCGCGAGCGTCACCGCCTTCGGGTACGAAGGCCCCAGCGTTCCGTTCACCAACCTCGCCGCCATTCCCTACGGCTCCTACGTCTTTCTCAACGCGCTCATCGAAGGCAAAGTGGAAGGAGCGAGCACCCAGGGCGTGGCCACCGGCACAGTCGCTTTCTCTGACAGCGGCGCGACGCTGGGCACCGCCTCGGTCGGCGGCGGCAATCAGGCATCGTATCCGCCCGATAACAGCAGCTACGCTCCGTTCGCCCTCGGCACGCATACCATTACGGCGAAATACTCCGGCGACGCCAGCTACAACGCCAGCACCAGCACCAGTGCCGCCTTCACCGTCGTCAAAGCTCCCACCGCAACCTCCGTCAGCGCCGACCCGCTCACCGTCAACGCCGCCAACTCAAGCTTTGTGAACGTGACGATGAACACCCCCTACAATCTCGGCGTTGCGCCCACCGGCTCCATCAAGCTCGCTTCCGGCGGCACAACCCTCGCCACCATCACCAACGTCTCTCTTGCCACCCAGCCCTCAGGATCGAGTTACATTTACGTCCTCACCGGCGCCAGCCTCATCCAGGGCTCGCAACTCGCCCCCGGCGCCAACACCGTCACCGCGACCTACACCGGGGATACGTATTACGCCTCGTCCACCGCGACCTTCACATTGACCAACACCAGCGGCGTCGGCGCCTTCACCCTCGGCAACAGCGGCGATGTCACCGTCACGCCCGGGCGAAGCGCCAACGACACCATCTCCATCACGCCCTCTGGCGGATTCGATGGTCCCGTCACCCTTGCCTGCTCCGTTGCTGCCAGTCTCGGCGGCGCCTGCTCCGTCAACACCCCCGTCAATGTCTCCGGATCGGCGATTTCCATTCTGGTCTCCGTCACCACGCCGGTCACCGCGACCACCGGCGCCTATCCCGTCACTGTCAAGGGCGTGGACAACACCGGCAAGACCACGGCGTCCACCTCGTTCAACATCATCGTCACTTCCGTCCCCTCGAATGCCGGCGTGGCTCTCGCCAACAGCGGCCCCCTGACCGTGACCGGTGGCGCCACCTACAACAACACCACTGCGCTCACCCTCACGCCGATCAACGGCTATACCGGCGAAGCGACCATCGCCTGCACGGTCACCACCACCATGGCGAATCCGGTCAGTCTCCCCACTTGCGCGAGTCCGGCCGTCACCGTCTCCAGCACCACTTCGGTTCCGTTCTTTCTGCAGTTCACCACCACGGCCACAACCTCTGCGGGTGCATACACCGTCAACGTGACGGCCACCGATCAGTCCAGCGCCTCCATCACCGCCAGCACCACATTCGCGCTCAACGTGGTCGCGCCGCCCGTCATTCCGGCAATCGCTGTGACCAGCGGCGGCAACATCACCGTCAGCCCCGGCGCCACCTCCGGCAACACCTCCACCATTACCATCACGCCTTCCGGCGGATACACAGGCGCGATCGCCCTCACCTGTAAGCTCACCACGCAGCCATCGGGCGCCAGCACCCTGCCCGCCTGCGCCATCCCCGCCACCGTCAGCGTGACCGGAACATCGGCCGTCACCGCGACCCTCACCATCACCACCAACGGTGGGACCTCCAGCACCGCCACGCCGCCTCTGAACAAGCTTTTCCTCGGCGGAGGCGCAGCGCTCGCCATGGGCCTCCTCTTCGGCATCCCCGCGCGCCGTCGCGCCTGGCGCACACTCCTCGGTCTGCTCGTGGTCGTCATTACCATGGCCGGCGTCGGCTGCGGCGGCGGATCGACCTCCAGCAGGACCACCAACCCCACCGGCCCCAGCGGCCCCTCCACCACTGCCGGAACCTACGTCTTCACGGTCAACGCCCTCGACGCAGCCACCGAGCTAATCGGCTCCAGCACCACCGTCACCGTCACCGTCAACTAACTGCAACGGAATCGCTTAGTTCTCAGGGCGCGATTGCATTCGCGCCCTGAGTTGCGTTTGGCGACCCGACGCACTCCATCTTGACAAGTATCTATATCAATCTATATAGATATCACCCATGATCGAAAACCGAGCCCGCGCGTTTCTCCCCCTCAAGCCCCAGTGGTTCCATGTCCTCCTCTCTCTGGCTGCCGGGGACCAGCACGGTTACGGCATCATGCAGGACGTCCTCGAGCGCACCACCGGGAAGGTCCGCTTATGGCCGGCCACGCTCTATGGATCGATCAAGCGCCTCATCGAGGCAGCACTGATCGAGGAGTCCGACCAGCGCCCCGCCCCCGATATCGACGATGCGCGCCGTCGCTATTACCGTCTCACCCCGCTCGGCCGCCAGGTCCTCGACGCCGAGTGCGAGCGGCTTCAGGAATTGGTTCAGGCCATTCAGAGCACACAAGGGATGGTGACCGAATGAACTTCGCATGGCGTATCTACCGGCGGCTGGCCGACGCCTTCCCGCACGAATTCAAGATGGCGTTTGGCGATGAAATGCTCCAGACAGGCGAGGAAACCATGCGTTACCTGGCCCGGCGTCATGGTTTCTCAGGGCTGTTCCGGCTTCTGCTCGACATCGCCATCCGCCTCCCGATCGAATACCTGAACGAGATGCGCCAGGATATGCGCTTCGGCGCGCGCGCCCTGCTCAAGTCGCCAGGCTTCGCCCTGGTCGGCGTCGTTTCCATGGGACTCGGCATTGGGCTGACCACGACCCTCTACAGCACCGGCTGGGCTCTGCTCACGCGCCAGTTGCCCGCAGCAGCGAATGCCGGCCGCCTGGTCACAGCAGAAAGCCCGGCGTCCTACCCTTACATCGAGCAGTACCGCGAGCAGAAAACTCTCTTTGCCGGGGTCGCCGCCGTCGAAAATGGCGTTGCCTTCAACATCAGCCCCGCGGGCCAACTCAACGCAAGACCGGAACGCGTCTTCGGCCAAATCGTCTCCCCCGACTACTTCGCCGTCATCGGAGTGACGGCGCAGCGCGGACGTCTGCTGCGAACCGACCTCGACAAGCCGGGCCAGGCGCCCTCGGTCGTCATTACCGATCGTTTCTGGCGCAGCCGCCTCAACAGCGATCCCGGCGCTGTCGGACAAACGATTCGCGTCAACGGGCAGAACGCCACCATCATCGGCATCACACCGCGAAAATTCGACGGCGCCCTCGCTCCCAATCCGGCGGAGATCTTCGTTCCCACCACAGCGCCCCCATCGCTCGCTCCGGAACTCGCCAACGGCGTGTTGCAGCAGCGCCGTGCCCGGGATTTTCAGCTTCTCATCTGCCTGGCCCCGGGCGTCTCTATAGACTCCGCGGAATCCGCCCTCGACGGCATCACGCGACGCCTCGACAAGCTGGATCCGTTCGCGCCCTCGCAGGCGGACACCGCCAAACGCGTTGTCCTCATGGACGCTGGGTCGCGCGCCCAGATTCCCCGTAAAGTGCGGCCCGCGATTCTCGGTTTCTACATCGCGCTCATGGCCATCGTCACGGCCATCGCCTGCCTCAATCTCGCCACCATGCTGCTCGCGCGCGGCGCCAATCGCCGCCGAGAGCTGGCGATTCGCCTCGGCGTGGGCGCCAGCCGCTTCCGCCTCGTGCGCCAGATGGTCAGTGAGGGCATCCTGCTCTCGCTGCTCGGAGGCGCAGCCGGCTTTGCGCTCGCTTACCTGCTCAACTCCCTGAAGACGCAAATCCGCCAGCCCGCGGGTGCGCCTCTCCTGCCCGACCTCGCCGTGGACTGGC
Source organism: Acidobacteriaceae bacterium (assembly GCA_036267295.1). Lineage (GTDB taxonomy): Bacteria > Acidobacteriota > Terriglobia > Terriglobales > Acidobacteriaceae > Palsa-343. The sequence goes on along the minus strand of DATAWI010000003.1, from coordinate 55,709 downwards.
ATGCCGCCACCTTCGCCTTCCTGCTGGCGTTGGTTTGCGGCATCGGATTCAGCGTGGCCCCTGCGCTCCAGGCCACCAGGGCCAATGTCGCACCCGCTCTCAAGGAAGGTTCGGCGCTGGAGCTCTCCGGATATCGCCGCTTCGGCCTGCGCAACCTCGCCATGGGCGCCCAGGTGGCCGGCTCGCTAATGCTGCTCCTGGTCACCGGATTCCTCGTCCTCGGCATCCTCCGAGGCAGCAGCGTCGAGACTCGCTTCGATCAGAAATCCATGATCCTGCTGTCCATCGACCCCGTGCGCGACGGTTATTCGCCGGACCGGGCGGCAGCCCTGTTCCGGGAGCTTCCTGACCGCCTCGGAAACTCGGCCGCCATCCGCAACTTCGCCCTCGCCGCTCAGCCTCCCTTCTGCACTCGGGACGATGACGGATCCTTCCAGCTCACCGTGAACGATCCGCATACCTCTGCGCCGGTCCACACATCGATTGGGAAGGAGATCGTCGGGGCCCACTTCTTTGCCACGCTGAATGAGAAGCCCACGGCCGGCCGCGAATTCACTGAGGCAGATCAACGCATCGCATCGACAGATGCCCCAACCTCTGGATCGGCAGCCCTCGCCCTGCCCATCATCCTCAATGAGAAGGCTGCGCACGGGCTCTTCGGCAGCGCCGCCGCGGTTGGCAAGCAACTGCGCGGCGATCGAGAGACTTACCAGGTAGTAGGCGTGGTCCCCGATCTGAAAGACGGAACCGGCGTCGTCCAGCCCATCGCCTACCTCGCCCTCACCGTTCAGGATTTCACGCGGCCCCCGGCTGGAGGCGTCGTCATTCTCGCCCGATCCGATTCCGCCGCGGACGCCCTCAGCGGCCTGCAGAGCGTGATCGGCTCTCTCGATCCCAATCTGACGATCTTCAATGTGCAGACGCTTGCCGAATACCTCGAACTCTCCCGCAACTCCACGCGCTCCGCCCTGCGCACCTTCGGCGGCATTGGTCTCTTCGGCCTGATCCTCTCAGCGATTGGACTCGCCGGCGTCACCGGCTACGCTGTCGCACAACGCCGCAAAGAAATCGGCATTCGCATGGCCCTGGGCGCGCGGAAATCTCAGGTGCTCCAGCTCGTCCTGCGTGAAGGCATGACCCTGATCGCCGTCGGTTCGCTCGTTGGATTCCTCGGCGCCGTCGCCCTCGCCCGGGGACTCTCCGCCGTGACCAGCGCCTTCGCCGACGCCTTCCAGATCGGTACCACCGACCCGCGTCTGCTCGTTGGCGCCCCTCTTCTGCTCGCGGCAATCGCTCTGCTGGCGTGCTACATTCCTGCGCGGCGAGCCGTCCTCATCGATCCGCTGAAGGCCCTGCGCCAGGACTAGCGTCTACGTCAGCGCCACGCGCGCGTTGCCTGCCACCTGCAACGTCCGCGCCGGCCGTCCCGGCACGTGCAGCGTCACGGTGGACGTCTTCTCCGCAATCCCCACCGCTTCGCGCAATGCGCCCGTCCGCGTCGTCGTCAGCCGCACCACCCCGGAAACCGTCGCCAGCGTCCTGCCGCTCAGGCGCATCTCCGCGCTGTGCCCCGCGTACCCAAGCTCTGCCGTCGTGCCGGCCACCTTCGCGGTAAACCGGGCCCGTCCCTTCGCTGGCGGACGCACATTCCACTCCACTAAATCCTCGTTCTCCCGCACGCCCGACAATCTCCACAGAAAATCGAAGAAGACCAACGCCGCCGGCGAATACCCTCCCGGATCTCCCGCAGTAAACTCCCCGCTCACCGGGTCCATCTGTTGCCGAAATCCTCCATCGCGCTCCACCGCACTCACCCAGCGCTGCATCAGCCACGCCAGCTCGGCCGACTTGCCGTAGTGCTCCATCCAGCGCGGGGCCCGCAAAGCGGTCAGAGCCTGCGACGCCCCTCCCCAGGAATTCCGCGGAATCGGCCGCACAAACTGCGGATCGTCCAGCGCCACCGACGGGAATGGATAGGCAGCCCAGAATACCTTCGGGTTGTGCACCTGCCGCCGCCACACTTCTTCAAACAGATCCGCGTCCGGCACATGCTCGCCCAGCACCCGCAGCGTTGCCGCGCTGCGCACCCAAACGAACCGGTTTTGCGCATCCCGATCGTAAAACCCGCCATCGTGCGCGTCGTACAGCCGATCCACAATCAGCTGCCGAATCCTCTCCGCATCCTGTTTCCATCGATCCGCCTCGGTCGTCTTCCCCAACGCTGCGGCCATCGCCGCCAGCGCGACCCGCCCGCCATAGACCGTCGCCGATAGATCCGGGCAAAGCCGCGGCAGCCCCGCTCCCTCCGGGCACTTCCGGGCATCTCCATCGGGACACGCATTCGGCTCCCCGCTCCATCGCGGACTGTTGTCCATCCCTGTGTCCCACGTGCAAAATCCCTCGCATAGCCCTGTTTTCCCCGTATCTCGATATTTTCGCAGCCACCCATCCCAGCGCCCGCACCCGGCATACGCCTTTTCCAGCAACTCATCGTCGCCAGTACGCCGCGCCAGTTCCCAGGCAGTCGCCGCAATCGGCACCACCATCTGGATCTGCCCCCACCCCGGACCGCTCGCCCGCACGTTATAGGGCAATTGTCCGTCTTCCTTTTGCAAAGCGAAGAAAATAAGATGGTTATTGCGCGCGACGGCGCGAGCCGCGTCCGTGCCCACGTCGGCGTACACCAGCCCTTCCTGCGGCCCGCACTCCTGCCAAACACCCCGGTAAACGCTGCCCTCGTGCAGAACCGGCCCCGGCCACGCGCTCAGCCGCGCCACATTTCCGCTCAGAACCCCCAGCGCCGCCAGGTAAGCCCGCTGCAATCTCGAATCCTCGCAGGAAAAGCTGCGCATATCCCCGTCCGCCTCTCCGGCAGCCGCGGGACCGCCCCAGGCGAACGCAACTCGAGTTGCAGACACCGCTCCCGCCGCCGCCAGCGCTCCGCGGGTCACAAATTGTCTCCGGTTCATGGCCGTCCCTGGATCCAGTGGTCTGGTACAGAGACGGGCAGACCGTCCATTTTTTCCCAATTTTGCCCAAAACAGTCGTTCCGGGGTAACTCGCCCGCGCCCCGCGTCCCGCTTACGGTAATCTTCTGGTGACAGCATGCGCAGCCGAGGCTGTGCCCCGTCCCGAACATATGGTCCGCGCCCTCCTCGACATCGGCCTCATCGGCCTGCTCACTTCCGCGGGTTCCACCCTCCTGGCCCTCCTGGGGCTGGTGCGGTTCCTGCGCGTGAGATCGGCGGCGCCCACGCCCTCTTTTGCGCCTCCCGTGAGCCTGCTCAAGCCGCTCCATGGCGCTGAGGCCGGTCTGGAGGCCCACCTCGAAACCTTCTTCCTCCAGGACTACCCATCCTTCGAGATTCTGTTTTGTTCGCGCTGTCCCGATGATCCCGGCCTCGCCATCGCCCGCCGCGTCGCCGCCCGCTACCCCGAAATTCCCGCCAGCTTCCTGGCCACCGGCAACAACACCTGGATCAACGCCAAGGTCTCCTCACTCGAAGCCATGGCCGCCGCCGCCCAGCACGACATCTTCATCGTCAGCGACAGTGACGTCCGCGTCGCTCCCGCCTACATCCGCGAGGTCGTAGCGCCCTTTGTTGAAGAGAAAGTCGGCGCCGTCACCTGCCTCTATCGCGGTGTCGCCGACCGCGGCCTCTGGTCCAAACTGGAAGCCGCCGGCATGTCCGTCGAAATGACCGCCGGCGTCCTCACCGCCAGCCTCCTCGAAGGCATGAAGTTCGCCCTCGGCCCCACCATGGCCGTCCGCCGCCGCTGCGTCCGCAAAATGGGCGGCTTCGGCGTCCTCGGCCCCTATTGCTCCGACGACTTCCTGCTCGGCGCCAATGTCGCCGCCCAGGGCTCAACCGTGGTTCTCTCCCGCCACGTCATCGACCACATCGTCCTCAACCTCGGCTTCCTCGCGTCCCTTCAGCATCAGACGCGCTGGATGCGCTCCACCCGCTTTTCCCGCCCCCTCGGCCACCTCGGCACCGCGCTCACCTACAGCGTTCCCTGGGGAATTCTCGCTGGCTGGTCCGCCGCCGCTCTCCATCACCCCACCCTCGGCCTCGCTCTGCTCGCCTACTCCATCCTGCAGCGCATGCTTCTCGCCGCCATCGTTGGATCATTTGCCGTCCACGAGCGCCATCTCCTCCGCACCGTGCTGCTCTACCCGCTTCGCGACCTCCTCGGCTTCTTCTGCTGGATCGCCAGCTACGCCGGCAGCACCATCCTCTGGCGCGGACGCCGCTATCGCCTCAGTCGCGGCGGCCTCATGCATCCCATCGACGCGCGCCCCGCCACCGGTTCCGAATCCGCCCTGACCACCTAGTCCTGAGTCCGGAGATCGCATCGCCCAACCCGAAATGGGTCGACACATCACCGACCCAGCGGGAGCTGCTATCCGCAGACGCGAAGAAGAAGACAAGGGCTGCAGCTGTTCCTGACGACCGAATCGCGCGCAAAACCCACGCTCCAAAGGTGTGCATCGCTGCGTCCCGCGCCCTGATCCCGGTGGATTGTGCCCTGTGTGGCCGGTGACCTGCGGCCTGTACTCTATATCTTGTCGCATGAAGACCGCCCTCATCATTGGCGCAGGCCCTGCCGGCCTCACCGCCGCCCTCGAACTCCTCCGCCGCACCGACGTCCGCCCCATCGTCCTCGAAGCCACCGGCCGCATCGGCGGCATCTCCTGCACCATCCGCCACAACGGCAACCGCATGGACATCGGCGGCCACCGCTTCTTCTCGAAATCCGACCGTGTCATGGATTGGTGGACCGAGCTGATGCCCGTCGCCGCCGATTCGAGCGGCTCCGGCACTACCGGCAGCCACAACATCAGCTACCAGGGAAAAACGCGCAGCGTCGCCGCCCGCGCGGCCACGGCCCCCGACCTCGTCATGCTGGTGCGCCCGCGCAAGAGCCGCATCTACTTCCTGCGCAGCTTCTTCGATTACCCCGTCGCCCTCAACGGCCGCACCATCCGCCAGCTCGGCCCCGTGCGCATGATGAAAATCGGCCTCGGCTACCTGCGCGCCAAACTCTTCCCCCGCCGCAACGAGAAAACCCTCGAAGACTTCCTCATCAATCGCTTCGGCACCGAGCTCTACCTCACCTTTTTCAAGTCCTATACAGAAAAAGTCTGGGGCGTGCCCTGCGACCAGATCAGCGCCGAATGGGGCGCGCAGCGCATCAAGGGCCTCTCCCTCCGCACCGCCATCGCCCACTTCCTCAATAAGTCCTTCAGCCGCAAAAAATCCTCCGGCATCTCGCAGAAAGACACGGAAACCTCCCTCATCGAGCGCTTTCTCTATCCCAAATACGGCCCCGGCCAGCTCTGGGAACATGTCGCCGCGTTAGTTACAAATAAGGGAGGCGAAGTCCGCCTCGGCTGGCGCGTCGACCGCCTCCACGTCGAAAACGATCGCGTCGTCGCCGTCCATGCCACCGATCCCCACGGAGCCACGCACACCTTTCCCGCCGACTACGTTTTCTCGACCATGCCCGTCCGCGACCTCATTCACGCCCTCGACGTCGAAGTCCCCGCCGCGGTCCGCGCCGTCGCCGATGGCCTCCTCTATCGCGACTTCATCACCGTCGGCCTGCTCGTCGATCGCCTCGCCGTCACCGAGCCCGACGGCTCCCCGCTCCAGGACACGTGGATCTACATCCAGGAGCCCGACGTCATGGTGGGACGCCTCCAGATCTTCAATAACTGGAGCCCCTTCATGGTCGGGGACCCCTCCAAAATCTGGATCGGCCTCGAATATTTCTGCTACGACACCGACCCGCTCTGGAAGATGTCCGACGAAGAGATGGCCCGCTTCGCCATCGCTGAAATCGAGAAGATTGGCATCCTGCGCGCCGCCGACGTCCGCGATACGCATGTCGTCCGCGTCCCCAAAACCTACCCCGCATACTTCGGAACCTATGATCGCTTCGACGAAATCGTCCGCTACACGGACCGCTTCCAGAACCTCTTCCTCGTCGGCCGCAACGGCATGCACAAATACAACAATCAGGACCACTCCATGCTCACCGCCATGACCGCCGTCGATCAGATCGCCGCCGGGAAGATCGACAAATCCGTCCTCTGGCAAATCAACACCGAGCAGGAATACCACGAAGTGAAGAAGTAGCGGAGGCAGGCGTCACGGTAAACGGGTCACGGTATATCGGCCGTTCCCACTTTCAGAGCCTCTTCAGCATCGCCGTCAGCATTTTTCCCACTTCGCACGAGGTAGCTTCGGTCGCGGTAACCTGCTTTGGGTCTCCGAATGTGAACTCCCGTGCAATGACGAGTTGGGTTTGAAGTTCATAGTTCGACGCTTGCGCGATCCCGAGGAAGTGTCGGTACTGATCCCGGGACAGGCGGCCATAGCCCTCAGCGATGTTGCTGGCGACTGAAACTCCCGCGCGCTTCATCTGATTCGTCAAACCGTACATTTCTTCTCGAGGGAACTTCTGGGTGAGCGTATAGACTGCGAGACAGGTTTCGATTGCACGTTGCCAAACGACTAGTTCACGAAATGATTGCTTTGGGCCGCCATCCATACACTCCGTTGTACTCGCCGCCTGGCGGCCCGGCATCCTGACGAAGGTAACCATCCACTTCCCCTCGTACCCTGGCGGCCGCAGTAACCCGTAAACCGTAAACCCTTTACCCTAGGCTTGGTCATGACACCCACCCTCACCCTCCTCGACAAGCCCGATGGCGCCGCAGCCCAGGCCATCTACGCGCCCCTGCTCGCCTTCAACAACGAGAACTCCGGCCACCCCTTTGACGGCAAAACGCTGGTCATCACCGTCGCCGCCCCCGACAGCAGCGAGGTCGTCGGCGGCCTCTGGGGATCGACCTCCTACGGCTGGCTCCATGTCGATATGTTGATCGTCCCCGCAACTCTCCGCCGCCAGGGTCTCGGCACCCAACTCATGCGCATGGCCGAAGAAGAAGCTCTCCGCCGCGGCTGTATTGGCTCCTACCTCGACACCTTCGACTTCCAGGCGCGCGGATTCTACGAGCGCCTCGGCTACACCCTCTTCGGCGCCCTCGACGGCATGCCGCCCGGCCACCAGCGCTTCTTCCTCAGCAGAAAATTCGCCTGATTCGCCGCTGGCTCGCACTCCGGCCATTGCGCGAAGCGCGTGCGCCTGGACGGCCGTCCTACTCCCACTGCGTCGTGTGCCGCCGCAGCCACCAGCACGCCGGCGCCCCGCCATGCGGAAACAGCGCCTGCGCGCAATCCACCTGCTCCGTCCCCAGATAATCGAATTCCGTCTTGTTCCCCTTCATCCCCGTCGACAAATATTCCTCCACCTGCACCTGGTCGGTGCCCGTCCCATGCGCCGCGCGCACGCTGTACACCGCCCAGTCGCCCACCCACAGCAGAATGGCCGCGATCAGCAACCCCAGCGTCCCGCGCTCCAGGATTCGCAATAGTGTCTTCATCTCGACCTGACTCACTCCCGCTGAAGCCGCACCCGTTACCGTCGATGGGATTTTTTCACACCGTACACTCTACCCCCTATACCCTAATCCCATGGACCTCTCTGCTATCCAGTCCGCGCTGCGCGACGCCGGCCTTGACGCCTGGCTCTTCTACGACCACCATCACCGCGATCCCATTGCCGCCTCGGTTCTCGGCCTGCCCGATCATGGACTCGTCAGCCGCCGCTGGTACTACGTCATCCCCGCCCAAGGCGAGCCGCGCAAGCTCGTCCATCGCATCGAGTCCTTCAAGCTCGACGCGCTCCCCGGCTCCAAAGCCGCCTACTCCTCCTGGCAGGAACTGCACCGCGCCCTCGATGCCATGCTCGCCCCCTGGACGAAGATCGCCATGCAGTACTCCCCCAACAACGCCATCATGTACGTCTCCATGGTCGACGCCGGCACGGTGGAATTCCTTCGCTCCCTCGGCAAGCAAATCGTCAGCTCCGCCGACCTCGTCAGCCAGTTCCAGGCCGTCCTCACCCCCGAACAGATCGAAAGCCACCACGCCGCCCAGGGCCTGCTGGACGACATCCTCGTGGAAGGATTCCAGCTCATCGGCAGCCGCGCCCGCTCCGGCTCGCCCGCCACCGAATTCGAAATGATGACCTGGTTCCAGCAGGCCATGCAGCGCCAGGGCCTCACCACCGACCACGGCCCCAACGTCTCCGTCAATCAGAACAGTTCGGACTCCCACTACGAGCCGGCCGCCGAATCCAGCCGCCCCATCCAGACCGGCGACTTTCTCCTCGTCGATATCTGGGCGCGCAAAGACTTCCCCGGCTCCTGCTGGTACGACATCACCTGGACCGGCGTCGTCAATCGCGACCCCACCGACCAGGAGCGCATCGTCTTCGCCGTCGTTCGCGACGCCCGCGACGCCGCCATCAGCGCAGTCCGTTCCGCTTTTGAAGCGCATCAGCCCATCGCTGGATTCGAGGCCGACGATGCCGCGCGCGAGGTCATTCGCGCCGCCGGCTACGGCCAGTACTTCACGCATCGCACCGGCCACAACATCGGAGCGGTCCTGCACGGCAACGGCGCGCACCTCGATAACCTCGAGACGCACGACGAGCGCCGCATCCTGCCCTTTACCTGTTTTTCCGTTGAGCCAGGCATCTACCTGCCGGAGTTCGGCATTCGCAGCGAGATCAATATGATCACCACGGACGCCTCCGCCATCGTCACCGGCGCTGTCCAGGAAGAATTAGTCCGCATCTGAACCCGGCGGCCCAGCCCGCAAAGCTTCCGAAAAAACTTGATTCTTTGAAGGGGCACGGCTTCAGCCGTGCCGTCAGGGCAAAAGAAGAGGAGGGCTTTAGCCCCTGAGGCGACCCGCTTCGCTATTTCCTGACGATATACATCAGCCAGCTCGCCGCGATCACCGACACCACAAACAGCACCCAGCAATACGCGCCGTAGCGCACCATGGCCTTCGGCGTCGACCGCTGCGTGATCCCGAACACCACCGAAGCGAACGTCGCAAACAGCAGCACCGACGTGAAATGGGAAGGCATGAACACTAGACCTTCCTCCCAATGCGCAGATTGTGCGCATCCACAGCCGCAATAAAGTTCAGCAGCCCGGCCACCGCCACGAATTTCGTCCCGTAATCCGCCGTCACCAGCTGCACCGTCGGCTGCCCCAGCGACAACACCCGCGCCACAAAGTAGAGCAGCCCTGTCCCCACATCGCCGCAGAATCCCAGCATATCCAGCGGATCGCCGGTGTTCGGCACGTAGACCTTGGCCTGCATCGCGATGCCCAGCGTAAACATCAGCGTAATCGCCGCGAACAACAGCGCCGCGCGCACCCAGTGCCGGGTCACGATATGCCCCGCGCCGGGAATCAGCCATCCCAGCAGGAGCGCCGAATAAACAAAACCCTGGGTTTGAGGTTGTGCGGGAACCTGCGCTTTCGAAGCCATCTGTTTACCAATATACAGCCACGTTTCCTGGAATTTGGCCCTCCGTCCTCCACCGTAAGATCGCCCGGCCCGCGGCCCCCCGCCCATTCCATCACCCCGTATTCAGCTTGGTTCGCCGCCGCCCGCTCGCTCTGGCGAACGCGCCCCCAAACCGCTACCCTCCAATCAGGCAAGCCCTCCCCTCCCCCCACCGCGACTGTCGACGCCGGGGCGGGTTCATACCGCCTGGATTCGTGTCTCCCAGGCAAGGAGTAATGCAGCGATGAACCGATCCGCCCAAATTCTTCCCCTCTCCGCCCTGGCGTTAGCCCTCTTCGCGTCCACGGCCCTGGCGCAGTCCGCGCCCACGCCGGCCCCGGCTCAGCAAACGCAGCCGCCGGCGCAAGCCCAGCCGGCCGCGCCCAGTCAGAACCAAACCAGTCAGAACCAAACCAGTCAGAACCAGAACACCGGCGTCTCCCAACCTCCGCCCGACACCACCATCCAGGCCGACGAGGACATGACCACGCAGCCCCCGCCCCCGCCTCCGCCCCAGCCCGACGCCAAGCCCTCTGCGGCGATTCCCGCGGCTCCGGCCACCGCCAGCGTTCCGGCGCCGGCGCAGCCCGCTGCGGCCTCTGCGCCGATCGCAGCCGCGGCGCCCGCCAATCCCGCCTTCGCCGGCCAGGTGGATAACACCGACGACGGCATCGTCACGGTCGTCCCCACGCCCGGCGCTGACGCGACCCTCGAAACCCGTCCCGCCGACGCCGACGCCGACGACGGCATCGTCACCTCGGTCCCCACCGATCCCAACGCCCTCGCCGAGGGCACCAACATCACCGTCCGCCTCACCCAGCCGCTGTCGACCTCCGAAACGCAGCCGGGAACGGCTTTCCGCTCCACCGTCGCCCATGACGTCTTCAACGGCAGCCGCCTCATCATCCCCGCCGGTTCAGAAATGCGCGGCCGCGTCGTGTACGTCTCCCAGGGACACCATTTCGGAGTGCGCGCCAGCCTCCGCCTGCGCCCCGATGTCGTCATCCTGCCGGATGGCACCGCCTATCACCTCTACGCCGATGTAGTCCGGTCCGACGCCCCTGGCACCCGCGCCAGCGATGAAGGAGCCATCCAGGCTGCTCCGCACTATAAGAAGGATGCCGTCGAATATGGCGCCGGCGTCGGCACAGGCGCCCTGGTCGGCGGAGAAGTCGGCGGTCCCGTCGGCGCGGGCGTGGGATCCCTGGTCGGCGCGGGCGTCATCACCACCCACATGCTGCTCCAGAATCCTCAGGCCGCCCAGTTGCCGGAAGGTTCCGTCCTCGTCTTCAGCCTCACCGAACCCATGGGCCTGACCCCGACAAAGAACTGATCTCCCGCCACTTGTCGAAGCGGATTCCTGTCGCCGCCTCCACCGCTCTCTCCGGCCAATTTTTTCCACCCATTAACATTCCCGGGCTGCAAAATGGATGGGGTCTCCTGAGGGGGTCCCATGGCCGCTGTCAAACCCATCCCGGACGGCTACCACAGCATCCAGCCGTACCTCTATTTTCCCAACGCCGCCGAGGCCATCGCCTTCTACAAAAATGCCTTCGCCGCGAAGGTCCGTCTCAGCATGCCTGCTCCCGGCGGACGCGTCATGCACGCCGAACTTGAGTTCGGCGACTCCGTCATCATGCTCTCTGACGAGGCCCCCGAGCGCGGCATCCACGCCCCCCACCACTATGGCGGCGCGCCCTTCAGCCTCGCGTTCTACGTGGAAGACTGCGATGCCGTCTACCATCGGGCGATCGCCGCCGGCGCCAAAAGCCTGCGCGAGCCGGCCGATCAGTTCTACGGCGACCGCACCGCTGGCCTCGAAGACCCCTACGGATTCCAGTGGTATCTCATGACCCACATCCGCGACGTCACCGCGGAAGAGATGAAGGCCGCCGCGGGGCAACCCCCCGCATGACCCCCGAAGCATTTCGCAAAGCTGCCCTCCATCTGCCCGACGCTGAAGAGCGCGAGCACATGCATCATCCTGACTTCCGCGTGGGAGGCCGCATTTTTGCGACCCTCGGCTATCCCAGCGAGGAGTTCGCCATGGTCAAGCTCTTTCCCGATCAGCAGCGCGATTTCATCGCCGCCGCGCCCGCAACCTTCGTTCCCGTGAAAGGCGCATGGGGCCGCCAGGGCTGCACCAGCGTCTGCCTCCGCGCGGCCAAGGCCGCCATCGTGAAGGAAGCCCTCCACGCCGCCTGGCGCAACGCCTCAGTCCGCGTCGCTCTGCGCAAATTGGAGGGAGCCGTGCCAAAGAGCGCACCGCGAAACACCGCAGCAGCGAAGGCCACCGTCCCAAAGAAAACCCGGCGGCGTCGCGATGGCAAGGTCACTGCCGTCTAGATTTCCCGCCGTCCCTCCAGCGCCCGCGTCATCGTCACCTCATCGGCATACTCGATGTCGCTCCCCGCCGGCACGCCGGTAGCAATGCGCGTAATCCGCGCCGAGGTCGGCCGCAGCAGGTCGGCAAGCCAGTTCGCAGTGGCTTCTCCCTCAACCGTCGGCGATGTCGCCAGGATGACCTCGTCGATCTCGCCCCGTCCCGCACGCGCAATCAGATTCCCGGAGCGCAAATGTTCCGGCCCCACCCCATGCAGCGGCGACAGCGTCCCGTGCAGCACGTGAAAGACGCCGTTCCACGCGCGCGTCTTCTCGATGGTCGCGATATTCGTCGGCTCCTCCACCACGCACACCAGTCGCTGGTTGCGCGTCGGGCTGGCGCAGTAGAGGCACGGCTCAACGTCCGTAATGTTGTTGCAGATGGAGCACAGCCGCAACTGCTCCTTCACATCGCGGATCGCCGCCGACAGCGCCTCCGCATCCTGGTCGTCCGCCCGCAAAATATGAAACGCCAGCCGCTGCGCCGATTTGGTTCCCACGCCCGGCAGTTTGCGCAGCTCGTCAATCAGGCGCGCCATCGGCTCGGCAAAGCGGGATTCTGCAAATCGCGCCACCGGGCCCCCTTAAACCTGATCCGCTACAGCGACGGTGTTCTCTGCCTGAGCCTGAGCAGACCTACCCGCGACAGCACGTCCCGCCCGCACCGCCTGCGCCAGTTCGCCCAGCAGCGTGTGCGTGTCTTCCCAGCCGATGCAGCCATCGGTGATGCTCTGCCCGTACACCAGCTCACGCCCCGGCACATGCTCCTGCGCGCCCGCCACCAGGTTGCTCTCCAGCATCACGCCGACAATCCGCTGATCCCCCGCCGCAATCTGCGCCGCCACGTTGCGGCAAACCGCGGGCTGCCGCGCAGGGTCCTTGCCGCTGTTCGCGTGGCTGCAGTCGATCATCACCCGCGCCGGTTGCCCCGCCTTCTCCAGCAGCCGGCACGTCTCGTTCACCGACGCCGCGTCGTAGTTCACCGTCTGCCGCCCGCCGCGCAGGATGATATGGCAATCCGCATTCCCCGACGTGAACAGAATCGCCGACTGCCCATATTTCGACTGCCCCAGAAACGTATGCGGATGCCCAGCCGACAGCACCGCCTCAATGGCGATCTGCACATTCCCCGACGTTCCATTCTTGAAGCCCACCGGGCACGACAAGCCCGACGCCAGTTGCCGATGTCCCTGGCTCTCCGTCGTGCGCGCGCCAATCGCGCCCCAGCTCACCAGCTCCGCCAGATACTGCGGCGAAACCATGTCCAGAAATTCCGTCCCCGCCGGCACGCCCATCTCCGCCAGATCCAGCAACAGCTTCCTTGCCAGCCGCAGTCCGTCGTTAATGCGGTACGACTCGTCGAGAAAAGGATCGTTGATCAGGCCCTTCCAGCCCACCGTCGTGCGCGGTTTCTCGAAGTACACCCGCATCACGATCCGCAGGTCTTTCGAGAATTCGGCAATCGCCTTCTTCAGCAGCCGGGCATATTCGCGAGCCGCTGCCGGGTCATGAATCGAACACGGTCCCGCGACCACCAGCAGCCGATCGTCGCGCCGATGCAGGATGTCCACGATCTCCTGGCGAGCGTGAAAAACCGTTGCCGAAGCGGCGTCCGTGAGCGGCAGCTCTTCTTCCAGAAAAACGGGCGGCAGGACGACTTTGGTCGCCTGAATGCGGAGGTCATTGGTGCGAAAAAACATGGTCCTGACTTAGTGTAAGCGACCCGCCACAATCGCCGCGCATCCCGCCAAGCCCGCCCGCCGCATCAGTCCGGGCCACTCCCGTTCGTACGCCGCTCCTTCTTGTGCACGTCGAAGTACACGTCCTGCTCCACCGAAAGATGCTTCGCCTCGTCCGCCGCGCTCTGCGCCGCCTCCAGCGCGGTCTTCTGCGAGAACTCCCACGTCGGGTCGGACGGCAGCGCTTGCAGCGTGTCGGGCCATTTGCCGCTCACCGCCACCAGGTCCTTCAGCGACTTGCGGATGTCCGCATGCGCCGAATCGTAAGTATCCAGATTGTCCTGGATCTCGTCGCACAGGTGCGTGAACTCCTCCAGTTTGGCGCGAATCATCGCCTTGCGGTCGGCGGAGTCATGCTCGGCCACCAGTTGCTTGATCGCATCCAGCCGCTCGCCGATGAACTTGATGTACAGCTTGATCCGCTCGTCGGGATGAATCGCGTTGTCGCGGATCTGTTGAACTTCATCCTCGGTCAGCGGATCGTTCTGATCCTGCGCGCGCAGGCGTTGACCGATTCCGAAAGCGAGCAGCAGGGCGAGGAAGCAGGCAATCCGGCGGGACATAGCAGCCTCTCCTTTGGTACCACCATCTTGGATGCGCCAGGTCACCTCATGCAAGTCGGCACCCGCAACCTCGCATTACGGGGCCGGGGTGACCGTCGAAGCGGGCGTCCCCGGCATCGGTGAAGTCCGGTACAGCAGCGCCGGCAGGAACATGAAGATGTGCGCGCACGCTGCGACGGCCAACGCATACCCCACCCACCACCATCCGCGGGCCATCAGACCCGCCAGCATCGCCGCCAGCACCGTCAGGGATCCGGCCACCAGAAAGGCGCGCGCCAGCCCAACCAGCGATGGTGGACGAAAGGGCTGCCCCACAATGGGTTCAAAGCCCGTGACCGACGATCTTTCCGCTGATCCCTGCCCCGCCCGCCACCGTTCGATGGACCGCAGCAACCGCCGCTCCCCCGGTATCCACGCCACCGGATGCAGAATGAACGCCTTCTCCGCACCGGAATCCGGCAACCGCAACCGCACCCTGGGTTGCCGCCGAGCCCAGTTCGATGGCGACGCGGCCACCATCGCCACGTCGATCACATCTGCCGGATGCAAAGCCATCGCCACCCGCTCGCTCCGGTAACAGAGCCTCCCCGGCTCGAACCAAAGCAGCCCCGCATCGGAAAATCGAAACCCGTTGTAGAGCTTCGCCTCGCCGTCCATCGCGAGTCCCACCAGTTGTCCGCTCACGCCCAGCTTGCTCTCCAACCTGCGCCGCAACCGCGCGAAGTTGCTGGCCATCACGGTAGCCGCCCACCCCTTGGTCAGCGCGCATCCCAGCGCCATCCCTCCCAACAAGGCAACGACCCCGTGTCCGCCCAACCGATAGACCAGCCACGCCGTCAGGACCCCGGCAGCAGCGCAGCCCAGCAGCACCGCCCACCCATAAACTCCCGCGTTGGCCTTCTGCCAGGCTGGCGTAAAAATCGCCCCCCCGCTGGCTTCTTCCGGAAGCTCGTAGAACCCGCTGCCATCGTCCGCATCCCACCCGTCTTCGGCCGTTCCCAACCGTGCGCTCGCTGCCAACACCGCGATCCTCCGGCTGGTTGGAGGATGCGTCGAGAACCACTCCGCCACCGCGTTCATCTCCAGCGGAAGATGGTTGACCCGAGCGATGCGCGCCAGCGACCGCATCATCGCCCGCGGATCGCCCGTCACCGCAACCGCTCCGGCATCCGCCGCAAACTCCCGCTGCCGCGCGCCCCGCAACGCCGCCAGGTACACCGCAACCGGGACCATCATGGCAACCGCATACAGGGCCGGCCACACCGCCAGCAACCCCCGCGCCGGCGTCTCGAACAACACCAGCGCAATGCCCAGCGCCATCCACGGCCCGCGCGTCGAATGGCGAAAATGCCCCAGCTCATGCGCCGCTACCGCATCCACCTCGCGCTTGCTCAGCGACCGCACCAGCGGAGCCGTCAGAAAAATGCTCTTCCCCGGCAACGCAAACGCCGCCGACACCTGCGAGCGTGCTGACGACGAAAGATAAATCTTCACCTGTGGACAACGTGCTCGCGCCGCCAGCGCTGACAGCCGCTCATGCAACTCTCCAGCGGTGATCTGCCGCACCCCGCCCCGCGCGCGGTTCCGAATCCATCCCCGCCGCAGCAGAAGAATCGCCGGAGCCGCCGCGATCCAGCAGGCAGCCATCACCCAATCCCCGGTTTCCATCGCCGGAAGAGCGCCCATCGCGCACGTCAGGATCAGCGGAATCGCCGCAAACACCGAAAACACCTCGCGGAATTTGCCGCGCTGCCCCAACCCCGGACGCAAACGGCTCCCCAGCCCAACACCGATGGCCACGCACAACAGCGGCGGCCAAAATTCCAGCACCAGCGCCGCCAGATTCGCGAACGGTGAACCGTACAGCAAAATCCTCAGCGGTTCTCCCGCTTGCACCCACCCCGCGAGCCCCATCCACAGCACAGTGCCCAGCAGGACCCCGCTGCGGCTCAGGCCGGCTAGCCCCGCTCGCGCCGCCAGCATCATCACCACGGTAAGCGCCAGCGCAAAGCCGGCCAGTGGCAGATAAACGCCCGCCAGTTCATCGCGCCGGTAGCCGAAGCGCACCGCAATCGGCGGCGGCCGCGCGCCAGCTTCGAAATGCGCCTTCAGCCCCAACCGGTCTTCCCCGCCCACATCCTCCATCGGGATCGACGTCGACGTAAACCCGATCCGCGGCGTGTTCACCCACAGGTCGATCCCCGTCGATCCGTCCAGCCGCCCCACGATCGGCCCCAGGTCCACCACCCCGGCAAGCGTCAGCCCCTCCCGCCGCAGCGCCTGCACGCAGCGGATAGCGTCCGTCCCGTACGGATCAGGTTGCACCCCGCCCTGGCAACGCAGGACCGCCGGCAGCACCGGAACGAAAATTCCTCCCCCAACGCGCGACCACGCGGAGACAGTCGCCTCGCCGTGCGTGTCCATGCGCACCTCGACCCGGACATCCTCGCCCATCTTCTCGAGCTTCACCAGTTGCGCACGAGCCGGCAGCGCGGCAAGCCATACCCCTCCGGCCCAAATCATCCCGGCAGCGACTGCGGCGAAACCAGCGTTCTTCGGCATAGCCCAGGCTGCCTCACACTTTCGGCGGCGTACCCGGAATCCAATTCCCCTCCGGATTCCTGCCCACCATGCGTCGTCAAATCACACAACTGTCAGGATGATCGCGGGAAGCCGCGTCAGCGAGGGTCCGGGCCGCGCTCATGAACGTTGCCAGCCACTCTCGCATACTCCCGTGGGCGGGTCAAAGACGAACTTCCGCCGCCCAGTCCCAATGGGGGTCCGCGATATCCTGAAGCTCATGGACGCGAACAATCCCGTCGTTCGGCTCTGCGCGCAGGGCATGCAACTGGAGCAGGCAGGTCGCAAAGACGAGGCCGCCCGCACATTCATGACCGCGTGGGAACAGAGCCGCGACGATTTTGAGCGCTGCGTCGCCGCCCACTACGTGGCCCGCAGCCAAACCTCCCCGGCTGAAAACCTGCGCTGGAATCTCGAATCGCTTGAGCACGCCGACGCCCTCGACGACGGCCGCGTCACCACCTTCTATCCCTCGCTCTACCTCAACATCGGCTGGGCGCACGAAGACATGGGCAACCGCGACGAGGCGCGCCGCTACTACGAACTGGCCGCCACCCGCGTCGCCAACCTCCCCGAAGGCTCCTACCGCGAGACCGTCCGCGACGGCATCCAGCGCGGACTGGAGCGGGTGAGTCGCGAACGCCCTCTACCCTGACTGGCCTCGACCCTCGACCACGGATGCTCATCTGAGCCCTCCGGCCAATCGCCCGGGATTCCTGCGCCCACCCCGTATTCCCCTGCTTTTCGCTGTTTGTCGATGCTTTCCAATAGATTGTCCTGTACTACAATGTCAAACATGCGCATCGCGAAGACCGTCTCCATCACCCTGCCCCCTGAGCTCCTGGCGAAAGCCACCGAGGTCGCTCGCAGCGAGCACCGGACCATGAGCGAGTTGTTCCGCGAGGCATTGCGGCAGTACATCGCGCAGACTTCTCCAGCCGATGCGAAGTGGAGCGCGCTGCTCCGCCGGACGCGCGATGCCGGACTCCGCCTCGGAATCGAATCCGAGGCCGACGTCGAGCGTCTCTCCGACGAATTCCGCCGGGAGAAGCGCAGGGCCTCGTGATCCGGGTCGTCCCCGATACGAATATCTATATTTCGGCCCTGATCTTCGGCGGTCTCCCCGGAACTTTTCTGGATCTCGCGCTGGCCGGAGCCTTTCGAATTGTGACGTCCGAAGCGATCTTGTCCGAGCTGGATGAAAAACTGCGCGGCAAGTTCGCTGTCACGGCCTCCGACGCCGCTGCGATTCGATCGAAGCTGGAGCGATCAGCGGACCTGGTGGAACCGGACTTCACCCTGGACGCCGTTCCGTACGATCCCGACGATAACCGGATCCTCGAGTGCGCCGTCGCCGGCGGGGCTGACTGCATGGTCAGCGGAGATCGCCATCTGCTGCATCTCACCGCGCACGCAGGCATCCCCATCATGACCGTGCGCCAGTTCGTGCATGCTATGGGTCTCCGGACGGATCCTATAACCGGATATTAACCAGCCCCTCGGCAGCGCCAGCCGACGACGTCGGCGGCTTCTGCGGAGCTCTCCAGTAATCGATATACGAGATCTGGTGGACGCAGCTCACTGTGCAGTTCGGCGCACAACTCTTTTCCGACAGAAACTCCCGCTGCAAATCCTCGCGCGTGTACTCCGCCAGCGGCACGCCCGGAAACCCCCGCTGCTGCGAGCAGTAGTGCACCAGCCCGTTTTCGCAGATGTACAAATACCGCGACCCTGCGCGGCACCGCCACTCATTCGGTTCGCCGTTGGCAATCTTTTCCTGGAAGTGATTGAACCGCGAGTAGTTCTTCTTCTTCCACGACCGCATCTCGTTCCACACCGAGCGCTCCGTCTCGCCCAGCGGCTTCAACTGCCCGTCGCCGTCGTGAATAATCCCGATTGTCGATGTGAATCCCAGCCCCAGCGCGCGCCGCCCAATCGTTAGCGCATCCTGCGGATTCTTAATGCCCCCACCCACCACCGAATTGATATTCACGTGGAAATCGGCGTGTTCCGCCAGGAATTCGAGCTTCTTGTCCAGCACCTTCAGGCTCTTTTTTGACACCTCATCCGGCTGCACATTGTCGATTGAAATCTGCATGTGATCGAGCCCGGCCTCGTTCAGCCGCTGAATCCGTTCCGGCATCAGCAGATAGCCATTCGTGATCATCCCCGCCATCGCGCCCGTGTGGCGGATCCGGCTGATAATCGCATCCAGTTCCGGATGCAGCAGCGGCTCGCCCCCGGAAATCGTGATGATGCTGGTGCCCAGCCGGCCCAGATGGTCGACCCGCCGCACCATCTCGTCCAGCGGCACCGGCTTCGAAACATCGTCGTACTCGTTGCAATACGCGCAGGAGAGATTGCAGCGCCGCATGGGCACAATCTGCGCCATCACCGCATGCCGCGTCGACGCCAGCGCATGCCCCACCAGGCCGATCTCGCGCACCTTGCGCGAGGCCGCTTTCAGCCGGCGGGAGATCGTCATTTTGCGAGCCGAAACCATCTCTCTTCTTATTGAATCATAGCGGCCCACGCCCGGCGATCCTGATTGATGCAATGGGCGTTATGCGCTGGCGAATGGGGATTGGGAGCGGCGCACCTGGCGGCCACCGGCTTACCTGTGTGCCGCCTGCGCAGGATGCACGGGCTCCCTGAGACTCTGCGGGAAACTCGGCCTAAGCCAACCCGCCCTGCGTCTCCAGCTGTCCTTTGTCCTTCGAGCGCCCCGCCGTCATCGTCACCGTCGCCTCTTTGCGATCGCGCATCACCGTCAGTTGCACCTGCTTGCCGCGATTGGCATGCATGGTGCGCATCCACTGGCTGGTGGTGGCCACGATGCGGCCGTTCACTTTGGTGATCACGTCGCCGGCCCGCAGCCCCGCCGCCGACCCCGGACTGTTATCGTCCACCCGCTTCACCAGCAAACCCTGCCCATCGTGCACGCCAAAGAAATCCGCCAGTTGCGGGCCCAGCATGTCCAGTTCCAGGCCGGTGTACGCCGGATTCATCCCCAGCGCCGACAAAAAGCTGCTGCCAAAGCTCGACTGCGGACTCGGCAACGAGAGTCCGTCGTCCTGGTCCGGCTCAACCGGAATGTGCTGCGACCAGGCGTCCGCTTCGAGCGTCGACCGGTCCACCAACTGCACGCTGATGCTCTGCTGCTGTCCGTCCCGGCTGATCAGGAACGTCACCGTTCGCCCCGCCGGCGTGTCGCGCAGCAGCCTGCCCAGCTGGGCCTCGCCCTCCACCGGCTGATTGTTCATCTGCAGAATCACGTCGTGCACCAACATGCCCGCCTTGCAGGCCGGCGCATCGTGATCCACCGTGATCACTTCGGCGCCCCGCGCCCCCTTCAGCTTCAGTTGGCCCGCACGTTCGTTGGTGATGTCGCGCGTCCCCACCCCCAGGTAGCCCGCGGCTGGGTGCGTCAGCAGGGCGGCGTCGTCTCCGAGAATGTTGATGTGCTGCGCCACCAGCGACGGCGCAAGGGAGATGCATCCGGCAAGAATCGTAACCGCAAAGGACTTCATACTTGGCCTCGGAAAAGCGTTCATACCACCAGCGAGCTGCATATGCCCAGTTTTCTGACGAACGAGGCTTATGCGATGTCAACGAACTCAGCCGCCATTATGTTACGAAAAGACGGCCGTCCGCGAAACTACTGAATTTGTGAAACCTGCTCCAGAAACTGCCGCGAAACATTGCGAATATGCGGATTCTGGTCCTGCGAGGCCACCGTCTGCAGCACATCCTGCACGCTCGAATCGGCCTCCACCGGCGACAGCAGCCCAATCGCCTGCGCGCGGATGCCCGGGTCCGGGTCCTTCAGCAGCGCTTCCAGCACCGCATCCCGCACCCGCGTGTCCGCCGCGATGTACGGCTCGAGGCCGGCCAGCGCCTTGCTGCGCACCGCGGTGCTCTTGTCGTACCGCATCGCCTCCATCAGCGCAGTCCGGATCGCTCCCCCACCGCACTGGTGCCCGTTGCGGCACTCCTGCGCCAGCAGATCGACGGAATCGTCATGCGCCAGAGGACTCGCGCCCCCGTGCGCGGCCACCAGCAGAAGCTGGCGGATCTGCGGATCGTCCAGCGTCCCAAAGGCTGTCTCCGGAACCATCCGGTTGAACCGGATCTCGACATTTTCCGTGTTTGGCTCGACGCTCACGCTGCTCACGCCGGCAACCTGCGCCCCATCGAGATCAACCATCGTGGGGACCTGCGTCGGAGCCGTTTGCGCCACCCGTAACTGCCCCGCGACATGACGCAGCGCCAGACGATAGCCGCCCCATCCCCCCGTGACCAGTCCCGCCAGCAGCAGCGCCGAGGCCATCACTGGCGCGCCTTGCAGCCGACCCAGCCCCCGCCAGAAACTCTGCCACCGCCGCACCAGGAATCCCCCGTGGGGCAGCCCGTCCAGCGCTTCATCCAGCCGCAGCCGCGTCCGCGCCAGCAGGCTCGGCGATGGTTCCACGATGGGCAGCACGGACATGGCCTTTTGCAGCCCCGAAACCGCTTCCATTTCTTCCCGGCAGCGCTCGCACTGCGTCAGATGCAGTTCCAGTTGGTGCGCCCGGTCGTCGGGCAGCTCACCGTAGACGGCCAGGACGATATTTTCCTGTGCCAGATTGCAGTCCATAAATTTTGCCTCACGCCTCTAAAAATCTTTGTTGCCTGCTCCCGGATCTCTTTGTCCGGTAGGTCCCGCCTGTTTTCCGTTCACCGCAGCTCGGCCAGCTTCAGCCGCAGCTTTTTTGTCGCCCGGAAGAGCGTGTTCTTCGCCGTCTCTTCCGTCGTGTTCAGCATTTCCCCGATGGTCCGCAGCCGCAGCCCCTGGTAATGCTTCAGCTCGAAGACCATCCGCTCGCGGGGCGTCAGCTCATCGAGCGCCAGCAAAATACTCTGCCCCAGAAACTTCCTGTCCAGCTCCCGCGCCGGATTCGCGCCCGAGCGGTCATCCGTCACGTTCGTCATCAGGTCCATTTCTTCGCCCGACGAGTCGATCACCACCGCCTGGTCCTCCCGCCGCGCTTTCCGCCGGCGCAGATGATCGAGGCACAGGTTCGTCACAATCCGGTAAATCCAGGTGTAAAACGAGCATTCAAAACGGAAGTTGCCCAGGTACCGGTAAGCCTTCAGAAACGCTTCCTGCTGAATGTCCTGCGCGTCCTGTTCCGAGCCGGTCAGGTGCATCGCCAGGCGCAACACCGCCTGGTCATATTGACGCACAAGCGCGTCAAACGCCGTGCGCGAACCCCCCTGGGCTTCGCGAATTAAATCGGTCTCCGGCAGGTTCTCCCGAACCGGACCTGCCGTACGCGTGGCCATACGCGAGGATTGTAGTCGAGGTTTGGCCGGGGTTTGTCTCGCGGGGGAAAGAAAGCGAAGCGCATCAGCAGGCATGAAAGCTCCTGTTGCGTGGGGTTGGCAGCCGAATGCAGAAGAATAGACGAGTGAAATGCGGTTTTGTGAGCGGAAATCCCCTCACTCCCCCGCGATTGCTGCTCCAAAGTTTCCTCCGGCGTCCCACTCATCCCGCCGGCGCAATCCCCCCGGCGTATCCTGTTGCCGCCATGAAAAGGGCCAAACGCGCGCTGCGAACCTCGATCGAGCTCGGCTGTCTGTTCGTCCTGCTCCTCAGCGCTTTCCCTGCCCTGGCGCAGCAACGCAAAGTCCGTGAATACAAACTCCATGAACCCGAAGACCGCGGCGCCCCTTTCTCCCTCATGCTCGGTCCCGACCACACCGCTTACATCCTCCAGCCCCGCCGCGACGGCAACTGGATCCTCTCCGAAGTCCGCGGCTGGTGGCAGGATCACCCCAGCGAGCGCGGCATCGCGGTCGAGGGCTTCTCCGCCCGCGACGCCGTCAACACCATCCATCAAATGGACATAGCGCTCACCCCCGACGGCCGCGACCTGCTCACCATCCTCTCCGCCACCCTGCGCGTCGCACCCGACGACCCCAATCCCATGGAGATGCTCGTCGAGCTGATCCCCCTCGATTCCTTCCAGGTCACCGCAACCCAGCACATGCGCAGCCTCGGCATGCGCGGCAATCTGCGTGCCGTCCTCGATCCCGCCGGACAATTGCTGGTCAGCTCCGCCGTCCCCCCCGCCGAGCCCACTGCGGGAGACGCCCCCTACGTCACCTGGTTCCAGGTCGCTTTGCCCGACATGAAGGCGCATTTGATGTGCAGTTTCCAGGCTTCCGCCCAGGGCGCCGCCGATCCTAAGGATGAGCAGGCCGCCTGCGGCGCCTCCCTCAGTCAGACCGGTTATGCAGCGCTTCCCGACATCGACAAAGCGTTACAGCTTGCGCAGCCGCCCGAGCCGCCCACGCCGCCCGCCGTCGAGGTCACCGCCAAAGATCGCGTCCACACCGCCGCGGCCGCCATCGACGGCAAGGCATTCACACTCGTCGTGGTCAATGGCGTCATCCTGCAGATCTTTTCAGCCCAATAGCCAGGCCTGTACGTCCAGTCACGGTGCCGTCTGGCCGCCCCGGCACAGCGAGCAGATCGACTCTCCAAAGAGATCTGCCTTCCGCACGCCGATCCCGGAAATATCCAGCAACTGCGGAATGTTCTGCGGCGCGGCCACCGCCACCGCCCGCAACGTCGCGTCCGACAAAACGAAGAACGCCGGCTTCCCGGCTTTCGCCGCTTCATCCTTGCGCCAGGCGCGCAGCCGCGTCTCCAGCTCCGCCTGCGCCGGGGTATACGGAGCCTCAGGAACCGGCCCGCCGGGCCGAACGGCCTTCGTGCGTTTCGTGGGAGCCACGGCGGCGGCGGACCCCGACTGCGGCAGCAAAACTCCCAACACGCCTCCCGCGCTGGCCGCCCGCCCCTCCGCCGTCATCGCGACTTTGCGCCACGAAACTTCCCGGCCTTCAGCGTTCGTAAACATCTCCGACGTCAGCGTCGCCAGACCCGCGCGCGCCAGCCCGTCCAGCAGCAGGTCGAACCCGCCCCGCTCCCCGCCGATCGCCGACTCCTCGAACAGCCGCGCCACCCCTTTCGGCCCAGCCTCCAGCGTGCGCAGAATTCTCCGCAGATCGCAGTCCTGTCCCGGCGTCGGCGCTCCAAACTTGCGCGCCGTCGCTGCCTCCGGAGCGCAGAAGTCGCAGCGTCTGCACAGCCGGCTTGCTCCCCGCGTGTCGCCAAAGTGACGAACCAGCGCCGCCATCCGGCACTGCGCCGTCTCCGCAAACGCCACCATGCTCGCCAGTTGCGCATGGCGGTACGCCCGCTGCTGCTGGTAGCTGGAGCGCCACCGCGGCGCATCCGCCAGCCGCACGCTCCCCTCCATGTCCACCTGCGCCGCCCCCTGCGACGCCAGCTTGTCGATGGCGCGGAGCACGCTCTCCGTATCCATCGCCAGCCGATCGCCCAGCGACTCCGCTGTCCGAAACTCCGGCGTCAGCAGCCGCACGACCCGATCCAGATCCTCCACCGGCGGATAATCGCGCGCCATGAACGTCTCGTGAATCCGGCGGTCGGCAAAGCTGTGCAGCAGAATCGCCCGCGACCCCATCCCGTCGCGTCCCGCCCGCCCAATCTCCTGGTAATACGCCTCCACCGACCCCGGCAACGCCGCATGAATCACGCTGCGGATGTTCGGCTTGTCGATGCCCATGCCGAACGCGATGGTGGCCACCACCACCTCCAGCTCGTTCCCAAAAAAGGCCCGTTGCACGCTCTCGCGAACAGCCGGGTCGAGTCCCGCATGGTACGCCGCCGCCGGAAAATGCTTTCCCAACGCCACAGCCAGCGCATCCGCCGCCTTGCGCGACGGAGCATACACAATCGCCGGACGCGCCGCCGCCGGACGCAGAAATTCGAGTATGAATTCATCCCGCCGCGGCTTCGAAAGCTCCACCACTTCAATCGCCAGATTGTCGCGCCGAAATCCATGAATGAACAACGCCGGATCATCGAGTCCAAGCTGCGCCACAATGTCCTGCTGCACCACCGGCGTCGCCGTGGCCGTCAGCGCGATAATCGGCGCCGGCCGCAGCAACGGCAGGCTCTCACCCAGCGTGCGATAGTCCGGACGAAAATCGTGCCCCCAGCCGGAAATGCAGTGCGCTTCGTCCACCGCGATCAGCGCAGGCTTGCGTCGGGCCAGCATCTCCGGGAAGCCAGGAACCCGCAGCCGCTCCGGCGCAATGAACAGGAACTGCAATGCGCCCTCGAGATAATCGCGGCACGCCTGACGCGCCTCGTCGCGCGACAGCCCGGAGTGGATTCGCGCCACGCGCAGCCCCGCAGTCGCCAGCTTCGCGGCCTGGTCGTCCATCAGCGCGATCAGCGGACTGATCACCAGCGCCGTTCCCTCGCGCGCAATCGCCGGCAGTTGATAGCACAGGCTCTTCCCCGCGCCCGTAGGCATCACCAGCAGCACGTCGCGGCCATCGGTTACCGCCTGGCAGACGGCTTCCTGATTCTCGCGAAAGTCGGGGAATCCGAATGTGGACTGAAGCAGCGCGCGCAGATTCATGAGCCTGTCCTATGTTCCCACGAGCGCCGCCCCTCGACGCCCGAATGTGGAAACCGCGTGATTACACTGGATACATGTCGCAGGAGAAGTCGACGGGAAGTTTGTTTGGCGAGCCGGCCCGCGCGTCGCGCCCCGGCACGCCCTCAGAGTGGATCACGGCCTACTGCGACGGCGGCTCGCGCGGCAACCCCGGCCCCGCCGGCTTCGGCGTCTTCATCGAGGGCCCCGACGGCGAAAAGCTCGCCGAGCTGAGCGAGTACATCGGCAAAGTAACCAACAACGTCGCGGAATACTCCGCGCTCCTCGCTGCTCTCGACTTCGCGCAGCGCGAGGGACATCGCCGCCTGCGTGTGGTCGCCGACTCCGAGCTGATGGTCAAACAGATGCAGGGCCGCTACAAGGTCAACAGCCCCGACCTGCGCCCGCTGTACGAAGAAGCGAAACAGCGCGCCGCGAGCCTCGACACGTTTCGCATCGAGCATGTCCTGCGCGGCAAGAATCAGCGCGCCGACCGCCTCGCCAACCTCGCCATGGATAAAGGCATGGGGAAAGCGATGAGCAAGCCGCCCACGCCAGGCGCTCCAAATCCCCGATCCACCCGTCCCGAGCCGCCGAAATCCCTCAAGGGCTACACCAAAGGCGGCGTCATCCACCTCATCGAAGGCGAACTCCCCGACGGCGTGTTTGTGAAAGTCGTCCTCGATCGGCAGTAGGTATCGAGGTTGCGACGACGCACCTTATAAGGTACACTTAGCCGGTAGGCTCAACCCTGAACGACGAGAAAAAGCTATCGGTCGCTTTCTATCGCCTGCAAAACGGCCGAGAACCCGTTCGCTAATGGCTCAAAAGCATGCCACCAGAAGATCGTCTGACGTTAGGCCGCGATCTGCGGCTGGTCGAGCTGGGATGGCCTGTCGGCATGCCCCTCTGCCGATCTCTCGGAGCACGGCTTTGGGAGGTGCGCAGCAAACTCCCCAGCCGCCGAATCGCGCGTGTGCTGTTTTGCACCGCGCCCGGATACATGATTCTGCTGCACGGCTTCATCAAGAAGAGCCAGAAGACGCCCCGGGCCGACCTCGACTTGGCCCGCTCCCGACAGACGGAGGTCGAAGCATGAACACTAACCCGCATATCGGCTCATCGCTTGAGGATTTCCTCACAAAGGAAGGCATCTTCGAGGACGCAACCAACTACGCCGTCAAGCGAGTTTTGGTTTGGCAGGTGGAACACGCGATGAAGGAGCTTGGCTTGACCAAAACCGAGATGGCCCGCCGCATGGGCACCAGCCGAGCGCACCTGGACCGCCTGCTCGACCCCGACAACGATAAGGTGCAGCTCGATACAGTGGAGCGCGCTGCGATGGCGGTCGGCCGTCGCCTGCGTCTGGTGCTGGTCTAGCCCCCGGGCCCCGCCGCATGATCCGCCCCGCGCGCCCCGACGATCTCCCCCGCCTCACCGCAATCTACAACCACTACGTCCTCCACTCGCCCGCCACCTTCGACCTCGAGCCCAAAACCCTCGACCAGCGAGCCGAGTGGCTCGCCCAGTTCGCCGCCACCGGACGCCATCGTCTCATCGTCGCGGACGAAGCTGGCCTGGTTCTTGGCTACGCCGGAACCATGCGCTTTCGCGTCAAGCCGGCCTATGACGCCACCGTCGAAACCACCATTTACTGCGCCCCCGAAGCCACCGGCCGCGGCATCGGCGCCCTGCTCTACGCCGCGCTCTTCGCAGCCATCGCCCACGAGAACGTCCACCGCATCGTCGCCGCCTACGTCCCGCCCAACCCCGCCTCCGCGCGCCTGCACGCGCAGTTCGGCTTCACCCCCATCGGCACCTTCACCGAACAAGGCTACAAATTCGGACGCTACTGGGACGTCTGCTGGCTCGAGCGCCCGCTGAAGCTCTGATAGCGGATCATCTCAGTCGACTATCTCATTGGGCATAGGCCTGCTATAACATCTGACACACTCATTTCCACCAAGCGGAGCCATAAATGCGCAAACTGGCGTTGCTTGCCGCCCTCGCCGTCATTTCCATTCCGGCATTTCCAAAGACCAGAAAGGAAGTGCCACCGGCGCCGTTGCCCTCCGTCGTCTTGAACGCCAAGAAGGTTTTCCTCGCAAATGGCGGTGGAAGCGATTTGGCTTATGATGCCTTCTACTCCGCGATGAAGGATTGGGGGAGATATGCGATCGCGGGATCCCCCGAAGACGCGGACCTGATCATCGAAATGGCGTACCGAGTCGACAACGGAGGCACCCGGGTGTGGAGCTCTACAAACACCTACACAGGGGCGACTCAAGTGTATAGCCGCCAAATCGTAGACCCTCAGCTTACCTTGACGATTTACGAGGCGAAATCGAGAACGTCGGTCTGGTCCACAACCGACCACAGAAGGCTGGCACGGCTCGAGAAGAACCGCGAGAAGGAGACCGTCAATTCGGCCGAAAGGCTCGTTGACGATCTCAAAATGCGCGTCGCCGTAACGAACTGACGCCCTACCTATCCCGCCAGCTTCGCCTTCACCATCTCGCTCACCTGCCGCCCATCCGCGCGCTCGCCCGTCTCCGCGATCTTCGCCTGCACCGCCTTCATCGCCGGACCAATATCCCGCGGACCGAAGCTCGCCCCCGCCAGCACCTCGTCGACAATCTTCTGCACAGCCTCTTCGCCGAGATTCTTCGGCAGGTAGCTCTCGATCACCACAATCTCGCGCGCTTCCTTCGCCGCCAGTTCCGGGCGGTTGCCCTTCTGAAACTGCTCAATGGATTCCTTGCGCTGCTTGATCATCGTGCCGAACACCTGCTGCGCCTCGACGTCCGTCAGCGCCGCCCGCTTCTCAATCTCCTTGTTTTTCAGCGCAGCTTTTGCCATGCGCAGCGTGGACGTGCGTTCGTTGTCGCGGGCTTTCATCGCGGCGACCATGTCGTGATCGATTAGCTTCACCAGTTCCATCGTGGGTGCCCTCAACCTACCCATTATAGGGATAGGCCCTTCGCCGCCCGCCAGCTAAAATAGACGCGAGGGGAACGCCATCATGATTCGTAAAACCAGACTCTTTACGCCCGGCCCGACGCCTCTTCTCCCGGCCGCGCAGTTCGCCATGGCCGCCGCCGACATCCACCACCGCACGCCCGAGTTCCGCGCCCTCTACGAGCGCGTCCTCAGCCAGCTCAAAACCTTCGTCGGCACAAAGAACGACGTCCTGCTCCTCGCCTCCTCCGGCACCGGCGCCATGGAAGCCGCCATCTCCAACCTCACTTCGCCCGGCGACCGCGTTCTCGTCCTCTCCGCCGGAAAATTTGGCGAGCGCTGGGAATCCCTCGCCAAAGCCTTCGGCTGCCAGGTCGACCTCGTGACCGTCCCCTACAGCGAAACCTTTTCGCTCGATTCCATCCGCCCGGCTCTCCATCCCGACACCCGCGCCGTCCTCGTGCAGGCCACCGAATCCTCCACCGGCATTCGTCATGACATCGAGGGCATCGCAAAACTGCTCCATGCCGCCGCGCCCAACGCCCTCCTCATCGTCGACGGCATCACCGGACTCGGCACTACGCATCTCGACGTGGACGCCTGGGGCATCGACGTCATCATCGGCGGATCGCAGAAGGCCGTCATGATCCCGCCCGGCCTCGCCTACATCAGCCTCAGCGATCGCGCCTGGAAAGCCGCGGAGACCTCGAAAAATCCGCGCTACTACTTCGATCTGCGCAAGGAACGAAAGAACGCGCAGAAGGGCGAATCCTCCTACACGCCGGCAGTCGCCCTCATCGCCGCCCTCGGCGCAGCCCTCGACTACATCGCTGCCCAGGGTGGCGGCGATCTCGCCGCCGGACGCGACGCCCTCATCGACAACGCGGAAACCTGCGCCGCCATGACCCGCGCAGCCATGCAGGCCCTCGGTCTCGAGCTCTTCGGTCCCGCCAGTTACTCCGCCGCTGCCACGGCTGTTGTAGCGCCGGCCGGTGTCGACTCCGGCGTCATCGTGAAAGAGCTGAAGACCCGCTTCGCCGCCATCGTCACCAACGGCCAGGGCGACATGAAGGGAAAAATCTTCCGCATCGCCCACATCGGCCTCTTCGATTACATGGACACCATCGCCATCATCGCCGCGCTCGAGCAGGTAGCCGCAGCCAAACTCAACCTGCCCGGCTTTGCCTTCGGACACGCAGTGGCTGCCGCGCAGCAGGTCTACGCCGAACGTTCCGGCCTGGCCAAAGCAAAAGCTCCGCAGCCCGAGCTGGTCAAGGCCTGATCGCAGCTCCTCTCAAGATCCGCGCCCGCCGCGCCGTCGCGTGGCGGGGCGCGCGCAACCCCATCCACGAAAGGGCATCATGAAAGTCGTTCTCGCGGAAAAAGTGTCTCCGGCAACCCTCGCCGTCTTCCAGGCTGAAGCCGGTTGGGATGTGCTCACGCACGATCAGGTGAAAAATCTCCCCGAGGCTCTCAGGGATGCCGACGCGCTCGTCGTCCGCTCAGCCGTCCAGGTAGACGACGCGCTCATGGCCGCCGCTCCCAAACTGCGCGTCATCGGCCGCGCCGGCGTCGGCGTCGACAACATCGATGCCGATGCAGCCACCCGCCGCGGCATCGTCGTCATGAACACGCCCGGTGCCAACGCCATCGCCGTTGCTGAACTGGCCCTCGGCCTCATGATCGCGCTCGCCCGCCAAATCCCGAAGGCCGACGCCACCATGCACGCCGGCAAGTGGGAAAAGAAATCCCTCCAGGGCGGCGAACTCCGCGGCAAAAAGCTCGGCATTCTCGGACTCGGCCGCATCGGCCTCGAAGTCGCCCGCCGCGCCCGCAGCTTCGGCATGGACCTCTACGCCCACGACCCCTTTGTCTCCGCCTCCATCGCCCGCGAAAACAGCATCCGCCTCGTCTCCGCCGAAGAGCTCTTCACGCTCGCGGACTATCTGACCCTCCACGTCGGCCTCACCCCGCAAACCACCGGCATCGTCAACGCCGCCTCGCTCGCCACCATGAAGAGGGGTGTCCGCATCGTCAACTGCGCCCGCGGCGAACTGGTCGTCGAACAGGACCTCGCCGAAGCCCTCGCCAGCGGCCACGTCGCCGGAGCCGCCCTTGACGTCTTCCACGAAGAGCCGCCGAAGAATTCGCCCTTCGCCCCACTGGAAAACGCAATCCTTACCCCCCACATCGCCGGCTCCACGGCGGAAGCCCAGGAAGCCGTCGGCATCCAGATCGCGCTCCAGGTTCGCGAATATCTCAAGTCCGGCGTCGTGCAAAACGCCGTCAATCTCCCCTCGCTCTCCCACGAGGAATATCAGGAGATCGCGCCTTTCATGACCCTCGCCGAGCGTCTCGGAACCTTCCTCGCGCAGTTCCCGAAGGGCGGCATCGACAGCATCCAGATCACCTATCACGGCCGCCTCGGCGAGCTGAAGACCGATCTCATCCGCAACTGCGCCATCGCCGGCGTGCTCGGTCATCTCGAACAGGTCAACCGCATCAACGCCGCCTCGGTTGCGGCCGAGCGCGGCATCCGCATCCACGAGGAAAAGAAAGAAGCTCCCCTCGGCGGCGCGGGCAGCGTCCTCCAGCTCTCGCTCCACACCAGCGAAACCGGCATCGCCGCCAGCGGCGCGGTCCTGCACGGCGACTCGCCCCGCCTCCTGCACCTCGACGGCATCGACATCGAAGCGCCGCTCCAGGGAACGCTGCTCGCCATCCGCAACCAGGACGTCCCCGGCGTCATCGGCCGCATCGGCACCATCCTCGGCGATCACCGCATCAACATCGCCAACTTCGCCCTCGGCCGCGCCGACGCCAGGGGCGCAGCCACCGCCCTCGCTGTCCTGCAAATCGATGGCGAAGTCACCGACGAGGTGCTCCACGATCTGCGCGCTGTTGAGGCAATCACCGGCGTCCGCCAGGTAACGCTCTAGCGCGGCCGCGCGCTGCGGTTGTCCAGCGCGGGAAACCGGCGCCGCCGCTCAATGCAGTTGGCTGAACACAAATCCGTGCGCCTTGGCGTTCGTATGGCACTGGAAGCACGACGTTCCCGTGTCCTCGACGATATTCTGCTTCTGGTCGCTGCCCATAAACCGCTCGAATCGCCACCCACCCGTGCTCGCGTAGAGTCTGGAATCCTTGATCATCACGTCAACTCTGCGCCGGTCGCCCTCGAAGATGATCCCGTTCTTCTGCTGGGCTTCCCGCAATTCGTAAACGATCATCGAGCCATCGGCGAAATCACCCGTCGCGTACCCATCCACACCCTTCGCATTCGCGAAAATGTGATGCATTCCCTGTTCGCTCTCCGGCAGCGGGCTCACGGGAAGAATGACGCCGGTTCCCACATGCACCCAGCGTCGAAAGCCCTCCGGGAATTGCACGGATTCCGCGCCGTAGACAATGTCCAGAGTCAGTACGGCGAGCAGCAGCAGCGTCGAGGTGCCTCTGCGCAGGAAATTCAGGCGAACAGCAGAACCGCGAGTTGTCATGCACGCATTCTGCTCAGCGAACCCGAAGCTCGTATTGTAAAAATTTCAACCGGCGCTGGTAGCCGCAAGCAATCTGCGGTCTGCGTCAGAGATCTCCCGGCTGTACTCGAGCGGTGTCAGACCCGCGAACGCGCGGAAATCGCGGATCAGGTGGGCCTGATCGAAGTATCCGCAATCGGCCGCCAGCCTTGCCCAGTTCACCGGCATTCCCTTTTCGATGCGCCCTTGCAGCGCGTGGAATCGCCTGACCCGGCAGAACAGTTTCGGCGTAAGCCCCACGTGCTCCCGAAACAGCTGGATGAACCGTGTATGGCTCAATCCCGTCTCCTGCTGAATGGTTCGCACGCTGTGCACTGCGCCTTCCCGCAAAATCCGCCCCACGGCGTACCGGATGGCAGGATGTATGGGAGCGGCATTTCTCAGCTTGCGGTATAGATACCGTTCCACCGCCAGAAACTCCCCACTCTCTCTCGTCGCCGAACATATTTCGTTCAGCAAAGCATCGGCCTCGCCTGGATAGAGGTCGCACAGCGCAATATCCGCGTTATGCAGTTCGTCCGCCGCCACTGGAAAGAACATCCCGGCAACGCCCGGACGAAAGAGAATGCCCAGAACTTCTGCGGCCGCCGACGGATCGAAGTGGAAAGACCGGGAGTAAGGCCCCGCGAGCAACGGCACGCGAATGGTATGCGGCTCATCATCCACAAAATAGGTCGCCGTCGGCCTCTTGAGGTGAATCACCAGAGCCATCGCGCCGTCCGGATAGACACGCTGGCGCGAGGGCAACGTCGTGCTTCTCGAAACACGCCACATGAATTCGACATATTGCGACAGCGGGAAAGCCGGCTTATGGATGCGGAGACGGTCGCCCGCCGTCTTCTCTTCCCGTTCGCGCTGCCGGCCAGCCGCCATCCGCCCCGCTCCTGTGCTTCCACACTACGCCTGTCGGCCCTGCGCAAGCCTCTCGTGCTCGACAGCGGCGAACGCCCGCACAACGAGATCAAGTACTGCGACTACGGCGTCGTCAGCGTGATGCTGCCTCACGAAATCGCGGGCGGCTGGGACACCCTCGTGCAGCTCGCCAGCCGCCGGGCACCGTCCTCCTTGAAGTCGCCGAGCTCACCGAGCGTACGGACAACGCGATCAAGTTCCTCAGCGACATGTTCGCCGCGCGCCTCTATCGCCTCGCGGCCGCCCGCGTGGGCGTGCCCGACTACCGCGACCTCGTCGAGCAAAAGCTCAAAACCGCCGAGGAGCTTTATCACTACATGCTGGACCAGTTCAACCAGAGCCGTGGATTCCTGCTCGAAGTCACCGTCATCGTGATCCTGCTCGTCGAGCTCTTCCTCGCCTTCCGCGGCAAGCTCTTTTAACTACCTCGTGCGACGCAGGTCCGCGCCCTGTTCCCTGTTCCCTGTTCCCTGTTCCCTGCCCCTCAATGCTTCACCCACCCCTGCATCCCCGCCGCAAAACTCCTCCGGTCGAGCGTCGGCAGCGCCCGCCCCACCTTGTCCGGAAATAACGGATAGTGCCGCGCCGCAATCAGCAACTCCGGCACGCACCAAACATCCTCCTCCGACGTCATCCATCCCAGGCCGTCCAGCCGCGCCAGATGCACCGGGCCCGCCCACGCCCGCAGCGTCCGCTCCCGCCGCAGATTGTAATAGTGCTCGAAGTAGCTCATCGCCAGTTCGCGCAGCGTCCGATACACCGGCGCGCGAAACCGCAGCCCCGCGAAGTTCGACTTGGCAATTCCGCCCCACAGCCCGCGCTCCCGATAGAGCGCCACCACGTGGTCGTCATCGCGCACGCCTTCCAGATCCATCAGCAGCGGCGGATTCCCCTGCAGCCGCAGCGCCGCCGCGGCCACCAGCGCGCCCTCCAGGCAATGCCCCTTGCGCTCCCGCAGCACGCGCCGCGGCGAGCACGCCGTGTCCGCATACTGATAGGTCAGATCGTCGATGAACTTCTGGATCCGCGCCGGCGTCTTCAGCGCGCGCAGCGTCCGCGCCTCGCTGGGCGACAAGCCAAAGCCCTCCCCGCCGCCCCGACGCACTTCGCCTCTCGACTGTCCACGTTTCATCCGCAAAGCCGCATCTCCCTGAGAATTGCGGCGATTATACCCAGCGCCGCGCGTTCCCCAACGCAAAGCGCCGTTCCCACGGCCAGTCAGCCCCGGCACCTGCCAACCGCGCGCGCCAAATCGGGATCGGTAGAATAGAAACAGGGAGCGTCTCCCCGACGGCATCGGCCGCCCGCCGCCCCCAACAACATCCAGGCCCCCGAAGGGAACTCTCGTGCCGCTATACGAATACCGCTGCAAAAACTGCGGGCATCAGTTCGAAAAAATTCAGAGCTTCAGCGCTCCCGAAGAAAAAGAGTGCCCCGTCTGCCAGGGACCCGTCGAGAAACTCCTCTCCGCCCCCGCCATTCAGTTCAAGGGCTCCGGCTGGTACGTCAACGACTATGCCAGCAAGAGCAGCAAATCCATGAAGGCCTCGGCGGAAAGCGGCGGCAAATCGAGCGAATCCGGCTCCTCCGACAGCAAATCGTCGGATAAGCCCGCGGCTTCCAGCGACAACAGCGGTTCCTCGTCCAAACCCGCCCCCTCCGCCGGCAAGAGCGAATAGCTGCGGCGCGAATCCCATCTGGGTTCCCGGTCATCGAAAGGACAGACCATCGAGGAGGTTCGCATGACCCAGAGAATTGAATATGCCAAGGCCGCGCCGGGAGCCCTTCGCTCTCTCTACGAAGCATCGCGTTACCTGAAATCCTCCACCACCCTCGAACCCGAACTGCTCGACCTCGTCAATCTGCGCGCCTCCCAAATCAACGGCTGTGCCTTCTGCCTCGCCATGCACTGGCGCGAAGCCAAAGAAAATGGCGTCAGCGATGATCGCCTCTTCGGGCTGCCTGCCTGGCACGAGGCTTCCTGGTATTCCGAACGCGAACGCGCCGCTCTGGCCTGGACCGAATCGCTCACCAACGTCGCGCAGACCCACGTTCCCGATGATGCCTTCAACGTGGCGCGGACTGCCTTCAGCGAGCGCGAGTTGGTCGATCTCACCCTGGCTGTCACCACCATCAATGCGTGGAACCGTTTCAGTATCGCCTTCAGAACTCCGCCGGAGTCAGCGGCGGATGTGATTGCGTCCATGAAATCGGCAGTCGCGGCGCACCACTGACGCGGCGCCCCTAGCTCGCCGCTTCCTGCCCTTCCACCTGCAGCGAAAGCTCCTCCCACTCGGAGTTCAGCGACGCCTGCTGCCGCCGCAGCGCCTCCAGTTCCGCCGTGAGACGCTGCGTCTCGTCCGCGCTCACATACACCCCCAGCGCCTGTTCTGCGTCCGCCACCGACGACTCCACCCGCGGAATCTCCGCCTCCACCTGCGCCAGCCGATCCTGCATCTGCCGCAGCTTGATGGGATTCACGCGCTTCGCCGACGATGCGCTGGTCGACTCCGGAACAGTAACGGGGGCGGCCACCGCAACCACCGGCACAGCCGCCGCCGCCACAGTCGCCGCGGCCAGTGAAGCCGCCCCGCCCTCTTTCCGCCACATAAAGTCCTCGTAGTTGCCGGGGAAAACGTGGACTTCCGATCCGCGCGCCGGATTCTCGCTGCGCGCCACTTCGAACACCTTCTGCGCCAGCCCGTCGATGAAGTACCGATCGTGCGAGACAAAGATCACCGTCCCGTTGAATTTCCCAATCGCCTCCAGCAGCACATCTTTCGCTCGCAGATCCAGGTGATTCGTCGGCTCGTCCAGCAGCAGAAAATTCGCCGGGCTCACCAGAATCCGCGCCAGCGCGTACCGGTTCCGCTCACCGCCGGAGAGCACGCCCAGCGGCTTAAACACATCGTCCCCGCTAAACAGGAAGCACCCCAGCAAACTGCGCAGATCCTTCTCCGCCACCTTGGGCGCGGTCCGCCCCATATCGTCCAGCATCCGCGCCGCCGGATCCAGCACCTTGTACTGATCCTGCGCAAAATATTCCGCGATCACGTTGTGCCCCAATTTCAGCGTGCCCTTCGTCGCAGTCTCCTGCCCCGACAGCAGCCGGATCAGCGTCGACTTGCCCGCCCCATTCACGCCCACCAGCGCGATGCGGTCGCCGCGGTCGATAGTGAAATTCACATCCTCCAGCACCCGCTTCTCGCCGTACTGCATCGACAGGCCCGCAACCTCCACCACCGTGCGTCCCGAAGGCGGCGGCTGCGGGAAGCTGAAATGCGGCACCGGCTCCTCCAGCGGAATCTCGATGCGCTCGATCTTGTCCAGCTCCTTAATCCGGCTCTGCACCTGCTTCGCCTTCGTCGCCTGATAGCGAAAGCGGCTGATGAACGCCTCCAGGTGCTCAATGTGCTCGCGCTGATTCCGATACGCCGAATCCAGTTGTGCCCGCCGCTCCACCTTCTGCGTCAGATATTTTTCATAATTCCCGTGGTAAACGTGCAGGTGCTTGTTCCATATCTCGATAATCTTGTTCACCGTCACGTCCAGAAAATACCGGTCGTGCGAGATAAGAATGTAGCCGTTCGGCCAGTTGACCAGGTAGTTCTCCAGCCAGTTGCGCGTCTCCAGATCCAGATGGTTCGTCGGCTCGTCCAGCAGCAGCAAATCCGGCTGCTCCAGCAGCAGCTTGCCCAGCGCAATGCGCATCTGCCAGCCGCCGCTGAACTCCTCCGTCCCGCGCGCCCAGTCTTCCTTTGCGAAGCCCAGCCCCGTCAGCACCGCGCCCACTTCCGCATCCAGCGCGTACACGTTGTGGTGCCGCAACCGCCCTTCCACATGCGAAAAGCGATCAGCGACGGTTGCATATTCCGCGCTTGCCGGATCCAGCTCCGAAAGCGCCGCCGACAACGCCTCAAACTCCCGCTCCATCGCCCGCAACTCGTCGAACACGCTCAGGCATTCGTCAAACACCGAGCGCCCGGAGAGCGCCAGCCCATCCTGCGGCAGATACCCAATGCTCATCCCCCGCATGCGCTGCGTGGTGCCGTAGTCGAGCGATTCCATCCCGCCCAGGATCTTCATGATCGTGGACTTGCCCGTGCCGTTCGCGCCCACCAGCGCGGTCTTCTCCGTCGGCGTAATCAGCCAATCGGCGTTTTCAAAAAGAAGTCGAGGGCCGAACCGCTTGCCGGCGCCGGAAAGTTGCAGCATCCCTCCATTTTATCGGGACTGCGTGCCGGAAGGACCCCGCACAACGTCACACCGATCGCCAGGCGCTTCATCTCGGCGCGCTACAATCCGGATTACGGCTCTTCGTCAAAGGAGACTAAGTGGTCAGTAGTTTCGGGTCACGAGCAATCGTCGCGGCGGCTTTCGCCTTTTGGATTCTTCCCGCGCCCGCCCAGGTGAACGCCCCCACGCCGCAACCCGCGCCCCGCGAGTGCCGGCTCAGCACCCTGCAGATTTGCGTCAAAGATGTGGCGCAGGACGAAGCCGGCATCGTCACCAGCCCGCTGCACACCCACCCCGTCGATCTCTGGTGGATCGTCCCCTTCGGCGTGGCGACCGGCGTGGCCGTCCATTACGACACCCAGGCCATGCACGACCTCGGCGTCCATCCCAATCGCGAAAACGACGCCAATAAATTTTCGGACTACGGCGGCCTCTATCTTCCCTTCGCGGCCGCGGCCGTGGGCTACGCCGCTGGCGACCTGCGCAAAGACAACTACCTCACCGAAACCGCCGTCCTCTCCGCCGAAGCCATGGCCGATGCCGGCATCCTCGACGAGGGCCTCAAATACGCGCTCGATCGCGAATATCCCATGCTCGACAATGCGCGCGGCGGCCTGTGGCCGCACGGCCCCAAAGACTGGCCCAACCACCCGTCCATGCCCTCAGAGCACGCCATGAATGTGTGGGCCTTCGCGCACGTCGTCGCCGGCCAGTACAACGGCATCGGCACCAACCTGCTCGTCTACGGCCTCGCCACTTCTGTGTCCGTTTCCCGCGTCATCGCCCGCCAGCATTTCCCCTCTGACGTCCTCGTCGGCAGCACCATCGGCTGGTTTGCCGGAGGCTATGTCCTGCACCACCGCTCGCGCGAACACGGCATGGTCGACGTCTCCACCGTGCAAACGCCTCTCGGCAATGGCATCGGCGTTACCTGGAATTTAAACCACGGCCAGTAGCGGACTCACCCCGCGCGTTTTTCGTCGAGCACCGCGATCGCCTCATCCAGAGCCGTCTCCCACGGCGCAAGCTCCACGTCGAACCGCTCCTTCAGCCGCGCATTCGACAACACGGAATTCCGCGGCCTCCGCGCAGGCAGCGGATACTCGCTCGACGGAATCGGCGCGACCTCAGGAGTCCGCCCATCCAGCAGCTTTTCCGCACGCACAAAGATCGCCTGCGCAAACCCGCACCACGTCGTCGAGCCGCCGCACGTCATGTGATACAGCCCGCTCCATTCCTCATCCGCACCAAACCGCCCAGCCAGAACGCCATCCACAATCCCGCGCGTAGCGCGAGCCAGTTCCATCACCGAAGTCGGCGCGCCAAACTGATCGTCGACCACGCTCAGCCGTGCGCGCTCCCGCCCCAGCCGCAGCATCGTCAGCAGAAAATTCTTTCCGTGCGGCCCGTACACCCAGCTGGTGCGAAAGATCAGAAACCGTCCACCCACCTGCCGAATCGCCTCTTCGCCCGCAAGCTTGCTTGCCCCATACACATTCAGCGGATGCGGCACATCGCTCTCCGTCCACGCCGCATCCTTCGTCCCGTCGAAGACGTAGTCCGTGGAGTAGTGCACCAGCAGCGCACCTGACTCCCGCGCCTCTTCTGCCAGAATCCGCGGCGCGCGCGCGTTGATCGCCGCAGCCACCGTCGGTTCTGACTCGGCGCGGTCCACCGCCGTGTACGCCGCCGCATTCAGAATCACCTCCGGCCGCACCCGCCGCACCAGCTCGCGGATCGCATCCGGCGAACCCAGATCGGCGACCTCCCGCCCACCGGCCACCAGCGCCCCCGGCCCTGCGAAACTGCGCTGCAGTTCCACGCCTAACTGCCCAAACGCGCCCACAATCAGCGCCCGCGGACCAGCGCCGCCCGTCGAGTTCATAACCCCTGCGAATCGGACGCGAAGTAAGGCTCGCGCAGCAGGTTCAGCAAATATTGCCCGTAGCCGCTCTTCACAATCGGCTGCGCCAGCGCCTCCAGCTCTTCGGCTGTGATGTACCCCAGCCGCCACGCAATCTCTTCCGGGCACGCGACCTTCAGCCCCTGCCGCCGCTCCACCGTCTGAATAAACAGCCCCGCCTCGAACAGCGAATCATGGGTCCCGGTGTCGAGCCACGCCATGCCGCGTCCCATAATCTGCACGCGCAACCGCCCCGCTTCGAGATAACGCCGGTTCACGTCGGTAATCTCCAGCTCGCCGCGCGCTGACGGCTTCAGCGATGCCGCAATATCGACGACTTCGCTGTCATAGAAATAAAGCCCCGTCACCGCATAGCGCGATTTCGGTGCCTTCGGTTTCTCCTCGATGCTCACCGCGCGTCCGGCGCGATCAAATTCCACCACGCCGTACCGCTCCGGATCCTGCACCGGATAAGCAAACACCGTCGCGCCCGTCTTCAGCTCCGCCGCCTTCTGCAACTGCTTGGAGAACGACTGCCCATAAAAAATGTTGTCGCCCAGCACCAGCGCGCTCGGCCCGCCTGCAAGAAATTCGCGCCCGATCAAAAACGCCTGTGCCAGCCCGTCCGGACTCGGCTGCACCGCATACTGAATATTCAGTCCCCAGCTCCGCCCATCGCCCAGCAGCTCGGCAAAACGCCCCGTGTCCTGTGGCGTCGAAATCACCAGAATGTCGCGCAGCCCCGCCAGCATCAGGGTGCTCAGCGGGTAATAGATCATCGGCTTGTCGTAAATCGGCAAGAGCTGCTTCGAAACCACATGCGTCACCGGGTGCAGCCGCGTGCCCGATCCTCCCGCCAGAATGATGCCCTTCATGCCAGCCGCTCCGCGTAGTTCTGCTCGATCCAGCGCCGGTAGCCGCCGGTCCGCACGTTGTCGATCCACTCCGCGTGATCGAGATACCAGCGCACCGTCCGCCGCAGCCCTTCTTCAAAGCTCACCGCGGGCTTCCAACCCAGCTCACTCGCAATCTTCCGCGCGTCGATCGCATACCGCCGATCGTGCCCCGGCCGATCCTTCACGAAGCTCACCAGCCGGCGGCGCGGAGAAAGCGAAGCGCCCGGCCGCATCTCGTCCACCAGATCGCAGATCGTGTGCACCACCTCCAGATTCCTGCGTTCGCTGTCGCCCCCCACGTTGTAAGTCTCGCCCACCCGCCCACTCTCCAGCACCGCGCGGATCGCGGAACAGTGATCCTCCACAAACAACCAGTCGCGCACGTTGCCCCCGTCGCCATACACCGGCAGCGCCTTGCCTTCGAGCGCATTCAGAATCATCAGCGGAATCAGCTTCTCGGGAAATTGATAAGGCCCATAGTTATTCGAGCAGTTCGTCGTCAGCACCGGTAGCCCAAAGGTATGGTGGTAGGCCCGCACCAGATGATCGGAGGCCGCCTTCGACGCGGCGTACGGACTGTTCGGCGCGTACGCCGTCGTTTCGCTGAACGCCGCATCCTCCGGCCCCAAAGTCCCATACACCTCATCCGTCGAAACATGCAGAAAGCGAAAATCCCGCCGCCTCGCATCCTCCAGCGCCGACCAGTAACTCTTCACCTGCTCCAGCAGCGTAAACGTCCCCTGCACGTTGGTCCGAATAAACGCATCCGGCGCGACGATCGACCGGTCCACATGGCTCTCCGCCGCAAAATGAACCACGGCCCGCGGCCGAAATTCCCGCAGCAGCGATCCCACCCGCTCCGCATCGCAAATGTCCCCGCACACCAGGTGGTGCCGCGCATCGCCTCGCAGCGCATCCAGATTCGCCGGGTTCCCGGCATAAGTCAGTAAGTCCAGATTAATAACTGGGGAGCCCTGGCGGTTCAGCCAACTTAGGACGAAATTCGCCCCGATAAACCCGGCTCCGCCCGTGACGAGAATTGCATCCTCTGTGCTCATGAATAGGCCTTCACTATGGTAAATGAACCGGTGTGCGGCCCTGACGAACCTCCGGCTCCACAATGGCGCCTCGGCGAGAGTTCAGGCGCACCCGCTCAGCATCGAAGAACCAGCCCCATTTGTTGAAATAACGAATCGCCGACCGAAGATGATATCGCAGCAAACGGCTGCTCGCATACGATCCCTTCGCATACCCGTGAGACACGCAGACTTCGGGAAAGAACGCCGTCTGGTAGCGGCTGCCAATGCGGCGGCAAAGATCCACATCCTCCAGGTACATAAAATAGCGCTCGTCGAAAT
Organism: Acidobacteriaceae bacterium; assembly: GCA_036267295.1. Lineage (GTDB taxonomy): Bacteria > Acidobacteriota > Terriglobia > Terriglobales > Acidobacteriaceae > Palsa-343. Next base: position 14,693 of record DATAWI010000003.1, on the reverse strand, counting down.
CCCCAACTTCATCCAGCGCCGCCCGCCGCACAAACATGAAACAACCCGACAGCGAGGGCACTTGCCGTGGCACGCTGAGATCCACATCGCGCATTTCATAGGCATCGCACTGCGCGCGGAAAATCGCCCGCCCCAGCCCCCCGAGGAACCGCCGCACAATCAGGTCAAAGGGCGTCGGCAGCAGTTTGCACAAACGCTGCTCTGTGCCGTCTTCATAAAGAATCCGCGGCATCACCTGCCCTGTCTCGGGATGCCGATCCATGAACGCGCAAAGTTCCTCCAGGACTCCATCCTCAAACCGAATGTCAGGATTGACGATCAGGTGGTATCGGCCCTGGCCTGCCAGCTCCCGCATCGCCAGATTGTTCGCGCGGCCATAGCCGACGTTGCCCGGCGAAGTCACAATCCGCCCGCCCAGTTCGGTCGCCAGCGCGCACGCCTCCGCCGACCCACCGTTGTCCACCACCGCCCACGCGCTCAGCGCCTGCGCGCGCGCCAGCGATTGAAACAGCGGCCGCACCTGCTCCGCGGTATGCCGATACAGGACCACGCTGGCCGTCACCCCCGCGGATTCTGAATCCTTCGCCATTCCCCTCCTGATTGCGGGAAAGCCTGCCCCCCGCGCAAAATCGTATATCCCGTCTGCTCAACTGAAGACGTATGGGCTGGAAGCCGCCGAGTTCCTCCTTCGCCGAATATTCCGCGGTGGCACGAGGCAATTGCAGGCGAACCTTCAGCTTCCGTCCCAGGCTCAATGATTTTCTTCCCGTCGCCGTCGCGGCATGCCGCCACGCATACCTGCTCGGCCCCTTCCACGCTGACCTCGCGATAGCGCGCGAGCAGCCCAACACCATCGCGGGGCTACGCCGCCAGATTCACAACAACGGCCCCGCTCGCCGAGCATTTTCCGCATTGTGCAAGTCGCACTCCGTCCCAACAACCATATTCATCCACGCGCCGCAGACTTGCATCTTCGAAAAGGATTAGCTATTGCGTTAGCAATGCGCCCGCGGATTTCGGAGACGAAACCAACTTGACGCGCTTCCGTCCAAAAATCAGAAATATCCAGAAAACCTGTCCCAGAAAAGGATTGTAGAAAAGAAAGTTCCAGAAAATGCTGAACATCAGGCACTGCGCCATGATCACGTACAGCACCTGATCCCGCAGCGAGCGCTCCCTCCTCTTCCACAGATAGGCAGCCAGCAGCCCCAGCACTACGCTGTAACTCGCGATCCCGACAAACCCGTAGTCGAGGTACGGTCCGATGTAAGCCGAGCTGACGATCAGCCGCTCGTCCACCAGGTCGCCCGTCCCCTGTTCCGTGGCGAAATCTTTCCCATAGATCGCGTTCCGCATCGGCGTCGGCAACATAAAGAGCAGCGTCCTCGAAAAATAAATGTCGTCTGCCGGCTTCGTCGATATCGTGGTATTTGCAAGATTGGCAAGCGGCGAAGTTACGTAGATATACATCCACAGCACCCCGGACGGAAGCCACGCAGGGTAGTTCTTCGTCGGCCGCGCCAAACTCCGGAAGGCTGTTCCTCCCGAACGCGCGTCGCCCGCGTACCCAAACAGCAGGACGACCAGCGTCGATGCAACGAGGGTCCGGATTATCGCCCGCACGCTGATGCCTCGCAGGCACAGCCACAGGATGGCGGCCTGCACAAGTGCCGCCAGAATCAGCCCGCGCGATACGATCACCACTCCCCAGAAAAGCTGAACCGCCGGGATCAGCAATCGGCCCCGCCCGCCCTTGATCAGGTACAGCCCGAACTTCCCCATCGCCAGAACCAGCAGCAGCGTCCAGACAAAAACGTGCACCACCGGCAGGCCGAACTCCGTGTAATTCTTCGCGCTTCCCGTCATCAGCCACAGCAGCGGCACGCCGCCGCTCGTAGCCACTTCGACGATCGTCAGCCCGATCCAGTAGAGGAACCACCGGTCGATCTTCTTCTCCGCGCGCTCCAGATAGTCGTCGTCGCTGAGATCGACGCCGCCTCTGTGGAACTCAATCTTCGGCGCCAGCGCGTAATAGAGATTGAACGCGAGAATGGCGGCCGTGAACGGCACAACCACCCAGGCGACAACCTCTCCCACCTGCGCAACCGGAAACGTGAGTAACTCGCTCAGGCGCATCGCATAGAGCCCGAAGCACAGCAGCCACACCGATGCGAAGAGCGTGAGCGGGTGCAGGATCAGCCGAGTCACCCGCCCTGCCTGCCTCAGTTTCAAGCCGCCTCCATCGAAGTCAGTCTCTCCGTCCGCAATTGCCGATCACTGAGCATAGCGCTCTTCCAGAGCCGCATTCCACCGGGCAATTCGCGCCTCCCGCGAAACCGCCAGCCGCTGTTGCAGCATGCGTGCCGTCTCCCTGCGCAGTTCGCGCGAATCCCTCCGGACCCAGTGTCGCAAATAACGAATCATCAGCGTCGCAGTCAGCACTGCCCCCGCGAAATGTCCCTTATGCAGATCGAAAAACGCAGACTCCGCCTCGAGAAACCACCCATAGCGCGTGGGTGACAGATTCCTGTAATCCAGCAGTGACAACTTGTGCTCTACCTGGATATCGCCAGCCACATAAACCCTCTTCCCCGCCCGATACAGAAGATGGTGAAGGCACACGTCGAGATAGTTCATCCAGAATTGCCGCGGAAACCCTCCCAACTCGGCAATCGCGGAAACTCGCAGCAGACAGGCCGAATTCAGCGCGAAGATTTCCCCATCGTTCAGTCCCGTAAATCCCAGCTGCACGGCAACGTTGTGGACGGGTCGAACGCGAATTGGCGACAGCAGAACCTCACCCGCCTTCAGTTGCGGCGCAATCGCCGCCACCGACCTGTCGTGCTGCCATCGCCGCGCTGCAACGGCTATGCGGCTCAGAAAGTCTTCCGGCAATGTCGTGTCGTCGTCCAGCGTCAGCAGCCAGTCGCAGCCCTCTTCGCCGGCTTTCGCCAACCCCCGGTTATAGGCCGGCGCCAAACCCGCATTGCGCCGCGGCGCTTCGTAACCCACGTTGCCGGGCAGCGGACCAGGGTCTCCCCCCTCCGGCGAGTTGTCGTAGAGCAGAATCTCCATTCGGTTGCCCGCCCCGGCAAACGCCTCCGCCTGCGGGACCAGGGTCCTGAACGTCGCCGAATCGCCTGGCTTGATCCGGTAGAGAACAATAACCGCGAAAATGCTCACGGCCTCGCGTCCGGATTCAGCCATGTCTGCACTCCCCGGCCAGCACTTTGCTCGGCACGATCTCACTGCGCACGGTTGAGCTCCGTCTCCGTCGCGCGTGCGCCCCCGCTCAGCATCCGCTGCAGCGCCGTCCGGATTTGCCCCCGCTCGACCCCGTCAAAATTCAGCGCCCACAACGCCGCCGCCGCCGCCAGTTCGCCCGCCGCGATCAGCCCCAGTTGGCCGGCCAGGTTGTGCACGTGGCGCAGCGCCGGCAACAGAAACAGCAGCCACGGCAGCGCACACGCAACCGGCCGCAGAATCCCCGAGATCGCCAGCCTGCGCCGGCTGAACTGCATCGAGTCCGTGCGCGGCATGCTGTTGGTAAAGTGCAGCGCGATCCCCACGCAGGCGCCGATCAGCGTCCCCACCGCCACGCCGATCGCGCCCCACAGATACGCGCCCGCCACGCTGCATCCCAGATTCACAATCCCTTCCGTCATCGGCGATACCAGCATCCGATCCTGCTGCCCCGCTCCGAATCCCACCGCCGCATACGGCTGCAGCGTCAGCCGAATGAATTGTGCCACGATCAGGATCGTCGCCAGCGGCAGCGCATGCCGCGCATAATCCAGACCCACCCACACCCGCAGGAACGGATCCATTCCCAGCAGCAGCGGCAGCGTCAGCAGGCACAGAATGGCATTAGCGTACCGCGTCACCTTCAGCACGATCCCGCCCAGCCGTTCCGGCGACACCGTCGCGCTCAGCCCCGAGGCCACCGGGATCAGCGTGCTCACAATCCCCGCATGCGGCCCCGCCAGCATCGTGCTCGCCGTTGCCGCCACCGCGTAATACGCCGCGGACTTAAAGTCGAACGCCGCCACCACCGGCATATCCATGCCCGATATCAGCACCGCCGTAAACTGCACGGCAAACATCGCCGCGCAAAAACGCGAGAACTCCCGGATCGCCGTCCCGCTCACAAACGCCTTGTGGATCAGCCCCCGCGGTTGCAGCCGCTTCCACCACATCAGATAAAGCCCGCTCTGCAGCAGGTATCCGAATCCCGTCCAAAGCGTCATCGCCAGCAGACCCTCGTGGCGCCACGCCGCCCACCCGGCTCCCGCCGCCCCCACCAGTTTGCCCGCGCTCACCGCGATCGCATTCACGCGATTCATCTGCAGCCCCAGAAACGCGCCCGCAAACGTCGAGAACGGCAGGCTGATCGCCAGCGAGATGCCAATCACCAGCAGCGATTCCCGCGCACCCGGCAAAATCGACGCCGGAATCCCGTGAAAAAAATTCTTCAGCTGCCACGCGCACACCACCGTGACGCCCGCCGCAACAATCGCCGCAGCCACCAGAATCAAGCCGGCGCTGGTCAGCGACTGCCCCAGATACCGCCGGTCCTTCAGCCCTTCCGCCCGCCCCACAAATCGCCCGATCGCCGACTGGATCCCGGTGTCGATCAGCGTCACGTACGCGCCCAACTGCACGATCAGCATCCACGTCGCATACGTCGGCTTGTCCAGCACCCGCACCAGCAGCGGCGGCAGAAACAGCACGATCGCCCACGACGCACTCATCCGGGAGAGGTTCGCTATGGCGTTGCCGGTTACTTTGGAAAATGCCCCCGCGCGCTTCATCGCGGGATCCCATCCGGGCAGCTTCTGCCCGACCCCCCAAAGTCATTGTTTTGGAAGTGTGGCCGCGCACGGCGCGGGATGGTGGACGCGGAAGGAATCGAACCTTCAACCTGTCGATTAAGAGTCGAATGCTCTGCCAATTGAGCTACGCGTCCACGGAATGGCTTGCGGGCGGGAGGTCGCCGCGAATCGAGACAAATTCCACTCCATCTCGCTCTGCGCCTCTATCAATATAGCATGGGAAATCCGGCGAATCGGGCCGGTTCAGCCGCCTTCGCTGCGCGCCCGCGCCACCCAAAATCCGCCTCAGAAGGAGAAGGAAAAGCCGCCTTCAACGCACCGTGCCGCCTGCGCGAAATAGAGCGTGCTGCCGTCGCTTGAAATAAACGGACGATAGCCCTCCGCGAACAGATTCCGCACATCCACCAGCGCCTCGACGCCCCTCGGAATCATCCGCCGGTAGTGGATCGGCTGCCGCAGCAGGAAGCTCAGATACGGATCCGGCATCCCCGTGGCAAACGCGTTCACCGCGGTCAGCGAATGCGGATCCTGCCAGCGGTACGAAGCCCGCCATTGCGTCCCCGCTTCCCCGGTCTTCCCGTGAATCGCCGCGCTGTACATTGCCGTCTCCTGCGCTTTCATCCCGGCCAGAACCGCCGCCACATTCTCCGTGCCCGGAGCCGCATCCCCCATCTCCAGCGCTTCGCCGACGGCCACGTCGAACGAGATCCACGTGCTCCCGTTCAGCCGCCCGTCCATCTCGCTCATCACGCCGTTGCCGGTATAATTCTGCCCCGCCGCGCGCAACAAGTCGCTCGACTGGTCGTAGAGCAAATTGCCGCCCGCCCAGTCCGCCGCCGCAATGTTGCCGCCGCCGCTCACCACCGGATTGCTCACCCGGTCCCGCCACGCCGTCACCTGTACCCGCATCCAGCCGTGGCTGTGATCCACCGACACTTCCTGATGCAACCCCTGTTCCAGCGCCAGCGAGCCATGGCGTTCCGCCAGTTTCGGCTCGACGGTCGACTCCCGATCCAGATCCGCCACCTGCTGAATCCCCGGCGTCGTCGACACGCGATACGCGTACGACGTATTGCCTCCATGCACCGCCACCGCCGCGAACGGGTGATTCGCCAGCAGCGTATCGCCCATGTGGATCGCCTCGGTCTCGTCCCCGAACTCCGCCTCCACGCCGCCCGGCAGCGTCAGCGTCTCGCCGCTCCGCATTTCGATCGCCTGCAACCCCTGGCTGCCCGGTCCCCCCGCAATATCCGGCCGGTCTTCAATCGCGCCGACGGTCCGGAACGTCCGTCCCTGGGCAAGCTGCTGCTCATACCCCGCCATCGCGTTCAGCGAAGGCTCTTCCGCCTCGCTCAGGTCGGCGCGGAAAATCATGGCGCGCGCATCGTCCGGCGCCCGCTCCATCTCAAAGTCGTTGTGAACCCCGCCGTCCCCAAAACCGCTCTCGCCGCCGCGCACCGTCACCCGCGCCTTCAGCGCCGGCGCCGCTCCGTCCCCATTGCTCACCACCACCAGCGGACCATCCTGCAGCAGCCGGAGCAACGGCCGATTCGCCGAGAGCCGCAGCGTCCACGTCCAGTCATCCTTGGGTTCATCGGCCTGCCGCGGCTGCGCCGGCAGCCAGCGGAACGCCTCGTAGAGCGTGTCGAGCGTGAGATTCACCACCAGCTTCGAACTGCCGATCACCCGCACGTTTTCGCGCAGCGTCGGCAGGAATAGATCGGCGGAGGCTTTGATTTCGTATACGCCGGGAAGCACCGACTCGATCCGGTAGCGCCCGTGATCGTCGGTGTACGCCTGCAGCACCACCGAGAAATCCGGCTTCAGCACCTGCACCACCGCGCCCATCTGCGGCATGCCCCGGCTGTCGCGCACCATCCCCGTCAGGCTGGTCGCCTGTGCGCTCGCCTGCCCGGCCGCGGCACACAACACCGCCGCTGCGGCTAGAAGGGGACCGGCAATGGAGGAACGTCTGGTCACTGCTTCAATTCGTTATGTGGGCTCCCTGGCTTACTCCCTGAATTTCTCTTCGGCCTCGCGGCTCTCTCGGCCGCTGCAGCCCGGCTCCCGTCGCGCATTCGCGCCGGCAGCTTCTCGTCTGAGCCTTAATCCACCGTGAAGGGCGCCGACTCCGCAATCTGCTGGTGCGTTACATCGTCGTCGATGCTGATCTTCACCATATACTTCCCGGGCTCGACACTTGCAAGGGGGAGGGTTTTTTCCAGCGTCAGCTGATCCGAGCCGGCGCCAAGGGCCTGCGAGGCTTCGTGGCTATCCAGAATCGTCTTGTTCGTACCCAAATTCAGAATCTGGTAGTCGATCCTCGCGTTGTTCTGCTTGCTCTTTTCATCCAGACCGAGATTATAAACCTGCATCCAGAAATTCAAATTCTGGCTGCGGTGGAACAGCGCCGGTTGCGCCGGATTCGACGTCACCCGCGGCCGCACATACGTGTTGCTGATAATGAACGACCCCGCGCCAATCTCCTTCGACGGCACCCGGTGCATCGAGTCCGCCAGAATCAGCGACGATGCCGAAAGCTTGTCGTCGTCGTAGTGCGGAACGTTGATGGCCTGCGCCCACACCCCAACGTGATCCGGATTGTTCCCGTCCTTGATCGCGATGTCGATCCGATACCGTCCCGGACGCAGCGGCAGCGCTCTCCAATACAGATACGCATTATTCAGCGTCTGCGGCAGCAGTTCCGCCGGCACTTCCACCTCTGCCGGATCTTCAAAGCTCTGCACCACTCGGTCGGTAATCGTCGAGACCCGGCCCATGATCTCCACGTTGCCCTTCGCCACCCCATCTTTCGTATTGAAAGTGATGTCGCGGTTCTTGATCTGCAGCGTGATCGGCACCAACACCGTATCGTCCGTCACCTTCACAAAATCGGTGCGCACTTCAAATGGAAAAATTGGACCCGTCAGCACTTTGTGGCTGGTCAGGAACGACGCCAGCGTCAAATCTTTAAACTGGATCTCCGGCGGCGCCATCAGCTTCGTGTACTGCTCCAGCCGATCGAATTCCTTCGACGCTTCCGACGACGAATCCGGCCCCGGTCCCAGATCTTCCATCCCGCCCTTGAACCGGTCGGCCTTCTTCGCCATCCCCATGTCTTCGTACAGCGTGTTGCCGGCGTTCGGCACGTGCAGCAGCGCGTCCTTCTCTGACCGGTCGATCGTCATGTGGTAATCCCCGCACATGCACGTATCGACAAACTCGATATCGATGTTTTCCCCGATCCCTGCCAGATACCGGTAGTGCCACGTCTCAAACGGGAACGTCGATGTCGTGCCCCCGCCCTCTTCGAGCGGACGATCGTACATGCCCCCGCTGGGGTGCGAATCGGTCGAGTCCGGCGGCCCAAACGCGATATACATGTGGCCGCGATCCGTCATCCAGCCCGGCTTGCCCGCCGCGTAATGCTCGTTCGCATAGGCAATGCGCCGATAATGCTCTTCCCGGAACTCATTCTCCGGCGAATCCGGGTTCGGATTCCGCCGCCGCCAGAACTGCTCGATGAAGGCATCCCGCTCCTCATCGTTGCTCAGGCTCAGGAAAGCCTTCTTCTCCTGGTCGGTAATGATCCAGCGAACATCCTCGTCCAGCCATTTCTTGTAGGTGTCGCTTAACTCCTGCTTCAGTTCCTTCTGCTGTTTGAACCGCTCCTTGTCGGAAAGCGGCCTCTTCAGCGGATCCTGATTCTCCTGGGCGCTGTCCTGGGCGTTTTGCGTGGCGTTGGCGGCCGCCGCCTGGGCGGAAGTGTCCTGCTGCGACTGCGCCTGGATTCCCAGGCTGCCTGCGCCGGCGAGCATTGCGATCAAAATGGCGGAATAAGGGGAGACTCGATGCCTGAACATAACGCGAACTGCTGCTCCTTGGGGCGTACCTAATTTTACGGGGCTGGCCCTGCCCTTACAAGCCATTCCTCGCAAATTCGCGCCCACACCCGAACCGGTCGCAATCACCCGTCCGGCTGCGCCCAGTGTGGTAGACCTTCCCCACAGCCAACCTGTTATCATGACGTGGAAAACTTCTTCGGCAACTCACTGCCCGCCACCGCGCGCATGCATGCTCTGAGTCAACCCGGTTTTCCGGCTGGTTCAGCTGTGCCGAAGTGCAAAACTGGGTTCCCCGGGCAAGGCCGGCCGTGATGGGGAACCGTTAACGCCCGAATTGCGTAACCCTTCGCGAAGGAAACAACTGCTTTGAAGAAAATACTGCTGATTATTGGCGCTGTCGCGGTTCTTGCCGTCATCGTGGGCCTCTCCATCGTTCGCGCCCAGTCCGGCTACACCAAGGTCCTCATCGGTACCGTGGCGCGCGAGAATCTCGTCTCCGTCGTCAACGCCACCGGACAAATCCGGCCCAAAACTTACGTCAACGTCGGCGCCAATGCCATGGGCCGCGTCACCCACTTCTACGTCGCCGAAGGCGATCACGTGAAGCAGGGCCAGGTCGTCGCCACCATCGAAAACGTCCAGCAGGAAGCGAACGTCGCCGCCCAGCAGGCCACCATCGCCGCCGCCCAGACCGACATCTCCTCCTACATCGCCGCCGAAAAGACCCAGGACGCGAATGTCGAGCACGCTCAGGCCGACCTCGAGCAGAAAAAGCTCGACTATGCCCGCGCCAAAGCGCTCGTCGCCGCCCAGGTCATGTCGAAGCAGAATTTTGACGCCGCCAAAGCCGCCTACGATCTCGACGTCGCCTCCCTCGACCAGGCCAAAGCCTCCCTCGCCCAGGCCAAAGCCCAGACCGCCTCCGCCCGCGGCCATTTGAAGACCCAGGAAGCCGACCTCAAGGTCAATGACGACCTCCTCAGCCGCACCATCGCCGTCGCCCCCTTCAACGGCATCGTCACCAACGAGCCCGTCCGCCAGGGGGAAATGGTCGTCCAGGGCATTCAGAACACCGAAGGCTCCACCCTCATGACCCTCGCCGACATGTCCGTCATCACCGCCGAGGTCAAAGTCGACGAAACCGACATCGTCAACGTCGCCAACGGTCAGGAAGCCGACGTCACCGTCGATGCCCTCCCCGGCAAAATCCTCAAAGGCCACGTCACCGAAGTCGGCGATCAGGCCCTGCTCCGCTCCTCCGGCCAGTCCACCAGCCAGTCCACCAGCGGCGTCGAAGAAGCCAAGGACTTCAAAGTCGTCGTCACGCTCGACCAGCCCTCCGACGAGTTGCGCCCCGGCCTCTCCTGCACCGCCAAAATCATCACCGCGAGCAAGAACGACGCCCTCGCCATCCCCATTCAGGCCCTCACCATGCGCGATCCCAAACATCTCAAGGATCCCGGCACCGTCCAGACCGTCTCCGCCGCCACCAACGACAAACAGGCGGCGAATCTCGTCCAGGGCGTCTTCGTCGTGCGCAAAGAAAAGGGCAAAGACCGCGTCCACTTCGTGACCGTCTCCACCGGCATTACCGGCGCCACCGACATCGAAGTCGTCAAGGGACTCGAGCCCGGAGACCGCATCGTCACCGGAACCTATCGCATCCTGCGTGACCTCAAAGAGGGCGCCCTCGTCAAACAGGACACGGAACTGGCTGCACCCACCACAACCTCATCGTCATCTTCTTCCTAGCGGTATCGGGATGCCCGGGCCGGCCCCGGCATCCCGCAAAATGCATTGCGAGGCGGACAAAAGACGAACATGGCAACAGGAGTCCTCATGGCGGCAGAAACAACACCCCAATCGGAGCGCGCTCTCGCGCCCGGTGCTCCGGTCGGCGACATCATCGTGGTCGAGGACCTCTGGAAGACCTACGATATGGGCTCCGAGCAGCAGGTCAAAGCGCTCCAGGGCATCTCGCTGCGCATCCGTCGTAACGAATATGTCGCCATCATGGGACCCTCCGGTTCCGGCAAGTCCACGCTCATGAACCTCATCGGCTGCCTCGACACGCCGTCCAGCGGCAAGTACTGGCTCAACGGCCATCTCGTCAGCGAACTCAACGACGACGAACTCGCCCGCATCCGCAACAAGGAAATCGGATTCGTCTTCCAGACCTTCAACCTGCTCGCGCGCGCCACCTCGCTGCACAACGTCGAACTGCCCCTCATCTACAACGGCACCCCAGCCGCCGAACGCGAAGCCCGCGCGAAAGGGGCGCTTTCCGCTGTTGGCCTCGAATCCCGCATGAGCCACAAGCCCAACGAGCTCTCCGGCGGACAACGCCAGCGCGTCGCCGTCGCCCGCGCCCTCGTCAATAACCCGTCCATCATCCTCGCCGACGAGCCCACCGGCAACCTCGACTCCAAGACCTCCGTCGAGATCATGGCCCTTATCGACGAGCTCCACGCCAACGGCAACACCATCGTCCTCGTCACCCACGAGCCCGACATCGCCGAGTACTCCAACCGCATCATCTCCATCCGCGACGGCGAAGTCTCCTCCGACTCCCCCAGCGGCCGGAACCCCGGCGCCATCGGCGGAGCCAAAACCGCCCACTACGCCTGAGCGCAGCCGCGGCAGCTCATCCAACTCATTTCTTCTGAGAAATGAGTGCCGAAGTGGGTACTTCGCGCCCCTGTTCAGCGTATTGATACAAACCTTCGCTACCGTGGCCGCATGGTCCTCAGCTTCGTCATCCCCGCCTTCAATGAAGAGGCCTACCTCGCCGCCTGCATCGAGTCCATCCTCGACCAGTCCCGCGGCCTCGAGCACCTCGTCGACATCGTCGTCGTCAACAACGCCAGCACCGACCGCACCCGCGAGGTCGCCCTCCGCTATCCCCAGGTCCACCTCGTCGACGAGCCCCGCAAAGGCCTCACCTTCGCCCGTCAGGCCGGCTTCCTCGCCTCCACCGGCTCGCTCATCGCCAACGTCGACGCCGACTCCCGCCTCACCCCCGGCTGGATCGATCTCGTCCTCCGCACCTTTCAACAGCGGCCCACCCTCGCCGCGCTCTCCGGCCCGCTCGTCTACTACGACCTCAACCGCCGCCAGCGCAAGCTGGTGCACCTCTTCTATCTCGCCGCCTGGCTCACCTACGCGACCAACAAGTACATCCTGCGCGTGGGCTCCATGGTGCAGGGCGGCAACTTCGTCCTCGCCCGCGCCGCGCTTGAAAGCATCGGCGGCTACAACCTCTCCATCTCCTTCTACGGCGAAGACACTGACATCGCCCGCCGCATTCACGAGGTCGGCCCTGTCCGCTTCACCTTCGACCTCAAGATGTTCTCCTCCGCCCGCCGCCTGAAACACGAGGGCATGTTCACCATCGCCCTGCGCTATTCCATGAACTACTTCTGGACGATCTTCTTCAAGCGCCCCTTCACCCGCGAACACATCGACATCCGCGAGCAGCTCGAAAGCTGAGCGCGCAACAGCGTCTACTGCAGCTCCATCTCCAGCGGCAACGAATCGCTCGCGCGCAACGCGCGGCTGAACGTCCACGCCAGCCTCTCATTCCTTCCCAGCCGCACCAGCTCGATCGCCATCCGCAGCGGCCACGGCGCCTCGCCCCTGGCCCAAAGCTGCCGCAGCGGCCGCATCTGTCCATAGGCATCAGGGTGAAACGCTCGCTCATCCCACCGCTGCCATCCCTTGATGAACTCCGGAAAATCCGTAACCGCATTCAGCGTCGACTGCAGAATGCGTCCCTCCCACGGCCTCTCATACTGCTCCAGGAACAGCACGTGGCTCCGTCTCTCCAGCCGGATCTCCTCCACAAACTCCCCAAAGCTGTCCGCATCCGTCAGGTTGATATTCGCGTTCGGCTCCAGCCCATGCCGGTCGCCGCCCGAGATCAGCAGATGTCCCGTCTCGCCGCTCAGCCGCACCACCTCGCGATTCTCCTTCGCATGCCGCAGCCCATTCAGCTCCAGCGCATGGATCGCTCCTCCGGCCGCCGCCAGAAAGCGCACAACCTCTCGCCGGTGCACCGCCTCGCCCACCTCATGCAGGTCCCACACCGGATGGTTGAACACCACCAGCACGCCCGCAATCTCATCCAGTTCGCGCAGCATTGCCAGTAGGCGCTCGTCCATCGCCTCCACCGGCCATCGCGGCCGCTCACAATCGCCCTGAGGATCCTGGCAACGCGCATCATTGGCAGCCACGGTGAACGCCTCAAACCGCCGCATCCACGCATGCCCCTCTGCGCTCGGCAGATTGTGAACGCCCAAATGAAACTCGGTCGCGCCGAACGGCGCCGTCCACTCCACCGAAACCGGAATATGCCGCGAGCTCGGCACCGTCCGCAGCAGCATGGGCGCCTCGATCGTGTCATGGTCGGTAATGGAAACCAGCGCCTCCAGCCGCAGCTCCCGGATCTGGTCCGCCTCCACGTCATAGGCCATCTTCGGCAGCAGCGGCGGCCGCCAGAATCCGCGCACAAAATCCAGCTTCAGCCCATGCTCCCGTGCGCAATCGCGTTCATACCGCCGCATCAACTGCCCGGCGAACGGCAGCATCGCCAGAAACTTATGCACAAACTGCAAGCTCTCCTCCGAGCAGCTCGTATGGCTATGCAGCGACACTCCCGTCCGATATCGCCCGGCCGCCCCCTCATCTCTCCACAGACTCGTAATCCGCGATACAGGCTTCGCTGAGCACACATCTCGCATGGCCGCCCCCCGGGTTGATCTTCATTACTGCCCTGATCTTGGGGCACTCCTCGCAAACGCCTCATAAACCTCACGCAAACGCCCGGCGAATACGTCGCAGGTAGCTCCCTGGTCACTCCTTTCGCCTCAAAATCAAGCCTTCCGGCCACATCCGCAAATTCGCAGATTCAACCCCCTCGGGTCGTACCGCGTCTAAACTTAGAGCATGGCCAAAAGCGCCCGTCTGCTTCTGTTGTCTGCCCTCGTACTCTTGGCCGTCCGGCCCAGCGAGGCTATCGACGCGCGCTTCGACCTCGTCGGCCCCCGCATCAACGTCCGCGTCACCCGCAACGGCGTCACCCTCCCCATCGCCGAGGTCCCCAACCTCCAGCCCGGCGATCGCCTCTGGCTGCACCCCGACCTTCCCCGCACCCAGTCCGTCAAATATCTCCTCATCTGCGCCTTCCTCCGCGGCACCACCAACCCCCCGCCCGACGACTGGTTTACCCGCATCGAGACCTGGCAGAAGAGCGTCCGCGAAGAGGGCGTCTTCGTCACCGTCCCCCACGATGCCCAGCAGGCCGTCCTCTTCCTCGCTCCCGAGACCGGCGGTGACTTCTCCACCCTGAAGTCCGCCGTCCAGGGCCGCCCCGGCGTCTTCGTCCGCGCCTCCCAGGACCTCGCCGAAGCCGGCTTCGAGCAGGCCCGCATCGAAAAATATCTCTCCGACATCCGCCTCGTTCCGCCCTCCGACGCCAACGAGCTCCAGAAGCGCTCCGACCTCCTCGCCCGCACCCTCGCCCTCAAGCCCAACGAGGACTGCTTCAAGCAGCCAGTCGACATGCAGTTCACCTGCCTCACCCAGACCGGCTCGCAAAGCCTCCTCGATGACGGCCACGGCCAGTCCATCGTCTCCGCGCTCTCCAACGGCCCCGGCTCCGACCTCATCAATCAGGCCAGCTACACCCAGGTCGCCGGAGCCGGCCTCTACTCCGCCTACGTCGGCGCCATCGTCGATCTCATCCGCCTGACCGGCACCCTCCACACTGCGCAGTACCAGTACATCCCGGCCATTGCCTTCCCGCAGGGCGACGCCATGAATCTGCGGCTCAACACGCCGCCCTCGTTCCACAATCCCAAGTCCGTCCTCGTCATCGGCCTGCCCTCCGTCCAGACCTCGCAAACCCCGCCGCTGCGCCCCGCTGACGCCGCGCATGTCGCCTGCATGCTCCGGCCCACCGTCATTCTGCCCATCGAAGGCGCGCCGCTGGTCTTCTCCACCTCGCTCGCACACGATC
>DATAWI010000002.1:0-66576 GCA_036267295.1 Acidobacteriaceae bacterium | reverse complement strand
TGGGCCGCCCGTTTCCGCCGTCTGGCCCGCGACTATGAGCGCCTGGCTGCCACTCTCGGCGCCTTCCACTTCCTCGCCTGCGCCTGTCTCATGCTCGCCACCCTGTTCAGAATGCTCACGCAAACTTAATAACAGGCTCTAAATATTTTTGTAATTTTTCCTCGACAACTTCCGGTGACCAGAGTACTGTGGGCTTCTCCTGATCGCTCGGCCTGTCCCCCAGCCGCTGCGCAAATGCGCTGACTTTGGGATATGCCCGTGTTGTGACTTCGGTGCGATCCCGACTTGTAGTCAAGGACCGCGGCAGCGCTCATTACGTCCCCCTGCACGCTCTTCCTCGCAGTCAAATTGCTTCTCTCCTGATTTCTGTTTCGGTTCGCGCGTGAGAAGGAGGAAGAAGCATGTCCGCATTCACCTACCCCGGTGTCTACATCGAGGAGTTGCCGAGCGGCGTCCACACCATCACCGGCGTTGCCACATCGATCGCCGCTTTTGTGGGATGGGCCGATCAGGGCCCCACCGACCGGGCTGTCCTGGTCACCAGCTGGCTCGATTTCCAGAATCAGTTTGGCGGCCTCGATCAGCGAAGCCTGCTGGGCTATGCGGTCAACCAGTTCTTCGGCAATGGGGGGCAGCAGGCGTACATTGTGCGTCTGGTGCAGGGCACCGCCCTCACCTCCGGAACGGGGACCCCGCCGACCGCCGCTTCCGCCACCATTACCGCCCCGGGCGGATCGCTCGAATTTGCCGCCAAAACGCCGGGCGGCTGGGCGAATAATTTCGGCATCCAGATCGCGACCGGAACCACGGCCGGGACCTTTAAGGCTCTTGTGGTCTACGCGCCCGCGGGCGCGCCGCTGGCGGTGATGGAGACGTTTGACGATCTCACCATCGCCAACTTCACTACCAATGTGGCAGCCTCGAACTTCGTCGTTCCGACTCTGCCGACCACGCCCAGCGCGATTCCGACGCCCGGCTTCTCGATCCTCACGGGAGGCACCGATGGCGACGGAGTGAATGTGCCGGCGGCGACGGCGGCTTCGGCGACGGTCTACCAGCCATCGAGCACCACTCTCGGCTTCACGTTTACGGCCAATAATCCGGGTGCATGGGGCAATCTGGTGGCAATCAGTGCGACGGCGCAAAGCCTCGCTATGGATCCCACCGGGACGCGGTTCAGCCTCAACATTCTGACGACGGGACCCACCGGGGCGCTGACCGTCGCCGAGAGCTACAACAATCTCTCGGTTGCGGCCGGCGACCCGAACTACATCGTCACGGTGCTCAACGCCGACTCGAACTTCGTGACGGTTGCCTCCGCCGGCGTCGCAACAAAGGCGCTGAATCAGGCTGCGCCCACCGCAGTTTCGACGACCGCGTCCACTCCGATCGCGGGGTCGTTTCT
This sequence comes from Acidobacteriaceae bacterium, assembly GCA_036267295.1. Taxonomy (GTDB): domain Bacteria; phylum Acidobacteriota; class Terriglobia; order Terriglobales; family Acidobacteriaceae; genus Palsa-343. Next base: position 65,171 of record DATAWI010000002.1, on the reverse strand, counting down.
CGTTGGCGGATATGACGGCATCGTTCTCGATCCTACCCAGGACGACGCCTCGGGCGGCCTCTTCAAAGGGGCACTCAACGCCGGCGGCGGCCCGGGCACGGGCGGCGTCGCGCTGCTGGACTCGGTTCCCATCTTTAATCTGCTGTGCGTGCCCGGAGAAGCGGACGAGGCCACCATCTCCAGCCTGCAGGGCTTCTGCGCGGGCAATCGCGCGTTCTATATCGTGGACAGCCCGCAGGCGGCGAATGCCGCGGCCGTGACCGATCAGATCACCGCCATGTCAGTGACCAATCCGGGACCGGTGGGCAGCGATCTGACCTCGATCAGCGGCGCCAGCTCGTCCTACGCCGCGTTCTATTTTCCATGGGTGTCGGCGCCTGATCCTCTGGCGGGCGGACGTGCGCGCTACTTCCCTCCCTGCGGATTTGTGGCCGGCATTTACGCGGCTACCGATGCCTCCCGCGGCGTGTGGAAAGCGCCGGCGGGCATCGATGCCGCGCTGACCGGGGTGAGCGGCCTGCAATATGTGCTCACCGATGTGCAGAACGGCAACCTGAATCCGTACGCTGTGAACTGCCTGCGCCAGTTCCGGGTTTACGGCGACGTGGTGTGGGGTGCGCGCACCATGCAGGGCGCGGACGCCGCGGCTTCGCAGTGGAAGTACGTGCCCATCCGGCGGTTCGCGCTGTTTCTGGAGTCGAGCCTCTACGACGGCACGCAGTGGGCGGTCTTCGAGCCGAACGACGCGACGTTGTGGGGCCAGCTCCGGCTCAACGTGGGCTCGTTCCTGCAGGGGCTGTTCCTGCAGGGCGCCTTCCAGGGCACGACGCCGCAACAGGCGTATTTCGTCAAGTGCGATGCGGAGAATAATCCGCAGGCGAGCATCGATCAGGGCATCGTGAATGTCCTGGTCGGCTTCGCGCCGCTCTATCCGGCGGAATTCGTTGTCATCCAGATTCAACAAATGGCGGGGCAAAGCCAATCCTGAGAGGGGTAAGTTATGGCTCAGTTTTCAGTGAATACCACGAGGGTCGATCCCTACAAAAACTTCAAGTTCCGCGTGAAGTGGGATGGCCAGTACGTCGCCGGCGGCAGCAAGCTGACCGCGTTCAAGCGCACCACCGAGGTGGTCGAGCACCGGGCGGGCGGCGATCCGTCGACGTCGCACAAGTCGCCGGGCCGCAGCAAGTACGAGGCCATCACCATCGAGCGCGGGCTGACGCAGGACTTAGCGTTCCATGATTGGGCCGGCCTGGTTTGGAACTACGGGGCGGCGCTGGGGTCGGAGGTTTCGCTCGCCAGCTTCCGGAAGGATTTGTATCTGGAGTTCTACAACGAAGCCGGGCAGTTGGTGATCGCTTACAAGATCTACCGCTGCTGGGTTTCAGAGTACCAGGCGATGCCCGATCTGGATGCCAATGCGAATGCCATCGCGATTGAGCACATCAAGATCGAAAACGAAGGATGGGAACGCGATACCAGCGTGACCGAACCGCAGGAGCCAACGCTCAGCGTCGCTACCGTCAATACCTAACGTATGATGCGGGCTCTGTCCAATTCCGACTTCCTGCGCTTGTGGGAGCGGGGATCTCGGCTGCATTCGCTCGACCAGGCGCTGCTGGTGCTGGGAACGGCGCTGCCCGAGATGCCCGCTGCCGCGCTCGCCGACTGGCCGCTGGGCCGGCGCAACGCCGCGCTTGCGGAGCTGCGCCGCACCTGCTTCGGCTCCGTGATGCGCAGTTGGGTTGCTTGTCCGGAATGCCGCGAGCGCATGGAGTTTGAGCTCGACGCCGCGGCGCTGGCCGCTGACGGAACGCCGAACGAGCAGCCGGTCGTCGTGCAGGGACATGCCTATCGTCTGCCCACCAGCCGCGATCTCGCGGCAGTCGCGCACGAGAGCGATGCGCGCTGCGCGGCCCTGCGGCTGTTACAGAGCTGCTGCGCGGAGGACCTTGGCGCGGCAGCGTGGAGCGATGCGGAGCTGGAGCAAATTGGAGAGCAACTGGCGCAGGCCGATCCTCTGGCCGAAACGCGCCTCGACCTGCGTTGCCAGGCATGCGGCCACGCATGGGAGGAATCACTGGATCTCTCCGGCTACGTATGGACGGAGATTGAAGCGCGCGCGCGCAGACTGCTGCTGGAGATTCACGCACTCGCCTCCGCCTACGGGTGGAGCGAAGGCGAGATTCTCGCGCTGAGCGAGCCGCGGCGCGCCCTCTACCTGGAAATGGTGCAGGCATGAGCGGCTACCTGCAGCGCCTGGCGTCCGCCGCGACGCATCCGGCGCGAGCGATTCATCCGGTGGTGAGATCGGTGTTTGCTCCGCCCGTGCGACAGCCGGCGATGGATTCTCCGGAGGAATTCTCCGTGGAGGCGTGGACGCGAGAACCGGCCGATCGAGCGAGCCACGGCGAGACGCACTTCGAAGCTCCTCTCGTGAAGGCACCGTCCGAGCTTGAACACATCGCCCCGCACATGCAGACCGGGTCGCGCTCCGCCACGCCCATCGATCCTGTTGCGCCAGCGCAGAGCCGTCGCGCACCTTCGCGCACTGCCGAGCCTGCTGGCCCTGAAGCACGGAGCGGCGGGGATGCTGACCGCGATCAGACGCAAAGCTCGGAGCCGCGTCGAATGAGCTCGCCCGAATCTTCATCTGATGCGGACGATTTCCATCCGCTGGTGCGCGTCGCTCCGCCGGTGTGGCAATCGACGCCGGAGTCTCCGCTATCGCGCGAAGTCCGCGACCTGCGCAATGCGGCTGCATCGCAGGGCAATCGGAACCCCGGAAACCCGCGGCAAACGGCGACTGCGCCAGCGCAACGCGAGCCGGATGAGATTCAGATTCACATCGGCCGCATTGAGGTGACCGCCGTGCCGCCTCCCGCGGCGCAGCGTCCCACACCGAGAGACCAGCACAAATCGGTCAGCCTGGATGACTACCTCAGGCGGCGCAACGGGAGGAACGGATGAGCAGTCCTCTCGCCATCGCGGCCGTCACCGGCGTGTTGCAATACCTGATCAACCTGGTATGCAACGATCCTTCGACCGGACTGGGCGCCGTTACGGTCACTGCGGTAGCTCCCGATCTGGTGCTGAATGCGCCCAGCGGCAACGGCGAAGTCCAACGCCAGCTGAATCTCTTTATGCACCAGGTGACGCCCAACGCGGCGTGGAGAAATATCGCGCTGCCCTCGCTCGGACCGGACGGAGCGACGCGCCTGAAGAACCAGCCACTGGCCCTCGATCTCCACTATCTGCTGACGGCCTATGCCAACGCGGACACCGAGGCCGAGGCTCTGCTGGGCTACTCGATCCTCTTCCTGCACGACTACCCGATCCTGTCGCGCAGCGACATCAACAATGCGCTGCAGAGCATTCCCAATACGAACCCGCTCTTCTCCATCCTGAGCAGTTCGAACCTTGGCTCGCAATTTGAGATGATCAAGATCTCACCGGCCACGCTGGGACGCGAAGAGATGGCGTGGTTGTGGACCGCATTGAAGGCGGACTATCGCCCCACATTTCCGTTCCAGGTTTCGGTGGTGCTCATCCAGTCGCCGCAGCCGGCCATGAGTTCCCTGCCGGTGATTACGCGCGCGATTACGGTACAGCCGTCTGTGCCGCTTCCCATCGAGATCAACCCGCCCACGGCTCTCACCTCCGGTCCTGGCGATTCCGTCACGCTCACCGGACAGTCGCTGGCCGCCATCAACAATCTGATCCTGCGCTATCCGCAGCAACAGGCGGAATTCGGGCCTTTTGCGCCGACAGCGGTCACCGACGCCACCGTTACTTTCACGCTGCCGGAATCGCCCGCGACCGTGCCGGCGGGTTCGTACCTCCTGACTGCGCTGGTGACGGATGCGCTCGGCAATATCCTGCAAAGCTCCAACACCGTCATCATGCCGATCGCGGCGAAGATTCTGATGACGCCGACGCCGCCCGTCGTTACCAGCACGGCGACCGAGACGACGGTCACGCTGCAGTGCGATCCGGATATCCAGCCGAGCCAAACGGTCTCACTGCTTCTCGGCGGAAGCTCGACGCCGGCGCAGCCGCTCACCGTAGCCACCAATTCCCTCACCTTCGTCTTCACGCCTGCACTGGTCACCGGGACTTACATCGCGCGCTTGCAGGTAGACGGCATCGCCGGCCCAGTAACTCTGAGCGTTCCGCCCGCGCCACCCGCCATTACCGGACCGACGGTGAATGTGCCATGACGAATGCCGCCGCCAATCCTGCGATCTCCGAAGCTCCCGCGCTTAGCTGGAGCGAGGCCAACCAGCGCTATCTGGCGGCAGAGTTCACCCGTCTGCGCGATCAGCTCTCGGCGAAGGCGGAGTCGTTTGCCGATACGGCGGTGTTGCACGCGCGCGCACTGCTTCCTTCGCCGCCGGCCATCGATCGGCTGTGCGCGATCTTCGACCTCAGCCTCTTCGAGCGCGATCTTCTGTTGTTGTGCGCGGGCGTGGAGATGGACTCGTCACTGGCCGCGCTTTGCGCCGAGGCTACAGGACTCGGCCGCCGGCCCGCTGTCACCTTCTCGCTTGCCATGGCGACACTGGCCGATCCGCACTGGAGCGCGCTCACGCCGTCGCGGCCCCTGCGCAACTTCCGCCTGATCGACATGGAGCCGAACCATGGGCTGACCACGGCTCCCCTGCATATCGACGAGCGCATCCTGCACTACCTTGCCGGAGTGAACCTGCCCGATCCACGCCTCGGGCCTTTCGTGCAGTTCTGTCCAACGCCCGCATGGATTGCCGACGAGCACCGGCCCATCGCCGCCGAAGTGGCCGATGCGCTCGACCTCGATGCCGAGGGAGGCCGTTTGCTGCATTTCTGCGGAGACGATGCCCACGGGCAGGAAGACATTGCCGCGCTGGCCGCGGAGCAAACCGGCCGCCGCCTCTTCCGGCTGCGTGTAGAAGATCTGCCCGCGCCCGGCCCCGACCTGGATCAATTTCTCCTGCTTTGGACCCGCGAAGCGATGCTCCTCCACGGCGTGCTGCTGCTGCAGTGTGGATCGACAGGACTCTCTGCGGGCGCGCGGTACGCCGTGGAGCGCTTGCCCGGCTGGCTGATCCTGGCGAGCCGCGATAACGTCCGCCTGCATCGCGCACCGCTTCGCTACGACGTGAAGCGGCCGGAACCTCCTGGACAAAAGCGGCTATGGCAGCGTGCGCTCGGACCGGCGGCTGCGTCGCTCAACGGCATGCTCGACAATATCGCCGAACAGTTCAGCTTCAGCGCGCAAACCATCTATGCCATCGGCGCGGTCGCGGCAGCGGGCGGCGGCGAGGCCGATTCAGGCCGCCTGTGGAGCGCGTGCCGTTCCGTCGCGCGGCCACGCCTCGAAGACCTTGCGCAGCGCATTGTGCCCATGGCTGGATGGGACGATCTCGTCCTGCCCGACTCGCAAAAGCAAATGCTGCGCCAACTCGCCGCGCAGGTGCGCCATCGCATGACGGTCTACGAGACGTGGGGATTCTCCGCGCTGGGACGCCGCGGCCTCGGCGTCAGCGCGCTCTTTGCCGGGGAGAGCGGCACCGGCAAGACGCTCGCAGCTGAGGTGCTGGCCCGCGATCTGGGGCTCGACCTCTATCGCATCGATCTCTCCGCGGTCGTCAGCAAATACATTGGAGAGACCGAGAAGAATCTGCGCCAGGTGTTTGACGCTGCTGAGGAAGGCGGCGTGCTGCTGCTCTTCGACGAAGCCGATGCGCTCTTTGGCAAGCGCGGCGAAGTGAAAGACAGCCACGACCGCTATGCGAACATCGAAGTCGGTTACCTGCTGCAGCGCATGGAAGCCTTTCAGGGGCTGGCGATTCTGACGACGAACATGAAAGGCTCTCTCGATCGCGCCTTTCAGCGGCGCCTGCGCTTCACCGTCAACTTTCCTTTTCCCGACTCCGCGCAACGCCAGGCAATCTGGAGCCGCATCTTCCCGTCGAACACGCCAACCCAGGGGCTGGAGCCGGCCCGCCTCTCGCAGCTCAACGTGGCCGGCGGCAACATCCGCAACATCGCGCTGAACGCCGCGTTCCTCGCGGCCGAGGCAAAGTCTCCGGTCGCCATGACGCATTTGCTGGAAGCGGCGCGCATGGAAGCGCAAAAGATGGAGCGGCCCTTGTCCGACGGGGAAACGCGAGGCTGGGCATGAGCCGCATTCACGTCACCATCGATCGCGTGGCGCTGGCCGGCTTCGAGCCCACTGAACGCGCCGCGCTGGTTGAAGGATTGAAGACCGAGCTATCCCGCATCCTCGCCGATCCGACAACAAGGGCCGCGTGGGCGCGCTCGCGGCGGACGCCGGTGCTGCGCCTCGGACGCATGCCGCTCACCCGCGGCACCAGCGGCGGACGCAGTTTTGGCAATGGAGTGGCGCGCGCCATTGGAAAGAGGTTGAATCCATGAACCACGCAATCCTGGCCAGAAAAACTGACAGCGAAAGCTCCGCCAGTGCGCGTCCATCCGCCGGCGGACTCAAAGTGAACCGCCCAGGCGACACCTTCGAGCAGGAAGCCGATCGCGTGGCGGACCGCGTGTCCGCCGGCGGCAAAGTTCCCGCGTGGTCGTTTTCCAGGGTCTCGTCCGCGCATGTTCAGCGGGATACGCCCGCCACGGATCCGAATGCTCAACCCAGTCCGCAGCCCAATAACTATAAGGAAGGCGCGGAAAAGCTGGGCGAAGCGTTTCTCAAAACGGATGTGGGGAAGAAGCTCCAGGACGCCGCGTCGCAGGACCCGCTGGTCAAGGGAGCGAGCGATTTCGTCGGCACGCTTCCCGGCAAGATCATTGCCGGCGCGGCTGGAACAGCCGTTGTTGCGGGCCTGGCAGCCGAGCACAAGGCCCTTCCCGTGCAGATTCCCGAGATACCTCTCGACAAAGTCGCCAAGGGATTGAAGGTGAAAATCACCTACGAGGGCCCAGTCGATCGCCCGACGAAGGGGATGGTCACCTTCACTTACACGCCTGGCGGCGATAAGAAGAAGAAAGGTCCGTCGGAGTCGGACAAGGTTCGCTCCGACACGGCGAGGCTGCAAGCGGAACAGGACGACATCCGCAAGCACACCACTTATGCGCCTGGGTCGCAGGAAGCTAAAGACGAGAAAGCGACGCAAAAGGCAATCGAGGATATGGAAGCGCGGCGCGGGGGAATGCTGCCTGGCACTGGCGGCGTTCCGCTGAAACCCGGCGGCATCTTCCAGCAATCCGGCGATGTGCCTGCGCCGGGCCTGCTGCAGCAGACCCAGCCCGACACCGGGCTGCGCCTGCCCACGTATCAGTCGCCCTTCGCACCCAAAGCCCCGACGCTGCTGGACAAGCAGCTTGAGCTGAAACCTATCACCTCGCAGCCCGGCGCCGCCGACGCGAAAAAGAAGGAAGAAACCACGGTGCAGCGCAAAGCCGATGGCAACGCCGCGGTTCTCGACAGCCCGGCGCGAGTGCCGGATGCGCTGGATTCGTCGAGCCGGCCGCTCGATGAGGCGACGCAGCGCCTGATGGAATCGCGTATCGGCTTCGACTTCAGCAAGGTGCGCATTCACACAGATGCGCAGGCAGCCGAATCCGCGAAGTCCGTGCACGCGCTGGCGTACACGGTCGGCAACGACATCGTGTTCAGCGCGGGCCGCTATGCGCCTGCCAGTTCGGAAGGCCAGCGTCTGCTGGCGCACGAGTTGACCCACGTTGTGCAGCAGCATCCAGGGACGCTCGCGCGCAGCCTGAGTTCCGCGATCGCGACTCCGCGGGCCTCGAAGGGCGAAAGCGACGACGATCTGCGGCGCCTGGCAACTGATCCAACCCAGGGGGCGACGGGCACCATCCCGCTGCACACAGCAGAGGCGAATCTCAAAGCAGCGGAGAGCCGGCGGACGGCCCAGATCCGCGCACACAACCCGCATTTTCGCGTGCCGACAGCCGCCGACGTCAAGGCTCTGTTCACATCCAGCGATGTTCCCAAGGCGGTTCTGAAGGACCGCATCCAGATAGCGCTGAGCCGGATGGCCGCGGAGAAGCGCCTCAAAACAACCGATTCGGTTCCGGAGATCATGGACAAGATTTTCCCGGCCTCCGGAACCTTCGATGAGGCAGCCTACGCCGCGGTTGTGGATGTGAACGATCGCAGCGAGGTCTATCAAACCGTGCTCGACGCTGAGGCCCAGGTAACCAGCGGCGACAAGCCGAAACTCACCGCCGTGATGGAGGATTCTGCAAAGCTGATCGGCGACTGCGCCGCGGACGCGGCCGATCTGCAATCGGTCTTTGGCGGCCAAAAGGACGTGGCCAAAGCGGTTTACGGCAAAGCGGCGCCGGCGCTGCGCAACGCGATCACGCATATCGACACCAACGTGACCACGGACTACAACCTCGACGATCCGGAGACGGGCCTGGGCGGCTGGGCGGTGTTTGCGAGCCAGCACGCGCATTTCCGCGCCGCCATCACCAAGGTGGTCGACAAGCCGGCCGCGGAGATCACCATCATCCACGAGGCATGCCATCTCGCCGACGACACCGTGAAGGACAAAGGCTATTACAACAGTCCGGGATTCGAGGCCAAGCCGGAAGACGTGAAAGTGACCAACGCCGCGCACTATGAGGAGATTCCGCGACGCAAGCTGGGCAGAAGCAAGTTTCCGGACCCGAAAGCTCCCACGGACGGGAAGGCGCACTTCCTCGACTTCAAGCCCGGCACCACCGCGACCGGGGCGCCGCAGAGCTTCGACGACAATGTCAAAGAGATCGCCGTCGACGCGTTCCGCAAGGCGTGGGATAAGGCGATGGACGTCGATATTTTCCTGCGCAATATCCGGAAGGATGAACTGGCCGGCAACACGACGTCCTTCGCAGCGCACAAGCCGCGCATTCTTGAGATCTCGAAAGTCATGCACCTGACCGTGCACGAACAACCGGACGCGACCGCTTCCCTGAATCAACTCGACATCGTGGTGGCGGAAGGCGTCACGCGCGCGATGGGCAAGATGGGAAAGCTGGCCGCAAGCGAGAAAGTTCCCAATCCGTTTGAGTTGAAGGTGCCGTCGCTGAACGTTGGTTTCCAGCCGCCGCGGCCACAGATCATGACCAAAAAGCTGGAGCTGAAGCCGATTCCCGGCCTGAGCGTTCCACCGGGGCCACCCGTTCCACAGACTGAGGATCAAGCCGCCGCCAGCGTCATCATCAACACGCTCTCCGACTTTGGCAACCTGACCGGCAGCCTGATCGACGATAAAACGCTGGTGGACTGGCTGGATGCCGAATACAAGAAACCGCTGTAAACACCAACCTCCACGCAAAGGATCGCGCGGCGCATGCAGGGAACAGGAGATCGAAATTGCAAGTTGGCGAAGAGATTTCCGCAGCCGTTACGGCGATGGCTCGCACGAGAGGAGCGAATCGATGAGTAGCGGTTCCCCAATTTCGCCGCGCCTGGTGAAGGGCGGCATCGTCACGATGGATCCGGACACGTCCGCGTTGCAGGGCGTGATTGCGCTGCAATACAACCCGGATACCCTCACCCGCACACTGCAAATTCAGGCAGTACCAGGCGGGCAGGATGGCGTGCGCGTGGACGCGCTGCGCCTGCGCGGGCCGGCGATCGAGACCATCAAGATCGAGGCTGAGCTGGACGCCACCGACCAGCTCGAGTTCCCCACGCAAAATCCCATCACGGTGAAGTACGGATTGCAACCGCAACTGGCGCAGCTGGAAATGCTGGTCAATCCCACCGTTGAAACGCTTGAGGCCGACGATGCCATGGCCAATGCGGGCACGCTCGAGATTATTCCGCTGGAGCAGCCACTCACTCTCTTTGTGTGGAGCGCCAGCCGCGTGGTGCCGGTACGGCTCACCGACTTCTCTATCACCGAAGAGGCCTTCGACGTGAACCTCAATCCTATTCGCGCAAAAGTGAGCCTCGGCATGCGCGTGCTCAACGTCGACGATCTCGGCTTCGACCATCCGGGAGGCCGCATCTTCATGACCTACCTGAGCAACAAAGAAAATCTCGCGGCGCAGGCGGGCAACGCCGCCATCACCGTGCTCGGTCTGGGAGGTTTGCCATGAGCTCTCCGTTGCAGGCGTTTATTCAACTGGGCCTTGTGCCGCCGGTTACGTTTCCTACTGACAGCCGTTACTATAACTCGGCCGTGCTGACCTATATCACGCCAGCGGGACAGGCGATTACCTATCTCGCTCGGCGCTTTGCGCCGCAGCCGGGTGCGCCCAATTTCGCTACTGTGGCCAGACACACCGTCGTCCAGGGTGACCGCCTCGATCTGATCGCTGCAAAGTATCTCGGCGATCCGCTGATGTTTTGGTTGATCTGCGACGCTAACGGCGCGATCCATCCGCACGATCTGGTAGAGACGCCGGGAACCGTGCTCAACATCACCATGCCGCAGGGCGTGCCAGGAGCCAGGAATGCTTGACAGCGTTCAAATGACGCTGATGATCGGCCCCATCTTCCCGTCCACGGTGCCGCGGGTGGTGCTCGACTCGCTCGCCTCGGTCGAGGTGAAAGTGGAGGACGTTGGGACCAGCGGATTCCAGCTCATCTTCAGCATCGACAAGCAGTCGCCGCTGCAGATTCTTTTTCTTCTCACCGGCGGCATGCCACTGTTATTCATGCGCGTGGTGCTGGTGGCGACGGTGAACGGCCAGGCGAATGTTCTCATCGACGGCGTCATCACCAACAATCAAATTGCTCCCGGCGACAAAGGCTCCAACTCCACGCTGACCATCACCGGCAAAGACCTGACCGCGCTTATGGATCAGTCGGACTGGAGCGGCTTTCCCTTCCCCTGCTGCCCGGCGGAAGCGCGCGTGGCGTTGATCTGCGCCAAATACGCCCTCTTCGGCGTCGTGCCGATCGTGATTCCCAGCGTGATGATCGATGTTCCGCTGCCCATCGAACAGATCCCGAGCCAGCAGGGCACGGATCTGCAGTATGTTCGCCTGCTGGCGCAGCAGGTGGGCTACGTCTTCTATATCGACCCCGGACCGCTGCCCGGCATGAGCAAAGCGTACTGGGGACCTCAGATCAAGGTCGGTCCGGTGCAGCCCGCGCTGAGCGCGGACATGGATGCTTACTCGAACGTCGACAACATGAACTTCACCTTCGATCAGGAGAAGAATCGCATCCCCATCGTGTATATCTACAATTCCGAAACCGGCGTCAGCATTCCGATTCCGATGCCGCCCATCACGCCGCTGAATCCTCCGCTCGGCGCGATTCCTCCGCTGCCCACGAACTTGCTGCCGCCCGACCTCACGCCCTTTCGCTACGACGTGTCGAAGCTGCCCATCCCGCAGGCCATCATGATGGGCATGGCCGCCGCCGCGGAGTATGCGGAAGTGGTTACCTGCGAAGGCAGCCTCGACGTGACGCGCTACGGCGGCATCCTGAAGGCGCGCCAGTTAGTGGGCGTGCGCGGCGTCGGGCCTGCGTTCGACGGCCTCTATTACGTCAAGAGCGTGACCCACAAAATCAAGCGCGGTGAATACAAGCAGAACTTCACCCTGACCCGCAATGGATTGGTTTCAACAGTGCAGACGGTGAGCCCATGAGCCCTCAGGACACGCCTCCGGGCGGCAACCAAAAACGCTTCTACGGCAAGTATCGCGGCCTGGTGATCGAGAACATCGATCCGCTGCAGATTGGCCGCGTGATGCTGCAGTGTCCCGATGTGCTGGGGGAAATTCCTTCGAGCTGGGCGATGCCGTGCGTTCCCGCCGCGGGCATTCAGGCTGGTTGCTTCATCGTGCCGCCCATCGGTTCGCAGGTATGGGTGGAGTTCGAGCAGGGCGATTCGAATTATCCCATCTGGACGGGAGGGTTCTGGGGACTGGTGGCCGATGTGCCCATCTTTGCTACCGCGCCGCCGGCCATTCCGCCGGGCGGCAACATCGTGCTGCAAACGACCGGCCAGAACATGGTGCTCATCAGCGATTCGCCGCCTACGCCGGTGACCGGAGGAATCATCTTGAAGAGCACGACCGGCGCCATGATTGTGGTGAACGACACGGGGATTTACATCAGCAACGGCCAGGGCGCGATGATCACGCTCATTGGCCCCACAGTCGATGTCAACATCGGCGGATTGACGGTAATCTGACCATGCCCGCTCCGATTCTGCATATGGGCGCGACGGTGCTCTGCTCGCACGGCGGACAGGCGATGCCCACCGCGCCCAGTCCGCGCGTGCTGGTGGCCGGCATGCCGGCTGCGACGATTGCCGCTCCCTACGCCGTGGCCGGATGCGCCTTTGTGCCGCCCGCGGGCAACGGCCCCTGCGTAACCGCGCAGTGGGTGATGGGATCGGTGATGGCGACCTCCATGGGCCAGCCATTCGCGATCATGACGGGCATGGCGATGTGCGTGCCCACGGGAACGCCTCTGTTGCCGATTGTGGCGCAGACGCGCGTGCTGGCAACGTGACGCGACGACGGAGAGGAAGCGCGAGAGACAAGCCATGAACGTGAATTTTCCATACCGGTTCGATGGACGCGGGCGCACCGACGAAGCCGCCATCGCGGACTACGTGAGCCAGATGGTGGAGCAGGTGCTCTTCACCTCGCCGGGCGAGCGCGTCAATTTGCCTGACTTCGGCAGCGGCCTGCTGCAGCTACCCTTCGCCGCCAACAGCGTGGAGATGGCCGCCGCGACGCAGTTTGCCGTGCAGGGAGCGCTGCAGAAGTGGCTGAGCAGTTATCTCAAAGTGCAGTCCGTGGTCGCTGCCGCACAGGAATCGACGCTGACCGTCACCGTCACCTACGTCCTGCTGAGCACCGATGTCACCCAGGTGCAGACCTATGTCTACGGGAGCTGAGCGATGATTTATAGCTGCTGTGACAAAAATCGCAAGGCCGCGGTGCTCGGAAATCCGATACTGAACGGCATCGACTTTCTCGAAGTGCTGGACAGCGAAGCGGTGCCGCTCGGCCTCACCCGCCAGACCACGCTCGTTCTGCATTGTCTCAATCCGGTCGCGACGCTGCCCGCGCTCACCAGCATCATGATCACCGGCGGCGAAAGCATCACCGGGGTCACCGCTGTGTGGGCCGCCGTCGCCTCGTCGCTCGGCGGGATTGAAGCCACGCCGCCGCCGGCTCCGACATTTTCGGCCGCTGCCCAGGCCTACTTCGCCGACCTGCCCGACGCCGCCAATGTCATCGTCATCGGCACAAATGAGGCAGGTGACTTCTCGACCTACACCCTGCGGCTCGTTACCAGCATCAGCCAGGCGGAAGGCGACACCTTCCGTGTGACCGAGGTGCTGGCCGGTTTCGATCCCCATCTGGCCCAGGTGGATTTTTGCTTCAAGGTGGAGTGCCCGCCGAATTTCGACTGTGCTCCGCAAACCGACTGCCCGCCGCCGGTGATGCCGCCGCCGCCGATCAACTACCTTGCCAAGGACTTCGGCAGCTTCCGGCAGATTTTGCTCGATCGCATGAACCAGTTGCTGCCCTCGTGGGGCGCGACCAGCGAAGCGGACATGGGCATCATGCTGGCTGAGCTGATGGCCTATGTCGGCGACAACCTCAGCTACCAGCAGGACGCGATCGCAACGGAAGCCTACATCGGCACGGCGCGCAGCCGCATCTCCCTGCGACGTCACGCGCGCCTGGTCGACTACTTCGTCCACGATGGATGCAATGCGCGCGCGTGGATGCAGGTGCAGGTGCAGGGCATCACCGGCCAGCAGATTTTTCTCGACCGCACGCGCACGCGCTTCTACACCTGGGCGCCGGGTATGCCGTCGAATCTGAATTTCGGATCCGGGAATGAAGAAGCTGCGCTGCTGGCCGGCGCACAGGTTTTTGAGCCGATCTGCGACTCGATCCTGTACCCCGAGCTGAACACGATGAACTTTTACACCTGGGGCAACATGGATTGCTGCCTGCCCACCGGCGGCACCGAAGCGACGCTGCTGGGTTCGTATCCGAATCTTCAGGCCGGCGATGTGCTCATCTTCCAGGAAGCGATCGGGCCGCAGACCGGCAATCCCGCCGACGCGGACATCCGTCATCGCTGCACCGTGCGGCTCACCAGCGTGGCCTGGCAGAACCCGGGCGGAACGCCGCTCGTCGATCCACTCTTCCAGCAAAATCCGGACGGCAGCACGACGATCATCACCTCTTCGTCGCAAACCGGAACTGCCATTACCGAGATTCAATGGTCGACCGACGACGCGCTTCCCTTCCCGGTCTGCATCTCGTCCACGTATCTCGACGAGAATTCCGATGAACAGTCGGTGACGAACGTCAGCATCGCGCTCGGCAATATCGTTCTCGCCGACAATGGGCTGACCTTCGCGAGCCAGCCGCTGGGCACCCTGCCGGCACCCACCATCTACTACCCGGCGAACGCCAACGCCGACCGCTGCACGCCGACTCTGCCGCAGCCGCTGGCGGTGCGCTTCGATCCGGCAGTGCCGGAAAGCCCGCTCGCCCAGGCCGTTCCCGTCTCCGTTGTCCCCATGCCCGCTGTCGGTAATCCTGTGGCCGGGCCGGTCGTCTCGCTCGGGACATCCGGCGAAATCACGCTGCCCAATGCCGCCGGGTTCACCAGCCTCACGCTGCAGGTGACCAACTCCGGCGGATGGCCGTCCCTCTTCGGCGTTGTGGTCAAAGCCGGCACGCCTGGCGATATCGATGTCTCCGTCGTCTACAACCCGCCTGGTGGTGCTGCTGGGCTCGGCAAGCAGGTCACCCTCGAGAGCTTCACCAATCTTTCTCTTAACTCGGCCGACGCTAACTACGCGGTGACTGTCATCAATGCGGCCTCGCGGCTCATTCAGGTGGCGGCAGGGCCGTCGTCCACACCCTCAGGATTCCCGGCCGCGCCCACCATGCTGTCGAATACCGGCCCTGTCAATCTTCAGGATCTCAGCGCGATCCCTGTGACCTACCTGACTGTACAGGCCAATGGTCCGGATGGTTGGCCACCGCTCTTTGGCTATCAGGTCGACGCCACCGCCCCATACTTCACTCTGCAACTCTCGTGGAACCCGCCGTCCGGCGGCGTTGGCGTGACGCTTCCTGTCGTGGCGGAGCAATTCCTGAATCTTTCGCCGGCCACCGCGGCAGCGGAGATCGATAACGAGTCGTCGCTGATTCTGGTGGACAGCTTTGCGCAGATGCCCGCCGCCACGCTCTCCGCGTACGACCTGATGAACGTCGATCCCAGCACGGCGATGCCGTCCATCACGCTCTCCGGCACTTCGGGGGTGAGCACCGCGCTCTGGATTCCGCTGAAAGACCTGCTGGAAAGCGGCGCCACTGACCCCGTCTTCGTCGCCGAAGTGGAGTACACCAACGTCGCGACCCTGCGCTTCGGCGATAACACGAATGGCAAGATGCCGGACTCCGGCACGGTCTTCGACGCCACCTATCGCATCGGCAACGGATCGGCCGGCAATGTTGGCGCGAACAGCATCACGTTCGTCGCCTCGCTCGACGCGCCGATTCAGAACGCGGTGTGCACCAATCCGCTGCCGGCGGCAGGGGGAACCGATCCGGAAACCGACGACCAGATTCGCCGCCGCGCGCCGGTAGCCTTCCTCACCCAGGAACGCGCCATCACCATGGCCGATTACGAATCCTTCGCCGATGTCAACGCGCAGGTCGATCAATCGGTGGCCTCGATGCGTTGGACCGGCAGTTGGTACACCGTCTTCATCGCTGTCGAGCCCAAAGGCGGCGGCACGCTGAGCACCGGCCTGCAAAAGCAGGTCAGGCAATATGTGAATGAGTTCCGCCTTGCCGGGCAGGACCTGCAACTCGACTCGCCGCAATATGTCTCGCTGCAAATTGGCCTGACCATTTGCATCGATCCCAGCTACTTCCAGGCGGATGTGCAGCAGGCGCTTCTGGCGGTTCTGGGCAACCAGGTGCTCCCCAATGGCCAGACCGGTTTCTTCTTCGCGGATAACTTCACATTTGGTAAGTCGGTCTATCTCAGCCCGATCTATGCCGCGGTTCTGGCGGTCCCGGGAGTTACCGGCGTGACCGCGAATACCTTCCAGCCGCAAGGCACAAATACCGAGCAATATCTCGATACGGGCGAGCTCCCGCTGGGGCCGCTGCAGATTGCGCGGCTCGAAAACAATCCCAGCTTCCCGGATCACGGGCAGTTGACGCTCACGCTGCAGGGAGGCAAATGATGACACCGCTTCGCTCCGCCCTGCCCATTGTGAAAGGAGGCCGCCGATGAGTTGCTCCGGCTCGTCCGAGTGCACCTGCGGCTGCTGCGCCGGCACCAGCGCGCAAACCCCGCAGTTAGAGACGAATCCTCCGCTGCAGCCCGCCATTGCGTATCGCGCCGGCACGTGGGCCACGTTCAAGGAGTCGATGCTCGCACGGCTCTCGAGCGCCGACTATCCCGCCCTGGCTGCGCTCAAGACTCGCGACGACGACGATTTCACCGTCGCGTTTCTCGATGCCACTGCCGTGATGCTCGACATTCTCACCTTCTACCAGGAGCGGCTCGCGAACGAGAGTTACCTGCGCACCGCGACCCAGCTGCGTTCGCTCACCGAGCTTTCGCGGCTCATCGGCTATCAGCCGGCGCCGGGGATTGCCGCGGCCACCTATCTCGCCTTCACACTCAAGACCGCGCCTGGCCTGCCTCCGAATCCCTCCACGCCGCCGATCACCATTCCCGTGGGAACCCAGGCGCAGAGCGTGCCCACGCAGGGACAGGCTCCGCAGACTTTCGAGACAGTGGGGGCCATCCCGGCCAAGCCGGACTGGAATGCGCTGCCGGTGCAGACCGGAACACCCTGGAAGCCGAAGATGAACGATACGTTCGTCTATCTCGCGGGAACGGCCACCCAGCTCAACCCGGGCGACTTATTCCTCATCGTGGGCGATGAGCGCGCCGCCAGCACTGCGAGTAACAACTGGGATATTCGGCTGGTCACCTCGGTCACGCCGGACACGCAGAATAATCGCACCCTGGTTACCTGGACTGAAGGGCTCGGCGATGCGGCTGCCGGCATCAAGCCCGCCCAGCAGCATCCGAAGTTCTACGCGTTTCGTCAGCGCGCAGCCCTGTTCGGCTACAACGCTGCCAACCCCAGCATGCTAGATACGAAACACACCAACATCGACACCCTGCTGAACAGCAGTCACACGGAGTGGGCCAATTTCTATCTCACTTCGTCGATTGATCTCGATTCCTCTTATCCCAAGGTGGTCAACGGCAGTTGGCTGGCGATGATCCTGCCCGACGGAGACCCTTCGCGGAACCCTCCCGGTTACATCAGCCTGTACAACGCGACGTCGGTCGCGACGCTCGCGCGCTCGGCGTACGCCCTGAGCGCGAAGATCACGCGCGTCTATCCCGATCTCACGTCTAATCTCGGAGATTATTACCTGCGCGACACCAGCGTTTTTGCCCAGAGCGATCAAGTGGCCGTTGCCGAGCAGCCCCTCGATCATCCGTTCTACGGTTCCCTGCTCGATCTTGAGATTTTGCGCCCCGACCTCAACGGCTCTACCGTGATCGCGCTCAACGGCGTCAGCCAGAAAATCTCCGTGAACGCCGGAGTTGGAAATCTGGAGTTCGTCCCCGACGATCCCGACTCGCCTCCGGTGAAGCTGAATCCCGGCGACATCTTCACCGTGACCAATCCGGCGCCGTTGCCCGTCAAAGACGGCATCATCCCCGCGTGGTCTACGTCGAAGCTGGCCATCACCATCAAGGCGCAGGATTCGAACGGTCGTCCCGGCACGCTCCAGGGAAAAGGAACCGCCAACCTGCACCTCAGCCAGTTCGCGCTCGCACCCGCCGGCAGCAGCGACCCGGTCGTCACCGAATATGCGGCGGTGTCGTCCGTCGTGGAAATCCTCACCCCGTTTCCCCACACGCAACTCCAGCTTGCCTCGCCGGTGCTCAACACCTATAACCGCGCGGAGACCACGGTGAACATCAACGTCGCTCCGGCCACGGCGGGCGCGTCGGTCACTGAGATCATGGGCAACGGCAGCGCCACGACGCCGGATCAGACCTTCACGCTGCGGCAAACGCCTCTCACCTACGTGCAGGCCGCAACGCCGAACGGACGCCAGAGCACGCTGCAGGTGAAAGCCAATCAGGTGGCGTGGACGGAGGTGCCGACGCTCTATGAGCAAAGCCCCACTGCGCAGGAATTCTCCACGATCAACGAGTACGACGCCACCACGGATGTCATCTTCGGCGACGGAGTCGAAGGCGCGACGCTGCCGACCGGTCAAAACAATATCATCGCGAATTACCGTATCGGCTCGGGCGCGGCGGGCAATGTCGCCCCCGGCGCCATCACGACGCTGATGCAGCGCCCCATCGGCGTCAGCGGCGTGACGAACCCGGGCCCGGCAACTGGCGGACAGGATCCGCAGACCGTCGACGGCATCCGCACCAACGCGCCGCAGACTGTCCTGACGCTCGGTCGTGCCGTTTCGCTGGTCGATTATCAAAATTACGCGGCCACCTTCGCCGGCATTACGCAGGCCAACGCTATCTGGATTCCCAGCGGTCCCTTCCGCGGCGTCTTTCTTACCGTCGCCGCCGTCGGCGGCAGCGCGCTGCAGCCTGGCAATCTAACCCTCGGCTATCTGACCGCCTCGCTGCAGAACTACGGGAATCCGCTGATCCCCATCTATGCGGCCACTTTTGTTGAAACGCTTTTCGATTTCGCCGCCAGCGTTGCGTACGACCCGACGTTCAGCCAGCCCGCGGTGGAAACACAGATTATGGCGACGCTGAACCAAACCTACGGCTTCGCCAATCGCACCTTCGCAGAAGGCGTCAGCGGCGAACAGATTGCCGCAGTCATTCAGGGTGTTCCCGGCGTTGTCGCCGTCAACGTCACCAGCGTCACCGCGGGCGCCAGCAGCACGGGCGGCGATCTCGCCAACATGAACGGCGGCTTCACAGTGTCCAACTGGCAGAGCTGGACCTCGCAGCAGGTCACCGTGCCGCGGCAAAGCTCCAGCTCGGCGACGCGCATTTGTCCTTACGTGCCCATGGCCAGCTCGCAGTCGCTGCCCATTGCCGCTGAGATTCTGGTCATCGATCCCAACCCAAACAACATTCTGCTGACGGTGATGTCATGAGCACGCAACCGCAAAGGCTCTTCAACCTGCTGCCCTCTCTCTATCGGCTGCGCGACGCGCAGTTGGCGCAGCAGAACGGATTCACGCCCGCGGATGCCGTACAGTTGCAGGCCCTTCAGGCGTTGCCCGGTCCGCTCACGACCGCACAGCAGCAGCAGCTCGATCAGCTCACCGCGCTCTCCTACGGTCCGCTGCAGGCGCTGCTCTCGCTGGTGGAAGAACAGGTCGCCATCGTTGGCGAAGATCTCAATCAGCTTTACGACAACCAGTTCATTGAAACCTGCGCGCCGTGGGTCATTCCCTACATCGGCGATCTGATCGGCTATCAGCTCGTCAACGGAGTCGCCGCTGCCGTGGCCAGCCCGCGCGCGGAAGTGGCCAACACCATCTCCCTGCGCCGCCGCAAAGGCACGGTGCTGGTTCTCGAACAACTGGCCCGCGATGTGACCGGATGGGGCGCGCACGCGGTCGAGTTCTTCGAGGTCCTCGCCGACACGCAGTACATGAACCACCTGCGCCCGTGGAATCACTACGCGCCGGACCTGCGCCGCTGGAAGGCCGGCGACTACATGAACAGCGGTTTCGACCGCACCGCGCACAAGGTGGACGTGCGCCGCATCGCCGATGAGCGCGGCCGGTACAACATCCAGAACATCGGCATCTTCCTGTGGTCGCTCGATGCCTACAGCGTCACGCTGTCGCCCTGCGCCGCAGTGCCTGGACAGCCGCTGTGCTTCCGCATCAGCACGCTCGGCCGCGACTTCCCGCTCTTCAACAATCCCATCTCGCAGGGCGCGGACATCACCGCCCTGGCCACGCCGGAGAATGTCCCCGCGTGCCTCACGCGCCACGTTCTGTGCCACGAGATTCGCAACGATCAGCAGCCGAACGCCGTGCCCGTCTACTACGGCCCGCAAAACAGCCTCGCGCTCTATCTGGGACCCGCGACGAGTCCCACGCTGCTCGATCCGGCCAAGCTGCAGGTCTGCGATCTCGCGGGTCCTGACGGCTCGTGGAACAACATGCCGCCCTCCGGCGGGCTCATCGCCATCGATCCGCAACTCGGCCGCATCGCGCTGCCGCCCGGCACCGCGGATACGGCGCCTATCGCAACGTACTACTACGGATTCAACGGTCCCATGGGCGGCGGCGAATATTCCCGCGAGTCGTCGTTCACGGCATCGCCCCAGCAGGTGGTGGTGCGCGTCCCCGGCGATCAGCCGACCATCAGCGCGGCCCTCGCCACGCTGCCTGGCGACGGCGTCGTCGAGGTCAGCGACAGCGGCGTTTACACCGAGGCCGCCGGGCTCAGCATCGCCGTCGCCGCCAACTGCCACATCGAACTGCGCGCCGCGGACGGTGCGCGTCCCACGCTCTTCCTCGGGGCAGCCATCTCCGTCACCGGCGGCACCGAGGCTGCCTTCGATCTGAACGGGTTCATCATTGCGTTCGAGCCGGTCACCGGAGGCGCGCCTCCGCCTGCGCTGCTCGAATCGCCGGCATCGAGCAGCAATCTGCTCACTCACCTCGGAATTACGAACTGCACCTTTGTTCCGGGCTGGGCTTTGCAGCCCGACGGCACCCCTGTAACCACCTATGCGGGCCTGCCCGCAGTGCAGATTGCCCAGTCCGGCGTGGCGCTGGTCGTCGAAAACTCCATCCTCGGCTCGCTGTGGATTGCCGAAGAGGCCACCGCCAGCCTCACCAACTCCGTCATCGACGCAACCGCGGCTACGGGAGTCGCTTACGTCGCCAGCATCGACCCAGCGACCCAGCGGCCTTCCGCCGGCGGATCGCTCACGCTCATCGGCTGCACGGTCATCGGCAAAGTCTGCGCGTCGCTGCTCACCCTGGTTTCTGACAGCATTTTCTGGTCGGCGCTCACCGCCGCCGACCTGGCGGGAACGCCGCCGTTGTGGAGCGCCGCGCTCTGGTCGATGCGCAAACAGCAGGGTTGCGTGCGCTTCAGCTTTGTGCCGGAAACGGCGATTCTGCCCAGGAATTACGAGTGCGTGCAGCAAGCCGACGGCCAGCCGCAGCCGTTGTTCTATTCGCTCCGCTACGGCGACCCCGGCTACGCCAAGCTGCTTCCCTCCACCGACAGCACCATCCGCCAGGGGGCCGACGATGGCGGCGAAATGGGCGCGTTCCATTTCGTCCTCGCGCCCCTGCGGGAAATCGATCTGCGAACCCGGCTCCAGGAGTACATGCCCGTTAACCTGGAGTACGGGATCTTCTACGAGAACTGAGAGGAACGACCATGAGTTTCGACAGCAGCCGTTTCACCTTCAATCCGAGGAGGAATTTCCTCGGTGTCGTGATGGAGCAGGGCCGCGTTCAGCTGGACTCCGACTGGAACGAATGGCAGGCTGAGTTCACTCGCCGCATTCAGGCCGGGACGCTCGATATTCTCGGGCCGTCCGCCTATCCCATCAACATCACGCCGAATGCCTTTGCGATCACGGCCAGCAGCGGCGGTTCCGGCGGCAACGTCATTACCATCGGCGCCGGACGCTACTACGTCGATGGGCTGCTTGCCGAGAATCACGGGCCCTCTGCCTCGGAAGCGTGGGATCCCGCTCTCGCGGAATTATCGGGCGCGCCGTACGTTCAGCCTTTCTCCAACGTAACGGTGAACTACCTGCAGCAGCCGTATCTGCCCAATGCTCCCGCCATCACCGGCAACGGCCCGTATCTTGTCTATCTCGACGTCTGGGAGCGCGAGGTCACCTATCTTGAAGATGAATGGCTCATCGACAAGGCCGTGAACGTCGATACGACGGGGCGGATGCAGGTGATCTGGCAGGTCAAGCTGCTCGACATCAGCAGCCTGGGCAGCGGCGTTACGTGCGCGACCGACGTTCCCTCGTTCGACACGCTCACCGCACCGTCAGCCGCGCGGCTCACCAACGGCGTTTATCCCAACACGCCTTCGGGCCCCTGCTGCCTGGCTGCGAACACCGGCTACACGGGCCTCGAAAATCAGCTTTACCGCGTGGAGATTCACACTGGCGGCGCGAATCCCACGTTTAAGTGGTCGCGCGACAACGCTTCCGTCGGCACCAACGTCACCGGCATCACCACCGTGGTGGTCTCCGGCACCAGCGTCAGCCAGATCACCGTCGCCAGCATGGGCCGCGACTCCGTTCTCGGCTTCAGCAACGGCGACTGGATCGAGATCACCGACGACGATCAGGAGTTGGCTGGACTGGCCGGCGAACTGCATCAGATTATGGCCACGCCGGCGCCGGGCCTCACCCTCACGCTCGACTCGGAGATCGCTCTCAGCTTCAGCCCCTCTGACCCCACGCGCCACACGCGCATCACGCGGTGGGATCAGAAGGGCATCGTCCAGCAGGTGAGCGGCAGCACAACGACCGCTTACTTTGACGTCGACACATCGGGCGCAACCGGTATTCCCGTTCCCACTGCGGCAGCAACACAAGTGGTTCTCGAAAACGGCATCACCGTTTCCTTCAGCCTCGATCCGGCCGGCGGTCCGTACTACCCAGGCGACTTCTGGACCTTCGCGGCGCGCACGGCCGATGGTTCCATCCAGCCGCTCTCGGATGCGCCACCCAGCGGCATTCACCATCACTACGCGCGGCTCTCCGTCGTCACGTTTCCCAGCACCTCCAGCGATTGCCGCGTCCCGTGGCCGCCGACCATCACCAGCGGCGGTAGTTGCTGCTGCACCGTCAATGTCCGCCCCTCCGACCTCAACGCCAACAACTCGCTGCAGAATATCGTCGACCAGTTCAAGAACCAGCTCACGACGACCGAAATCTGCCTGGCCCAAGGAACGTATTTCCTCAACGCTCCCCTGCGCCTCACGTCGGCGCACACCAACATCATCATCAAGGCGTGCCAGGCGGGCACGGCCATCCTGCAGGCGCAGCAGGGACGGGAGAGCCAGTTCTACGACGGCATGATCGTCCTCGATGGGGTGACCAACATCACGCTCAATGGGCTTGACTTCTCGCTGCCCATCGCCACGTTCGCGCCCACCACATTCGCCGGCATTGCCGTCACG
This sequence comes from Acidobacteriaceae bacterium, assembly GCA_036267295.1. Taxonomy (GTDB): domain Bacteria; phylum Acidobacteriota; class Terriglobia; order Terriglobales; family Acidobacteriaceae; genus Palsa-343. The sequence continues at coordinate 42,037 of DATAWI010000002.1, read as the reverse complement.
GCGCTCGATCCCGACATCGCGGCCGTCGCACAGAACCTCGCCGTCTCCATCGGCGTGCGTCCCGTCAACGCCAACAGCGTCACGATCGAGAACTGCATCTTCGATCTCACCAACCTCGGCAACAATCTGCCCAGCGAGAATTCGTATCCGTTCGGCGCGGGCATCTTCGCCAGCGGAGACTGCGCCGGCCTGCAGGTGGAAGACAATCACTTCGAAGGCTCGGGAGATTTCCAGACCGGGTTCCTGCTCGCGCCGTCGGTGGCCTTCACCACGCCGACGCTCACGTATTATCCGGGCGGCGGATTCGTCACCGACTTCCCGACCAAAGAGGGCTTTCTCACCGAGCAGCAGTTCGCTGCTGAACCAGCAGCCAAGCCGGCGACGGCTGCGAAGGCCGCGCCCAAGCCCGCCATGGTGGAGGAGAAAGCGGCCACCGAAGCGAAGGCGGGAACCAACGCCGAACTGCAAACCTACAAGGCGGGCTCCTCGATCATCAACAAGTATCAGAACATTTTGAATGAGGGGACTTCCACGCCGAACCTGGCCGGCGCCGGCGGATCGGTACTGCCCGCGCTCCTCAGCCAGGCCGTCTTTGAGGGAAATACTTTTTCCGGGCTCACCGTCGCCGTCCTGATCCTGGGGCAGTCGGAAGCGATTGATTTTCTCTCCAACCAGGTTTCCGACTGCACCGCGGGGTTCTGGATGATCGCGCCCACGCAGACGCAGATCCTGCTCTTCGATGAGGAGAACCTCACGCCGCTCGGCTCGCTCATCGCCATGAGCTATCCGCTGCCCCAGGGCGACGCCAGCACCCTGGTCACGGTTCCGCCTTCGCCCGATTCGGTTTTCGTTTATCCCGGCGCGAACGACGATGTGGACAGCCTGGGCGACACCTGGATTCCCGACTCTTCAACCTCGTCCACCTTCACCCTCGGGGGCACCAGTTACGTGAGCCGACCGATACCGCCGCCGGCCATCACGGAGGAGGGGGGAGCCACGGAGCCCGATCCCGCGCTGTATCAGACGGAGCGCTATGGTAATTCTTTCAGCTATACCTTCAATGGCCTGCCCGTCGGTTATTACCAGGTGACGCTCAAGTTCGCCGAGATTTTCTGGCAGAGTGCCGGCATCCGCATCTTCGACGTCTCGATCAACGGTGCGCAGGTGCTCACCAACTTCGACATTTTTGCTGATGCGGGCGGCTCCGACATTGCCGACGATCAGATTTTTCCCAACATCCTGCCCAGTTCCGGCGGACAAATCGTCGTACAGTTCACGGGGACGAGCAACGGCAACGATACCAATGCCAAGATTTCGGCCATCGAACTGGACCCCCAGTGGAGCGGCAACCCCTATCTCGGCGACAGCAAGGAAGGCGAACTGGCCAGCTTCTTCGATCAGCTCGCGCAGCTGGCGCAACAGGGCTACGCCCCACTGTGGATCGTCAACCCCACGATCGCTCGCGAGGTGGAGATTGTCTCGCCATCGCATCTGCGGATTCAGGACAACGAGATGCAGGGTCTGACCGCGCCCGCCCTGCTCCTGCTCGGCGACGACAGCGACGCCAACGAAAATGTCAGCTCGCTGCTGATGACCGGGAATCGCCTCAACAGCAACATCTCGGTCCAGGACGACGGCTTCGGCGCCGGCCTGAAGGGTGCGCGGGCGGGCGACGCGACGCTCGGAGATCTGGAGGCGGAGTTCCTTGACCTCTTCTTCTTCCTCTTCACCGTCACGATTGTGCAGGTCGGTCAATGCCTGGTGTCCTCCAATATCATCGGCTCCTCGGAGTTCAGCCTCGTGCTCTACGACCAGGCGATTACGGCGCCGCAAATATCGGTGATGAGCAACCTCTTCAACGGCTACATGAGCGTGGATCCACCTGCCTATCCTGCATCTCCCGGGGTTGCGGCGCCTGCCGCCGTCCGTGGGCTGCTGAACACCATGGTGACCTAAAGGGGATCGCGAGGAGGGCAGGCCGACGATGGAGGCTGCATGCAGGCCGCCTCCATGATCATGTCGGCCGCCTGTCAGATTGTCCAGAAACCAGGGTTGGCAGACCCGGTCCCTCCCCTGGTTACCACTTTTAGCAACGCCATCCCCTGAATTGTCCAATAGATAGTCTTGCCGGTTGGGCTGCACCGTGAAAAGATCGGCCCAGATCGCAGTCAATTCTTCGGCCCACCGCCTTACGCAGAGACGGTGGGTCTTTTCTTGTTTGGAAGGTTTGCGGCTGCCGGGCTGCTCTCTGGAAATGGTGGGCGAGGCGGGAATCGAACTTGAGCCGTAGTGGGGGCGTCCGAGTCCCAGGCGAAATCCGAGCGGATGCGAGGGACCTCCGTAGCCGCGACTTTGGGGTGAAGGATGGTGGGCGAGGCGGGAATCGAACCCACAACCCCCGGCTTAGAAGGTCCAACAGGGGCCTTCTGAGCTGTCTACCTTGGATTACCTGCATTTCATTTTCCGCCTTGTTTTCTCGAATTTGTGGCGAGAACGTCATACCGCCGATGCCTGCTGTCTACCGTGTGGACTCCCCACGATTTAAGCCACACTCCCCACAAATTCCCCCGCAATTCAATCGCAACGATTTTCCGCATCAAAACGTAAAATCTGAATCTCCGATTTCACTGTCAGCTTGCAAAGTTGTGAGTGAAATGCGAGCTTCGCCGACAATTCGCAGAGCCTGGTAGCCGCGTTTCCTGACCGCAACCATCGACCGTGCGAACCTCTCCACGGCCAAGCGCTGTCGCCGCCGATCAAGTTGGCGGCACCATACCTCTGAGCAACAACTCGATCCTCACGGGCCGCTACACCAAACCGATCGCCCTCCGCTATTATTCTCCTGCGCCCCCAGTTCACGTTTCGTCGATCTCGACCGAGGCCATTATGGCTGCTTTCGATCTTGTGAAGAACCCGTTTTGGCTCTTGAGGACGTCGATCCGAGCTCGGAAGCAGGATGTCTTGGATGCCCTCGAATCGGCCATTTCAGATGAGATCGCTCCTGAATCAGAACTCTTGCGAGCGCAACAGATCATCTTGGCTCCGAAAACACGAATAGAAGCAGAATTGAGCTGGCTCCCAGACTTGGCACCCTCGCGCGCTGCTGTGATCGTGGGGATACTGGCAACCAATCCGCCCAGGGAGATTGCGCTCCAGCTGCTGGACGGGGTAGATGGTCTGTCGAGAGCGAATGTGGCGGCCGATATTTGCCGAAGATATCCGGGACAGGTCGATCTTCTAGATCAACTGACAGAAAGTTACGAAGCCCTGTTTCTCGCAGACATCGAAGAGGCGATCAACGCCAATCGTAAGATTGCCGGCTTCACTCTAGTTGACTCTGAGCTATTGAAAGAAGCCTTATCGAAGATCGAGAACCGGCATGCGGACTGTGCCACGGTATGCCTTGTTGGATCTCCTAGCCCTGCTCATGCACTGTCGAGAGTTATCGGTGACAAGGTTCAGCCAGGCTCGCTTCGTTTCGAGTTCCTCGAAGCCACCGTCCGGTCGTATCGAGCATGGGTCGGAAAGCGCCTGCAGCAGATCGACGATGCGCTGCAGGAGGAGATTGCTGGAATGAAACTCTCCCCCGGCGATCTTAGAATTGCAAAGAGAATAAAGGCCGGAGTTGGCCTCTGGTCGGAGTGGAATAGCCCAGTCGAATTGTGGGATCAGGCAAAGGGTTTGGAGGAACCTCGGTCATACGCAATGTGCGACAAACTACGTGACTTCTGCATCTGGCTTGCCAATGACATGGAAGAGCGCGCGGCTGCTCTGGAGATTACCGAAGGGCTTCGAGCCAACTTCACGCGACTCCCTTCTATGCTGAAACGCCTAGAGGAAGACACTGCAACGCTAACGAGATTGGTCGGAGAGCAAGGTGTGTCAGATGCGCTTGGAGCACTTCATCGCGCGGTCGAGGTTGCAAATGCTTCCATGCCCGCCGTAGAGGTGAGACTAAGGTCCAAAGGGTTCAATGAGAACTCCATCGGGGTTGTGCTCACACTTTATGAGCCATTCCTAGCGGCTATCGCCTCGGCATCCGGTACAGAATATACCGACATTCCTTGGCAAATGCTTCGCGGGGTAATGATTGAACTAAATAATCAGAACCATCGAGAAGCTTCAGAACGACTTGGCCGGGATTTGCTCACTATCGCGGACGGTAAAGCTTCCGCCAAGTTCATTTCTCTCCTGCAGGACGATCTCCGCACTGTCAGGAACAATATCAAGTGGTCTGAAATCGACTATTTCCTCAAAACAGGCAGAAGGAAAGAGGCGCTCCGGCTGATCGATACTCTCATCGCAGAACATGCCCCAGGGAATGACCTAGACCAGCTTCGTGGGCTTGCTATGAAGTTGCAGTCCGAGGTCGTCTATCAAAGTCGGCGCACAAAGAAGCGAGCTTTGCAGTGGGTAATTGGAATCGCCTTTGTTTGCGTGTGCATCGCGATCAAGAGCTGTTCGGATGATCAGGAGACATCTTCTGGGCCGGTGCCCGCGCAATCTTCGATTTCGCAAGTCGATGCGAATGTACCTGACACGCCCGCAGATATTCCCTTGGTACCTTCCGACCAGGCAATACCCACCCCAGATGACGGTCGAGAGATAAAACCTCCGATTGGCTCGGGAAGAGAGCTTTCGAGAGACGAACTGCGGTACTGCCAATTCCAGCATGCTAGAATCACTCGCGCGCAATCGCTATCCACTTCTAACGACGAGATTGGTGCCGTCAATGCCGCAGTCGACGATTTTAATGCGCGTTGCTCAAGCTTTAGATATCGCGCGGAGGACATGACTGCGGTCAAGAAAGAGCTGTCCGTCCGGGCATCAGATATAGACCAGGGGGCCCGGCGATTGCTTACAGGATTGACAAGACCATGAACGATAACCTTGCTTCGTTCGCTGATTTGGCGGTCGAACTCTGGAAGGCACTGCGTTCTCATGAGCGCACACTTCAATATGTCCCACTCGCACAAGTTGCCAAAATCGAGGCGCAAATCCGGTTCTCGAATAGTCGCCTTGCTTTCTTACTTGAACAGGCCGGGCTTTCGCTCGTGTCCTTCACAGGGATATACTCTCCGAATCTCCCGGCGACTGTGCTGAACGGAGACGAGCTTGTAGGGGGAAATGAAGCCCTGATTATCGAGCGAACAGTGGAGCCCGCGATCGTGCATCGCCAGGACATGCGTATCATGCGAATGGGAAGACTATGGCTGAGGAAAGGATCATCGAATGTATCTCGGGATTGACCTTGGAACATCAAATTCAGCGATTGTGGGAAACCTAGGTACAGAACTCAAAATATTCAAGACCGCAGAGGGGACAGATGTTCTGCCCAGCGCCATCTTTATTGATAAGCGCGGCCATCGTCTCATTGGCGGAAGGGCTTATGACCAAACAGTTCTTTCTCCGGAGAACGTTGCACAGGGATTCAAGAGGCTCATGGGTACGAGCACACTCTTCGATTTCGCAGGTTCTAGTTTGACTATGAGCCCAGAAGAGGCGAGTGCTGAGATCATCAAAACTCTTCTCAATCAAGTCCATATTGAAGCGGGTGCCGTGGAGGTTCATGGGACCGTCATCACCATTCCGGCGGCATTCAACCAAATGCAATCTGAAGCAACTCTTCGGGCTGCACGGATGGCAGGCATCGAACAGGTCGGATTACTACAAGAGCCCGTCGCCGCTGCGATGGCAGCGATGGTGAACACAAAGAATAAGAATGGTCAGTTCCTGGTATATGACCTCGGCGGCGGGACGTTTGACGTCGCGCTGGTCCAGAGTGTGGGCGGGCAAGTGAACGTCATTGCTCACGAAGGAATTAATATGCTCGGCGGTAGGGACTTTGATCGGGTGATCGTCAATTCGCTCATCCGTCCTTGGTTGGTGGACAAATATCGGCTCCCGGTTGACTTTCAGGCGCAGCCTCGCTTTCGACGTCTGATTCGGATCGCTCAACTTAGAGCAGAGCAGGCAAAGATTGACCTCTCGACGAGCGAAAAGAGCATTCTTTTCGTCAGTGACGAAGATGCACGTGTGGTGGATGAGGCGGGACAGGATATCTATATCGAGATTGCGATTAATCGTTCGCACTTTGAAGGTTTGATCGCTGATCGCATAACCGAGACAATCGTGTTATGCAGAAAGGTCATCAAAGATCACGGTTTTACAAATGAAGATATTGACCGAGTCGTCTTTGTGGGCGGTCCGTCAAAAATGCCTTGGATTCGAGAGCAGGTTCCGGTGGAATTGGGCATTCCGGCTGATTTGAGCGCGGACCCAATGACCGCAGTTGCTTTAGGGGCGTCCATATTCGCAGAGAGTCGCACATGGCATGGTGCAGAGAGCTTTCGAAAGGCTTCGCGGGGGGCTGCGTCGGTTTCAGGTGCTATCAACATCCGGTATGACTATCCAGCGCGCACGGCGGAGGACTATGCGAAGGTTCGTCTGAGACCTGAGGGCAATTGTGACGGCAATGGGTATCGAGTTCGAGTCGACATGGCGACCGGGTGGACTTCTGGGATGGTAGAGGTTGTCAAAGGGACTTCAATAGAAGTGCCGCTCGGTGTCCTTGGTGAGAACCAGCTGCGCATATCCGTGTTTGATCCGTTTGGCAAGGTCATGGACGCGGCTACGTCGACATTTTCGATCACGAAAGGACACGCAAGCGCAGCCGCAGTGCCAGCCACTCAGACAATATCCGTCAAAGTCGCTGAAGGGGTGCTCGGAAATGAGCGCAACGCCCTTGAACCTTTGATTGAGAAAGGCACTCCACTGCCTGCGAAAGGCAACACCCGGCTTCGGGCCGGACGCGATTTGAAGGGCGGAGAAGAGGGGGAAATACTCTGCGAACTCTACCAGCAGGCCCAAGGGGTCCCAGAACCTGATCTCAATCTGCCCGTCGGGGAATTCGCCATCAGAGGGAACGACATCGAACCTGGGCAGTCGATTCGGAAGGGAGAGGACGTAATCTTTCATTGGAGAATGGACGACAACGGAATCCTGAATGTGTCTGTCGAAGTGCCCTCTATCGGTCAGATTTTCAATAAAGGAAACTTCTTTGCTTCGGTCGCTGGCCACCGGAACTTCGAGGGAGAGAGTGGACAGGAACTTGCGGCGGGGGTGTTGGAGGAAACCGCCAAAACTCTAAACAAGGCGGAGGAAGTGTTTGCCGCCGAAGCCCAGGACAACATCGATGGTCTGCGAAAAATGCTCGATGAGCAAAAAACTCTGCTCAATCAAAGCGATGATGCCGACGCACGACGACAGGTCACGGAGCAGGCCCGATTTATTCAACAGGAGCTGTCTCGGCTTCGTCATTCCCCAGACCATAGAAAGACAAACCTCTTGAACGAAATGAACGAGGCTCTAGGAAAGTTTAATTCTCTTGTTCGCACGGATGCCTTGCCGACTGCCATCGGAAGGATGGAACAGTTAGCTGAAACTACCCGGAGGGCTTGCGAGAGAGGAGATCGCGACTCTTTTGATGATGCGGAGCGCGCAATTCGAGAGATGAGGAATATCCTATATTCGATCTTGTTCGAAACCCCGTCGTATTTGGCCTACCTTTTTCGTTCCATGTGTGAAGATCGATATCTAGCTGTCGATAAGAACCTGCACAATTTACTTATCAAAGACGGCGAAGAGGCTATTGCCAACGATGATGTGCGTGGTCTGCGCAAAGCGCTTGGACGAATGATGGACAATCGCTTCGAGGTAGGCACAAATAAGGCGATAGCAGCATTGGCCGGATTAATGCGCGCTTAATTGCGTATTGGCAGAAGTCGATGCATGAAAGCGCAGGCGTCCCAATGCATGAGTACGCGGGAAGCAAAGCCCCCAAGGCTCGGGAGGTCGCTTTCCAGAAACAGATTCGAAATCCTTCGCGGCGAGATACTTTTCCTCGATAGCGCGGCAAGCTTCCCGGTTTTGTAAGATACGCGAGGACGCGCGGGGCAGATCGCTAGCGTCCTACCGATGACGGAAACGCCGCCAGTAGGGGGACCTCTCACCGGCCTCAGACATTAGCAAACAAAAGATGCTTCACAGCGTCGCGGGAATCATCCCGACTATAAGCTCGAATGGCGTTGAGGATTATTTCTCCGAACGCCTTTCCGGAAGAATCCACTCTGTTCATCGTCAGTGTGAACGAACCGCGCAATCCTTCCCCGTTCCGATTACCTGAAAAGTATGTCAGCTTATGTTTCAGAGCAACTTCATTGAGTGAGTCACCAGATTCAATAAGGCGGTCGTAGTCTGGTCGCGCTTCGGGAAAATAAGCATCTACCAGCATCCCGATTCGGCTCAGATCACGCGGGTTGCGCTTGAGATCTTCAATTGTTAAATCCAGCATCTGGTCATAACTCAGGTTTCCAGACATCACAGACATTCGCCGCAGAAAGTAGGAGCGCAAGACTTTGGGACAATCGGCATTCAGCGCATAAAGCTCCTCTCCCCTTGCGCGGAGTGTTTCCTCATGCCGCGCTTTTTGGAGTAGCGGTTTGAAAGCTGGATGCCGAGCAAAGCGATGCTGCCCCCTAAAGCGGCGGAGAAAGAATTCCCGGCAAATTCAGCCCAGTTCATAGTTTTCGGTCCCGGTCTGTGCTTGCTGAGAACACGGCGCGCTGGTGATTCAGGGTGAGCAGGCGCTCCAATATCTCGGCATCGGTGAGCGTGTGGGGCCAGCCGTAGGCGGCGAAGACGGCCTCATCCAATTTCCGATGCGCGTCTGCGAGCCATTCGGGGCGTGCGTTGTAGAGATTAGTTAGCGTTCGCTTGCTGAGTTCGGCCTCGGTTGCGCCGGGAGGATTGAGCCATGCGTCGCGCTTCGTCACCAGTTCGCGCGCGGCCTCCGCAATCCCCTCCACCAGCGGAGAGCCTTGCGGTTCGTGGCCGGGAGGCCATGGAAACGGGAAGGTCTCAAATGTGGAAGTCGGAGTGTAGCGAGGTCTGTCTTCCAAGGCCGTACATGTGTGAAGCGCCCACACCTCATGAATCCGCGAATGCAAGGTACCAAAAAAATAGTCGTCATCGCGGGCGAAGGTTAACGTCCCCTGGTTGCATAGAACATCGGGAGTTCGCCATACGAAAACCCTATGCTTTGCATGGGCCGGGGTCACAACGAAACGTCGGAGGGATCTGATCGCCTTTCGCAAGGCGGGCCTCGGCTCGGCATAGAGCCACCACTTGAGCCGATAACTCGCGCGGTTGTTGTTTTGTCGCTCCGGATAGACGTTCTCCTTTACATATTCAAATGGCATTTCGTATTGCTGTGCCTCTTCAAAGCTTCTGTCTGTTCCGAAATCGATAGTCCAGACATTGCGGCTGCCCCGAACGAGATCAATCGCACTGGCAACTTGTCGCACCACATCGGAGTTGGGCCTGCCGTTAATGTTGAGTGGCGCGGAGGTCATGTCCGATTCGCTGGTTAGGTCAGCGTGGATGAACTCCACGGGTATCCCGTCCAGCGAGCGCTCTTTTTGCGACCCATCATCGAATCCCACGATGGAGACGTGGACATTTGCCCCATCCAAGATCCAATCGCGGTCACTCCATGCCATGTAAATTCCGCCCGTCTCAAGGATTCGATCTAGGACTGTGCGGTTCGCGCCGCCACGAATCGCCTGAGTTGCAAGCAAGCCAACCCGAGCAGAGTTACCGGCGATTTGCCCACGGGCCTTTTCAAACCAGTAACAGACCAAATCTGCAAACTTAGGTACGCGACCTTCGAACAGCTCAAAAAGCGATGCGAGGTACGAATCTCCGAGTTCATGGCGAATTCGGTTTCCGCCCAGGAACGGTGGATTCCCGATGATGAAATCCGCTTCCGGCCATTCGGCCTCAATCGGCTTTCGGTCCGCATCGTGCGCGAGAATCGCATCCCGATGCTGGATATTGTCCAGTTTGCGAAGGATCGGCTCAATGGGCCATCCCATGCTGTTGTCATTCAGCCATTGCAGGTACCCAATCCAGACCACTACGGAGGCCAGCTCGTGCGCGTACACGTTGGTTTCCAGCCCGTAGAGTTGGGAGGGGTGGACTTGATGTGGCAGCAGGGAGGGCAGCCCATGCTCACCGCTGAAGACGTAGACCTCGCGCCACAGGTCCAGCATCCGGCGCAAGGCGAGATAGAGGAAATTTCGGCTGCCGCACGCGGGGTCCAGCACGCGCACGCCGGATAGCTCCTCCAGCCACGCATAGAGCTTTTCCTGCATCTGCGCTCGAAGCTTAGTGTATGCCGCTCCCTTAAGGCTCCCAGCGGCATCCGCGAGCGCCGTAGCCTCCGCCTTTACCGTCTGCCATCGAGCCTCCAGGGGGGCCATGAGCACCGGCTCCACAATGAGCATGATGTCTTCTTTGCTGGTGTAGTGCGCGCCCAACTGCGAACGCTTGCCGGGGTCCAGACTGCGCTCAAAGAGCGTGCCGAAGATGGCAGGCTCCACGCTGGCTCAATCGAGGGCGGCGGCGGCGCTGAGGATGCCCATATCCGCGCCGGTCAGATCGAAGACCGCATCATCGGCAAACAGGCCGCCGTTGAACCAGTGAATGTCATGAAGGCCGAATGTATTCCCCTCAGATGACATTGCCGCGAAGAGCTGGCGCAGCTTGCGGGTGAAGCTGGCGGGCCTGCCCCTCTCCAGTTCGATCATTTGCCGAAAGAGATGATCGGGAAGCAGCCCGATGCTGTCAACGAAGAGACAGAAGAGCAGGCGCATGAGGAAGTGCGCCACCCGCTCCGGGTCTGCGCCTCGCCGCTCAAGGCTGAGGGCCAGCCGCGCGAACTCACCAGCGGCGGCCTCGGTGACGCGGCGGGCGGCCTTTTCGGGCAGGAGTTCGTTCCGGTCCGTAAAGACGGCGCGGAGCACTTCGAGCGGAGGCAGCGCGCAATTCGGTGTAGGGGCCTGCGAGAGCAGATCGGCGAGAGTGATGCGGTAGACGCTCGGCTTCGTCCCGGTGAAATTGGTATCGACCTCGAAACGGTCCTGGTCGCAGACCACCAGTAGAGGCGGATTTTCCAGATCGTCGCGGTAATCGGAGAGCTGGAGAAACGCGGCCTTCAGGTCCTTGTGCTTGCCCTTGTACTCCCACGCAAAAAACCCGCGCTTCCAGACGTCGGCAAAGCCTTTGCCGCCGTGGAGGGTTGAGACGTGTTTCTCAAAGGTGAAGGTGTCGCCGGTTTGATCCACGGCGGTGGGGTGCGGCTGGTGGAGCACTTCGCACAGGTCGATGAAGTGCGATTGAGCGGCGGCGCGTTCGGTGAGCGTGCTGGCCTTCCAGCGCGCGACAAACTCAGGCAGGGTTAGCGGCATTCGGTCCTGTGCTGGTGAAACCCCATTCTTGCAGAGGCGGGGGTGTTGACGAGTGCGAATGTGGTTCGCAGCGGAACGGTGGGCCAAATCGAGACGGGAGCGCGAGGCCAGCACTCCCTTACCGGATCGGCAGTTCGGGCCGAAGCGCATACCGGCAAGAGGCGCGCCAGAAATGCCGCCAGCGGCGTTGGGACCCTCGCGGATGACCCAATCGGTACATTGGCCCACCGGAGGGGCGCTCAAGCGCTTTCAGACATGCCGTGCGCGGCAGTGGGAATGCCGCCTATTTCCGCGCTGAATTTGGGAAAAACATTGATTTTGTGGATAAGAAAACGCCTTTGGGTGCCGGTCTACGGTCCGGGGTCCTCCAGAGATTTTCGCCCCCCTACCCCCTCACAGGTCGGAAAAGGCTTTGGGACAAACGTCACCAGCACCTCGCAGCCAAACGCCTTTCGGAGATGCGAATCCCAAGTTGGCTGGTACTTTTCGGCTCCGCTCTTCGCCAGGTCTACGTCATTCGCGGAGATCGTAAGCTCCACGGCCTTCCCCCGCAGTGCCGCCGCAACCACAGCAAGGCCATTGAAATCGAACTTGCGCCAATCCTCAAACCCGTTTGCCAGATTCGAGTTTTGCTGGCCGTTTGTTCGGGACGGCTCGCGCCGCGCGTTTGAATTCAGCAGATGATCCTTCAGCCCGCCTATTGCTCCGGCGAAGCAAGCTCTGCTCCACGCGAGTACTTCCTCCGGGGTTTTGTCATTCGTGGAACGGGGTTGCTGTTGTGACGCCTCGTGCTGGGAAGGGGTAGGGGATGGGACTTCTTCATCTTCTTCTTTTTTCTCTAATTGACGGGACCTCGATTGCGCTTCTCTGGTGGAACGCTGGCACTTCATGGGAGAGACTCTGGCGTTTCTCTCAGAAACACAGTGCGGGGTGCTTTCACATTCCCATGGATCACCAAAGGGACCCTTGGCGACGGATTTTCCTTGCTGCTTTTCCCGCAGCGCCTTTACTTGAGCTACGAGCCGCTGGAGTACCTGATGCGGGAATGAGAATGAGGTCCCCACTCGGTTGTATTGCACGCCCATGCCGATTGCCACTGCTCTTGAATCCAAGAGCTGGCACTCGCTGTCTCGGCTGCCACCGAACCGGGTGAGCTTTATTAGGCCCAGGTACTCCAAGATTTCGAGCGAACGCGAGACTGTGGCGTCGCTGAGTCCGGTTGCCCCAGCGATGCCTCGAATCGAGTGAGTGAGCTTCGGGTTGCTGAACTCCATCCGGGTGAAACAGCCATATACGGCAAGGCAATCCGCTCCCATGATCGGCAGAAAGAAGTCATAGATTTCGCCTCCCTGCCAACAGAATGGAGTCGTGGGTTTGCCTCGCAACGGAATCGCCGCTATGCCTGGAATAGGCTCATTCATCCGCGACGCGCCGGGGTTGTTCCTTCCTCCATGAGTCGCTCAATCTCGGATACCGGAACCCGAACTGCGCGGCCTAAACGGACCACGCCGATTCTACGTTCGCCAATCCACTGCCATACGGTCTTTTGTGACAAGGCGAGCATTTCCGCCGCCTCTGGCACTTTCAGAAGCCTTCCCGTCATATCGCCCAATTACCTCCACTCGGTCCTGTTTGCTATAGTTCTAGGTGAAGTGCCGTGCCACGTCTTCGCACATGTCGTGGCACACGGAGGCGAGATGGCAATTCTGACTCGAAAAGATTCGCGATTCGGCGTGGAAATTGGCGGGAAGGCTCCCGACGTTGTGCTCCCGGCAATGCCGATAAGGATTCACTATATCGGGGTGGAGCAGGATTACTCGCTGGAGGGGAAGAATGGGGAGTGCCTGTTCAGAGTGCGGACTCCTAAGGAATTCACTCCGAAATGGGATTTCGGCCCGCCATGGGATGCTTACAAACTTCGCGACGCGTTCGAGCGACTCCAAACCCCCGATGATGCGTGGCGGCTGCTCAATGTGATTGGCCCATTCAGGTCAAAATCCGGCAGATCAAAACAGGCAAATGTCTTGACATGGGGCGAACTGAAGGGTTGGCAAGACGCTCTCCGCCGCCTCCGGCTGAGAGATTCATCGCATTGGTTCCCTATCCTCGGAATCCGCGATGCGGAATTGAAACAAGCGTTTTATCGGTCCGATTTCATCGCTGAGTCTGGCGTGTTCGCGGAGCACATTTGGAGTGTGTCAGACGAGACGTTCTGGTGGTTGCAGGGATTTCCGCAAGGTTTGTCGATACGTCGCGACATGTATCTGTCCCGAGACGAGATCGACGCTATCTTCTCCGCCCCAGGCGCGAGAGTTCCAGAATCGCGCGAGTGGTATCACGCCCGAGCAGTGCTCGCGCGCCGCAGGGATGAGCATGCGCGCGGAAATCCAGATGGGAAGCAGAGACTAATTGCAGAAGTCACTCCTGCGACCGCACTTGACGCGATTCTGGCAACTGTCTACGTTGACAAGCTTCGCGGGCTGGACCTTCAGGTGTGCGCACTCAAAGAGTGCAATGCAACCTTCGAGAGACAGTCGGACCAACGAAAGCAATATTGCACGAACTATCACGCTCACCTTGCCTCTGTTCGGAGAAATCGGCAGAAGGCAAAGCGACAAAGAGAGCCAATGAGCCAGAGAGGAAGGGGCAAATGAGCATTTTCAAGCGGGGTGGCAAATGGTGGTACGAATTTAGCTTCCAAGGCCAGCGCATCCGAGAGTCAGCTCACACCGCCAGCAAGACTGCCGCTGTCTCAATTGAAAGAGTGCGACGCCGTCGTCTGGAGTTGTCAGCCGGTGGAGTGCGCCAACAAAAGCCGCTTCTCTTCAGTGTGGCGGCCAAGCAATGGCTCGCCGATTCCGCGCATTGGAGTGAAAGCACGCGTGAAATCTATAAGGCAAAAATGGGGCACGTCACGCCGGTCTTCGGCAAATTGCTGCTTTCGGACATCACACCAGAGGATGTCGCCGGTTATCAGCGCCAGCGGCAGAAGCATGGAGCATCGCCCCGGCAGATCAACATGGAGTGCGCGGTCCTCCGCATGGTGCTTCGCAAGCACCGCCTTTGGCACTTGCTGGCCCCGGACTTTCGTCCGATGAGGGAACGCGAGGAAGTGGGCAAGGCGCTCATCCCGGACGAAATCGCACGTTTGCTCGCGGCTGCGCGGCGAAGCCGCTCGCAATCTCTCTATCCTGCGCTGGTGCTCTTGCTCAATACCGGCCTGCGGTCCTCAGAGCTACGTACAATGCAATGGAAACAAGTGGACTTGATCGACGGTGAGATTGTGGTGGGACGCTCCAAGACACGGGGCGGCGAGGGTCGCATGGTGCCTCTAAACCAGCAAGCTCTCGCCGCGATACGGGATTGGCGAAGCGGATTCAAGAATCCGCTACCGGATCACTATGTTTTCTGTTCGGAGCGTTATGGGCTGGATGGCGAGGAAGGTTACAAGAGCGGGGCGGTAGTAGTTTGGAACCGGGACTCAGCGCGCGCGATGGGGAGTTGGAAGGTCGCATGGGGTGCTTGCCGGAAAGCCGCCGGTATAGACTGCCGCCTCCATGACCTCCGCCATACGTTCGTGTCGCGCCTTGCCGAAGGGCAGACCTCAGACCAAACGATCATGGCGCTCGCGGGTCACATGTCGCGCAAGATGATGGAGCGCTATTCGCACGTCCGCAATGAGGCGAAGCGGCTCGCGGTGGAACGGCTCTCTGTGGGGATAATTCAACATGACTCCCCCCAAAATCCCCCACAGTCGAAAACCAGCGAATCCGTCAGAACAATGTAAGTATCTGAAATTAAATGGTGGGCGAGGCGGGAATCGAACCCACAACCCCCGGCTTAGAAGGCCGGTGCTCTATCCGATTGAGCTACTCGCCCGCGCGGTGCGCGCTTCACTCATTGTAACGGCGACCGCCTCCCGCAAAATTGGCTCCCACGCCGCCCGAGCGGCTGCCGCATCCACTCCGCAACCGGTTGCGTAAAGGGTGAGGCCGAAGCCTCCGCGGTCCGCGGTTATGGCCGCGCGAATCACCAGATCGGCGCGGCCGTTGGGCATGGACATCGCCCGCAGGCGCATCACCGCGGCCCGCGACCAGGCTTCGTGGCCCGCGAACGACGCGAACAACTCCGGATCGCGGACCACGACATCTACGTAGCTGGCAAGGCCTGCGCACACCGCCTCACGGCTGCTGTCCAGCTCATAGGGATCCAGTTCGTCGACCGGCACGTTCCACAGATCGCACTTGCAGGTGGTGAGCGGCGAATCCGGCGCGTTCAGTGCCATCAGCGCCTCAGACAAAGCCGAGCCCGGTTCCGCTTCGGAGATCTTGAGAATGCCGTCGGCGTTCCCGCGCAGCTCGATGAAACCGGGCCAGTTGTAATCGATATGGTCGAGACGCGGACCAATCTCCGCCGCCCAGTCAGCTTCCATGAGGCACTTCCCTTTCCAAAAAGCCTGGTCGCCCGGGCCAGGTTAACGTGCGAACCCGATTAAAAACTCGAGCAGCGTTCTTTCCGCCCAGCGGCCGTCGTCCGCGCCCTGAGCGTCTGCCAGAAACGCGCAGTGGCCGCCATGCCGCGTCTCGATGAATGTCACCTGTGGATTGCCGATCAGCGCCTCCCGCGTCCGCGGCAGCATGCGAATAAACGGATCGTCGGTGGAGTGGATGATCAGCGTGGGCAAGCCCAGCGTTGCTGCATAGTGCGAACTGGCCACGGTGGTGTAGTAGTCGTCCGCGTCGCGGAAATCACCATAGCGCGCCACAATTTCCTGGTCGAAGTCGCGCAGGGAGCGGATCACGCCCAGCCGCGCATCGCCGTAGATTCGAGGAAAGAGCAGCGCCCGCCGCCGCACTCGGGCCAGCATATTCCGCAAAAAGTGCCACTCATAGATACGATTGCCCGGCAGGTGCAGCGCCGCCGACGAAGCCGCCAGGTCCATGAGCGGCGACACGCCGACCAGAGCCTTCAATTGCGGAGGCGCGGCGCTTCCCTGCTCGCCGGCATAGCGCAGCACCAGGTTGCCGCCCATCGAATACCCCACTAGCGCAACCGCCTCCACCTGCTGCTCGCGAATGATCGCCTCCAGCACCCGGCCCACATCGCCGGACCGACCGGAATGGTAGATCGTCGGCGAAAGCTCGTCCGTGCCGCCGCAGGAGCGCATATTCATCCGCACCACGTTCAGCCCCGCCGCGAGGGCGCGCGCCGTGTTGCCCAGAATGTATTTCGATTGTGACGACCCTTCCAACCCATGGATCAGCACCACCGTCAGCCGCTGCCGGCGCACCTCCGGCGACTGCCAGTGGCAATGGCAAAGCACCTGCGACGGTCCATAGCCCGCCACCGAGCCTTCGACTTCCACCAGCAACGGTTCCGGTTCCGGAAGCTGTAACCGCCGGGGCAGAAAATTCCCGGCGAGCGTTTGCAGATGCCCACCGCGCAGCCACCGTCGCGGGACGAAGGCGCCGGCGTTCTGAGAGCCATCCGCGAAGTTGATCAGGCCTGACCCGTTCACGCCGGTCGCCTTTCGAGCAGCCGCAGCACCGCGCGCGCCCGCAGCGCTCCCGTCGGTGCGTCTTCATGCTTGAAATACGCGAAGACATCGCCGCGCTGGGCTTGCTGGGCCAGTCGATCGGCAATCTCCGCCAGCCGCGCCTGGGAATAGACGCTTTTCCGCAGCCGATAGCACGCGAACGGCGCCGTCACCACATCCGGTGACGTCAGCTCATCGCTCTCCGCTGCGCAAAGGGCCGCGCCGTTCTTTTCGAGAATGCGATAAATCGCCTCATCGAACCACGAGGGATGGCGGAATTCAAACGCCATCCGCAGCTTCAACTTCTTCGCTCCCCGCAGGAACCCGGCCAACCGCTCGGCATCGGCTTTCATGTTCGGCGGCAGCTGAAACAGGATCAGCCCCAGTCGCTGCGCCTGCACCACCGGCAGGATCGCCGCGGCGAGCGCATCGAGCACGGCGCCACATTCGTTCAGTCGAAGAATATGCGTGATCCGCTGCGGCGCCTTGAATGAGAAGCGGAAATCATCGCCCGTCTGGGCCAGCCAGCCGTCCACCGTCGCGCGGCTGGGCAGCGTGCGGAAGGTGTAGTTCACCTCAACGGAATTGAGTTGGGTCGCGTAGTACGCGAGGAGCTTTTTCGCAGGAATCTGCGCCGGGTAAAACTTCGGCTTCCAGGTCGGATACGCCCATCCCGAGCAGCCGACGCAGACGCGTCCGCTGGAGACAATCGCTGATTCTTGCTTCACGGATGTGCGCACGGGTCGGGGGTAAGGTGCGTTCTTTTTGGGGCGGCTAGTGGGGATCGAACCCACGACATCCTGAGCCACAGTCAGGCGTTCTGCCGCTGAACTATAGCCGCCATCTCCTCCATGATTGTAGCATTGGCGACACAGCGATCCGGCGCTCCCGCGCATCGCAAATCTCGATGGCCGACCCCCAAAATCCGCAGATTCTGCCGCCCGCGCAACCCGGCCGCACGCGCGCGCAGAGCCTCGTCTCCGACGAAAACCTCGACCTGCTCGCGCACCTGCTCGATGATTGGTTCGCGATTCCGGGCACCTCCATCCGCGTCGGTCTGGACGGCGTCATCGGCCTCATTCCCGGCCTCGGCGACATCCTCGCCGGCCTCGCCTCCTGCATTTTGATTGTCGCTGCGTGGCTGCGCGGCGTTCCCTGGGTCACGCTGCTGCGCATGGCGGTGAACGTCGGCCTTGAAGTCGCCATCGGCGCAGTTCCCTTCCTCGGCGACATCTTCGTCATCGCCTGGAAAGCGAACCGCCGCAACTATCGCCTCATGACGCTGCACCTGCGCGAGCCGCATCGGCACACGGGCAAGGACGTTGGCTTCCTGCTGTGCCTGCTGGGTGGCGTCGTTGCCATTTTGGCCGCGCCGTTCGTTGTGCTGCTGATCATTGTGGTCTGGATTCTGCATCGGATGTGAACGCGCGCGGGCGACGCCGACGAGCCTTCTCCGGCTTTTGCGGCACGATACAATTCTGATATCGGGGCGTAGCGCAGTCTGGTAGCGCATCTGCTTTGGGAGCAGAGGGTCGGGGGTTCGAATCCCTCCGCCCCGACCATCCGCGGGGTCTTTCTCCCCAATTCCGGATTCCCCTTCACAAAGTTTCACGCTCATTCTGCCTATCTGGCCGCGGGTCTGCGCGTTTCTCGCGTGCATTCAATCCCCCCGACGGGGCGATCCCCAGGGCACTCAATGGATTTACCGGCACGCCTCCAAATACCTGTTGACAACGGGTCTTCATCTCGCTAAAAGCCAGAAGAGCCAGAAAGTTGCTCCCGCACCGAATCCCGTGATCCAAAAGTACCCTGTGTCCCGCTGCTCGCAGCGGCTTCTTACGGCACTTCTGAACTCCCCCGGTCCGATTGACAGTCTTCCAAATTTTGGGTTCATTCAAATCGCCCCTCAGGAAGAGAGACACGCATGCAGAACATGAGAAAGACCTCCGTCGTCGTGTGCAGGCCGTGGTATGGCCTTGCGATCGCCGCATTGCTCTGGATTCCGCTGAATGTGCCAGCGTTCGCCCAGCAGGATGCTGCCTCTACGGTCCCGGCGACCGCCACCGTTGTGCCGGTTATCCCGCAGAAGATGCCGTTTAGCGGCGCTGCCGCCGGCCGCGCTGGCGACACGGTGCAGGCCGTATTTCGGATCTACGCGGCTGCTGAGGGCGGCTTGCCGCTGTGGGGCGAAACGCAGTCGGTAACCGTGGACACGAATGGCCAGTACAGCGTGGTGCTGGGCGTGGCCACCCGCGGCGGGCTGCCCCAGTCGCTGTTCGCCTCCGGGCAGTCGCGATGGCTGGGAGTCAGCCTGGATGGCGCCGAGGAAGGGCCGCGTTCGCCGCTGACCTCCGTAGCGTATGCGATGAAGGCCGGTGACGCCGAAAGCGTGGGCGGTGTGGAGGCTGCAAACCTCGTCACCAAAGATGAGCTATCGCAATTTGCGCAGTCGGGCGTCGCTCCGCAGCTGCAGGTTCACCCCGACGTTACGCCCTCCGGCTCCGGCATCGCCAACTACGTGCCGCTCTGGACCGGAACCTCCACGCTCGGCGACTCGCTGATTTATCAGGCGGGCGGCAATGTCGGCATCGGAGTCTCCACCACCCCCGCCGTGAAATTCGAAGTCAACGGCACTGTGCGCAGCGACTCCGGCATCACGTGGAACGGCGCCACCAACGGGCTCGGCGTCGTGCAGGGCGGAGACATCGAACTCGGCGGCTCCAGCACCATCGCGAACCCAGTCACCGGCGGAGAGCCTTATATCGACTTCCACTTCGGCACGGGCGCTGCGCAGCCTTACAACGTGCGTCTGCAGAACACGGCGAACAACCTGTTCACGATTCGAACCGCCGGGAGCCTGACGGCCTTCGCCGTCAATGGAGCCAGCGTCGGCATCGGAACGACCACCCCGGCCGCGGTCCTCGAAGTCAACGGAGCCGCCAAATTCGACGGCAACATCACCTTCGCCTCCACCCAGACCTTCCCCATCACCGGCACCGGCGGCGGCACCATTACCGGCATCACCACCACCAGCCCGCTGACCGGCAGCGGCACCTCCGGCTCGGTCGCGCTCAAGTTGAATCTGCCCGCCCTCGAAACCAGCTTAAACAGCGTCTATGCCGAGTTGGGCGCAACCAACAACTTCACGAACTCTCAGAGCTTTGGCAACGGCATTGCCAGTAATATGGCGGCTGGCAGCCTCTATTCCGCAGTGAATGGAGAAGGCACGAACGGCTCAGTGGGTGTGTATGGCACTTCCGATACCGGGTATGGAGTAGAGGGCATCAGCACTTCCGGTTCGGGCGTCTATGCCACCGCGGCATCCGGAAACGGCCTGACCGCCCTTTCCACCTCGGGCAATCCCGGCTCCTTCTCGAACTCCAGCGCACCCAAGGCGACCATCTATTCAACCAACGCTGGAGCCTACGACGGCAGCTATTATCCGGTGGCTTTGAATGCTACTTCCTCCGGCACAGATTCGGTGGGCACTTTCGCTCAGGGAACATTGATTGGGTCGTGGGCCGACACCGCCGCTCAGGGTGCGTATGCGCTGTATGCAACGGCAAGCGATGCCTTTGCCGGCTACTTTTCAAGTAATGGAACGGATTATCCGTCCCTTTATGTGATCAACGATGCAAGTGGGACTGCGACCACTGCGCCCATCAACATTGAGACGATCGCAGCGGGGAACAATGCTTACGGTGTGTACTCCGATGTGAGCGGGAACGGCGCGTGGGGCCTCTTTGGCGAATCGGATGGCGGCTTGGCTTCCGGTTCCGGCAGAAGCGCCATCGGCGTCAAGGGCGTTGCCACGGGCAACGATAGCAACGGCATGGTCGGCGACGCGTCCGGCACCGGCGGCTACGGTCTATATGCCCGAGCCAGCGGCGCAGCCGATACGACGCGCTATGCCCCAGCCGGTGTGTATGCTCTGGCGGATTCGGGCACGGGCGTTGAGGGGTTCGCTGTGGGCCAGAGTTCAACCT
Source organism: Acidobacteriaceae bacterium (assembly GCA_036267295.1). Classification (GTDB taxonomy): domain Bacteria; phylum Acidobacteriota; class Terriglobia; order Terriglobales; family Acidobacteriaceae; genus Palsa-343. The sequence continues at coordinate 21,206 of DATAWI010000002.1, read as the reverse complement.
TTACCAACTATCAAACCGGGTTCTCTCCCCCGGTCACCGCCGGCGTTTGGGGCGACTCCTCGTCAAACGGGGCCAATTTCGAAGTTGGCGGCATCATGGGGACAGCGGATGACAATGCCGCTGGGTTCTTCGTCAACAACAGCGCGGCGAGTGCGACGGTGCAGGCCTACAACCGGGCCGCGGGCGGGCCTTCGGGGCTCGTCCAAGTGTTCGTCGCCGCTACGCCCGATGGCTCCTGCGGCATCGCCAGCGGCGGAAGTCTGACCTGCACCGGCCAGTTGAAGACGCTGGCCAGCACCGCGAGTGGCGCGCACATGGTGGAAACCTACGCGATGCAGTCGCCTGAAAACTGGATGGAGGACTTCGGCACCGGGACGCTCGCTCACGGCACGGGTGTGGTCCAGATCGACCCAATCTTCGCCGACACGATCGAAGTCGGCGCCAGCTATCACGTATTCCTGACGCCGCGCGGCGATTCAAAGGGGCTTTATGTCACCAATGTGACGGCCTCCAGCTTCGAGGTGCGGGAGTCGGGAGGCGGAACCTCCTCTCTGACGTTCGACTACCGCATTGTCGCCAAGCGCCGCGGGTACGAGGCGCAGCGATTGACGGATGTGACGGAGCGCTTCAACGCCGAGCGGGCCTCCCTGAAACAGCGGATGCCTGCCGCCATCGCCGCTCACGCCACCCGGGGTGAACTGGAAGCGAACATGGTGGAACATCCCGCGACCGCCCTGCGCGCTGCAAGGAGCGCCGGCCCGATGGCGCGTCGCAATATGAGGCCCGGCGGCGGAGCACCTGTAATGGCAGCCAAACCGATGAAGCGGACGGTCGCAGGTCCAGCCCCGAAGCCAGGGGGGAAGCCCATCCATTAGGAGCGACGGGCACAGCTCCTCGTATTCCACGGCGGTCATTCAGCCAAGGCTGTCGGCCGGCGTGGATTCCGGAAAAACCGGTATGGCCCTGCCCTTAGCTGACGAAATGCGCAAACATTCGGAATCGGAGAGCGAAGCGGAATACATGCGTTCCTCTGCGCCTCTCCTGTTTCGGTCGTCCGGCTCATCGTTGAACTTTCACCTCAGGAAGAGAGACGAGTATGTGGAGGACTACGGATCTGGACAACTTAGCCGTGGCGTCGCGATCGTCGTACTGGAGCCGTCCTTCGCCGCCGTCGTCAGCAACGGGGCGCAATTCCACGTATTCCTCACGCCCAGCGGGGACTGCAAGGGACTGCATGTCACCAATAAGAACGCGAACAGCTTGGAGGTGCACGAACTGGGCGGCGGAACCTCGAGTATTCCCTTCGACTATAAGATCGCGGCCATGCGGAATGGCACGGAGGCGCAGCGCCTGGTGGATGTAACCACGCGCATGAAAACCGAAGCGGACGCCGTGAAGTTCAGGCAGCTTGCCCAGCCCCTCAGGAGAACCCGCCCTATGCCAACCGCTTCGCCTGCGGGAACTCGCAGCCCAACCATCGGTGCGAGCCGATAGCCGCAGGGAAAGAGCCGGGGAGAAATCCCCGGCTCCTGCACACCATCGCCGCTGAACTCGCCTGCTCAGTCCGGCGAGGCTGACAATCCGATGATGATCGCCTGCCATCCGTCCGACGTCGGCCCAATCGTGAACGTGTTCTGATACGCGCCGCCTACCGATACGTTTTCGGACGCCTCCATCAGATAGGTCGGGGTCGAGTTCACATCGGGAATGAAGCCCGATTGCGGCGTGAACGTATGCGTCGCATCGGAGTCGCCGAAGATCCAGCTCACCAACAGGCCGCCGTTCGCCAGGGTGATCGGATCCGTCGTGGCGGTGGTGGTATAGGTGCCGGGACTGGGACTGTTGATGTCGGAAACCACCGGGGTCACCGTCGAATCGGAGCCGGCGACGGCGAGGAAGTGCAGGAAAATCGGCTCTTCAATCGCCGCCGTCACCGTGATGGTGTCGCCGCCCGGGCACGCCGCGGGGCTTTGCACGTAGTACACCGTGCTCCGCATGTAGTAGATGATGCCCGCCCAGTTCGTCGGCCCGGCGAGAATATTCCACGTGTTCCCGCAGCTATCTGTCACCGACGGCTGTGGAATGTCATCTCCGTAAAAGTTGTAATAATCTCCCAGAAACAGCAGGAGCGTGGAGGCTCCCTGGGTGACAAAGGGCCCGGTGCCATAACTGGTCGGGTATGTTTCCTGGGACGAAGTGCCCCATGCGCCGGAAGCCATGATGGTCGGCGTCGGCGGGTTCACGACCAGCGTGGCTGCCTTGGCTGAATTCGCCGAGGAATCCTCAAAGCCCGCGTAAACGTAAGGGGTGCTGTCGGTGGTGGGCAGGACGAACCGCATGGCCGAGGCGTTGGTCCAGCCAGGCCGCGACGTAATTTCCTGCACGATGCTGGTCACGTCGACGATGTGGGTGCAGGTGTTCTGTCCGTTGTTATTGCCCTGGCAGCTTCCGTGCACGTCGCCCGGCCCGGTGGTGGTGTAGTCGCTGTACGCAGCGGTATAGGGTACATCCATCGGAGTGTTGCCGGCTTCGCCGCTGAACGCAGGCCCGTCATCCTGCGCAACGCCGTAAACCCGGAACGACGTGCTGCTGTTGGTACAGGGCGCCGACCCGCAGGTCACACTGGTGGCGTAGTCATCGCTGCTGTTGAGCTCTAAATACGCCGACTGGATCGCATCGCCGGAGTTGATGCCGGTCGCCGGGAATCGATACCCCGGAATCCACGCATCTGTAATCCCAATCACGTTCCCCACGCGAATGGCGCCTCCCGCTTGTGGATCGCTGTCCCAGCCGCTGCCATCGTCGTTGTTGTAATACCCATCGTCGGCATCGTCGGTAATTTGAATGGTGTGCGCCACGAAGGGAGACGAATTGTTGACGGTGAGGGTTACGCTGGCTGTCGCCGTCGTGTAGTCGATGCCGTCCGTCGGCGTGAACGTGACGGAAAGGGTCTGCGACCCGGCGTTGAGCACCGCCCCGAGCGCAGGCGAATAATCAAACGTCCCCGCCACCGTCGAAGCAGCATCCAGTTGCGTTGCGCTCAGAGCGGTGCCATAGGTGATGGCAGACGGCGTATTCCAGGTGATGGCGGGAGTTGCCGGACCGACGATCAGGCTCACGCTGGTCATCGACGTGTTGAAGTCCACATTGTCGTTCGGCGTGAAGGTTACGGAGAGCGTCTGCGTCCCCGCATCCAGCACCGCCCCCGCCGCCGGAGAATAATCCAGCGTCCCCAGCACGGTGGTGGTTGCGTTGAGTTGCGCGTCACCCAGGGCTGTGCCATAGGTAATCGAGGCCGGGGACGTCCAGGCGATCACGGGTGTTCTGGGACTGACAACCAGGGTCACGGACTTCGTTGCGGAGGTGTAGTCCGTTGCGTCGGTCGGAGTGAAAGTTACAGAGAGCGTCTGCGATCCCGCGGGCAGAACCGCCCCGGATCCCGGGGTGTAAGCAAAGGTGCCCGGGACCGTGGAAGACGCATTCAGCCGACCGGGCCCAAGGGGAGTGTTATACAGGCTGGGCTCCGGGGTGGGCCAGGTAATGTCCGGCGTCTTCTGGTTTACCATGACCGTCACGCTGGCCGTCGCAGTCGTGTAGTCGGCCGAGTCGTTGGGCGTAAAGGTTACCGAGAGAGTTTGGCTGCCGGCCGGCAAAACCGTTCCCGCAGCCGGCGAATACGCAAATGTGCCGGCGACGCTTGCAGAAGCGTACAACTGGTTGTGGCTGAGCGCTGTGCCGTAGTTCATCGCAGCCGGCGTCGCCCACGTGATCCCCGGGGTCCTGGGATCCACCACCAGCGTGACGGATTTCGTCGCGGGCGCGTAATCGGTCGAATCGTCGGGCGTAAACGTCACCGAAAGAGTCTGCGAGCCCGCAGGCAGCACGGTTCCCGATACAGGTGTGTAGACCAATGTGCCCGGCACCGAAGCGGACGCGTTGAGGCGTCCCGGCCCGAGGGGCGTCCCATAGATGCTGGGCGCGGGAGTCCGCCAGGTGATGACCGGCGTCTGCTGATTGACCATCAGGGTGACGGTTCCGGTCGCGGACGTATAGTCGACCGTGTCATTGGGCGTAAATGTCACCGACAATGTCTGATTGCCGGGTGCCAGGACTGTCCCGGCTACGGGAGAATATACAAATGTGCCGGCGGGCGTGGTGGCGGCGCGCAGCTGCGTGGCGCTGAGCGCGGTGCCATAGTTAATGGCGGCCGGCGTGTTCCATGAAATCACCGGGGTCCTGGGACTCACCACCAGGGTTACGGTTTTCGTCGCCGTCGTGTAGTCGGTCGTGTCATTCGGCGTAAACGTTACGGAGAGCGTGTTCGACCCGACCGGCAGCACGGCTCCCGATGCAGGCGTGTACACAAACGTCCCCGGTATTTTGGCGGTTGCATTGAGCCGTCCCGGCCCAAGAGCCGTTCCGTAGACACTCGGCGCGGGAGTCAGCCAGGTGATCACCGGCGTCGTCTGGGCGGCGGCAACTCCGGGAAGTCCGGCCATGGCCGCGCATACGACCAACAGGCTAATCAGGGCACGGCTGCGGACAGTCCGGCTTGATGGGGGGGAGAAAGTGTGTGGGTAGAGGCACGACATTGGAATCACCTGCAATCTCTCAAAAAATACGAGTTTCCCCCGTAAAAAAGAGGCGCGCGAACCTGCTCAGGGAATCTCTGCAGCGCGGATGGCCCTTAACAGAACCTGCATCGCCGCGAACAGGCTACCGCCCGGGTTCGCGTACGAACGCCTCAGGAAAACCCAGCCGAGGTCCTGTCACCAGGAGCAACAAAGGGGGAGAGATGTTACTCGCAGAAGGTAATTCAACCGTAACCTGCGCCTCGAAAAAGCGTCAAGGACTATTTCAGTTAAGTTGGTGCAAATCTGCGTGTTGGCGCACCACAAATCCGACAAACTCCTGTCCAGCCACATAGTTATCGTAGAGCGGCGGCAGCTTCTTTCCGTCGGTGTACTCGTTGTAGAGCCACGGATCGGTGACCGCGACCACGGTTCCCTTGCCGTAACGCGCCTGCGCCATCAGAATGTCGCCTTTCCAGGTCAGCAGCGGCGTCGCGCCATGCGACAGCGCCAGCGAACAGGTGTCCTTTAAATAGATAGCGTGAGGATGCGTGAAGGGGGGGCGCGCTGCGACGTCGATTCGCCCGGCGGCAAAGTCGTCGCCGTCGACGTGATGCACCAGGACATTGTTGAAGTGCAGCCCGAAGCGATCGGCCAGCAGATCCATGTGCTCGATGTCCGCGTTCGCCGGATCGTTCTCCATCAGCAGCAGCACGCCGCCCCGCCTCACCCACTTCTCAATCACCGCCGCGTCGGCCGATGTCATGTAATGCGGGTTAGGATTCTTCGCCGGATTATCCGGCGAAACGATGAGGTAGAACTGCGCCTTCTTCAACGCCGCGGCCGTCGGCTCCGTCATCAGCGTCTCGGTCGCGACGCCCGCGGCTCGCCACATCTTCCCAAACAGCGAGTAGCCGCTGTTCGTGGTGTCGTCCCACTTGTAGTGGTACAACTCCGGCTTTCCGTCCGGGCCGGGCCGCGTCTGGCTGTTGTACCAGGCGTCCAGCAGGATCGTTCCATGCGAGGACTCGAGCGACGGCGACGGTTCCTGCGCCGAGATCAGAACCGAGCAGGAGACGATGGCCGCGAGGGCGATTGGCAGAGTGAGTGAGAGAATTCGGGCGCGCACGGGAACCATTGTGCAACAGGTCGACCGCTGCGTGCTGCTCAATCGAACCCGCACTGCCCGCAGACCGAGATCATCACCCCAACCGAGATCCGCGTGTCGCCCTGCAAGGGATCGCTGAAGGGAAAGCGCCGGTGCACTTCGACGTAGGGCTGCTGGCGGTCATCGGGAAAGAGGAGAAACAACATCCCTGCACTGGTATATCCCCCAAACTTGCCTCCGCCCGCGCGGTACCCCACACCGGGCTCCGCGTACAGGCGCAGGAACCGCTCTTTGGGATTCTCCTTCGTCTCCGGCGATGCATACCGCGCAAATGCCGGCACGCGAAACAGCGGGAGCACGCCTGCTCCCTCGGTTGTGAATCCGCTATGCCCCTGCATCCGGTCGTACTGAAGGTTGAGCGTGATCTGTCCGCCAATCTTCACTCCGGCAAAAGCCGTCGGCGACCGGCTCGAATCCCATCCTCCGCCTGCTCCGGCTGCCATGATGAACGACCGGAACCCGGCCGAGTCATCTTCGCGATCCAGTTGGACCGATTTCACCGCGGCGCGCGGAAACTCGATGCTCGGGGCCTTTGTGCGGTCGATCCCCGGAGCCGCGCGCGGCAGGAAGCAGATCAGCCAGGACTCGTCGGCCCTCTCGAAGTAACAGGTCGTGGGCTTGTCGGTCTCCACGCGAATGCGCTGGTTCGGGGCGATCTTCTCGATGGCCTGCCAGTCGACGCTCGCCTGGGCGGCAGCGGTTCCAGAGATGGACGCAAACAGTAGCAGGACAAGGTTTGCGGCATAAGCTTTCTTCATGCCTGCACACTAGCCGCGCAACATCCCCCGGCGCGCAGCCCACGAGGACACTTCCTCATGTGTCCTCATGGCGCGGCTTCGATGCTCGGTGTTTCGGCTAGAACGGCACTCCCTGCTTTGGGGGCAGACCGCTGGTGATCATGGGGAGCCCCGTCACGGGCCAGTGGCTCACCTGCGCATCCACGTTCAGTTCCAGCGCGCAGTCCGCATTGGTCACCGGATCCACATCCACGTTCCACCCATCGACCGCGACCAGCGGCACATCGCCCTGCAAATCCGCCAGAGCCGCGTCAATGTGGATGGTGCGGCTCTCGCCCGGCGGCAGGGAAACATAGTTGTCCGAGTAGAAGACCGGCAGCACGCGATCTCCCGTGCTCTTGCGCCGCAGTTGCAGATGGGTCAGCAGCGCCATGTTTCTTCCGGGATTGGTCAGCGTGACATCCAGGCCCAGCCGATCGCCGTCATCCTTGCGCGCCATCGTCGCGGTCAGCTTCTCCGGCGGCATTTGCCCCATGCGCGACAGGTCCTCGCCGGCGGCCGGATTCGCCTTCCAATAGAGATTCCGCGAGACTACGTTGCCCTGCGCGTCTTTCAACTGCAGTTCGACGAACATGACCGCACCGCGGCGCCCCGGCGGCGGCAACGGCGCTTCGCCCAGATCGATGGCCGTGTCCGCCGGTCCGGCGACCGCAAAGTCCTTCTCGCCTTCCTTCTGCGCCGACTCGCTCCACCAGCTCAGTCCCCACAGCGTCATGTGCGCGGTGTCGCCGGCAATTGCCGTGGGCAGGTTGTTGATAACCTTCAGGTGAAAATCGTCTTCATCCATCTGAATGTGCACCGGCTCCGCGGCTTCCTTCACCGCAAAGAGCGACGCGTTCGGCTCCAGATCGTAGGCGTAGAGCTGCCAGACGAAGCTCGGCTGCGCGGGATTGCTCATCCACGTGATGATGCCGGTGTCGGGCGCGAACAGATGCGCATTGCGCCCCTCGTACATGGCGCGATAAGCCTCGTAGTTCATCATCTGCGCCTTGCGCACAAAGTCGGCCAGGTTGGCGACGCGTCCGTAGCGGGCGGCCAGCTCATACGGATAGACGTCGCCCTCCGATGCTCCCTTGGCCAGATCGTGCGCGCCCCAGTCGTCGTTGATGGTCTCCCAGTCCTTCTCCGGCATCATGGCGTGGATCGACTCGATGGTCGGCACGCTCACGCTGCCCGTCTCCGTCTTGAAGGGCGCGTCCGGCACGTAATAGGCCTGCGGAATGCGCCAGTCGTAGGGGCCGCCGGACATCACCCCGCGCCCCGCGGTCGAGCTGGGCTGATAGAGCCGAGCCGGATCCAGCTCCGGAATCATCTTCGTCAGCGCGTCGTGGATCGCCGGCGGGGGATAGCCCTCGTTGCGCGCACACCACAGTGCAATGGACGGATGGTTGCGGAAGCGCAGGATCTTGTCCTTCACATTCGCCAGATAGACCTCGATATCGTCGGGGTTCGGGCCGTCGCTTGGATTCGCCTGGAAGAACTCATCCCAGAGCAGGATGCCGTACTTGTCGCACATGTCGTAGAAATCTTCGTCGGTGCTCTGCCCTACCCAGTTGCGGATCATGTTCATGTGGGCCAGCGCGTGCATGTGGATCTCGGCGTCGAGCCGGTCGCGCGGAATGCGCTTCATCGCCTCATCCAGCCCCCAGTCGCCGCCGCGGATGAAGACCTTCACGCCGTTAACGCTGATGGTCAGCGCGTCCATGCCGCCGTATTCGATCTTGCGGATGCCGAACTGGGTCTGGTGCGTGTCGGACTCTTTGCCGTCGGCGACGAACTGCAAGTGCAGCTGATACAGATTCTGCGGGCCGTAGCCGTTGGGCCACCAGAGCTTTGGGTTCGCCACGTGGAGCGCCGGCGTGGTCTTCGGATCGAGCGTGATCATCGGCGTCGCGTGCGCCTCAAGCGTCACCTTCTGCGAGAACTTGACCTCGCCGAAGCTGCCCTCCAGCTCGCCCTTCACCTGCTTGTCGCTGGTGTTGGTCAGCGCTACCTTCACGGTCACGTCCGCGGTCGAGGTGTCGGGCAGAGGCAGGTCGGTGATGACCAGCGGGTCCTCGACCAGCACGGGGCCGCTGGCTGAGAGCCAGACCTTGCGCCACAGGCCGGTGTCGCGGTCGCGGACGGCGTTCAGCCAGTCCCAGCCGATGGTGGAGAGGAAGGTGGGGCCGTCGATGGCGGTGATGCCGCCGTTGGGGCCTAAGCCGTTGGCGATGTTGTGCTCATGGGGCACGCCAGGATGGGGCTGGGGATGCACCTCGACCGCCAGTACTGCGGTCTCGCCGGGCTTGACCAGCTTCGTGATGTCGAAGCGGCCACGGATGAATGCGCCGTGGATGGTTCCCACCTGGGCGCCGTTGACCCAGACGTCGGAGGTGAAGTTAGCTCCGTCGAAGTGGAGCCAGACCTGGCGGCAGGCGTAGTCCTTCGGGATGGTGATCGTGGTCCGGTACCACCAGGGGGTCTTGTTCAGGCTCTCGGGGATAGTGCGATTGTTCTCGCCGTAGAGGGGTTCGGGGTAGACGTGGTCGTTGACCAGGCTGGTGAGGATGGTGCCGGGGACGGTGGCGGCGAGCCAGCCCTGGGGCTTGTAGCCGGCGGTCGAGAGGACCGAGCCGGGGTCGGGAACCTTCGCCGAATCCTGCAGTTGCCAGCCGGAGCCGATCTCGATCGAGGCCGGGAGCGCGCCCTTGTCCGCTCGCTGCGCCCCTGCCACTGTGGCCATCGCCAACGTCGCCCATCCAACCCAAAGCCTTGCTCTTGACCGCACTGTTTTGCCTCCTTCAGGACCCCATCCAGTATTCACATCTGGGGCGTAAACACAACTCGGAAGCGGGCTCCCGGACATGCGGCGCAACGGCTGGGAAGCGGAGCGGATCGCTGCGTGGTGCATGAGCCACGCGGAGAAACCGGGGCCGGAGACGCGGAAAAATGCGACGGAGTACGGGCGGATGATGTTTGAGGAGATGCAGAAGGGCCAGGCGCCTCAGGGCGCGGCCCGTTGCGGAGATGGTGGCTGCGGGGGGAGGGGCATGATCGAGACGCGCCCGCGGCGCGCGCGCCGACCCTACCAACGGCAGGTAGAGTGGGGCACCCTGGGGCTAGCTCTAATACCGCGTGCTGGTAACTTGGTTTTGGGATTGCGAGCTTCTCGCAGTTACGAATGGACTGGCTCCATCCGGTGTCTGGGGTAATAACACTTTAGGGTCATTGCCCATCCCTCATGCGCTGTAGCACTGTAACGGCTCCTCCCTCTCCATCGTCAGGCTCCCATAAGTCAAAGACTACTCTCTATGAAATATCAGGAGGAAAGCATGTTATTGGTAAAGCAGACCGTGAAGAACTTCCTTAACGACGAGTCCGGCCAGGACCTGATCGAGTACGCTCTGATCGCGGCTCTGATCGCTCTCGTTGCCATCACCGGGCTCCAGGGCCTTGCATCCTCAATCAACAGTGAATTGACGGTCATCGGCGGCTCTCTGTAAAACGAGTCACCGGGCGGGTAACCGGGTCGCCGAATCGTGGATGCGGTGCGCGGAGGACTCGGATTTGTGGAATCCCACATCTGTCAACTTCAGGCAGATGTGGGCTCCCGGGGCCTTTGTCCCCTTCCTCTTCGCTGGATGACAGCTCAAGACAAAAACAGATACGGCGCGCCTGCGCGGATCCACCCTACCAACGGCAGATAGGATGGGGCACGCGGATTCCCTAAGGTTATGGTTCTCCGGGGGCCTGGCCTACACCGGCAGAGTGTACGCGGCAGTTACTGGACCCAACCTCCCATTTTACCTAACTCGTCGCGGACCTGGGTTAGTCCATACATGCAGCGCTCGAATTCTTCGGAGAGGCGGGCGAAGAGCGGAGCCTCGTTTTTGTATTCGAAGAGGTCGAACTGGGAGACGATGTAGTAACTCTCCTTGCCGGTGGAGACCATCTCGTGGAAGCTGGATTCGCCGCTGTGGCGCCAGAGCTGCATCGATTCCGGATACATGCCGGTGGCGAAGAGGGCGTAGTCGCCGATGTGGCGGCGGACCTGGCGCTCCTCGTCGAAGGAGGAGGCGGCGCCAAAGACGGGGTCGGCGGCGGCGAGCATGTCTTTGACGGCGCGGACGGGGCGGCCGTCGGCGTCGCGGATACGGTAGAGATTCTCCGAGGCGGTGAAGTCGGTGAGCAGGTCACCAATGTAGGTGGTGAGCTCGGGGTCGTCGATTTCGCAGTGGGTGGCGTAGCAGCCGGCAACGATCTCGTGGAAAAGCTGGCGCAGGGGGTGGCGTTCGGGAATCATCGGTCTCTCCTCCGCGCTTCTTCGCCGCGCCGGGGAGGAGAGGATGGGGGGTGCTTCTCCGGCTCCCGGCTGAAGAAGCTTGCTGGCTGTATGAAGGTGGAATGTACAGCAATTGTTGCGCCAGACAAGATACTCTTTGGGTACTTACCCTGTTTTTCCTGGCAGTCGTGGGGTGGGGTTGCTGGCTGGTGTGGCGCCCTCAGGGGCTGAAGCCCCGAAATCTCCGGGGCGCTTGATTCACCGGCCTGATGGCCGGCGCTTCTACCGTCATGCCGCTGACGCGGTATCGGGGCTGGAGCGCTGCTGCATCAGGAGCGCTTTCGGCAAGACTGAGGGGATGCGGCGACTATGATGGCTGGCGTGGGGCTGATCGCAAAAACCGTCGACAAGCTACCTTGGTGGGCACAAATGGTCCTGATGGCTCTGGGAATGATTGCGATCGGTTATGGCGTTGCACACAAAGGGTGGTCCTACTTCTGGAAAGCGCTGTTCAGTCCCGCATGGTGAGTCTGGAGCGGGCCGATGGCGGAGTGTTGGATTTCTTGACATCGGGCGGTCTGGCCGATATTTTTGAGGCACCGGAACACTCTCAAATAGCTGCGTTATTCATCCCTTCCCGACCCTCTTAGGTACGTTCCTTGCGCATGGATCAACCCGGAAGCTTTCTGTCCCCTCCGCGGCGCGGCGCACGCCGACTTCTGACCCTGCTGGCTTGCAGTTCCCTGCTCTGTCTCGCCGCGCCCTGGTCTGGGGCGCAGGAGACGGCGGCGGTGCGGGTGGGGCCTCCGGCAACGAATCAGGAGCCGCAGCGGGCGGTGGTGTTGGAGGGGCTGTACTCCTTCGGAAACTACAATCTGTTTGCCAGCGGGAGCGGTTGCAAGCTGTTCACCGGGGGTGTGGAGTACGACCGGCATTCGTGGGGATACTTTCTGCGGGCGCGGATGGATTATGTGGGCGAAGTGCTGCCATTTGTCCTGCTGCAGGAACCGACGGCGTCGGATTACCACGGGTATCCGACGACGACCCAGCGGCGGCTGGTGCCGGGGATTGGGTTTTCGCCGATTGGGTTCAGAATGCTGTGGCGCGAGGGGCGGCGGTTCCAGCCTTATATGGAGGAGAAGGGCGGAATGGTGGTGTTTACGCGCAAGGTGATCAACGCCAACTCGACGTATGAGGAGTTCACGCTGCAGTCGTCATCGGGGGTGCTGGTGCGGACGGGGGGGCGGTTCGATCTGCGCGTGGGACTGTACAGCGATTTCCACATGTCAAATGCGTTTATGGTGCCGACCAACCCGGGGCTGGATGTGATGAACGCGAACATTGGGCTGAGCTACGAACTGGGGCGGCGGCGTGGCGCACAGTAGGGCGGCGCCGGGGGTGCGGCGAAGTGGCTAGGGAAACGATCGCGGGAGTGGATATGGCAGGTTGCCACCTGAGCATTCCACACTGCCTGGAAGATGTTGGTCCAGGGAGGTATCCCGGTGAAGAACTCCCCAATGATGGCAGGATGGACGCTCATGCTGGCGGGGCTTCTGGCCTGCCCAGCGCATTTTGCGGTGGCAGCATCCGTTCCCCAGAACACGGCTGCGATTGGGTTGGCGGCGCTGCCGCCGGTGGAGCGCGGCGACCTGCTGGAGGCGCGCGGAGAGTACCTGGCGGCGATCGAAGCCTATCGCGAAGTGACGCCGGACGCGGAAGTCTTCAACAAGATGGGGATTGCGTACCACCATCTACTGGCGATCGATCTGGCGAAGAAGGATTACGAGAAGGCGCTCCTGATCCGGCCGAATTATCCGCAGGCGATTAATAATCTGGGCGCGGCGTATTTTGCCGAGCGCGATTACCGGAAGTCGATCAAGCTGTACCGGAAGGCGCTGGAACTGATGCCGGATTCGGCGGTGGTGGCGGCGAATCTGGGGACGGCGTATTTTGCGCGGGGACGGTTCCGGCAGGGACTGGAGGCGTATCGGGTGGCGTTCCGGCTGGACCCGGAGATCTTCAGCCAGGTGAACGCGCAGGCGATTATCGGGCCGACGCGGATTGCGGACCGGGCGCATCAGGACTACTGCATCGCGGAGCTGTTTGCGCAGGCGGGAATGCATGAGCAGGCGCTGGATTATCTGCGCAAGGCGATCGACGAGGGATTCAGCAACCGCAATGAACTGATGCAGGACGCGGTGTTTGCGAAGCTGCGGCAGACTGCGGAGTTTGCGCGGATGATGGCGGAGGAGAAGATTCGCTGACTCATGCCTTTCCGGCCCGGAGTTGCGGTGCGCGGGAGATCCTGCCGCGCTCCGGCCGTTTTTTCGAGTGAGAGCGTGTTCCTGGGCGGATGAAGCCCCATTCGCCGCAGCCCCATTCTTTGAGGGGCTTTTTCGGCGCGGCTGAAACCATCCCCGGAACAAAAGCATCCTGGCTTTGCCCTTCCGGTGAGTCGTGTGCAGATCGGCGCATTTCGGCACGCCGGGCGCGGCCACTTTTTTGGCGTGATCGGCATCTGGTGGTTACATCCCCTGTTGCGTGGGGAGGTGTCACGTGGCTCGTCGCTTTTCTGCGGTTCTGCAACTCCTGCCGATTTTCCTCCCGCTCGCCTTCACGAGCTCTCTTCGAGCCCAAAGCCCCGCAATCAGCGGTCCCTCGGAAGCGAAGATGCATGCGCTTTCGCCGGAGGAGCGCGGCGATCTGCTGATGATCCATCACGAGTATGTCGAAGCGACGCAGGCCTACAGTGTGGCACCTACCAGCGCGGCGGTGCTGAACAAGCTGGGCGTCGCCTGGCATCATTTGCTGGCCATTCGCGCAGCGCGGCGGGAGTACGAGAAGGCGCTGCGGCTGCAGCCGAACTTCCCGGATGCGTTGAACAATCTGGGCGCAACTTACTTTGCGGAGCAGGATTACGGGAAGGCTGTCGAGTTGTATCGGCGGGCGCTGGGACTGGCGCCGCAGTCGGCGGTGATCACGGCGAATCTGGGGACGGCTTACTTTGCGCTGGACAAGGCGAAGGAGGGAGCGGCGGCGTATCGGTCCGCGTATGCGCTGGACCCGACGGTCTTCGACATGAGCGCGCCGCAGATCGTGCAGGGGGCTTCGCAGAAAGAGGAACTGGCGCGGCTGGACTACTGTCTGGCCGAGTTGTTTGCGCGGTCGAACGAAGTCGATCGCGCGGTCGATTATCTGGAGAAGGCATACGACGCCGGGTACGTGCCGCGTAAACAGGTGATGCAGGAGCCGGCATTTGCCGCGGTGCGCGGCACTCCGCAGTTTGCGGAGTTTTTGGCGGAGGCACGCGTGCGGTGAGGGAGCACCGGTTGCAGGTTGCAGTGGCGCGATGGGCACGACGGAAAAAGCGAGGCTCCCGGGTTACGCCTGAGATGAGAATGAGCGGCTCGGAGCGGGGGTAACCCGTGGTGGTACTCGCGTGACCCCTTTTCCTGGTAACTGCGTCCAATGCACTGAAATGGTGCTTCCCATTTGCGGTTTTGGATGGTACAGGTAGGTATGGATTCGGACCTCGCATCATCGCATCAGGCCGCCCCCCAGGCAAATCCGGGAATCCACCCAGCCCTGCACGATCCAACCCTGCACAACGAGGCGAATCGTACGCCGGGTTTGGATCATCCAATCGTGATAACCGTCAGAAATCTCAGCAAAGAGTACGTCACCGGACGGGGACGGCTGGTGCTGTTTGACGGGTTGAACCTGGATGTTGCCCTGGGCGAGATGCTGGCCATTGTGGGGCAGTCCGGGGCGGGCAAAAGCACGCTTCTGCATATGCTGGGCGCGCTTGATTCGCCGTCGAAGGGTGACGTATTCTTGAGTTCAATCCAGCTGAACTCTTTGAGCCCGCGGCAGGCCGCCACTTTTCGCAACCGGGAAGTGGGGTATGTGTGGCAGTTTCATTATCTTCTGCCGGAATTTACGGCGCTGGAGAACGTGGCCATGCCCTTGCTGGCGAGGGGCACAGCGAAGGCGGAAGCCCTGAGAAGCGCGGAGCAGTGGTTGAACGAAGTGGAGCTGGGGGATCGGGCGACGCACCGGGCCGGGGAGTTATCCGGCGGGGAGCAGCAGCGGGTTTCGCTGGCGCGCGCTCTGGTGACGCAGCCGCGGGTTCTGCTGGCCGATGAGCCGACCGGGGACCTGGACACCCAGACCGCCGAGATGGTTTTTGCGCTGATTGAGCGGCTGCATACAACGCATCAGCTCACTTCCGTCATCGTTACGCACAACCTTGCGCTGGCGGAGCGGTGCGACAGAATTTTGCGGCTGGATAAGGGGCGTTTGGCGGGGGTTGCGTAGCGTTATGGCGGATTCTTTTTGTGGGGGAGACGAAATGCAGGTCCTTCGACTCCGCGCTGGAAAGGTTTTCGAAACGGGGTTTTTGCGCGGCGCTACGCTCAGGATGACGGCTTTTTTTATTAAGGTGAGATGTTTTCGAGGCGGGATTTTGTCGCGTCGCGATGTTTTTGAGTTGGGGTCGCGGGTTTTGTTGAAGTGAGATGTTTTCGGGTTGAGATTTTGTCGCTTTGCGATTGCGGGCTCAAGGTTGGTTGTAGAGATTGAGTTGCGGTAAGTAGGTGTACGCGGGATGGAGAGGCAGGACGCTCCATCCTCCAAGGGAGCCGCCCAGGATTTGCCCCTGATTCAGGCGTGGGCGGCGGGTAGCAGGAATGAAGGGTCCCGAAGGCTGTGGGAACGGCGGCGAAGACGACCGGCGGAATCGCGGCAGGACGAGGTCCCGAGAGGGAACATGTTCGAACGCTATACAGAGAAAGCGCGTCGCGTCATTTTTTTCGCACGGTACGAAGCCAGCCAGTTTGGATCGCCGTATATCGAGACGGAACACCTGCTGCTGGGGCTGCTGCGCGAAGATAAGGCGCTGACTAATCGGTTCCTCCGCAGCCACGCCTCCGTCGAATCCATCCGCAAACAGATTGAAGGACACACCACCATTCGGGAGAAGGTGTCGACGTCGGTCGATCTGCCGCTTTCGAACGAATGCAAGCGGGTTTTGGCCTATGCGGCGGAAGAGGCCGAGCGGCTGTCGCACAAGCACATCGGGACCGAGCATTTGTTACTGGGACTGTTACGTGAGGAGAAATGCTTTGCGTCGGAGATTCTGCACGAGCGCGGGCTGAAGCTGCTGGCGGTGCGCGAGGAGCTGGCGCGGGCGACGCAGGAGAAGGCGCCGCAGCAGGCGCGCAATCGCGAGTCTTCCCTGCTGGCGGAGTTTTCGCGGGACCTGACGCAGGCGGCGATGGATTCGCAGCTGGATCCGCTGGTGGGCCGGGATCAGGAGCTGGAACGCGTGGTGCAGATTTTGTGCCGGAGAACGAAGAACAATCCGGTGCTGATCGGCGAGCCGGGCGTGGGCAAGACGGCGATTGTGGAAGGGCTGGCGCAGCGCATTTCGGACGGCGACGTGCCGAGCTTTCTGGCGGACAAGCGGGTGCTGGCGCTGGATTTGTCGCTGATTGTGGCGGGCACGAAATATCGCGGGCAGTTTGAAGAGCGGCTGAAGACGATTATGAAAGAGCTGATGGAGAATCAGAACTCCATCATCTTTATCGACGAGCTGCACACGCTGGTGGGCGCGGGCTCGGCAGAGGGATCGCTGGACGCGGCGAACATTCTGAAGCCGGCGCTTTCGCGCGGCGAGATTCAGTGTATTGGGGCGACGACGCCGGCGGAGTATCGCAAGTCGATCGAGAAGGACCGGTCGCTGGAGCGGCGCTTCCAGGCGGTGAAGGTGCCACCTCCCAATGAAGAGGACGCGATCAAGATCATCAACGGGATCAAGGACCGCTACGAGAAATTCCACGCAGTGAGTTACACGGACGAGGCGATCAACTTTGCGGTGTCGCACTCGAACCGGTATATCTCGGACCGGTTTCTGCCGGACAAGGCGATCGATTTGATCGACGAGGCGGGAGCGCGGGTGAAGCTGCGGCAGACTTCCCTTCCCGAAGAAATTACCGAGGTGCAGAAGCGGATCAAGTTCATCGTGCACCGGATGGAAAACGCGATTGCGAATCACGAGTTCGAGAAGGCGCGGTTTTATTCGGACGAGGAGCGCAAGGAGCGCGATAATCTGCGCGCGCTGCGGGACAAGTATCATCTTGACGATTCGACGGCGGGGATTGTGGGCCGCGAGGACATTGAGGATGTGGTGAGCCGGTGGACGGGCGTGCCGGTTACGTCCATCAAGGAAGAAGAGACGCAGAAGCTGCTACGCGTGGAAGAAGAGCTGCACAAGCGCGTGATCAGCCAGGACAAGTCGATTTCGGCGCTGGCGCGAGCGATTCGGCGGTCGCGTGCAGGGCTGAAGTCGCCGCACCGGCCGATTGGGTCGTTCCTGTTTCTGGGGCCGACGGGCGTGGGCAAGACGGAAATGGCGCGGACGCTGGCGCAGTTCCTGTTTGGCAGCGAAAAATCGCTGATCCGCTTCGATATGTCGGAGTTCATGGAGAAGCACTCGGTGTCGAAGCTGATCGGTTCGCCTCCGGGGTACGTGGGCTACGAGGAAGGCGGACAGCTGACGGAACGCGTGAAGCGGTCGCCCTACTCGGTGGTTCTGCTGGACGAAATCGAGAAAGCGCACGGGGACGTGTTCAACATCCTGCTGCAGGTGTTTGAAGACGGGCAGTTGACGGATGGGCTCGGCAACACGGTCGACTTCAAGAACACGATCATCATTATGACGTCGAACATCGGGGCGCGGCATCTGCAGCGGAAGCAGGGGCTCGGGTTCCAGAGCGACCGCGAAGACCTTGTGATGGAGAAGATCGAGGACCTTGTGAAGAACGAGGTCAAGCGGACGTTCAATCCGGAGTTTCTGAACCGCATCGACGAGATCATTCTGTTCCAGTCGTTGACGGATGCGGATTTGATTCAGATTCTGGAGTTGCTGGTGCAGCAACTGAACGCGAACCTGGCGCAGAAGGCGATCACGCTTTCAGTGAACGACGATGCGAAGAAGTGGATTCTGGAGAAGACGCTGGTGGATCGCAGTTATGGGGCGCGTCCGCTGCGGCGGGCTCTGCAGCGGTATGTGGAAGATCCGCTGTCGGAGGCGCTGATTGCGGGCGGGATCAGCGAGCGGCCGGCGTTTCTCGAGGTCTATCTCGAGAACAACCAGTTGTTCTATCGGCCGATTGCCAAGGAAGGCGTGGAGAAATCGGATGGCGTGTTGCTGGTCAGCTAGTCCGAGGCGAAAGCTGGAAGGCCCTGCTTTTTGGAGCGGGGCCTTTTTATTTTGGGCAGGTAGGATGGCGGTCAGGATTAGGGTTCTACGGCATGAGGCTGAGTCTTGCAACGGCGACTGTGGAGGATGTGCCCGCGCTGACGGCACTGCACGCGCAGGTGTCGGCGGATTTGACGCGGCGGTTTGGGCAGGGCGGATGGTCGGGCTCCCCGACCGCGCGCGGCGTGGCGGCGGGGATGCGGCACACGCGGGTGGTGGTGGCGCGACGGGGCAAACGGATCGTTGGGGCGCTGACGTTGCAAACGAAAAAGCCGTGGGCGATCGATGTTGCGTACTTTACGCCGGTGACGAAGGCGCTGTATGTGACGGGCATGGCGGTGGCGCCGGAATTCCAGCGCCAGGGGATCGGGCGCAGGCTAATGGATGAAGCGGAGCGGATGACACGTGCATGGCCGGCGCAGGCGATCCGCCTCGACGCATTTGACGCGGAGGCGGGGGCGGGTGGCTTTTATGCGAAGTGCGGGATGCAGGACGTGGGGCATGTGCGGTATCGCACTTCCCTTCTGATTTACTTCGAGCTTATTTTGTAGCAAGGCTTGGCATCCGGCGGAGAAACGAAGAGGCTGCGGAGACTCCGCAGCCTCTTGATTTGCGCGAGAGTGCAGCTACTGCGGTTTGGGCGTTGCCGTTGTGCCGGTGGGCGGATTGCCCGCGGGCGGCAGAGTGGTTTGCGGCTGGGCTGGTGGGGTCGCGGGCGGCTTGCCGGCCGGCGGCGTCGCCGACGGATGCATTGGTCCGGCGGGGCGAATGCTCGGATTGGAGGGCGGACGCGATCCCTCGGGCGGGGCCGGCGGCGTGGCGCTCTGACTCACCAGCTCGATGTCAAAGACCAGGTCAGATTTGGCAGGGATCACGGGCGGGCGGCCGCCTTCGCCGTAGGCCAGCTCCCAAGGAATGATGAGGCGGCGCTTGCCACCGACGTGCATGCCTTCGAAGCCGGTGTCCCAGCCGGGGATGACGCGGTGGGTGCCGTAGGGGAAGGTGATGGGCTCCTTGTTGGGGTGGTCGTCGGAGGAGTCGAATTTGGTGCCCTCTTTGGCGAGGTAGCCGGTGTATTTCACGGTGACGAAGTCGTGCGCTTTGGCGAGTTCGCCGGCGCCGATTTTCGTGTCGACATAGTCGAGGGAGAAGGTCTCGAGAGAGCTGCCCAGGGTGTCGCGAACATCGGGGCTGACAAGGGGCGAGACGTAATCCACGCGGGTGGTGGGGATGCGGGTGAGGGTGTAGAGGGCTTTGAAGCAGGGCGCGGACGCGGGGAGCGCGGGAATTTTCGGGGAAAGCTCGTGCGGATGGGCGATGCATCCTCCACCGGCATGCATGCCCACAGTATGGGCGGTGGCGGACGCGTGATGTGGCGTTGGGGCGGAGCGGGTGGCTGGCGTTTGGGCGCTGAGAGGCAGCGCAGCCGCGGCCAGGACGAGGAGGACATGGGCAAAGTTGGGTTGGTTCATATCGCTCACCAGTGTATTGCATTGGGTGGCGTCGGGCCATGCCAGCGGGGTCGTGGGAAATTGAGCGGGTGCGAATGCGCAGGCGAGCAGCGTCGCGAGGAGGCGGCCGGGTTTGCTACAATCGAGGAACGGAATGGTGACAGTTCCGGGTGGCGCGCGGTGGTTGGCGCGCTGCGCAGGAAGCAAGAGCCGGCAGGGTGCGATGCCTTGCGGGTGGAGCGGTACCAGGCGAAGGGGACGTAGTTCAGTTGGTTAGAATGCTGCCCTGTCACGGCAGAGGTCGCGGGTTCGAGCCCCGTCGTCCCCGCCATACATTCCAAATGACTTATGGGATGTATGGACCTATAGTGACAACGAAATCTGGGCGCAATAAGGGCACAATAAGCTTCTTAACCTGCATTTTGAGCCTATTTTCTTGAATCAGTTGTGCCCACAATCGCAGCTTTAGTGGCTTCACTCGAGACCATCATCTTTACAACCTTGCTCTGTGCGGCTCGCTTGTTCGAGTTAACCGCTTGCGTGTAAACGTCGAGCATTATTCTGCTGTTCGCGTGCCGCAAGAGCTCCTGGGTGACCCAAAACCCGAAAACTAAGCCGTTGGGAAGTTGAGAGAAGGCAGCCTTGTCGTGGTTCTCTTCAGAAGAGAGGGGAACCGAGAGATGGCGAAGCGAGGACACAGCGAAGAGGCGATTCTGCGGGTGCTGCGGGAAGCAGAGTCTGGGGACACGGTGGTGGAGGTCTGCCGCGGGAACGGGATCAGCCAGCAGACGTTTTACCTGTGGAAGAAGAAGTACGCTGGGCTGGGTCTGAGTGAGTTGCGCGAGCTGCGGCAGCTGCGGGAGGAGAACGGTAAGCTGAAGCGGCTGGTCGCCGACCTGTCGCTGGACCGCCACGTCCTGCAGGAGATCGTCGCAAAAAAGCTGTGAGGCCTTGGGCGCGTCGCGAGCTGGCGGAGTGGGCGGAGCAGGTCCACCAGTACAGTGAGCGGCGTGCTGCGGGGCTGATTCCGGTGAACCGGGCGACACTGAGATATGAGCATCATCGCGATCCGCAGGAGGCGCTGCGCGTCCGGCTGCGGGAACTGGCCGGCAGTCGGGTTCGTTATGGCTACCGTCGGCTGAGGGTGATGTTGAGGCGGGAGGGCTGGGAAGTGAACGCGAAGCGTATCTATCGGATTTACACGGAAGAGGGTCTGATCGTGCGCACGCAAAAACGGCGCCAGCGGGCGCAACGGCAACGCATCCCTTCCGGACGAGCAGCGCGTCCCGACCAGAAGTGGAGCATGGATTTCGTGGCCCAGCGGTTGGCCGACGGTCGCTGGATTCGCGTACTCACAGTCGTCGACCAGTTCACCCGCGAGTGCCTGCTGCTGTATGCGGACACCGCCCTCAGCGGCGAGAAGGTGGCCGCGGCACTCGATACCGTTCTATCAACGCGCCGGGCTCCGCAGTCGATCACCGTGGACAACGGGACCGAGTTTGCCAGCAGGGCCATGGATCTCTGGGCTTATCGGAACGGTGTGCATCTGGACTTCATCAGGCCGGGAAGACCGGTTGAGAACGGCTACATCGAGAGCTTCAACGGGAGACTGCGCGACGAGTGCCTGAACGTGGAGGTCTTCTTCACCCTCGCCGATGCTCGCAGCAAGCTGGCTTCCTGGCGGCAGGACTACA
>DATAWI010000001.1:0-172467 GCA_036267295.1 Acidobacteriaceae bacterium | reverse complement strand
GCGGCACCGCCCTTCGCCTGGTCGGTCGCGGTCTGCACCTGGCCGATGAAATTGTACATGTCGGGGAACAGCCGCGCCTGCAGCAGCCCCTCGGCCGGGAATTTCTTCTCGGCGATATAGGCCTCGGCCTTGTCGATGATGCCCGACAGCGCGTGGAGATGGCGGATGAAGCTCGGCACGGTGGCTTGATAGAGCGTCACGGTCATGCGATTTCCTCGGAGTTCTTGAAAAGAAAAATGCTTCATCGCCAAGACGCCAAGACGGCAGGGAAAAGTCAACCGATGATCGATTTCAATCGCCCGGGACCAAGCGTTTTGTGAACGGCAAAAACTGAATCGACGACCTGTCGCGCTGTCGCGTCATGCGCCGCTGACGGCTCTTCCATCTTGGCGCCTTGGCGGTTCAACTTTGTCCGTCATGGTCACGCGGCTTGCTCGATGCCCTCGGCGGCGGGCAAGGGCGGCTTGCCCAGGATCATGTCGGAAGCCTTTTCCGCGATCATGAGGGTGGGGGCGTTGGTGTTGCCGCCGGTGATCGCCGGCATGATCGAGGCATCGACCACCCGCAAGCCGGCGATGCCGCGCACCCGCAATTGCGCATCGACCACCGCGTCGGGGCCGGTGCCCATGGCGCAGGTGCCGACCGGATGCTGCGTCGTGCCGCAGAAATTGCGGATCGCTTCCTCGATCTCGGCATCGGTCTTGGCCGTGGCGCCGGGCACCACTTCCGGGCCGAGAAAATCGGCGAACGGCGGGCGCGCCATCAGGTCGCGCGCGATCTTCACCGCCTCGCGCATGGTGACGAGATCGTTGCGCGACGCGAACAAATTGAACTGGATGCGCGGCGGCGCCAGCGGATCGGCCGAGCGCAAGCTCATCTGCCCCCGGCTTTCCGGATGCAGCAGCGAATTGATCCAATCGATCTTGTCGCCATTGGCCTTGCGCACGCCCGGGAACCAGACCTTGGTGTCGAAGCCGACGGCATTGAGATAGCATTGCATATCCGGCCGCTCCAATTCCGGCCGGGTACGGATGAAGCCGACGCAGAGCAGCGGCACGCCCGACATGATTCCGGTGCCGTTGACGCGCCAGCGCGCCACCGCGCGCGCCAGCCGGTCGAAGCGGAACTGCGCGTCATAGCCGGTCGGCGCGCGGCACAGCCGCCGAATCCACATGCTGGGATGTTCCTGCAAATTCCGCCCGACCCCCGGCAGATCCAGCACCGGCTTGATGCCGAGAGACAGCAGGTCGTCCGCCGGGCCGATGCCGGACAGCAGCAGAAGCTGCGGCGAATTATAGGAGCCGCCCGACAGAATCACCTCGCGCGCGGCGTGGGCGACCACGGACTTGCCGTCGCGCCGATACTCGACGCCGGTGGCGCGGCCCCGGTCGATCAGCACGCGCCGGGTCATCGCGCCGGTCGCGACGGTGAGATTGCGCCGACCCAACACCGGGGTCAGATAGGCGGCGGCGCTCGAGGCGCGGCGGCCCTTCGCCTGGTTGAAATCCATTGGGCCGAACCCTTCCGGCTCGGCGCCGTTCAAATCGCCGCTGTGGGTGAAGCCGGCATCCAGCGCCGTCGCGATGAAGGCGCCATACATCGGATGGGTGCTGGCGCTGGGAATGGTGGCGAGCGGACCGGCACCGCCATGATAAAGCCCCTCGCCGCGCCAATCGCTTTCCATGCGCTTGTAGTAGGGCAGGATGTCGGCATAGGCCCAGCCCTCATTGCCGAGCTGGCGCCAATGATCGAAATCGCGCGCATGGCCGCGCGCGTACATCATGCCGTTGATCGAGGACGAGCCGCCCAGCACCTTGCCGCGCGGCACGCGGAGGCGGCGATTGTTCAGGGTCGGGTCGGGCTCGCTCTGGTATTCCCAATTGAATTCGCGGCGCTGCGACGCCGGCACGAAGGCCAGCGGCATTTTCAGGATCAGCTTGTTGTCGCGCGGCCCCGCCTCGAGCAGCAGCACCGAGATTGCGGGATCGGCGCTCAACCGGTTGGCGAGAACGCAGCCCGCCGATCCGGCGCCGACAATAATGTAATCGTAAGAAGTCATCCCCGCCCTCGCGCCTCGCGCGCGCAAGGTACAGGGACGGTATGCCCGATATCAAGCGAGCAAGCGGCAAGCGAAAGGCCCCCGCCCGCGAGGACGGAGGCTTTCGTCCGGCGGGAGCTTATTGCCCCGAGGTACCGGTGCCGGGCGTCACGCTATGCGGCATGCCGCTCGCCGGCGGGTTGGAAGACGGGTTGTTCGGGACGTTTCCGTTCACGCCGGTGTTGATCGACGTCCCGGTATCGCTGTTCGGCAATTGCGCCGAGCTGTTGTTCATATCCGAACCGGTGACCGAGCCATTGCTCGTGGCGGTGCCGCCGGTGCCAGCCGGCCCGTTCTCGCTGTTCTGCGCCGCGCCGTTTATCGAGCCGGACGACACGCCCGCGCCCGCCCCTGCACCGGCGCCGCCCGCGCCGCCGCCCATGCCTTCGGCGAAGGCGGGGGCCGCGAGAATCCCGAACGCGAGAATGGCGGCACTGGTCTGTCGAAGTAGCGACTTCATGAGCTAACTCCTATTGCTGGTTGATGGTGCCGGTGCTGCCGGCGGTGCCCTTCGGCCCATTGTTGATCGGGGTGCCGGCATCGTTGTTCGGCAGTTCCGCCGAGCTCCTGCCCACGGTCGAGCCCGTGTCGGCGGCATGATTGCCGATACCGCCGCCCTGATCCGTATTGGCGCCGGTCACCGAATTGCCGCCCGGAATGCCGGTCGAGCCGGCGGCATCCGCCGGAACTGCCTGCTGCATCGCGGCGCCCGGCGCCGGGGTTCCGGGCGCGGGCCCGGCGAAGGCCGGCGCCGCGAGCAGGCCGAGAGCCAGAGCCGCCAAACCGGTCCGGCGAAGAATGGGTTTCATGCGCTACCTCCTCTTGCGACAACGAAGCCGAATCGCAACGATCCGGCGTTCACCAAATCAGTTGGGAGTGATTTACGGCGATAAGGCGGCGATAGCGGGGTATCTTGATGTGGGGCCGGCGCTAGCCGGGTTACGATCGCCTTTGATGCAAGGCGGAGGAGAACAGGCCATGAGCGTCATCGACCATTCGCCGCGCGCCGCCGATCTCATGGCGCCGACGGCGCCGTTCATCCGCGACGAATGGTATGTGGCCGCCTTTTCGGCGGAACTCGACACCGCGCCGCTCGGGCGCAAGATCTGCGGCGAGCCGGTCGTGCTGTTCCGCCGCGGCGACGGCACGGCCGCGGCGCTGGAAGATCGCTGTTCGCATCGCCGCTATCCCTTGTCGCGCGGCAAGATCGTCGGCAACGAGCTGCAATGCGGTTATCACGGCGCGCGATTCGACGGCGCGGGACGATGCGTCGCCATACCGGCCCAGGGCACGATTCCGGCGAGCTTCCATCTGCGCGCCTATCCGACCCGCGAGCAGGATGGCGTGGTGTTTCTGTGGCCCGGCGATCCGACCCGCGCCGAAGCGGCGGCGCTGCCCGATTGGCGGCTCAACGCCGCGCCCGATTGGGCGACGGTGCGCGGCCTCCATTGCATGCCGGCGAACTACCAATTGGTACTCGATAATCTGTTGGACCTGACGCACGTCCAGTTCGTGCATAAGAATCTCGGCGGGCCGGGCATCGCCGAGAACCCGCTGGAATTTTCCGTCGCGGGCGACACCGTCAACACCTTCCGCATGATGCGCGATGTCGAGCTGCCCGGCCTGTTCCAGGCGCTGGGCAAGAGCGGCCACTTCGACCGCTGGCAGAAGCAGATCGTGCGCGCGCCATCCTATGTCTATTTCGAGGCGGGCGCCGAGCCGGCGGGCTCGAACAATCCGCCGCAAGCACCGAATCATGTCGTGATCCAAGGCATCACCCCCGAAACCGCGACCTCGACGCATTATTTCTGGGCCACGGCGCGGCATTTCGCGGTGGCGGATGCGGCGCTGTCGGCCAAGATGCGCGCCATCACCAGCGACGCGTTCGACGAGGATGTCGCGGTGCTGGCGGCGCAGCAGCGCTCGATCGACGACAATCCCTCGGACCGGCCGCTCAACGCCTTTGCCTGCGACGCCGCCGGCATCGCGGTGCGCCGCATCCTGGCGCGGAAGCTGGCCGGCTGATTATTTCAGCGCGACGTTCTGCAACAGCAGCAGTGGGAACATGCGCGGCAGCGGCGTGTAGTCGAGGTCGCGCTTCATCGTATAGACCGACACCGAATCCCACACCACGATGGTGGCGACCTGATCCTGCATGAGGCGGAACGCCGCCTTGATGTCGTCGGCGCGCTTGGCCGGATCGAGCTCGCCCAAGGCGCGGCCGATCGCCGTGTCCAGCGCGGCATCGCGATAAATCGAGAAGGCGGAACTGGAATAATAGACGCTGAGCGCGTCGGTCGGATCGGACAGGTTGGCCATCGGCAAGGTGGCGAGGCCGACGAATTCGGCGTCGGGCCGGCGCGCGACCGAGCGCACCTTGTCCATGTATTTGGGCGCATCGAGCGGAATCATCTCGGCATCGATGCCGACCGCCTTGAGATAGAGCACCGCCGCCTCGGCGGTTTCCGGAATGCCGTAATAGGTTCCGGCCCAGGTATAGAACGGCATCTTGAAGCCGTGGGGATAGCCCGCTTCGGCCAGCAGTTTCCTCGCATCCGCCGGATCGTAGCGATAATTCCGCAGCGTCGGATCGTAGCCGAGCTCGCCGGGCGCGAGCCGCGGATAGCGGTCCGGCACGCCGTGGAACAGGCCCTTGATGATGGCGTCGGCATCGATCGCCTCGGCAATGGCGCGGCGCACCCGGACATCGGCCCAGGGCGCCTTCTTGTTGGCGATCTGAAACTGGATCGACACCGAGGGGAAGGCGGCGAGCGTCCGCGTGTGGAAACCGGCGGCGTGCAGCGCATCGACATCGGCATAGGGCGTGTTCATGATCAGATCGACTTCGCCCGCCTTGAGCTTGGCGATTCGCGTGGTGTCGTCCTTGATGAAGACGAAACGCGCCTTGTCGACTGCCGGCTTCCGGCCCCAATAGCCGTCGAAGCGCGCCATGTCGAGATGATCGCCCGGCTTGTAATCGACGATCTTGTAAGGGCCGGTGCCAACGGGATGGGCGACGAACTCCTTTTCGCCGACACGATTGTAATAGGCCATCGATTCGGCCAGCAGGCCGCGCCAGGCGATGAAGCCGACATCGGGCTGCTTGAAGCGGAGCTTCACCGTGTGATCGTCGACCGCGGTAATGCTGTCGACGAAGCGGGCATGGCGCAGGAACATCGGCGCCTTCGCCTTCGCCCGCTCATAGGCGAAGACGATGTCCCGCGCGGTCAGCGGATCGCCCGACGAGAATTTGATGCCGGGCTTGAGATGGAACACCAGTTCCTTGCCGTCGGCGGCCAATTCCCAGGTCGCCAGCGTCGGCACGAATTTGCCGTCGGTCTCCTCGCCGACCAGCCGCTCGGTCATGTTCTCCAGAATCGGATAGGCGCTCGGTCCCTCTCGCGTCATGGCGAGGTCGAGCGTATCCGGCTCCGCATTGGCGGCGATCACGAGCATGCGCGGCGCGCCGTCGGCCCAGGCCAGCCGAACGGCAAGCGCCGCGAGCAGCAGCGCCGCCGCGATCGCCGGAAACCTTACCGCCATGCTCCTACTCCGCGGCCTCGGCCAGGCTCGGCGGCGGGTCGAGCGTGTCGACCTCGCGCCAGTCGGCGTCGGCGGGCAGGCGGATCGCCAGGGCCCGCACCTGGGCATAATCGCCATCCCTTTCGCCGAACAGCGTGCCGGTCTCGGCGAATTGGCGGGCCGCGTCGGCGAGGAGCCGGCGGGTGCGCACGATGGTGACGTCGCTCGAGCCCAATTGCTCGCGGGTGCGGTCCATGATCGGACCCATCGCCTCCTGCACCGCGAAATCCTCGAACGGCAGCGGCCGGCCGATGCCGCTCCAATGGCCCTGTTTCATCAGCTTGCGGTCCTGCCCCCACATATTATGGAAGCCGCCGAGATCGGAGGCGAAATCGTCGCGGTCGCCCGAGCTGTTCGCCATCATGCGCTGGCGCACCTCGTCGGCGATCGGCTTTGCCGGATCGTAGATGATGTACCATTGCATGTGCGTCTCGTCGTCGACCGGCACGACGATGGTGACGAAACAGCCGGTGCCGCCCGGCGTCGGAATGAAGGAATAATAGGGCAGCACGACATCGCGGATGCGAGCGTAGAGGCTGCCGTCCGGCATCGGCCGCAACGCGCCCTCGCGGAAGCCGTACGGGCGCGGCTCGTACTCGATCCGGGCCGACGGCACCTTGCGGCTCAGCACATGGAGTTCCTTGCCCTTGGTGTCGCCCCAGCGTTTCGCCGGGTCGTCGATCCAGCCGACATGGAGAATGCCGGCATGGACGGTGTCGAGCGTGCCTTCATAGCCCTGGAGCCAGTTGCAGCGCAGGATCGCGCGGCGGATATCGACATGGCTTTCGGGGAGGCGCGCGAATTCGAAATCGAACATCGGCGGCGCCGCCGCGCGCTTGCCGAGATAGACCCAGATCAGCCCGCCCGCTTCATGCGTCGGATAATGGTTGATCTTGATATTGGCGCAGAACGCCTCTTGCCGCTCCGGCGGCTCGGACGGCGCATCGACCAGCTTGCCCGAGACGTCGATCTTCCAGCCATGGAACAGGCAGCGCAGTCCGTTGCCCTCGTTGCGCGCCAGCGCGAGCGAGACGCAGCGATGCGGACATTCCTCGTCGAGAAAGCCGATGCGCCCGTCGGTGGCGCGGAACGCGACATAGTTCTTGCCGTAAAGCCGCACCCGCGCCGGCGCGCCATCGGTCTCGAGCGACGCCGCGCGCACCGCCGGCGTCCAATATTCGCGCAGGTAGTCGCCCATTTCGCTGCCCGTGCCGACACGGGCCAGCAATTCATTCTCCGCCGCCGTCAACATCGGCTGTTCCTCCGTTCCCTGCCTCGTTCAATGCGGGGGCGCGGCTAGCGCCGCGCTGCCGTGAAAGCGCTAAGGGAGCGCGTCAGCTCCGATAGCCGCCATTGATGTCGATATAACCGTGGGTGAGATCGCAGGTCCAGACCGTTGCCTTGCCGCGCCCCACCCCGAGATCGACGTCGATCTCGATCTCGCGACCCTTCATATGTTCCGCGACCGGGGCCTCGTCATAGCCCGGCACGGGTCCGCCGTTCTCGGCGATGCGCACGCCGCCGATGGCGATGGCGAGCCGGTCGCGGTCGGCCTTCTCGCCCGACTTGCCGACCGCCATGACGATGCGGCCCCAATTGGCGTCGCCGGCCGCGAGCGCGGTCTTGACCAGGGGCGAATTGCCAATGACCAGCCCGATCCGCCGCGCGCTTTTCGCCGAGGCGGCGCCAGCGACGCGGATGGTGACGAATTTCTGCGCGCCCTCGCCGTCGCGCACGATCTGTTGCGCCAGGTCGATCATGACCTCGTCGAGCGCGCGGCGAAAATCCTTGAGCCGCGGATCGTCGGCACGGGCGATGCGCTTGTGCGCGGCCTTGCCCGTCGCGCACAGCAGCACGGTATCGCTGGTCGAGGTGTCGCCGTCGACGGTGATGCTGTTGAACGAGCGCTCGTTGCTCGCGGTCAACAGCGCCTGCAGCACCTTGCCCGGCAGCGCCGCGTCGGTGAAGAGATAGGCCAGCATGGTCGCCATGTCGGGCGCGATCATGCCGGAGCCCTTGCAGAAGCCGTTGAGGGTGACGGCGACGCCGTCGATGGTGGCTTGCCGCGTCGCCAGTTTGGCGAAGGTGTCGGTGGTGAGGATCGCCTCGGCCGCGCCGCGCCAGGCGGCCGCGTCGGCGCCCGCGGTTTTGACCATGGCGGGCAGCGCCGCCGCGATCTTGTCGGCGGGCGGCGGCTCGCCGATCACGCCGGTCGAGGAGATATAAACGTCGCGCGGATCGCATTTGGCCAGCTTGGCCATCGCGGCGGCGGTACGCTCCACCACGGCGACGCCGGCGCGGCCGGTAAAAGTATTGCTGTTGCCGGAATTGACCACGATGGCGCGGGCCTTGCCGCGTTTCACCGCCTTGCGGCACCAATCCACCGGGGCGCCGCAGGTGGTCGAGCGCGTGAATACCCCCGCGATGCTGGTGCCGGGATCCAGCAGCGCGACCATCAGGTCGCGCCGCTCCTTATACCGGATGCCGCAATGCGCGCTGGCGAGCGACACGCCGGCAATCGGCGGCAGCGCCGAAATCGGTTCCGGCGCAAGCGGCGACGGCTGGGCCATGGCGACGGCGCGCTAGCGCTTCTTCTTCGCCGGCGTCGCCTCGGAGGAGCCGGCGGGCGCCGCGGCGGTGTCGCCGGCCGCGACCGGCTTGCCGTCCGCGCCCATGATTTCGATCTTGGCGGCGGCGCGCAGCTCCTTCACCTTGGCCGCGATCGCCTCGGTTTCCACCTTGGTTTGAAGCTGGCGCTTCGCCTCCTCGAAGGTCGGGGGCGGCGCGGCGCGGCGATCGACCAGCTTGATGACGTGCCAGCCGAACCGGGTCTTCACCGGGGTCTTGGTGAACTCGCCCTTTTTCAGCGCGAAGGCGGCATTGGCGAATTCCGGCACCATCTGGTCCTTGGTGAACCAGCCGAGATCGCCGCCCGAATCCTTGCCGGCGGGATCGATCGATTTTTCCCGGGCGAGCTTGGCGAAATCGGCGCCGCGTTCGAGCTGTTTGATGATCTGCTTGGCCTCGGCCTCGGTCTTCACCAGGATGTGGCGAGCCTCGATCTCCTCGCGCTGCGGCATGGTCTTGATGGCCTTGTCGTATTCGGCGTGGAGCTTGGCATCGCTGACATCCTTCCCCACCAGACGCTCGATATAGACCGAGCGCACGATGTCCTGCTCGGTCGCCGCCAGCCGCTGCTTGACCTCGGGATCGTCCTGCAGATGGTCCTTGTCGGCCGCCGCCTGCAGGAGATGCGTGTTGACCAGCGCCTCGACCATCATCGGCACCAGCTTTTCCAGCGGCATCTGCTGGGTCTGAGCGGGCAGGCGGTGGATCTGGGCCATGACATCGGAACCGTGGATGGCAAAACCGTCGACCCGCGCCATCACCGGATCGGGCGCGGCCGTCTTTTGCGCGCCGGACGATTGGGCCAGGGCGGCGGGCGGCAGCGCCAGAAGAACGATCAGAACGCCGAGCCACCGGGAGCGGGCGAAGGGTAGACGGGCAAGCATTGCACTTCCTTTCCGAGAACGGCCCCGACCGCCGGACCGCGCCAGGGGCGGCCGTTGCCGGGCGCCATCTTGCATATCGCCGGTCGCAGAACAAGCGCCTGTCCGTTTATCCACCGTGAATTGACAGGGCGGAGACCCGAGCCTATCTGTCAGGTGACGCTTCCGGCCGGCGAGGCGTTGCGGTTAAGATGATAGAAGCGGTTTTCCCCATTCCCTTGAGGTCTCGATGATCGGCGGTCTCGCCCGGCGGTTGTTCGGTTCCGCGAACGACCGGTATATCAGGAGCTTGGGCGCGACGGTCGAAGAGATCAACGCGCTCGAGCCGGAGGTGCAGAACCTTTCGGACGAGCAGCTCGCGGCCCGCACGGTCGCGTTCAAGGAACGCCTCGCCCAGGGCGAGACAATCGACGACATCCTGCCCGAGGCCTTCGCCACGGTGCGCGAAGCGGCGAAGCGCACCCTCGGCCAGCGCCATTTCGATGTTCAGCTTGTCGGCGGGCTGGTGCTGCACAAGGGCCAGATCGCCGAGATGAAGACCGGCGAGGGCAAGACGCTGGTGGCGACGCTGGCGGTGTACCTGAACGCGCTGGCGGGGCACGGCGTGCACGTCGTCACGGTCAACGACTATCTGGCCAAGCGCGACGCCGAGTGGATGGGCAAGATCTACGAGTTTCTCGGCATGACGGTGGGCGTGATCGTGCATGACCTGGACGACGGGCAGCGGCGCAAAGCGTACGCATCCGACATCACGTACGGCACGAACAACGAGTTCGGCTTCGATTACCTGCGCGACAACATGAAGTTCGAGCTGGCCGACTGCGTGCAGCGCGGCCACTACTTCTCCATCGTGGACGAAGTGGACTCGATCCTGATCGACGAAGCGCGGACGCCGCTGATCATTTCCGGCCCGACCGACCAGACCACCGACAAGTATGCGCGGGTGAACCGGATTATCCCTTCGCTTGAAGAGGGCGAGGAGATCGAGAAGAGCCCGGAAGAGAAGTATCTGACCGGCGATTTCGTGGTGGATGAGAAGCACAAGACCATCAGCGTGACCGATGAGGGCTGGGAGAAGATCGAGAAGGTGCTGGGCATCGGCAACATCGCCGATCCGGAGAACTGGGACCTGAAGCACCACGTCGAGACGGCCATCAAGGCGCACTCGCTCTACAAGCGCGATGTGCAGTACGTGGTGAAGGACGGCGAGGTGATCATCGTCGACGAGTTCACCGGGCGCATGATGCCGGGGCGGCGGTGGTCCGATGGGCTGCACCAGGCGGTCGAGGCCAAGGAAGGTGTGAACATCCGCCGGGAAGACCAGACGCTGGCCACCATCACCTTCCAGAATTATTTCCGGCTCTACAAGAAGCTGGCCGGGATGACGGGCACGGCGGAAACGGAAGCGTCGGAGTTCGGCGAAATCTACAAGCTGGACATCGTGGTGATTCCGACGAACCGGCCGATGCTGCGGCAGGAGAATCCCGACGTCGTGTTTCGCACGTCGAAGGAGAAGTACTTCGCCGTGGCGGAAGAGATTGCGAAGCTGCACGAGAACCAGCAGCCGGTGCTGGTGGGCACGACGTCGATTGAGAAGAGTGAGCTGCTTTCGCAGATTCTGGCGCGCAAGGGCGTGCGGCACGTGGTGCTGAACGCGAAATACCACGAGCGCGAAGCGGAGATTGTGGCGCAGGCGGGGCGGCTGGGGATGGTAACGATTGCCACCAACATGGCCGGCCGGGGAACGGACATTCTGCTGGGCGGCAATCCGGAATTTGTGGCGCGCCAGGAGCTGGTGAAGAAGGGGCTGGCACGGGCCATCAGCGCGGCGGAAGGAGCCATCAATCCTTCGGCGGGACCGGGCATGCTGCGTTTCTATTACCAGGGGCAGGAGTTCGAAACCGCGCTGGAAAGCTGGGAACAGGCTTACCAGGGGCACGCGGCCAACGCCGGGCAGGACCACGATGCGGTGGTGGGCGCGGGCGGCCTGCATATTCTGGGGACGGAACGGCACGAATCGCGCCGCATCGACAATCAGCTGCGCGGGCGCGCCGGACGCCAGGGCGATCCGGGAGCTTCGCGGTTCTATCTGTCGCTGGAAGACGACCTGATGCGCATCTTCGCGCGCGACTGGGTGGCGCGGCTGCTGCACAACAGCATGGAAGAGAATGTGCCGATCGAGTCGCGCATGGTGTCGAACCAGATTGAAAAGGCGCAGAAGTCGGTCGAGGGGCAGAATTTCGAAGCGCGCAAACATTTGCTGGAATACGACGACGTGATGAACAAGCAGCGTGAGGCGGTCTACGGGCTGCGCCATCAACTGCTGAAGGGGTTGGATCAGAAGGAACTGATCGTCGAAGACTATGTGCCGAATCTGATGAGCGAGATGCTCGATGCGTGCGCGGGCGAGAAGGTGCACCCCGACCAGTGGGATCTGAAAGGACTGAACGGCAAGATGGCCGGGCAGTTCGGTTTCGATCTGACCGCGGACGGCGTGGATACCTCGCAGATGACGCGGCACGAGCTGGGCGAGACGATCTTCGAGCGGCTGAAGGCGAAATACGAGGCGAAGGAGCAGCTGATCGGCGATCAGGCCATGCGCTTCCACGAGCGGATGATCATGCTGAGCGTGCTCGATGGGCTGTGGAAGGACCACCTGCTGAACATGGACCACCTGAAGGAAGGCATCGGCCTGCGCGGGTACGGGCAGCAGGATCCGCTGGTGGCCTACAAGAAGGAATCCTTCGAGATGTTCGAAGGGATGATGGAGCGGTTCCAGGAAGACACGGTGCGTTTCCTCTTCCTGATGAAGATTGTGGGACCGGATGGGCAGCCGGTGGAGATTCCATCGCGGCCGCGGCCGGCGATTCCCGCGGCTCCGCCGGTGGCTTCGGCGGATGGCGCGGCGGCCGGCAACGGGCATCGCCAGCCGGCGCTGCCGCCGGTGTCGATTCCGACGCGCGCGCCGTCGACGACCATCGACGATCTGGAGCGCGAATTCGAGCGTAAGAAGAAGCGTGAGCTGGAGCATGCGCGGATGGCGGGGGCGGGCGACGCTTCGGCTCCGGCGCAGCGGCGCACCGGCGAAAAAGTCGGACGCAACGATCCCTGTCCTTGCGGATCGGGCAAGAAATACAAGAAGTGCCACGGGGCGGGCGAGGCGTAAGGCATCGCCCCAGGGCTGTGTTCCAGGTGCATTGCGGCGGATGCCGTACACTCAGAGCGCGATGCGATTCTGGTTTGCCCGCGGAAGCGAAGTTCCGATGCGCCAGCAACTGGTGACGCAGGTCGTGCTTGGCATTCTGTGCAACGATCTGGCGGCAGGGCAGCGGCTGCCGAGCACACGGGAGCTGGCGCGGCGCTTCCATATACATCCCAACACCATCAGCGCGGCGTATCGGCAGCTGGGGCGCGAGCGGTGGGTGGAGTTTCGCCGAGGCAGCGGCGTCTATGTGCGCGCGGCCCGGCCCAAACGCAGCGCTCCCAATACGCCGGAAGAGCTGATTGCCAGCCTGGTGCTGGCGTCGCGCAAGGCGGGATGGCCGCTGTACGAGCTGCGGCGGCATTTGCGGCAATGGCTGGAAGTGCAGCCGCCTACGCATTTTCTGCTGATTGAACCGGATGAGGAGTTGCGGCAGATTGTGGCTGCGGAGATCGAGGCCGCGCTGAAGCTGCCGGTGCGGAGTTGCGGCTTCGCGGAGATGCG
Source organism: Acidobacteriaceae bacterium (assembly GCA_036267295.1). Classification (GTDB taxonomy): domain Bacteria; phylum Acidobacteriota; class Terriglobia; order Terriglobales; family Acidobacteriaceae; genus Palsa-343. The sequence goes on along the minus strand of DATAWI010000001.1, from coordinate 159,572 downwards.
CGCGATGGCCGCGGAAGGCGCCGTTCCGGTGGTGCTGCCCAGCAAGGCGGAGGCGGTGCGGGAGCGCCTGGCGCCGGAGGCAGAGTTGCTGGTGCTGCAGGTGCGCTCGGCGCCGTCGAGTCTGGCGGCGTGGCTGCCGGCTCCGGCAAGCGTGCTGCTGGGGGTGGTGTCGCGGTGGCCGGGGTTTCTGGATGCGGCGCGGACGATGCTGGCGGCGGCGGGGTTCGATCCCGACAGCCTGGTGTTGCGGGACGCGCGCGAGGCTGGGTGGCAGGCGGATTTGCAGGTGGCTAGCGCGGTGGTGTGCGATGCGGCGACCGCCCGGCTGCTGCCGAAGGGCAAGCTGGCCATCGTGTTTCCCATTGTCTCGGACGCATCGATCGGGGAGTTGCGGGAGTACGAGCGGTTCATCGGCGGCGTCGGCGAGGGCTGAGGCACTTGCGAAAGTGCCACAACCGGTGGGATGCGCGGGATGCGGCGCGCGCTACGATCGCGTCGCTATGAAAAGCCAATCTCTGATTGTCTCGATGTTTTTGGGATGCCTTCTCGCCGGAGTCGCAGGGGCGCAGACCGCTCCTCCGCCGCAAAATCCAAGAGCCGACTGGCGCGATGTTGAGGCGCTCGCGCCCGGAACTGCGCTTTCCATCCAACTGGAGCGGCACAAGCAGCGTTGTTCCTTCGACTACGCCGATGAGGAACGGGTGGCTTGTTCCACGGATCCGCCGCGGGGGTTGCTCACACGTGCGTCGATGCAGGATACGCATCGGGTCTTCCGGCGGACGGAGATTAAGAGGGTCAGCGTAGAAAAGCCGCTGAATGGCGCAGCCATCGGCCTTGCCGCCGGAGCCATCCTTGGCGTGGCCGTTGGAGCGATTCGAGGCGGCGGCAACAGCGGGACGACCAGGAGCGGCGCGGAAGTTGTTCTGGGCGGCATTGGGGCGCTGATGGGTGCGGTGATCGGGCGGCGAATCCCGATGGAACACGGCAGGGTGATTTATGAGCGGCCGTAATCGTGTCGTGACGCAACACTGTGGGGCACTCGAGAAACTGTCCCATGCGGAGGCCCCCGTGCGCGGGTCGCGGATCTACGATCGTGTCGTTATGAAAATCCAACTTGCATTTGTGACGATGATTTTGGGCTGCTCTCTTGCCGGAGTCGCAGGAGCGCAGACCGCGCAGCAACCGCAGAATCCGAGAGCGGACTGGCGGATGGTCGAGCGCTTGTCCGTCGGCACGGCTATTTCAGTGAAGGGTAAGGGGTGGCATCGATTTCGCTGCAAGGTCGTGGAAGTAGAGGAGCAGACGCTGGAGTGCCAGGCGGAGGTCCTGCCGGGTCCCAACCTGTTTACGCCACCGGTTTTCCATTTCAGCCGAAGCGAGATTCGGCAGATACGGCTGGAGCATCCGGACGCGACGGGTGCGGTTGCGGGGATGGCGGTGGGCACGCTGGGTGCGGTGGTGGGGGCACGCGGCCAGGGTGGACCGGATCCGCTGGGGGCGATTTTGCTGGGCGGCCTTGGCGGGCTGATCGCCGCGGGGATCGGGCACACGTTTCCGGTCCATGGAGATGTGCTGTATCAGCGGTAGGGAATCAGGCGCCGGAGCGCCGGTTCTTGTGGACGATGCCGGCGAGAATGAGGAGAAAGGCGAAGGTGCGCACCAGGTAGACCCAGGGGCTGGCCTCGTTGGGGTGCGACGACAGCATCATGACGGAGCGATTGATGCCCTCGATGATGAAAGCGAGGGCGAAGTTGAGAAAGAGCGAATCGCGGGTGTCGCGCCAAAAGCGCAGGAAGAAAAGGCCGGAGAGCAGGGAACTGGTGGCGATGACGCCGAGCAGAAAGGCATCGATGGCGGCTTTGTGGGTCATCGCTGGCCTTCCCAGATGAGTCCATAGAGCAGGACCAGCATGGAGATCGCGCCGGTGACCAGACGCGCCGGGTAGAGATCCAGATTGGGGAGCAGGACGAGGTCGACAAAGACCAGCAGGTTGGAGATGGCGAGGCCGCAGAAGCAAACGCCACTCCACAGCAGGAGGCGCTTTCTGCCCGCAGCGTAAGCGCGGAGGAGAAGGACGCCGCACCAGAGCGTGACGAGGAATCCGAGGACATAAACAGACGGAGCCAGGGCTCTCATAGTCAGTCTTTCTTGAGCCGGAAGGCGCGAGCGAACTGGCGCACGGCCGGCGAAGCTTTGGAGTGAATCATGCTGGAGAGGCGAACCAGTTCGCGCCGGTAAGTGGCATCGACAAGCGGCATGAGGTCGGCTCGTGGAGAATTGGAATTCCAGCACCAGTGGCCGGCGTCGAAAGCGGCCAGGCCGCGATCCTGGAGGTCGCGCAGCAGCGACGCTGTGCTGTCGGTCTGGAGGTAGAGGGACCGCGCCAGTTCGTCCACCGGCCAGGGACGCGGCTTGCTGTTCCAGAGCAGAAGCAGCGCCTCCAGATGAGGCACGCTGTCGATCTCATCGAGGATGAACTGGTCGACTTCTCGCCGAAGCGGATTCTCTTCGTGCATGGCAACGGGCGGAATACGGGCACGACAAAGTCGCGCGGTTGAATTTGAGGCGAAATTCGTGAGATGCCAGGTTTTGCCCGGGGGTGGCCTCAGGGAGAGCGGAATCAGGAGCGCGGGCTGCCGCATGATTCAAGGATCCACGCGAGGTAGGAGGGAGCGGCGGATTCCGGCTGCAGGACGAGGAATTCCGGGACCTCGTAGGAGTGCAGGGCGCGAAGGGCGGACTCGACTCTTTCCAGGTTGTCGGCGGTTGTCTTGATGAGGAGAAGGACTTCGTCTGTCGATTCGACCGCGCCTTGCCAGCGATAGATAGAAGTGAGGCCCGGAATCAGGTTCACGCAGGCGGCGAGTTGCGCGTCGACGAGGGCATTGGCGAGGCTCTCGGCTTCTTCGCGCGAGCCAGCGGTGGAGAGAACGATACGGGCGGCGGAGGCGGGTACAATCATCGGTGCGAACAGCGTAGTGGATTGGGCAGGAACTGGCTGCATCATACGGCCATACCGACGAAAAGAGGAAGATCGATGACCGCGGAGATCAAGTTTGGGACCTCGGGGTGGCGTGCGATTGTTGCGGAAGAATTCACTCTGACAAATATCCGGCGTGCGGTGGCCGGCATCGCGCAATATGTCGCGTCAGGGTCTGGACCGAAGACGGTGCTGGTAGGGCGCGACCCGCGGTTTCTGGGCGAGATGTTTGTGGCGGAGGCGGCGAAGGTGCTGGCCAGTCACGGAGTGACGCCGGTGATCATTCCCGAACCGGCGCCGACGCCGGCGATTGCATTTGCGGTGCGGCAGCGCGAGACCGGCGGCTCGATCAATTTCACGGCATCGCATAATCCGCCGGAATACAACGGCATCAAGTACTCGACGGCGGACGGGGCGCCGGCGCTGCCAGAGGTGACGCAACAGATTGAGGCGAATATTCGCGCGGGCGGGGAGGACGTTTCGGCAGAGAAAGAGCCGGGCGTCAAGTTCGAGGAAGTCGATGTGAAGGCGGATTACCTGACGCGCCTGAATAGTCTGGTCGATTTGCCGGCCATCCGGAAAGCCAGTCTGAAGGTGGTTTTCGATCCATTCTGGGGCGCGGCGCGCGGCTATAGCTGCCACATTCTGCGCGAGCACGGAGTGGAGACGGCGACGGTGCACGATTACCGCGACGTGCTGTTTGGCGGACACGCGCCGGAGCCGGACGATCATCTGCTGGGCGACTGCAGGCGGAAGATGAAGGAGACCGGCGCGGCGATTGGGATTGCGACGGACGGCGATGCGGACCGCTTCGGCATTGTCGATGGAGACGGGACGTTCATCCAGCCGAATTACGTGATTGCGCTGCTGTTCGACTATCTGGTGGAGACGCGCGGATGGAAGAACGGGGTCGCCAAGTCGGTGGCGACGACGAATTTGATCAATGCGCTGGCGGACCACCATGGCATCCAGCTCTACGAGACGCCGGTGGGGTTCAAGTACATCGGCGAGCTGATTATCGAAGACAAGATCGCGATTGGCGGGGAAGAGAGCGCGGGGCTGACGATTCGCGGGCATGTCCCGGAGAAGGACGGCGTGATTGCCGGGCTGTTGTGCGCGGAGATGGTGGCGGTGCGGGGCAAGAACCTGGGCGAACAATTGCGGCTGCTATTTAACCGGGTAGGTTCCTTCTACCCGATTCGGGAGAATTTTCGCTTGACTCCCGAGGTGAAGGAAAAGTTCACTGAAAAGGTGAAGAAAGATCCGTCGGAACTGGGCGGACGCAAAGTCACGCAAGTGGTGCGGACCGACGGCCTCAAGCTCATTCTCGAAGACGGGTCATGGGTTTGCTATCGGCTGAGCGGCACCGAGCCGGTGGTGCGGGTGTATTCCGAGGCGCGGAAAGAGAGCGACAGCGCGGGGCTGAGCGAGGCGGCGAAGGGCTGGGTGATGGCATAAACAGGCCACAGGGCACAGGCCACAAGCCGGGGCCAAAGTTGAGGGAGCAGCGGTGAGCGGAGCAGAGAACAACACGGGCGAGGTCGAGTCGCGCGGCGCGATCGTCGCCGGGGCGGGATTTCTTTACCGCATGCGGCGGCGCATTGCCACGGGGATGGTGGTGGTGGGATCGCTGTTCTTCGGGTACCACGCGTTTTTCGGCGAGAACGGCGTGAACATGTACGCGCAGAAGCGGGTTGAAGGCCGCGATCTGACCCGGCGAATCGCCGATCTGCAGGCCGACAATGCGCGGCTGCAACTACAGGTGAAGGAATTGAAGTCCGACCCGGACGCCATCGAGCACGAGGCGCGCGAGCGGCTGCACTATGCGCGGCCGGGCGAAGTGATCTGGAGTGAGGACGACCAGGCGACGGCGACCCCTGCCGCAAAGAAATAGCCGCTGTGTGGTTTGGGCGGCCCATCCAACAGAGGCCGCTGCTTTCCTGAAGTGCGGTGCGCGTTCTCCTGAGTTGAGAATCCATGGCGATCAAGCGGATTCGAATCGATTACACGGTCTATCCACCCAACCACAGGCGAGGCGACGCGTACTGGGAGTTCCAAACGTTTCGCGGAGCCAGGGCTGGAGCACGCAGGCTGGGAGCCGGCTCGCTGATCATCCGGAACTTCAATCAAACGAACAAGCGGGGTCAGCATCCTGGGGACTGGTGGACGGACCGCCATCTCTGGAGCTGGGATGGGACTTCGTTCCGCAGTCGAATTGACGAGGAAAGGTTGTGACGGCTCGAAAAGCCGACAATTCAACTTCGCCCCGCTTCGCGACCACCAGGCAGCAGGAACTTTCCTCGAGGAGTTGCATTTACACTCAAGACAACGGCCATGGATAAATTTGTCATTCGCGGCGGGAATCCGTTGCTCGGCACGGTCCGGGTGAGTGGATCGAAGAACTCGGCTCTGCCGTGCATGGCGGCGGCCCTTCTGACCGAGGATGAAGTCATTCTCGAGAATATTCCGCAGGTGCGCGACATTGAGACGGAGCGCAAGCTGCTGGTGTCGATGGGTGCGGAGGTCGAGCTGGGCTACGGCCGCGCGCAGCATCGCACGACGATCTGCTGCCGGGTGCTGTCGGACCCGACCGCCAAATACGAGATCGTGAAGACCATGCGCGCGTCGGCGCTGGTGCTGGGTCCGCTGGTGGCGCGGATGGGCGTTGCGCGTGTCTCCATGCCGGGTGGGTGCGCGATCGGGGCTCGCCCGATCGATCTGCACATCAAGGGTCTCGAAACGATGGGGGCGCAGATCAGCTACGAGCATGGCTACATCGAGGCGCGCGCGGAACGGCTGAAGGGCGCGAACCTTCTCTTCGACAAGATCACGGTGACCGGCACGGAAGACCTGTTGATGGCCGCGGTGCTGGCCGATGGGGAAACCGTGATGGAGAACTGCGCGCGCGAGCCGGAGGTGACGGATCTGGCCGCGCTGCTGACCGCGATGGGCGCGCATATCGAGGGGGCAGGAACTCCGACGATTCGCGTGAAGGGGGTGGATAAACTGCATGGCGCGAAACATCGCATCAATCCTGACCGGATTGAGGCGGGGACGTTTCTGGTGGCGGGCGCGATCACGGGCGGCGACCTGTGCGTGAGCCACTGCCATCCTGGACATCTGACGTCCATCATCGGCAAGCTGCAGCAATGCGGCGTGCGGGTGGACATCCTGGGGCGCGACCAGATTCGGGTGCGCAGCGACGGCGCGTTGAAGGGCGCGGATATTTCGACGGAGGAGTATCCGGGATTTCCCACCGACATGCAGGCGCAGTACATGGCGCTGGCCACGCAGGCGGACGGCGCGTCGCTGGTGAAGGAGAACATCTTCGAAAACCGGTTTATGCATGTGCAGGAGCTGGTGCGCATGGGCGCGAATATCCGCGTGGATGGGCGGACGGCTACGGTGCGGGGGAAGACGCCGCTGTCGGCGGCCGCCGTGATGTGCTCGGATCTGCGCGCGTCGGCGTCGCTGGTGCTGGCGGCCCTCGTGGCGGATGGGGAGTCGATCCTGGACCGTGTGTACAACATCGATCGCGGCTACGAGCATATTGAGGAAAAGCTGCGCGGCGTGGGCGCGCAGATTCGCCGCATGGGCAACGTCTTCGCGGAAAGGCGCGAGCCGGAGATGGCCGACGCGCACTAATCATTCTCTGCGTCCGCGCTGAGCCTCATCGCATCTGAAGGCGAAGAGGGATCATCATGGCCAATTCTGAGGACGCAGCGCTGCGCAAGCAGCTAGTGGAATTTCTGGGCGGTGGCAGCGCCCACGCAACCTTCCAGAAAATCGTTGAGGGATTTCCGGCGGAGCTGCGCGGGAAGAAGCCGAAAGGCTCGGAGCATTCGGCGTGGCAACTGCTGGAGCACATTCGCCTGGCGCTGAGCGATCTCTACGAGTTCTCAACGAACGCGCATTACGTGGAGAAGAAGTGGCCGGACGACTACTGGCCGAAGGAAGCCGCACCGCCGGACGATGGGGCGTGGGACGTGTCCGTGAAGGCAGTGAAGAAGGGCATGGCGGATTTCGAGAAGCTGGTGGGCCATCCCGAAACGAATCTATACGCGACGATTCCGTGGGGCGACGGGCAGACGATTCTGCGCGAAGTGCTGCTGGCCGGGCAGCACAACAGCTATCACCTGGGGCAGTTGGTGAGCCTGCGCCGCGAACTGGGGGCGTGGACGGACTAACCGTCCTGGCGGACGCGCTCAGAGCGAGGCCGGCGGTGCGGGGTCGCCTTCGATCTCCAGGCAGCCGAGGGTGAAGGCGTACGGGAAGGGGCCGGGGTCGTTCGTCTTGTAGGTGCCGTCGAAGAAGACGAAGCGGCGCGCGGGCGTGTGCTCATCGAAGCGGAGGCAGGGCTTCCATGGGCCGGTGTGCCAGCCGCGATCCTCGGCCGTCATGATCTGCACCGGCTCGGACCAGTGTTCAAGTTTCGATGAAGGGAAGTCTGCGCGGCACCACCAGAGTCCGGGAGCGCCCGGTGGCGAGTCCGGCGCGAGGGCCACGCGAGAGAAGACCGCCTCGTAGCCGCTGGAGATTTGCGTGACTGCGAAATCGAACATCTTCATGGCGTCGGGAGCGAAGATGCGATGGGCGCTCCATCCGGTGGCGCCGTCCGCGCTTTCGGCAAAGCCCTGGACGAGGTAGTTCTCCATGTTCGACCCGGCGACGTACCACATCCGCCACAAACCATCCGCGTAGATCACGTTGGGTTCGAAGACGCTGCCGTGCTCCCATGCTTCGGTGGCGACGAAGACCGGGTGCGGCTGATCGATCCAGTGCGCGCCGTCCCATTCGAGATAGCCGATCGTGTACGGACCCCAAAGATTTTCCGCCGAGCCGGCGTAATACAACCGCTCGACCCATCGGCCGGTGTGCGGATCGAAGCCACGCACCCAGGAGGGGCAGTGGCGTCCGCCGCCGAAATCCCAGGCGGCGCTGTTGGCGTGTTCAGTGAGCACGGCGACTTGTGAAGGGTTGTTAATCCGCGCGGTTACCTGCCAGCCGTCGGCGCGGAGAGGAAGGCCGGCCGGAAGCGAGGCGGAGAACAACTGGGTGGAGCGGAAACCGGCCATTTGTCCGGCGCCGAAGAGCCACCACTGCCCGTCGCGGAAGGCCAGCGTGCCATCGGTGATCTCGGCGAGGTCGGTGATGGCGCCGAAGCCATCCGCCGGGTCGAAGACTTTGGTTTCGCAAGTGACCATGGTCTGCGTGGGCAACTACAGCGCCGCGAATTCCTTTTTTGCCGCGATCAGCAGAGGAACATCGGAATCGGCGTTTTTCCAGGTGGTGAAGAAGGCCGTGTAGGCCTGCTTCGCATCCGCCTTGTCGCCGGCCATCGCATACGCGCGGCCGAGGCCGAGCTGGGATTCCGCATAAAACGGGGCGCCGATGCCGAAGACCAGGCTGGATGCCGGATACTGGACGGCGGAGCGGAAAGCGCTGATGGCGCCGTTGGCGTCGTGGAGCTGGAGCGCGGCGAGCCCAATCAGGTACGAAGACGGGTAAATCGCGTCGTAGCTCCTGGCGGGAGCGGCATCATCCGCAACTTCGCGGAATTTTCCTTCGGACTCCGCGATCCACGCTTTGGTCAGGGGCAAATACACATCCTGAATGATCGTGTCGTTGGGATTCTCTCTGGCGAGGCTTTGGATCATGGGAAGACCGACCTTGCCATCGCCGCAGATGGCGGCGGTCAGGGCCACCAACTCCACAGTTTGCTTGCTCTTGTCGAAGGCGAGGGCTTTTTGCACCGTCGACGCGTTGGTGTCGCACATGCCGGCCAGACCGCGGCCGGCGGCGTCCGACAAAAGCATCGACGCCTGGACGTCAGGAGCTTTCACGCGTCCTGCCAACTCGACGCCCTGCTGGACTGTGGCCGATTCCTGTTGGAATTGGCCGGAGAAGCCCTGGGTTGCTGCGAGGACAGACGAGATCAGAAACTCGTCCGGCCGTCCGACCATGGCGGTCGCAATCTTCTGCACTTCCTGCTGCCGGCCCTGCAGGAAGTACCCGACGAGGAAGATGTTGGCGACATCGGTGGCGTCGTCCATACCCTGCTTGTGCTCGCGGTCCATCTCCTGCTGAGCCGCAGCCATCTGGCCGAGAGCGATTTGATCCTGGAGGAGATTTTCCGCGGCGATGGCGTCGTCAGGCTGCAGACCGACCGCCTTCTGCGCGTAGGGAAGCGCCTGGGCGAATTGCCCCAGCGTCTGGTAGGCGACGTTGATGTTGATGTAGCTGGCCACCTGCGCGGGATAAGTCTGGATGGATTCCTGGAGGGTCTCGACCTGCTTGGTCACATCGCCGGTGACGAATCCGTAGTAGTGGCCTGCAATGTAGAGGCGCTCGCTTTCGCTGACGTGTTTGGAAAGCTCCCACGCTTTCGCGAAATACTGCTTGGCCTTGCCCACCTGGCCGGAGTTGTTATAGACCACGCCGAGGCGCGCATAGGCCATGGCGAAGTCGGGATCGAGCTCGATGGCGCGGAGGTAGTGCCCTTCGGCGTCGGGAATGTCCATGGCCTTGTCGTGGGCCACGTCGCCAAGCGCGTAGGCGCGGAAGGCTTCAAGCGAGGTCGTGGTGGCCTGGCCGAAGGGCGTGTTCAGCTTCTTGATGCTCGCGAGGTCTTCGCCGAGACGCGCGCGCATGCCGGCGGCGGTCGTGCTGAGGGCGTCGAGCACGTGCTCTTTGGTGGCGGCGGTGGCCTGCTCGCTGGCGATCTCGTCGCCGGTCGCGGTGTTCTGCGCGGACAGCATGATGACGTATTGATTGCCGATGTTGGCGATGGTGCCGGTAAGGATGGCCTTCATGCCCTCGCGCTCGCCGATTTCGCGGGCGATTTCGGGCGTGATCGGAGTGTCTTCCGGCTTGCCGAGGTACTTGACGCTTTGGCGGAGGTGGTCTTCGCTGACGATGTTGATGACGGGCGACTGCTCGAGATCGATGCGCAGCGCTTCATTCAGCGTGGTGTCGAAGACCGGGTCGCCAGTGTGATTGATGAAGGTGGCGAGGATGATGGAGTCCTTGACCAGCGCGGGGGCTGCACCCACGGCGCGCTGACCGTCGGGTCCGACCGCGGCGGCTGAGGGGCTGGATGCGGATCCGGAGGAGTGCTTCCACCATGCGAGTCCAGCGACAAAGATCAGTCCAAGGACGATGGCCAGGGCGATTCCGGCGGTGTTGCGCGGTTTGCGCGCGGGCTGGGCAGGGGGGATGTTGACCGCGCTCTGATGCGCGGTTTCGGCGGCCGCGGGGTGGCTGGCGGTCGCGGCTTCGACGGGAACGGATAACACCGGGCCGCTCACCGGCGTGACCGGAGCGGTGGCCTGAGCTTCCCGCCAGTCGAGAGCTTCGAGGTCGCGGAGCAGGTCGTCGGCGGTTGGGTAGCGCTGCTCTTTGTCTTTTGCGTGGAGCTTCGCGACGATGGGGTCGAGCGCGCGCGGCATGGCGGGATTGATGGTGCTGGGCGGCGGCGGTTCGCTGGTGAGCAGGGCGGCGAAGACGTCGGCGGCAGAGTCGCCGTCGAAGGCCTTACGGCCAGTCGCCATCTCGTAGACCACACTGCCCAGCGAAAACAGATCAGTGCGGGTGTCGAGGTTGAGGCCGCGCGCCTGTTCGGGAGACATATAGGCGGCGGTGCCCATTGTGGAGCCGGGGCTGGTCAGCTCGACGTTGTTGCCGGGGGCGGTAGCTTCGCCGGAGAAGGCCGCGGTCGCTTCTCCGGAATCCTGCAGGTTGCCGATGCCGTGGCGTTTGGCTAGGCCGAAGTCGAGGATTTTGACCTGGCGCTTGCCGGGTTGACCGACGACAAAGATGTTGGCGGGCTTGATGTCGCGATGAACGATGCCCAGCGCATGCGCGGCCGCCAGAGCGCTGGCCGCCTGGCGCGAGAACTCGATGGTTTCCGCCGGGGACAAAGCGCCGGGCTGCATGGCGTCCTTGAGGGTCTGGCCGCGGAGCAGTTCCATGACGAGGAAAGGACGGCCGTCCTGCTCGCCGATGTCGTAGATGGTGCAGATATTGGGGTGGCTGAGCGCGCTGGCGGACTGGGCTTCGCGCAGAAAGCGGCGCCGCGAGAGGGTGCCGGGTGTGGCCGGCGTTCCCTGGTCGGTGGCGGGCGAGGGTGTGCCGCTGCCGAACGTGTCTCCCAGGTATTTGTCGGAGACGAATTTGACGGCAACATCGCGGTTCAGGCGGATGTCGCGGGCGTGATAGACGTCGCCCATACCACCCGAGCCAATTTTCTCGAGGATTTGGTAGGGCCCGACCTGAGTTCCTTCTGTAATGGGCATCTTTGCGTGAGCGTTAACAACTCTGCGGGGAGTGGCAGCAGTCTATCAGCCCTGGGCGATTCTTCGATGGCGAATTTTTGCAGAGTCGATGTCGGTGGATTCGGATGGGGAACGGCTGATCGGGATTGCGAACCGTCAGATGCGCGGGTCGATGCTGAGCGCGGCTCGGGCGGCCGCGGGGTGGTCGGCGTCGGGGAACTGCGCGGGGAAAGCCAGCGTCACTTTGGTGCCGCGGCCAGGCTGGCTGACGACGTCAAATTGCGCCGCGTCGCCGTAGAGAACCTGGAGGCGTTCGCGGACATTCTTCATGCCGATGCCGGTGCCGCGCAGGACGCCGCTGGTGTGCTGGCGTCCAGGGGCGATGCCGACGCCGTCGTCCTCGACTTCAATGATCAGGCGCTCGTCCTCAAGGCGGCTGCGCAGGGTGATGACGCCGCCGGCGATGCGCGGCTCCAGTCCATGCTTGATGCTGTTTTCGACCAGCGGCTGGAGCAGCATGGTGGGCACGGGAACGTCGAGGGTCGCCGGATTGATTTCTTTCACGACATGGAGCTTTTCGGCGCCGAAGCGGACCACTTCGATGCTGAGGTAATCCTCGGTGGTGGCTAGTTCTTCGTGGAAGGGTACGAAGGCGTCGTGCTCGCGCAGCATGCGGCGGAGAATGTTGGCGAGTTTGACGATCAGCTCGCGGGCCTGTTCCGGCCGGAAGCGGACGAGGGAGGCGATGGAATTGAGCGTGTTGAAGAGGAAATGGGGGTTGATCTGGCGCTGCAGCGCGTCGAGGCGGGCTTCGAGCAGCAGGCGCTTTTGTTCTTCGAGCGACTGCTCAATGCGGATGGCATTCCAGATTTTGAGCGGAATACCGACCACCATGGGCGCGCTGGCCCAGATGGCGAGGCGAATCACCCAGGTGTCCGAGACGAGGGCGAAGAGGCGATGCGGGTAGAGGCGGTGGAGCAGCTCGCGCAGGATCTCCATGGCGACGATGAGTATGAGCAGGAGAATCTGGCGGTCGATGCGGGGGCGGCGCAGGTTGCGGCGAATCCACTGGTAGATGCTGAGGTCGACGAAGGGGGAAAACGACCAGACCTCTTCTTTCTCGACGAAATGCCCGCAGATGCCGGAGGTGACGGCAACCGCCAGCAGGAAGGGCAGAGCGAGATACTCGTGATGGACGACGGCGGGCGCCGACAGCACGAGGGCTCCGATAATGGCGGGGGCTGCGCCGACGAGGATGCCGATGAGGATGGTGGTCTCGAAAGAGATATCCGCGCCGAGGAAGTTGGGGACGGTGACGCGGAACCAGACGCCGAGGCCGAGCGGAATGCAGATGAATGCAATCAGGCCGAGGGTTTGGCCGGCGGTGCGGAGGTCGCGCATGAGCAGGGACTGAAAGGTGCGCGAGCGCGCCAGCGCCGCGGCAACCGCCGAGGCGACACCCAGCTTGATGAGCAGGGTGATGAGGATGAGCTTTGAATCCAGCACGTAGACAGGGTACAGCAGGGATTGGAGGAGGGCGGTTGCCGCACGGCGCATGGCTGCGGGCGCGTGGATCCACGCAGGCTTCTATAATCGAAGCATGGCCATCGCATCGGTTCGCAAGGTCGCAGACGCCGATTTCCCCACGCGCTGGGGACACTTCCGCATCCTCGGGTTCGAAGGGGTGTATGCGGCGAAGACGGCGGGCGAGGGGTGCAATGCAATTCCAGAGAAGGAAGAGGCGGTCGCGCTCGTGATGGGCGATCTTCATGCCGCGCCGCCGCTGATGCGCATCCATTCGCAGTGCCTGACCGGCGACGTCTTCCACTCGCTGCGCTGCGATTGCCGGCTGCAACTGGAGTTGTCGCTGGCAAAGATCGCGGAGGCTGGAGCCGGCATTCTGATCTATGAGCAGCAGGAGGGGCGCGGCATCGGCCTGATGGCGAAGTTGCGGGCCTATGAACTGCAGGATCAGGGGTTGGATACGGTGGAGGCCAATTTGCAGCTTGGTTTTCAAGCAGATTGCCGGGAATTCGAACTGCCCGGGGAGATTCTGCGGCAGATGGGAATCACGTCGGTGCGGCTGATCACAAACAATCCTGAAAAGGTAGCGGCACTGGAAGCCGCGGGCGTGCATGTGGCGGAGCGCGTGTCCGCCGAAGTGCCGACGGAAGACAGCTTCGAACAGTACCTGCGCGTGAAGCAGGAGAAAATGGGCCACCTGTTCGACAGCCTCGAGACGCCGACGCGGTAAGCTGCGCGCGACGCCTCGGTTGCCAGGCTGCTATTTCGATTCGATTCTCACTTATTTCTGAGCGGCTGCTGGTGACCCTGCCGGCTTGGTGGCCAGTTGTTCGATCAGGTCGAGACGGTCTTTCGCCGGATCGCCCTGACCGACCGGGCCCTTGTCGGTGAAGTTCATCAACTGATCGGTTGCGCCGGAGTAGGCGGGCCAATGCGGCAGTCCAGGACCATTTGGATTGCCGGATTTCGCGAAATTCACCCAGTACTCGTTGGCCTGCGTGGCGATGGCTTCGTCGGCGGGGGCGAGGGCCGCAGCGTATTTCGCCTTCACGGTGTCGAAGACGAAGGGGATTTCGGTAGCGTGGAAGGCGCCCGGCGTCTTAGCGCGAATCGACTCGGCCACGTAGGAGAAGCGGTACTCATACGAGGGCAGTCCCGCCGCCGCGAACGAGTGCGCGACGTAACGCGCCGGCTCGATCATCATCATGTCCGCGCCGATTTTCCAGCCGACCATCATGACGTTGCCGGATTTCGTGGGATCGTAGACCGACTCGGCCTTGTCGGCATTGGGACCGAAGGCGGCCCAGGTGTCGGCCAGGGTGTGCCAGCGCGGGAAGCCGATGTCTGCGCTGTTGGCGCCGATCATCACCGGGACCTTCCAGAAATTTCCGCTGGAGAGCGCCTGCTGCGGCGTCTGGGTGACGATGGTGCCGTCCTCGATGGGGCCGCCATAGGTGGACCCCGCGGGGCCCATGCTGGCCATGTTCAGACCGTCGACGACTTTCTCTGCCGGCAGGGCGCGCAGGGCGGCGAGGGCGGCATCATCGGTTCCGTCGATACCGTTCTTCTTTGCGAACGCGACGCCGAGGTCTTCTTCCGACGGGAGACCGGCGGGGGAAGTCTTATTGAGATAGCGGACGCCGAGCAGGGCATCGCGGCCGCCACCGGACTCGATGATGGCTTTCTCGAAGAGTCCGCCGGTGATGGGCGAGGTGAGCAGCATCATGACGGATCCGCCGCCGGCCGATTCGCCGAAGACGGTGACATTGGCGGGATTGCCGCCGAAGGCGGTGATATTGCGCTGCACCCAGTGGAGGGCGGCAATCTGGTCCATGAAGGCGTAGTTGCCGAGGGGCTTGCCTGCTCCTTCGTGGGTGAGAGCGGGAAAGCCGAAGAAGCCGAAGCGGCCGACGCGGTAGTTAAAGCTGACGAAGACCACGCCGCGTTTGGCGAACTGCGATCCGTCATAGACGGCCGGTGAACTGCCTCCGTTGACGAAGCCGCCGCCGTAGATCCACACCATGACGGGGAGCTTTTCGCCTGCCTTGTGCGCGGGCGTCCACACATTGAGATAGAGGCAGTCTTCTTTGGGGGGAGTGCCGAGCGGCGCGGCATCGGAGGGGAAGGGAAGCTGCATGCAGTCGGCGCCGTATTCCGAGGCCTGACGGACGCCAGTCCACGAAGCAGCGGGCTGTGGCGGACGCCAGCGCAGATCGCCGATGGGCGGCGCCGCGTAGGGAATTCCCTTGAAGGAAGCGACGCCGTTATCGGGTCCTCCCTGGAGGATGCCGGTATCGATCGATACCTGTTGCAGATTCGTTTGTGCCTGGGCGGCGAGCAGCGGCGCCGCAACCAGTATGCACTGGGCGGCAATTTTCAGAGCCTTCATCAGAATTCCCCTCGGGGTTGGTGTGGCGTAGTCAGCATGGCAGCGAGGCTTTGCGCCCCGGCTGATCAGTATACGAGCGTGCAGCGCGCGGTCCCGCAGGTTCGGCGATAAATAAAAAACGAATGGGATGCGGATCATTTTGTTGAGGCGGTCCCTTCCGGCATTGCGAGCCTCTGCTCGATGTGCGCCTTCAGCAGCTCACAGGTGGCGCGTCGATGGTACGTCGCGGCAGTCGAGCCGTTGCCGGTAAAGTGCATGAGTCCAGGAGTGTCGCCGCGATAGCGCGGCCATTGGGGCAGGCCCGCGCTGTTGGGGTCGCCGGTTTTTGCAAAGTTGGTCCAGTAGTCCTGCATCTGTTCGGAGAGGGATACGTCGGCGTCTTCGTAGGTCGCGCCCATGATGCCTGGGCCGGGCCGCTGCGCCCAGCCGAAGACATAGGGCAATTCGCCGCTGTGGCGCGTGGCAGTCGATCCGCTGCCCGGCAGCGCGCGCTCGAACTGGTATTCCCACACGGAGTGTCCATTCTGCGACATCCACTCACCGGCGATGCGGGCGGGACAGCGGAAGAGGGTGTCGGTCATGAGCTGCGTGCCGGCTGATCCGAGATTGGGGTCGACGGGCGGCGCATCGGCATGGGCGAGGCCGTACGCGTCAATCGCGTCGGGGGCTTCGTTGCCAAACGCGTGGTCGATCGCCTTGCGCAGACCGTCCGGCGGATCAGGCGGAGCATTCGGCTGGATCACGCTCGATCCTCCGAAGGAAAACTCCTGGATGTTGTTGCCGATCAGGAGCGGGACCTGATGGGACTTGCCCTCGCGCACCGCGGCCGCGGGCTGGATGGGCAGAACCCATCCGTCGACGATCAGCTCGGGGCCCTGGTGCGTGGGCACGCCTTCCTTGTCGGGGGCGGTGAAGCGATGGGCGGCATCGAGAAGATCGGCGGCGGAGAGCTTTCGCAACGCAGCGAGCTGGTCCGGACCGGCGGGAGCCCCGGCGAACTCGGCAAAGGTTTGTCCCAGGGCTTCGGCCTCGGCGAGCGTGGGCAGAATCGGGTTTGGCGCAATCGCGCCGCCGCTTTCGGAAATGGCTTGCTGAAAGACGCCGTCGCTGGCGGGAGTCGTGAGCAGCATGCCGACGTCGATCGCGCCGGCGGACTGTCCAGCGATGGTGATGTTGTGGGGATCGCCGCCGAATGCGGCGATGTTGTCGCGCACCCAGCGCAACGCGGCCATCTGATCGAGCAGCGCGTAGTTGCCGGCGCTGTGGTACGGAGATTTCGCGGTGAGCTGCGGCAGCGCGAGGAATCCAAAGACGCCGAGACGGTAGTTAATGCTGACCAGGAGGATGCCATGCTGCGTCAGGGTCTGACCGTTCGAATAATGCCCGGAGCCGTTGTAGTTGGCGCCGCCGTGAATCCAGAAGAAGACCGGCAGAGGATGCGCCGGGTGGAGCGAGGGAGTGGCGATGTTGAGGTAAAGGCAGTCTTCGGAGTCATCGTGGGCATCGTGGGCGTTCCAGCCCCAGTCCACCTGCATGCAGGCAGGGGGAGCGGCGGTTGCGTCGCGCACGCCGGTCCAGGAGGCTGCGGGTTGGGGCGGCTGCCAGCGCAAATCGCCGACCGGCGGGGCGGCATAGGGGATTGCCTGGAAGATGGCCTGTCCCCGCGCATCGAATTGACCGCGCACGGTACCTTGCTGTGTCCGAATTTCGGGCGGGGCGGCGGGGGATGGGTTCTGCGCGGAGGCGAATCCAGCGGCGAACAGCGCCGCCATGGCGAGTGCAATTTTGTGTGGGTGCATCCTGGATCTCCGGGGGAGAGGCGTCTCGCGTGGACCTGGTTCGCCCCGACAGGCAGTCTACAGGGCTGATGGCTGGAAGGCTACGCGTCGTTGGGAGGCGGGTCGCGCGGATTCAGAGAGTGCGGCATTTGTTGGCGTGGGGCGAGGAGCTGAACAGCGACCTGGAAATTGCGGGGTCGATTCAGGCTGCGGGCGTGGCGGGAGCTGATTTTCTGGCCAAAGTGGACACCATCGCCGAGGAAGCGTTCGACGATCCGTGCACGTGAGCGAATCCGCGCTTCCCGCTGATTGGCGAATTGCGCACGCTGCTGCTGGACAGCTATTACGGGCGTCCGTTTCTGGAGGCGGGCGGGCCGGAGGTGTGCGAGCCGGCGACGGAGTCCGCTGACGCGCTGGTGGGCGCGCGGTAGGCGTCGATTGAGAAAGGGAGCAGCTACGGCTGCTCCCGTTTCTGCATGCGGGCGATGATTCGCGGCTAGGCGGGCAGGCGGCGGAGGGCTTTGCGCGCGCGGCGAAACCACGGGCGCTCGCGGCGGCGCAGATAGCCAGGCATGGCGGGCGCTTTTTCGAGGACCTTGCGCGCCCATTCGCGGGCTTCGGCGTTGCGGCCCTCGGAAGCAAGAAGATTGGAAAAATTGAGATACGTTTCCGACAGCGTGGAGAGCTTGGTGGACTCGCGAAAGAGCGCTTCGGCTTTTTCTTTCTGTCCGGTCATGGCGTAGGCCTGCGCCAGCAGACCGGCTGCGCGGTGAAAATCGTAATCCGGCTCTTTCGCTACGACGCGCTCGAGGTCAGGAATCGCTGCGGCGGCATCGCCCAGCAGCACGGCGCACGCGCCACGGCGGTAGAACGGATCGAGTGTGGTGGATCCGCGCGCGATGGCCTGGTCGAAAGCGGCGCGGGCCGGCGCGAGGCGGCCTTCGTCCATATACAGATCGCCGAGCTCTTCAATGACGCCGACGGCGGAGTTGACCTGAGAGAGCGCTTCGAGTTCGCGAATGCGCTTGCGGCGGGAGAATCCGCGAGCCGACTGGCTGCCGAGAAAGCTGAGGTCGGGGGCGGCTTCCACGAGGAGATAGATCACTGCGCCGAGCGGCCCGAGGAAGATGATGACGAAAAGCCAATAGGTGTCCGGCCGGCGGCGAATGAAATGCAGGATCGCCAAAGCCTGCAGGATGATGCCCCACGGAAAGAAGAGCGAGCTGAGAAATCCCATGCGGTGATTGTCCGGGCGTAAGTTGCCGGGGGATAGCTCAGTGTATACCGATGAAAGGGCCATTCCGGAGGAGATCGACACGGTTACCGAAGAGGAATTCTTACGGCATATTTACGAGCGATTCAACGCACGCGCTATGGAGGCGGTGCTGGCCTCGCTGCATACAGATGTGCTGTGGGCGAACGGCATGGAAGGCGGCTACGTGCAGGGGCGCGAGGGCGTGCGGGCCTACTGGACGCGGCAGTGGGCGATGGTCGATCCGCGGGTCGAACCGGTGGCCTTCGCTCGCGGTCCTGAGGGCGAAGTGATTGTTGAGGTGCATCAGGTGGTTCGCGACCTGAGGGGAAATCTGCTCGCCGATCAGATGGTGGGGCACATCTTTCGCCTCGAGGACGCGCTGATTCGGCGATTCGATATTCGCGGGGCGTGAAGCGGCCCAGCGGAGTGCGCTTCGCTTGCGGGATTATTCAGAGGTTGACGGCGGCGCGGGCGGGGTGACGTCCAGTGCGCCGGTGAGTTCGGCGACGAGGGCGACGTGGTGCCGCGCGCACCACTGCTCGAGTCCCTGCGCGATGCGCTCGGTGGCGCGGGGATCGGCGTAGCTGGCGGTGCCCACCTGCACGGCGGAGGCTCCGGCGAGCAGGAATTCGACGGCATCTTCCGGCGAGCTGATCCCGCCGAGACCGATGACCGGGATTTTGACGGCCTGCGCGGCTTCCCACACCATGCGCACCGCGATGGGCTTGATGGCGGGGCCGGAGAGGCCGCCGGTGATGTTGGCGAGGCGCGAGCGGCGGGTTTCCACGTCGATGGCCAGGGAGAGAAATGTGTTGATGAGGGAGACGGCGTCGGCGCCGGCGTCCTGCGCAGCGCGGGCCATGGCGGAGATGGACGTGACGTTGGGCGAGAGCTTAACGATGAGCGGGCGGACGGATTTGCTCTTCGCGCGCGAGACCAGATCGAAGAGCATGCCGGTGTCGGCCCCGAAGGCGATGCCGCCGTGGCGCGTGTTGGGGCAGGAGGCGTTGAGCTCGTAGGCGGCAATGCCCTCGGCTTCGTTGAGCTTTTCGATGACGGCAACATAGTCGTCAATTTGGTTGCCGAAAACGTTCACGATGACGGCGCATGTGGGGTAGTGACGCAGGGGCGGGAGTTTTTGCGCGAGGAATTTCTCGACGCCGATGTTCTGCAGGCCGATGGCGTTGATCATGCCGGCGCTGGTTTCAATGAGGCGCGGGGACTGATTGCCGGCCATGGGCTCGCGGGAGATGCCTTTGGTGACGAGGCCGCCGATGCGGCGGAGGGAGACGATTTCCTCGAACTCGATGCCGTAGCCAAAGGTGCCGCTGGCGGCGATGACGGGGTTGACCAGCTCGATGCCGGCAATCTGGACGCGCATGTCCGGCTTCATTGTGGGTGAGCTTTCTCCCGTACGGCAGATTGCGCGGCGGCCGCGTGATGAGCGGGTTCGGCGTGATGCGCGTGGGCCGGGGCTTCCCGCGGATAGGCGACCTGGGCGGCGGGCTTCAGCGCCTCGGTGAGGATGTGTCCCACCGCGGCCGATGGCTGATTGATGCCGAGGAGCGCAGCGAAGGTCGAGGCAATGTCCACAGGCTGGACGCGGTTGAGATAGACGCCGGTGGCGAAGGGAGCTCCGTAGAAGCCCAGCGGAACGTGGCGATCGTAAGAGTACGGGGTGAAATGGTTGGTTCCGTGGGTTGCGCCCATTTGAAAATCGGTGGGGATGACCATGACGTACCAGCCGCCATTGGGCGAGTAACTGTGGGCGAGGAGTTCGCCCCAGGGAGTGGGCGGATAGGGGCCATCGGCCAGTTGCTCGCGCGTATAGCTGCGGAAGAGCGCGGGCCGAGGAGGCAGGCGCGTCTCGGAAGGCTGCAGAGAAGGCTTGCCGGAACTGGCGAGCGGCGTGTCGCTGGGCGGAGGCTCAGGGAGGCGCGGCACCAGAGAATCCATTGCCCCCGGGAGCGCCAGCTGGACGGCCTGCTCGGCTTCCTGCTCATTGATGCCGGCCTTCATGAACTCGGACTCGTTCAGCGAGATGTACGGGAGATCCTGGTGCGGCAGGATGTATTCGAGCTTCTCGCCGGGAGAGAACTTCATGTTGATGGCGTAGTTCAACGATGCGGAGAGTTTGGGCAGGTCGATGGTGGCGGCGTTGAGCCCGTACTGCGCGGCGGTAGCGGGGATGGGGGCGATGCCGTGATCGGCGGTGAGCGCGATCCAGACGTTGCCCAGGCCGCCGGGGATGTTTTTGTCGAGCCAGGTGAAGAAGGCGTCGAGCTGGGTGTCGAGGGAGTCGACCATCTGCTGTTCTTCGGGAGAATCGGGGCCGACGCCGTGGCCCATGATGTCGTTGGCGGAAAGCGACAGGGTCAGGAGGTCGGTGACGGAGCCCTGGCCGAGTTGTTCGCCCTGGATCAGCGCCTCGGCAAAATTGAGCTCGTAAGTGTTGGCTGCGGGAGTTTTGCCCACGTCCTCGTAGAAGTTTTTAGAATTGTCCGCGTTGGCATCCTGTTCGGCCTGCGCGATGTCGCCGCCGCTGTTGAAGGCGTTCACCCAGTCCGGCAGTTGCGGCATATAAAACGACGAGGTGATCCAGTATCCGGAGGCGGGATCGATCCAGAAGGCGCCGTTGGCGGCGGAGCCGGCGGTCAGAATCGCAGCGCGATCTTTGAGAGAGATGCCGAAGACCTTTGACTGGCCCTCGGTGGCGAGACGGAGCTCGTCGCCGACGGTCGATGCCAGCAGGTTGCGCGGAGAACTGCCGGTGACATATTTGGCGTCGGCGGGAATGCTGGATGCGGGCAGGCCGACGAGCTTGTAGCGCTCGTCCTCGACCGAGGAGACCGGGCGCTGCTGATTGCGGCTCAGGTCCCACCAGTCATTGCCGGAGATGCCGTGGCCATCGGTGTAGGCTCCGGTGCCGATGGTGGAGTGACCGGGCGCGGTCTTGGTGTTGGCGTAGTCGAAGTAGCAATCGGGGAAGTACGCACCGTGATCGAGGAAGAGATCGAAGCCTTTGCCCTTGAAATCGGCGCGCCAGCGGTCGAGGTAGTCGCCGCGGAACTGGTCGATGACCAGGATGATGGCAAGCTTGGGATGGCCGTTGTAGGCGCTGAAGGGCGCGGGCGGCTCGACGGCCCGGGGAAGCGCGCGATGGGCGTGAGCTGGTGGCGCATCCTGCTCGGCCGTTTGCGCGAGGGCGAGGGTCGCAGCGAGCATGACGGCCATCAGGAGGGAGGCGAGGCGGACGGGCTTCATGGCGATCACTCTCCAAGGTAGCAAAAACTGCGGGGTGAGTTCCGCGCGAGAGGAAGACGCGTGGGATACGGGAAGGGTTGCCGCCGGGTCGCACACTATAATCCTGCCTTCAGGCGACAGGAGACGGCAGGCATGGCGGTAATGGGGAAGCGGGTGGTGCTGGCGGTGATCGCGCTGCTGGCGATCCAGGCGGGACTGGTGGCGACGCTGGTGCATCGCGAGTCGCTGACGTTCGACGAAGACAACCACATGTTTGCCGGGTACATGATGTGGAAGACCGGCGACTACGGGCTGAACCCGGAGCATCCGCCGCTGGTGAAACTGCTGGCGACGGCGCCGATCCTGCACGACAAGCTATGGATACCGCCTCTGCAGGGGCGCGACTTCAAGACGGAGGCGTATCTCGACGGGCGCGACTGGCTGGCGCGCAACGATGGAGCCAGCCAGCGGCTGGTGTTTCGCATGCGGATGGCGGCGGGGCTGCTGGCGTGGGGCTTGTCGCTGGTGGTCTTCTTCGCCGCGCGGGAGTGGTTTGGGACCGGCGCTGCGCTCATCGCGCTGGTGCTGCTGGTCTTCGATCCCAACATCATGGGTCACTCGGGCCTGGTGACGACGGATATTGGCGTTACGTTGTTCTTCCTTGCTTCGATTTATGCGTTCTACCGTTATGTGACACGGCCCAGCGCCGCGCGGTTACTGGTCGCGGGGCTGACGGCGGGGCTGCTGGCGGCGACCAAGCACTCCGGCATTCTCTTTATCCCGATGATGGCCCCTGCGCTGATCTATGAGATTGTGCGGGCGGCCAAAGGGACGCGGCTGCGCCAGGCGCTGCGCCTGTGCGGTGCATTTGCGGGGATCGTGGTGATTGCGGCGGCGGTGCTGTGGGCGTTCTATGGATTCCGCTATGCCGCGCGGCCGGCGGGGCTGGAACTCAGCACATCGCTCGCGGACTATGTGCGGCCACTCAGCCATTTGGACGCGGGCGCGGTGATGGCGGTCGCGCACCTGCATCTGCTGCCCGAGTCCTATCTGATGGGCATGGCGGATGTAAAGCGGATGGCGCAGTTTTATCCGACGTTTATTTTCGACACGGTGCATGCGCACGGCGTTTGGTATTACTTCCCGTCGGTCATTTTGATCAAGTCGACGCTGGGCCTGCTGGGGCTGGTCCTGCTGGCGGGATGGGCGGCGGTCACGGGGCGCATTGGGCGGACAAGGGAATTGATCTGGCTGCTGGCGCCGGGGGCCGTCTATTTGGCGATTGCGATGGCGAGCGGCATCGACATTGGAGCGCGCCACATTCTGCCGCTGTATGCGATGGCCGCGATTTTTGCCGGGGCCGGGGCTGCGGCTCTGGGCAGCGGATCGCGCGTATGGTCGGGGGTGGTGGCTGCGCTGATTGCCGCGCATTTGGCGGCGTCGCTCGCGACCTATCCGAACCAGATTGCCTTCGCCAACCTGGCGTGGGGCGGAGCGAAGAACACGCACAATTTGCTGAGCGATGCGAATGTGGACTGGGCGCAGCAACTCTATCAGGTGAAGGACTGGCAGGATCGGCATCCCAACGACGAGTGCTGGTTCGCGTATTTCGCTCGGCCGGAGATCGATCCCGCGGTTTACGGGATTCACTGTCATGCGCTGCCCACGCTGGATACGTTTTGGCTGGGTGGCTGGGAGATTGTTCCGCCGGTGATTCATGGGACGGTGCTGATCAGCGCGGGCGATCTGAGCGGCTGCGAATGGCCCAGCGGGCTGGCGAATCCTTACCGCGATTTTCAGAAGATGCAGCCAGCGGAGGTGATCGACGACAGCGTCTTCGTCTACACGGGCACGTTGCATATGCAAAAAGCCGCGGCGCTGAGCCGGATGCTCGCCGCTTACAGTCTGATGGGCAAGCACGCAATGCCGCAGGCCCTGGCGGTGGCGCAGCAGGGCGCGGCGATCGCGCCGGGCGATCTGTTTGCGGAGACGGCGCTGGGTGACGCGGAAGCCGCCTCGGGATACAAGGACGCGGCGCGCACTGCGTGGCAGCAGGCGATCGCCGCGGCGCGGAAAATGGAGCCGGACGCGCAGGTGAGCTACGTTCCCGATCTCGAAGCGAAGCTGGCCAGGTTGTAGTCGAGGACGCGGTTGTGCGCCCGTCGGGAAACCCGTCCGCTGTGGACCCTTACACTAGGGTGGAAGAGCCGCCGAGGGCAGCGCGGGGTTCGAGACGCTGCGCGAGGCAGCGAACAGGGGCGAGAGGCAATGGCGGAACCTACCTTTTCCGAGCGCGTGCATCGATTCTGGCAGCGCGTGACGGAAGGCATGCAGCTGAACGATCTGTGGAGGCAGTTCCACAGCGACGCGCGGTCCAGCTATCGGCTGTATTCGAAGGATGTCGACGCGGCGCGGCCTCAGGGCGAGTCGAAGGGGCGCCACGTCCTGCACGTTGCGGGCCAGTTTTTTTGGGCGGTGCTGGACAAGCTGACGCCGGCGCGGCGGATTTTGCTGCTGCTGGCGCTGGTGCTGCTGGTTCTGCCGATCGGCAACTGGACGTATCATTCCGGATCGACCGATGTGGCGACCAGCACGCCCGATTTTCAATTTCTGGCCGCGCTGCTGCTGCTGGCGCTGCTGATTATGGAAGTGGGCGATCGCGTTGTGATGAAGCGCGATTTGCAGATCGCGAAGGAGATTCAGGCGTGGCTTCTGCCGGCGACTCCGCCGCCGGTGCCGGGGCTGGAGATTGCCTTTACGACGCGTCCGGCGAATACGGTTGCGGGCGACTATTACGATGTTTTTCCACGGCCGGGTGTGGACGGGGAGAGTCCGCATTTTCTAATCGCCGTAGCGGATGTGGCGGGGAAGAGCGTTCCCGCCGCCATGCTGATGGCTACGTTCCAGGCCAGCCTGAAGACCCTGAGCGGCACGCCGGGTCCACTGACCGAGCTGGTGGCACGCATCAATCGGTATGCGTGCAGCAACAGCCAGAATGGCCGCCGGTTTACCACTGCGTTCGTCGCTGAATACGATCCGGCGATGCGCAGGCTGACGTATGTGAACGCGGGGCACAACAATCCAATTCTGCTGCGCAAGTCGGGGGCCGTGGAGCGGCTGGATGTGGGGGGCATTCCGGTGGGCGTGCTGGATGCGGCGGCTTACGCGTCAGCGGAAGTGACGCTGGAGGCAGGGGACTGGCTGGTGGCGTTCACCGATGGAGTTGTGGAAGCGGAAAACAATGCGCAGGCGCAGTACGGCGAAGATCGCCTGCTGACGATGATGCACTGGGGCGCGCAGCTGCCTCCGGCGCTGCTGCTGAGTCACCTGTTCGCGGACATCGACCGCTTTGTGGAGCAGGCGCCGCAGCATGACGACATTACCTGCATGCTGCTGCGCGCGGTGTAGGGCGAAAGACGAGAAATCAGGCCAGCGCGATGTTGATGTTCTCGATCGCCTCGTCGACTTCTGCGTTGTTCTTGTAGCCGACGGTTACGCTGTCGACGCCTGCATTCCGGAAGGCGAACTGCATCGCCTTCTGTCGGTCTTCGCGACTGAAGGTTCCCTCGCCGGTGAGCTTCATGCTGATGACGCCCATGCCCGCGGCGCGCGCCTGATGGATATGGCTGACGACCTCGGAGACATTGCCGAGGCCGGGGCCGTCGGCGACTTCGGTGTCCATGCGCGAGCCTTTGTGATTGACGCGGATCATCGCCACCTGCAGCCAGTCGAAGGAGGGCACCTGGCGGAGAGCCGGCAGGCCGTGCACCGATGCGCCGCGGACGCGGACCGCACCGCGTTTCTGCGCAACGACCACCGCGTCCTGCCAGTGGCGCGTGTCGTTCACCCAGCTGCCGGTGTGCTGCCAGTGGAGCAGCAGAATGTCGAAGTAGTCGCTGTTCACCTGGCGGCGCAGATCATCGATCTTCTGCTGCGGATCCATGGCATCCTCGGTGGTCACCTTGGTCATGATGCGGTAGCTGTCGCGGGGCAGGCCGCGGAGCGCAATGCCGAGCATGCTGTGCATCCCGTCGTAGGAGTCTGAAGTCTCAAAGAAGCGGATGCCGCTGTCGTAGGCGTGGCGGACGAGGCGATTGAACCCTTCCTGTCCCAGGTTGCGCTGCAACGCGCCGCTGTAGGTGCCGGTCCCGAAGGCGAGGCGCGTGACCTTGAGGTCGCTCCTGCCGAGGGTCACCCAGTCGGTGGCGGTTTGCTTTTCCGCGGCCAGCGGGAGGGTGCCGAGGCCGGCCAGAGCGCCCGCAGCGGCTCCGGTTCTGAGAAATTCGCGCCGGGAGAAAGGTGACATGGAGTTCCCTCCGATGGCCGCATCCTAGCACAGCGCCTGAGGCACGGTCATAAACCCTGCAGGGTGCATGGGGTTCGCCGGGTTGCGAATAAATCCGGTCGCGTCCGGCGTTTGGCGGTGAATTTGCATCTAGGAGGGTGAGGCTCCCGATGCCCATCGATTCCCGGACCACCGTATTGATCGTTGATGACGATGAGGCCATTGCGGATACGCTTGCCGCAATTTTCCGCATGCACGGCTACGATGCGCGCGTGGCGTACTCCGCCGAGGAGGCCATCGAAAATATCGCCACCTGCGTGCCCGATATGGCCTTGCTGGATGTGAACCTGCCTGGAATGAATGGGATCGATCTAGCGATTGTGATGAGGGCCAACCATCCCGCTTGCCATCTGCTGCTGGTCTCCGGGCACGAAAAGACAAGCATTCTGCTGGAAGAGGCGGCGAAAAAAGGCTACATGTTCGACATTTTGGCCAAGCCGATCCACCCGACGTTCATTCTGGAAAGGGTGAAGGGACTGATGAGCGGAAGCCGCGGTGCCATGCCCATGCTGACGGATTACCCTGCGCCGGTCAGCTGATTAGCTGACTTCAAAGATGTTTTCGGTCTTCTGCGCCTTGGCCTGGGCGCGTTCCAACACATTGATGGCAATGGCGTAGAACGGCGCGGCGTGTGGCGATTCCGGTCCAGCCAACGCCACCGGCACTCCCTTGTCTCCGCCCTCGCGGATGGCGGGCACCAGTTCGACGGAACCCAGAAACGGAATATTGAACTGCTGCGCGGTCCGCTCGGCTCCCCCTCTGGCAAAAATGTCGATTTCCTGATGGCAGTGCGGGCAAGTGAAGTGGCTCATGTTTTCGACGACGCCCAGCACCTCAACATTGACCTGATGGAACATCTCGAGGGCCTTGCGCGCGTCCTGGAGCGCGACGTCAGAGGGCGTGGTGACGACGACAGCGCCGGTGAGAGGAACCGTCTGCACCAGGGAAATGACGACGTCGCCGGTGCCAGGCGGCAGGTCGACCAGCAGAATATCGAGCTCGCCCCACTCCACCTGCTGCAGGAACTGGCGAATGATCTGGTGCAGCATGGGGCCGCGCATAACCAGCGGCTTATCGCCGGGAGAGATAAAGCCGATGGAGATGACTTTGACGCCGTGCGCCACGTTCGGCTCGATCTGGTTGTTGGGCAGAATCGACGGTTGGCGCGCTGTGCCCATCATGAGCGGAACGTTGGGGCCGTAGATGTCGGCGTCGATGAGGCCGACGCGGTGACCGAGTTGCGCCAGCGCGATGGCCAGATTGACGGCGACAGTGGTTTTGCCCACGCCGCCCTTTCCCGATCCGATGGCGACAATGGAGTGGACGCCGGGCAGCGCGGTAGGGGGTGGGGGAGCTTGAGCATGAGCCATGAATGGAATCCTCGGGCGCGACGCGCCAGTGCTTTCTGCGTTAGGCCTTGACCGGCGTGGCCGGCTCGAATTTGGGAATCTTGCGGCGCCTGGCTTCGGCTTCGCGCATCTCGCGGCGCCGGCCGGCATCGTCAAACCGCCGGCGTTCGTCGTCGGTTTGCGTTTCCAGCGGGGGAACGGGAAGACGGCGACCCTGCGAATCGATCGCAACGAAGGTGAGGTAGGCCGAAGCGACGTGCCGCATTACGCCTGCCAGCGTGTTTTCGACCCAGACCTTCACGCCGACTTCCATGGAGGTTTTGAACGCGCGGTTCAACGACGATTTGAGGATGAGCAGATCGCCGACATGGACAGGCGCGATGAAGTCGATGTGCTCCATGGACGCGGTGACGACGTGGCTGCGGGCGTGACGGTACGCCGCCATTGCGCCGACCAGATCGATGAAATTCATGAGTCGTCCGCCGAGCAAATTATTGAGCGTGTTCGTGTCGTTGGGCAGGATCAGCTCGGTCATCTCCGACTGCGACTGCGCCACCGTGCGCGCGGGCAGCGCGGGGCCGTTCAACTCCATGTGCGGCTCTCCTTTCTGTTAGCTTACGGGGCGGAGAGGTTGCGCGCAAAGGAGCGCAGCCTGGAGAGAGCGGGACGCGGCTTCGATTTCGCCATGATGCGGCGCTCGATCTCCAGGGCACTTCTTTGCACATTCCGCCCGCGCCAGGGAATCATAGAGAGAGTTATGGACAAGATTGCAACGCTGAAGGAAATACTCGAGCAGGATCCGCAGAACGCCTTTGCGCGCTACGGTCTGGCGATGGAGTTTGCCGGGCGCGGCGAAACCGAGACGGCGCTGGCTGAATTCGATCGCCTGCTGGCCGATCATCCCGATTACACGGCGGGCTATTTTATGTCGGCGCAGACCCTGGCAAAGGCGAGGCGCGAGACGGAGGCGAAACAGCGGCTGACAGAGGGCATCGGCAGCGCGCGCCGCACCGGTAACCAGCATGCGCTGCGCGAGATGCAGGCGATGCTCGACGATCTGGAAATGCTGGGCTGATCGGCGGATGAATCGGTGGGGGGAGGCGGTCGGGCGAGAGTGCTTCCAAAGCCACGAACATAAAGTCCAATACTCGCGCCCCGGAAGCTGCCGGCGCGAGCATAATGTCTGCATCATGAGAATCCCCCTGTTCCCCCTGGACACGGTGCTTTTCCCAGGAGCGGCGCTGCCGCTGCACATCTTCGAGCAGCGCTATCGCGAGATGATCGGCGAATGCGTAAAGCAGGAGATGGAGTTCGGAGTCGTGCGCGCGGAGGGAGATCAGCTGGCGATCGTCGGCTGCACGGCGAAGGTGATCCGGGTGGTCGAGCAGTATCCGGACGGCCGCCTGGACATCCTGTGCGAAGGAGTGCGGCGCTTCGAAATCGACGGCCTCGACGAGTCACGGATTTTTTTGCAGGCGGACGTCGATTTCTTCGAGGACGAGGGCGAAGGCTCCACGCGTCCGCAGCGGGAAGAATGCGCTGCCCTGCATTTCGCCACCATGCATCTGGCGGGGATTCAGGCGCCTGCCGTCCACCTGGATCTGAACGCGCCGGTCGCTTTCCAGCTGGCCGACGCGCTGCCTTCGGATCTGGGATTCAAGCAGCAACTGCTGGGCAGCCGCTCGGATGCGGATCGGACCATCCGGTTGCGCGATTTCTACAATGAAATGCTGCCGAAGCTGCACGTCGCGGCCGGCGACACCCCTGCCGGCCCGATAATGTAGAAAGAGTTGCGACGCCACGCGGCTCGGCAGCGTCCAACAAACGAAAACCCACCCCGAACAACGAGCCAAGGGACAGGAGTCACTGATGGGACCTCGACAGACCTCGCCGGCGCAGACGCCGCAGCGGAACGCAGCTTCGCAGAGTGCACATCGCGCGGCACACTTGCCGCAGACTCTGGGAGAGCTGCGGGCCAGCCGCGACTATCCGGAGACGCGCCTGCGCATCCGCAGCGTGAAGGACGAAATGCGCGAGAATCTGATTGCGCGGCTCAGGGCGCACGAGGCGATCTTTCCGGGGATCATCGGCTACGAGGACAGCGTGGTTCCGCAGATCGTGAACGCCGTGCTCTCGCGACAGAACTTTATTCTGCTCGGACTGCGCGGCCAGGCGAAGAGCCGCATTCTGCGCGCGCTGACGGCGCTGCTCGACGAGCATTTGCCGTACGTGGCCGGCTGCGAGATTCGCGACAATCCGTACCTGCCGCTCTGCCGCCGCTGCCGCGACCTGATCGTGGAGCAGGGCGACGCCACGCCGCTGGGATGGCTGGCGCGCGACGAGCGCTACGTGGAGAAACTGGCGACCCCCGACGTGACGGTGGCGGATCTGATCGGCGATCTCGATCCGATTAAGGCCGCGCGCGGCGGTCACGACCTGGCCAGCGAAATGACCATGCACTACGGCCTGCTGCCGCGCGCCAATCGCGGCATCTTCGCCGTGAACGAACTGCCGGACCTGGCGGGAAAAATTCAGGTCGCGCTCTTCAACATCATGCAGGAAGGCGATGTGCAGATTAAGGGCTATCCGGTGCGGCTGGAACTGGACGTCGCTCTGGTGTTCAGCGCGAATCCGGAGGACTACACGGCGCGGGGCAAGATTGTGACGCCGCTGAAGGATCGCATCGGCTCGGAGATTCGCACGCATTACCCCGAAACGCTGGCAGAGGGCATCGCGATTACGGCGCAGGAAGCGTGGACCGAGCGCGCGATGGGCGACGCCGCGATTCCGCAATATTTGCGGGAAGTGATCGAGCAGGTAGCGTTCACCGCGCGCGAGGACAAGAAGGTGGACAAGCGCAGCGGTGTGAGCCAACGGCTGCCGATCTCGACGCTCGAGCTGGCCGTTTCGAATGCGGAGCGCCGTGCTCTGCTGCACGGCGAGGCGCGCGTTGCGCCGCGCGTGGGCGATCTCTACAGCGCGCTGCCCGGCATTACGGGCAAGCTGGAGCTGGAGTATGAAGGGGAGATGAAGGGCGCCGACACGGTGGTCCGCGATATCGTGCGCGGCGCTATCGGCAAAATCTTCGACAAGTATTTTGGCGACGTCAACACGCAGCAGATCGAGCAGTGGTTCAACCTGGGCGGAACGGTGAAGGTTTCTGACGAGCAGGCGGCCAAGGCTACCGTGGAGGAACTGAAGCAGATCCAGGGACTGGTGGATAAGCTGGCGCCGCTGGGCGTGAAAGGCAGCGATCCGGCGGAAGTCGTGACCGCGGCGGCGGAATTTCTGCTGGAAGGGATGTGCGCGCATCGGCGGATCAGCCGCAACGAGGAGCGCAGCTTCTCTGCGCAGCGCAAACAGCCGCAGGAAAAGAACGTGGAGCGCGTGGAAGCAGAGCGCGACTACGAGCAATGGCAGACGCGGCGATCGCGGCGGGGCAGCTTTAATTAGTTTCTAGTTGTCAGTGACTAGTGACTAGTGACTAGTTGCTAGTTGTTCTCAACCATCCGCCACTAACAACCAGCAACTAAGAACCAGGAACTTGGTATGAAGAGCGTTCGCTACACCAAATTCACGGGCGATCTGGCCAGCGAACTGAGCATGGACGACCTGCTCAAGGCGCTCTCGGACTACTTCCTCGACTCCGGGTTCGAAAATCCCCTCGCGGAATTTCAGGACCTGGACCAGACGATGGAGGACCTGCGGGAGGCACTGCGGCGCGCGCTCGAACAGGGCGATGCCTTCGACGAGAGCCTGCAGCAGAAGATCGATCAGATGGCCGCCGATGGGCGTCTCGACGAGCTGATCGACAAGCTCATGGATCGCCTGGAGCGCGAAAACTACATCTCTACCGAGCAGTCGGAGAACCCCGAAGGACAGCCGCAGTCGCCGGGGCAGACGGGCGGCGCGCAGACCGACGCGCGCTTTGAAGTGACCGACAAGAGTCTCGATTTTCTGGGTTACAAGACGCTCCGCGATCTGCTGGGCTCGCTGGGCAAGGCCAGTCTGGGACGCCACGATACTCGGCATTATGCGACAGGCGTCGAAACCAGCGGCGGCACGCAGCCGTACGAATTCGGCGACACGCTGAACCTGGACGCTCCCGCAACGCTCAAGTCCGCGATTGCGCGGGAGGGGCTGACGCTGCCGCTGAATCTTGAATACAGCGACCTGCAGGTGCACCAGTCGGAGTACCAAAGCTCGTGCGCGACGGTGGTGATGCTCGATTGCTCGCACTCGATGATCCTGTACGGCGAGGACCGCTTCACGCCGGCGAAGAAGGT
Source organism: Acidobacteriaceae bacterium (assembly GCA_036267295.1). Taxonomy (GTDB): domain Bacteria; phylum Acidobacteriota; class Terriglobia; order Terriglobales; family Acidobacteriaceae; genus Palsa-343. The sequence continues at coordinate 128,150 of DATAWI010000001.1, read as the reverse complement.
CGCGATGGCGATGGCGCACCTGATCCGCACGCAGTATCCCGGCGACACGCTTTCGCTGGTGCTCTTCCACGATTCGGCTGAAGAGCTGCCGGTGTCGCAACTGGCACGGGTGAAGGTTGGTCCGTATTACACCAATACCCGCGAGGGGCTGCGTCTGGCGCAGCGCATTCTGCAGCGGCAGCGCAAGGACATGAAACAGATTGTGATGATCACCGACGGCAAGCCGTCTGCGCTCACGTTGCCCGATGGCCGGATTTACAAAAACGCCTTCGGTCTCGATCCGCTGGTCGTCAGCGAAACGCTGGAAGAGGTGGCGCGCTGCAAGCGGTCGAACATCCTGATCAATACGTTCATGCTCGCGTCGGATTTCGGTCTGGTGCAGTTTGTGCAGAAGGTCACGCAGATGTGCAAGGGGAAGGCCTATTTCACCACGCCGGAGACGCTGGGTGAATACCTGCTGATGGATTACATGCAGCGGCGGATGAAGACCATCCACTAGGGACTTGCCGTCCAGGCGTACGCGCTTCGCGCCGAGGATCCGGCCGGCTGCGCGAGCATCACGTTGCGGTGCGCACGAAGCGGACGTGGTAACCGCGGGGCGACGGGTGGAAGCCAGCTTCCTTGAGGAAACCGGCGAGAAAGTGCTGGTATGCGGGCTGCCCGCCGATTGAATCGATGAGCAACCCGCCGTGATGGCGCATTTCCGGATTCTGTAACAGCGTTTGTGCCATATTCGCGAGGAACGCGGCCAGATCGCGCGCCACAGTCGAGCGGTCCGGCTCGTCGGCAGACAGGAAGACATGAATCGCGGGATTGTTGCGCCGCAGGTAGGCGACCAGGTCGCCGTTGCGCAGGATCACGCTGGCGCCCACCGATCGCGTGAGCATCGCATCTTCCGCAGCGGGCCAGCGCAGGACGCTGCCCCAGGGATTGGCAGGGTCGGCCGCCGCGAGAGAGACCATCTCCGGCTTATCCGGCGAGTTTGCGCCGAGTGAGCGCAGCAACTCCACCGCAGCCGGAACAGCAAACTGCGCGCCGCCGAGGCCGGCGACGAAATAGCCGCGCCGCACCTGCCCGCGGGCTTCCAGGGCCTTCAGCACTTCGTAGACCGCGCTGAATCCCCCAGGCACATTCTCCTGGGCGGTGGTTTCGCGGGTGACGATGCCATAGCGCTGGAGCAGTTGCTGCGCCAGGGCGTGACTCCAGGCCGTCTGCGCGGCGGGCGTGGTGCGGTCGATGGACGGGGCAAGCGCCCAACGCCCCTGTGCGCTGGGCGGGGTGGTGCGGCGCGAACGAAAGGCGGCCTGATTGTGCACGCGCTTCGATGAGCGCGAAGTTTCGGGCTTTTCGAGGTGGGCGCGCAGGGCGTGCAGCGTGTCGTTGGTCACCTGGCCGCGCCACACCAGATTCCACAGGGCGTCGACGGTTTCTCCAGGATAGCCGCCGCCGGCCGCTTCGTGCAGGTTGGGGAAGAACATCGCTCCGCCGCGGGCCAGTTCGGCCAGGAGCGCTTCCTCACGCGGCGTTGGCGGCGCTTGCGGCCCAGTGCGCAGAGGCAGCAAACCGGCCAGGCGATCGGCCAGGTAGAGAGCGATGCGACCGTCGCGTTCGCCGACCGAATCCACGCCGCACCACGCCACTTCGCCGGCGGCAATCAGCGTGTCGAGATCGCGCTGCGTGTAACGGGCGAGTCGAGCGGGCAGAATCTGCGATTCCAACAACGACGCCGGCAATGGCGCGCCCTGCAGCGCTTCAATCGTGTCCAGTAGCGCGTCGAGGCCATGGCGCTTTGCGAGGATGCCGTGCCAATGCGTTTGCAAACGCGCGAACAGGCGCGGCTCGGCCGGCTCAATCTCTTTCCGTAACCGCGCCAGTGACTTATTGCGGATCAGGCGCAGCGATTCTGCGTCGCACCATTCGCGATGCGCCCCGCCACGACGGAATCCGCCTTCGAGAATGCGTTCGTCGAGGGTGAGCGAGCGCAGCGCGGATTCGACGGCGCGTGCGTCGAATCCGAAATGGCTGGTAATTTCGTCGAGCGTAAAGGGCCCGTGCGTCCGCGCATAGCGGCGCACCAGTTCGACGATCGGTGTGGTGACCGTCGATAACAGCGCTTTCGGCAGCCCGGCCGGCAGCGCGATCCCCAGGGCGTCGCGGTAGCGGGCTGCGTCTTCGACGGCGATCCAGCGGGTTTCGCCTGCGATTGTGACCGGCAGGATGCGCTGCGCCAGCTCCAAAGAAGGTAACGACGACATGAGATCCGGCGACGCCACTCGCATGGCAACCTCAGGGCGCGATAAGTCGCCCAGGCGCAGGAGCGTGTCGTGAATCGCGTCCGCCGATCGTGCCTTCTGCATTTCGCCCAGCATCTGCAACTGGGCCTCGACTTCGCTGATGGCGATGGGATCGAGCAGTTCGCGCAAATCCGCGTCGCCCAGCAGTTCGCGCAACTGGCTTTGATCGATGGAGAGCGCCTGCGCCCGGCGTTCGGCGAGCGGCGCGTCGCCGTCGTAAATGAAATTGCCCACATACCCGAAGAGCAGAGAGGCCGCGAACGGCGATGCCTTTTGCGTGTCGAGGACATGCACCTGAATGGCGCGATCTTTGATGGAGCGCAGGAGATCGACCAACGCCGGCATGTCGAAGTTGTCGCGAAGGCATTCGCGGTATGCCTCCAGCAACATGGGAAATGAGGGATAGCGTGACGCGACCGCCAGCAAATCCGCGGCGCGCTTGCGCTGCTGCCACAGCGGAGAGCGGGTCTGAGCGCGGCGGCGGGGCAGCAGCAGGGCGCGTGCGGAGGCTTCGCGGAATTTTGCGGCGAACAGGGCCGTGCCGCTGAGCTGCGCGACGACCAGGTCGGTCACGGCTTCAGGATCAGGGAGCAAGCGCGACGTATCGGGAGGTGCATCGACGTCTGGAAATCGCAGCACAAAGCCGTCGTCGGTCCACATCGATTCCACATGCGGTCCGCCGGCGTTCGCGATCTGCGCTGTCGCCGCCATGGCCCAGGGAGCGTGCACGCGGCTGCCGAAGGGCGTGAGGACGCAGACGCGCCAGTCGCCCATTTCGTCGCGTATGCGCTCGACGACGATATTGCGGTCGTCGGGGACGACGGCTGTGACCGCGGCCTGGTCGGCAAGATATTGCAGCAGGCTTTCCGCGGCCTGGGGATCGAGGTCGTGCTCGCGCACCAGCCGGCTGATGGCGGCGTTCGGCGGAAACGCGCGCAGTTCCCGCACGAGCGCGCCGATGCGGCGGCCGAATTCAAGCGGCCTGCCCGCCCGGTCGCCGTGCCAGAAGGGCAGCTTGCCGGGCTGTCCGGGCGCCGGCGAGACCAGAACGCGATCGTGCGCGATTTCATCGATACGCCAGCTGGACGCGCCGAGAGCGAAGATGTCGCCCACACGGCTCTCGAAGACCATCTCCTCGTCCAGTTCGCCCACGCGGACGGGCTTTTTGTGCTCGCCGGAGAGAAATACGCCGTAGAGGCCGCGGTCCGGAATTGTCCCGCCGTTGAGAATCGCCAGCGTTTTCGCGCCTTCGCGCGGAGTGAGGAGATTGGCCGTGCGATCCCAGGTAACGCGCGGGCGCAGCTCGGTAAATTCATCGGAGGGATAGAGGCCCGAAAGCAGATCGAGCACATTGTGGAACGTGGGGCGAGGCAGGGAAGCGAATGGGGCGGCGCCGCGCACAAGAGCGAACAGATCGTCGACAGTGATCGCCGGTTCGCGCGGAGGCTGGCCTTTGCCGCGCGGCTCTGTCATGCGCGGCGGTTGCGCTACGGTCGCTACGATTTGCTGCGCCAGCACATCCAGCGGATTACGCAGCATGGCGGTCGATTCCACCAGGCCTTCGTGCATGGCGCGCGTGACCGCGGCGCAGGCCACGAGGTCAGCGCGGAATTTTGGGAAGATGATGCCCTCGCTGACTACTCCCACGCGGTGACCGGCGCGGCCGATTCGCTGCATGCCGCTGGCCACGGAGGGCGGCGCTTCAATCTGAATGACCAGATCGATGGCGCCCATGTCGATGCCCAGCTCGAGAGACGAAGTGGCGACCAGCGCGCGGATCTGTCCGCCCTTCAGTTGCTCCTCGATTTCACGGCGCTGCGCGGCGGCGAGCGATCCATGATGCGCACGGGCCAGGGCCGGGGATCCCGGCGCATTGGCAGGGATCGTCTCCTGCGCCAGATCGTTGATGGCGCCCGCAAGGCGCTCCGCCGTGCGCCGGTTGTTGACGAAGATGAGGGTCGACCGCCGCTGCCGGATAATCGCGAGCAAGCGCGGCGGGATGGTCGTCCAGATGGACGGCCGCCGGGGAGCCTCGCCGTTGGCCGGCGGCTCTGACGGAGTCTGCTTCGCCAGGTCCTCGACGGGAAGTTCAACGCGGAGCTGCAGCCGTTTCGGCTCGCTGGCATTGACGATGGTGACCGGCCGCTGCCTGCGGCTATCCGATGCGCGGTCGGGTTCGGTTCCTCCGAGGAAACGCGCGACTTCTTCGAGGGGGCGCTGGGTCGCCGACAGGCCAATGCGCTGGAGCCGCTGCTGAGCCGCGGCCTCGAGCCGTTCAAGGCTCAGAGCCAGGTGGGCACCGCGTTTGGTCGGCACCAGGGCGTGAATTTCATCGACGATGACGGTGTCCACGGTGCGCAGGGCCGCTGCGGATTCCGAGGTGAGCAGCAGGTAGAGCGATTCCGGTGTGGTGATCAGGATGTCCGCGGGGTGACGGCGGAAGCGCGCCCGCTCGGCCTGCGAGGTGTCGCCGGTGCGGATGGCAATCTCGGGGGTGCGAAAAGGAACGTGCGCGCGCCGGGCCATCTCGGCGATGCCGGCCAGGGGGACGCGGAGGTTGCGCTCCACATCGACGGCCAACGCCTTGAGCGGGCTGATGTAGAGAACGCGGCAGCCGGGCTCGGCAGCGGGCTCGTGCAGCATGAGGCGATCGAGGCACCACAGGAAGGCGGCAAGCGTTTTCCCGGTGCCGGTGGGCGCGAGAATCAGGGTGTTTTCACCCTGGGCGATGGCCGGCCAGCCCAGCCGCTGGGGCGCGGTGGGCTCGCCAAGGGCTGCGCGGAACCAGGCGTCGGTGACCGGATGAAAGGCGTTGGGCACAGAGCGGCTGAGCGGCGGCATGCCGCTGGCCGAGACGACCCGGGGCGAGATTTTTTTAGCGGCCATCCCTCGAGGAGAGGATATCGCCGCCGCCGGGGCTCGTGCTGAAGGCGCAGCCAAGGGGCTTGTACCAGACAGTCTTGGGCGCGAGAACGGCCTGCCAGTGCGACTCCATGCGGGTTTGCTCGCCCATGCCCAGAAACAGGTGGCCATCCGGCTCCAGCGAGCGGTGCACGGTGGTTAGCACGCGCTGCCGGGTGTCCTGGGGAAAATAGATCATGACGTTGCGCAGGAAGATGATGTCGAATCTGCCGGCGACGAGGGTGAGGTCGCACAGGTTGCGCTGCTGGAAGCGGCACAGCCGCTTGATCTCCGGGGCAACTTCCCATTCGTCGCCGGTGCGCACCATGTACTTGAGGAGCAGGCGGGCCGGGAGGCCGCGGTTGATTTCGATGCGCTGGTAGCGCCCGGCACTGGAGCGTTCGACCATCTCCGAGGAAATATCCGTGCCGAGGATGTCGATGCGCCATCCGGCCAGGAGCGGGAAGTGCTCGCGCAGCAGAATCGCCAGCGAGTAGGCTTCCTGGCCGCTGGAACTGGCCGCCGACCACAGCCGGAGGGTCCGGGTCTGCTGCCGCGCGGCAATGAGCGAGGGGAGCAGTTCGGTGCGCAGCAACTCAAAGGTGGCCGAGTCGCGAAAGAAGCTGGTCTCGTTGATGGTCATCGCTTCGGCCACGGTGCGCTGCAGGGCGGTTCCGGTTTCTCTGCGCAGCGCCGCGACCAGTTGCTCCAGGGAGGAGAGGCCTCGGGACTGCAGGACGCGTTGCAGGCGCGATTCGAAAAGATATTCCCGCGTGGAGTCGATGTGGTTGCCCGAGGTGCGCTGGACCACGCCGCGCAGGTATTCGGCATCGGCGACGGAGAGGGTCATACGGCAGCCTCTAAGGGCGCGGGGCAGTTGATCCGGACAATGCGCTGGATTTCGCCCGCGATGGCGTCCAGGGGCAGAATCCGGTTGGCCAGTCCCGCGTTCGCCACTGCGCCGGGCATGCCCCAGATGACGCTGGTGGCGTTGTCCTGCACGATGACCGTTCCGCCGGCGGCGCGCAGCGCGCGACAGCCGGCAAGTCCGTCGGAACCCATTCCCGTGAGGATCACGCCGAGCAGCCTTCCGGAGGCCGCGAGCGTGGCCGATCGGAACAGGACATCCACCGAGGGACGGCAGAAGTTCTCCGGCTCGCCCTGGTGGAGACGGATGCGGAAGTCGCGGCTCAGCTCCATGTGCCAGTCGCCGCGGGCGATGTCGACGACGCCCGGCTCCGGCCGGGAGCCGGATACCGCTTCCCGGATGCGCAGGGGACAGAGCGAGTTCAGCCGTTCCGCCAGCAGGCCGGTAAACAGCGTCGGCATGTGCTGCACGAGCAGGATCGGCAGGGGAAAATCAGCCGGGATTGCAGGCAGCAGAACCTCAAGGGCGGCCGGTCCGCCGGTGGATACGCCGATCACCACGGCGCGCAGCGCGGCCGGGGGGAAGGTAAGCGCCGCAGGCTGAACATCCGCCGCGGGCGGCTGCGGAAGAGCGGATTTGGCAGGGAAGAGGGCCAGAACCCTGGGGATGAGGTCGCGAGTGAGGGTGCCGATACCCTCGCGAAACCCCTTCTGCGCGCTGGGCTTGGTCACATAGTCGGTCGCACCGCGGGCCAGCGCTTCCAGCGTGATCTGGGCCCCGCGCCAGGTCAGCGTGCTGCACATGATCACGGGCACGCGGCGATTTCGCTGGCGGATCGCGGAGAGCACCTCGAGGCCGTTCCTGCCCGGCATTTCAATATCGAGCAGGACCAGGTCAGGGCTGAGCCGCTCGAACTCCGCCAGAGCTTCTTCGCCGTTCGATGCCGATGCGACCACCTCAATGCGTGGCTTGGTGTCGAACACCATGCGCAGCAGACTCCGCATCACAGCGGAGTCGTCGGCGATCAACACGCGGATGCGAGGATCGACTCCTGGATCGCGCGCAGCGCTCATTCTGCCTCGACTCCTGCCAGGCGCAGCTTGTCGAACAACCCCTGCTCGTCAAACGGCTTCACCAGATATTCGTCCGCCCCGGCCAGCAGCGCGGTTTCGATGCGGTCGTTTTCGGCCTCGGTGGTGACCATCACGATCCGCATGGCGTCGCAGTCCGGATCGGCACGCGCGGCGCGCAGCAGATCGAGGCCGGACATCACGGGCATGTTCCAGTCCACCAGGGCCACGGTAAAAGGCCCCTCGCTTTGCAGACAGGCGAGGCCTTCGCGCCCATCCGCTGCTTCCACGCATTCGACGCCGTGCTCGGCGAGCAGCGAGCGCAGAAAGTTTCGCATGAAGCGTGAATCGTCGACCACCAGAGCGCGCATCGATCACCCTCCCGGTTTCTGCTCAGGCGGCGAACGCTTCCGTCAGCCGCATCGGATCCAGCCGTTCGGGTTCGAGCGTCACGAGCAGACGATCCTTCTGTTTCCATGCACCGGCAAACAATGCCTGCCGCCGGCTCTCGAGGGTCGGGGGGTTCGGCTCGTGCTCGGCCACGGACACCTGCATGACCTCGCCCACGGCGTCGACAAAGAGCCCGAAGGGGCCGTCGGAGGCTTCGAATACCAGCACATCCTCCTGCGCCTGGGCCGGTTCCATGCCCAGCAGCCGGCGCAGCGAAACAGCCACCAGCACTTCGCCGCGGTAGTGCACCAGGCCGCCCACAAAGAACGGAGCCAGGGGCACGGGCTGGGTCGCCGGCTTGCCGAGGATTTCGAGCACGTGCGCAATCGGAATGCCGTACTGCGTCTCGCCCACGCGCACCGAACAAACCTGCTGCGTCTGCGTTGCAATCGACTCGTTCATCGAACCTCCTCGAATTGCGGCGCCGGCAGGTTGGTGGTCTCGAGAGGGGAGATCGAAGAGAGGCTCATCACGCCGGTCACATGCTCCTGCAGCAGAGTGACTCCTTCGGCGATCGCGCCGGTGCCGGCTTCCTCGAGCGAACGGCCGCCGGCGACGTCCAGCACATGCGACACCGTCAAACCAACCTGGCGCGTGCCTTCGCGGCAGACAACCACCGTGGTCTGCGCGTCGGGATCGCCATCGTCTCCCATCTGTCCTGCGGCGTCATCGAGCGGCAGAAGCTGGCCTTCAAAGCGCAGCACCGGCCGCGAGCCGATACGCTCGATGCGCGCGCGCGGAATCCTCTCGATGCGGATCACAGTCTCGAGCGGCAACGCGGCGCGGCGTCCATCGGCTTCCACCACCAGGAAGTCCTGCTGCCCGGCATGCTGATCGCCGGCGGTGGCATCGTCCACTTCCGCGGTGAGCCCCACCCCGGCCAGTTGCGCAATCGCTCCCGGGTTGAGGATCAGCGCCATCTCTCCGTTGCCCAGAATGGTGGCCCCGGCGTAGTGACCGATGGCGCGCAGCACGGCGGCCAGCGGCTTCACCACAATTTCTTCGGGATCGGCGAGGCCGTCCACCACCAGCCCAAAGCGGCGTCCGTCGGCGTTCAGCACCGCAATGTCGCTCGCCGCCGCACGATCGCGCGCCGGCTGCTGCAACAACTGTCCCAGGAAGATGAGCGGCAGCAGACGTCCGCGCAGACGAAACAGCGCCGCGCTCTCCAGCCACTCGATGCGGCTGTCGGCTTCGCCGCCGCTCAGGTGGACCAACTCCATCAGCGAACCCTGGGGAACGGCAAAATTCTGTCCGCGGCTGCGGACGATCAGCGCGGGAATGATGGCGAGGGTCAGCGGAATCCGCAGGCGCAGCACCGTGCCCTGGCCGTCGTGGCTGTCCACCTCGACCTTACCGCCGATTTTTTCGACGTTGGTGCGCACCACATCCATGCCGACACCGCGGCCGGAGACGCTGGTGACGGCCAGAGCGGTCGAGAATCCCGGCAGAAAGATCAGCTGCAGGATCTCGCGTTCGCTCATCTGCTCGGCGCGCGCGGCGGTTATGAGTTGCTGCTGCACCGCCTTTTCGCGGATTCTGGCGATATTCATGCCCGCGCCGTCGTCATGGACTTCGACGATGACGTGGCTGCCTTCGTGGCAGGCACGCAGACGCAGCAGACCTTCGGGCGGCTTGCCTTTGGCAGCCCGGTCCGGCGGCATCTCGATGCCGTGGTCGATGGCGTTACGGATGGCATGCGTAAGCGGATCGCGAATGGCCTCGAGCAGACTCTTGTCCAGCTCCGTCTCCTGTCCTTCCATTTCAAGGCGGACCCGTTTGCCGAGGCCGAGCGACAGATCGCGGACCAGGCGCGGGAACCGCGAAAAGACGTGGCTGACCGGCTGCATGCGCGCCCGCATCACGCTCTCGCGAAGGTCCGCCGTCACCATATCGAGGCGGCGCCCCAGCAGCGCAAACCCGGCATCGGCGCTGGTGGCCTGCAAAATCTGATTGCGGGTGAGGACCAGCTCGCCCACCAGATTCATCATGCGATTCAGTAAATCCACATCTACGCGCAGGGTGGAGTCGGCCGTGCTGCCAGCAACCGCGGCCATGGCCTCGGCGGGCGCCGGCGCCTGCATCGTGGACCGCGCCGCGGCTGACGTCTGGTCCGCCGTGGAGGAGCGCGGTTGCGGCTCACTCCCCGGAATGGACGCCGGGACATCAACTGCGGGACGCGGCCCTGCCTCTCCGGATAGAGAACGGCCTGAGCCGGCCGGAGGAGGCGCAACTTTGGGTGATCGGGGCAAACCGGCGGCGCGGCTGCCGCCAGCCGCGGGTCTTCGCCGTGGTGCCGGAGTTTTCAAGGGAGGAGCTGGCGGCGATACGGAGACGCCCACCACGGTTCTGTCCGCTGGAGCGACGGCGGCGCCTATGCCCTGCAGGCTGTCAAGCCGCGTGATCATGGCGCGGTCCTGCTCGGGATCCTCACCCTCGCCGCCCTCGACCTCGATGGCGCGCAGGATACCGCGCAGCCGATCCATCAGCGCCAGTAACCCGGTTGTGATTTCCGCATTCGCGGCGAGCTTGCCGTCGCGCAACAGGCCGAGCAGATTCTCACCCGAATGAGAGAGAGATTCCAGCCGGCCGAAGCCCAGGAATCCGGTCGTCCCTTTGATGGTGTGCACGGAGCGGAAGATCTCCGCCAGCAACTCGGTATCTCCGGGGCGGTTCTCCAGGTCGGTCAGGCACCGCTCCATGCGGTCCAGCCCTTCCTGGCTTTCCAGCAGAAATTCGCGCGTCAGGTCGTCCACACCGTGCTTATCGGTTGGGGAGGGGGGAACTTGAGAGTGGGGAGGGCGGGTCCGTTTGCCCTGTCCGTTTGCTTCCGCCCGGCCTGAACCGTTAGCCTCAAACAGAAATGTCTATTCCCGATTCGGTGAAGCTGGACCGCCTGCGTGCAGCCGCTCAGAGCGCCGCCGTCCATGCGTATGCTCCTTATTCGAAGTTTTTTGTCGGCGCGGCTCTGCTCTTTGAAGACGGCGGCGTTTTTACCGGATGCAACGTCGAGAACGTCTCCTATGGCTTGACCAGCTGCGCCGAACGCAACGCGCTTTTCCGCGCCATCAGCGAGCGCGGGGCGGGGCCGAGAATCGTCGCCATCGCGGTGGCCAATCGCGCCGGCGCGCCGTGTCCGCCGTGTGGCGCCTGCCGCCAGGTGATGAGCGAGTTCGTCGCCGCCGATGCTGTTGTCACCTTTCCTGGTGAGCGGGGCCCGGAGACGCTCCCGTTCGCCCAGCTTTTCCCGTGCAGCTTCGCGTTCGAGCCGGAGTCCCAATGAGCGCCCTGCATGCGGTCGACATCATTCGTAAAAAACGCGATGGGGAAGCGCTGAATCCGGAGGAAATCCGCTTCATCGTCGAAGGGGCGGCGCGGGAGACGATTCCCGAAGAGCAGTTGTCGGCGTGGCTGATGGCGGTTTTTCTGCGCGGCCTGTCGCTGGCTGAACTCGACACGCTCACCACCTCGATGCGCTTTTCGGGCGATGTGCTCGAACACGCGGGCCTCGGCCGCGCGACGGTCGACAAGCACTCCACGGGCGGGGTGGGCGACAAGACGTCGTTCCTGGTTGCGCCCATTGCAGCCGCGGCGGGGCTGGCCGATCCCATGATCAGCGGGCGCGCGCTGGGTCACACCGGCGGCACGCTGGACAAGCTGGAGTCGATTCCTGGGTATCGCACGCAGCTTTCACTGGTAGAAATGCGGCGCGTTCTCGATGCGTGCGGCTGCTCCATCGTGGGACAAACGAAGAACCTGGTGCCAGCGGATCGCAAGCTGTATGCGTTGCGCGACCGGACCGCGACCGTCGAGAATCCCTACCTGATCTGCGCGTCGATCATGAGCAAGAAGCTGGCTGCTTCGCTCGATGCGCTGGTGATCGACGTGAAAGCGGGGTCGGGCGCGTTTCTACGCGACGAATCTGAGTCCGCGTATCTTGCGGCGCTGATGGTCGAGACCGGCGAGCGTGCCGGAACCCGCACTGTGGCGATCCAGACGGATATGTCGCAGCCGCTGGGACGCTTTGCGGGGAACTGGGTTGAGATTCAGGAGTCGCTGGCGCTGCTGCGCAACGAGCGCGACCGGCTGACCGAGGATTGCCGCGAAGTCTCGCTCGTTCTGGCCGGATGGATGATCTATCTGGGCGGGCAGGCGCGGAGTGCCGAGGCGGGGTACCGCCTGGCGGAAGAGAAACTCGCGGATGGCTCGGCGCTGCGCATCTTTCGCGAGATGGTTGCAGCGCAGGGAGGAGATCTTGCTGCGCTCGATGCGGGTGCAGCCTTCCACGCGCCGGGGTTTCGCCGCGATTTTTGCGCGGAGCGGGGCGGGTATTTCTCCTCCGCGGACTGCACGAAGATTGGATGGGCGGTGCAGCGGCTGGGCGCGGGCCGCGAGCATGCGGGTGAACCTGTGGAAGCGCATGCCGGTCTTGCTATGCAGGTGAAGCTGGGGGACCGAGTGGAGGCCGGGCAGCCGCTGGCTACGCTTTTTGCGCAGAGCGAAGCTTTGTTTGACGAGCCGGAACAGCTGCTGCGCGAAGCGCTGATGATTGGCGATGAGGCCGTCGCTCCGCCGCCGCTGATCCGCCAAATCATCTCTGCGGACAATAAAAATAAGTTCCTGGAAACTCCACCTCGACCATAGGATTGAGAAAAACCTGAGGGAGACCGATTTGGCTCGATTCACGGGTGTGCTGGGACTCGCTACCATGCTGCTGCTGGCATGGATCTTCTCCACCGATCGACGCTCCATCCGCTGGCGCACCGTGGCCTGGGGTCTCAGCCTGCAAATCTTGTTCGCCTTCATGGTGCTGAAGTGGACGGTGGGCCAGCGCGTGCTGCACGGAGCGGGCGATGCGGTCAACAAACTGCTCGGCTACGCATTCGCCGGTTCCACGTTTGTCTTCGGCGACCTGGCGGCGCAGCCTTCGAAAATCGGCAAAGCCTTCGGGACGAATTTCTTTGCCTTTCAGGTGCTGCCGACGATTATTTTCATCTCGGCATTTTTTGCGGTGCTCTACTACCTGGGCATCATGCAGATCATCATCCGCATCTTCGCGCGCGCGATGCAGTGGACGATGAAGGTATCCGGGGCGGAATCGCTGAACGTGGCGGCCAGCATCTTTATGGGGCAGACGGAAGCGCCGCTGACCATCCGGCCGTTTCTGCCGGGCGCGACGCGTTCGGAGTTGATGACCATCATGACCAGCGGGATGGCGCATGTCTCCGGTGGCATTATGGCGGCCTACATCGCCTACGGCATCTCGCCGAGCTTTTTGCTGGCTGCGGTCATCATGACGGCGCCGGGAACGGTTCTGATTTCGAAAATGCTGGTGCCGGAGATAGAGAAGCCGGCCACCGAAGGCGTGGTCCACATTCCGGAGGACGCGCAGCACAAGGACGAGAATCTGATCGGGTCCATCGCTCGCGGAACGATCGACGGCGGGCGCCTCGCTTTTAACGTCGGCATCATGCTGATCAGCTTCCTCGCTCTGATCGCGCTGCTCAACGGCATTCTGGGCGGGACGCACAACTGGCTGGGCGGGCGCCACATTCCGTTCCCGCACTCGCTCGATGCGATTCTGGGATTCTTCTTTGCGCCCATCGCCTGGCTGATTGGCATTCCGTGGCATGACGCGCCCACGGTCGGCAACCTGCTGGGCACGCGCATGGTGCTGAATGAACTGGTGGCGTACACCTATCTGGGCGGACTCGCGAAGACCGGAGCGATCGCGGCGCGCTCGGTAACGATTGCGACATTTGCACTGTGCGGATTTGCAAACCTCAGCTCGATCGGCATTCAGATTGGCGGCATTGGCGCGCTCGCGCCCAACCGGCGGAACGAACTGGCGAAGCTGGGACTGCGGGCGATGCTGGCCGGAACGATGGCGAATCTGATGTCGGCAAGCATCGTCGGTATTTTGCTTCGCTAAGGGCGAGACAGTGACTGACCGTTTTGGCGAATTTATCAAGCCGAACTGGAACAAGTTCGTCGGCCATTGGGAGTCCAGGGCGGCGTATCTCGCCGACATCGGCGAAATACCGCGCCCCGCCGTGGTCCTGATGGCCTGTCAGTTTTGCCAATCTGAGATATGCAATGGTGGCTTTCTACAGTTGTTTTCAAACTCAACGGGAATGGTTGTGCCCGAAGCCATCGAGGGTTTTCAGGCGCTGGGTATGCCGGCGACCGCCGCTCTGATCCGGGACGCGGCGAGTTGTGTGGGGTCGCCTTATCCGCGGGACAGGGACGCCCGCCATCGCGCAATGGCTGCACTTTCCAAATTGGATTCCGATTTGAGCGCTTTGGACGACTTGTTCTATCAGAACTTAGCGATTGAGAACGGAGGCTTCGAGGCGGCTGCCACTCGCTACGTCCGAGGTCTAAGGGGAGCATCATGACGCAATTTGACAGGTCCTCTGCCGCTGCTGATTTTCTGCTCGTGCGCACTCCTCTGCGCCCGCGCATTGCCATTGTTCTCGGCTCTGGCCTGGGTGCGTTTGCCGGGGAGCTGGAGAACGCGACTGCCATCTCGTTCGCGGAGATTCCGCATTTTCCGCAGTCGACGGTGCCGGGACACTCGGGCCGCCTGGTGATCGGGACCGTCGCCGGCGTGCCCGTTGCCGTGATGCAGGGGCGGGTCCATGCGTATGAGGGCTACAGTTCGGAGGAGGTCACTTTTCCGGTGCGCGTTCTCGGGCGTATGGGTATCACGCAACTGGTGCTGACGAATGCGGCCGGGGGCATCAATCCTGCGTTTCATCAGGGACAGTTGGTGGTGCTCTCCGATCACATCAACCTGAGCGGACGCAATCCCGTCGCCGGGAAGAATGAAGACCGCTTCGGACCGCGCTTCTTCGATATGTCGGAGGCGTACTCGGCACGTCTGCGCAACTTTGCTCACGATGCCGCGCGCGGCATGGACTTTCGCCTCGACGAGGGCGTTTACCTCAGCGTCCTCGGGTCCAGCTTCGAGACGCCTGCGGAGATTCGCGCCTTTGCTGCGCTGGGCGCGGACCTGGTGGGGATGTCCACCGTGCAGGAGACGATTGTCGCGCGCCACATGGGGATGGAAGTGCTGGGCATTTCCTGCGTGACGAATATGGCGGCGGGCATCCAGAAGGAGCCGCTCAGTCACGAAGAGGTGATGGCAACGGGGAAGGCTGTGGAGGCGCGGCTGGCGGGCTTGCTGGCGCGGATTGTGCCGTTGATGGCATCGGGTCGCGGGGCCCAATGAGCGCATCTGCCGAGATGCACAAGTGCTCCCGTTCGGCTGCTTCCCATGAATCATTTTTCCGAATCATCGGCATTCACCTGCATCTGTACCTCGGCGGCAACGATCTGCCCCTGATAAGTCGCCGGTTTGAATCGATAACTCTGCACATCTTTGACGGCCTTCTGATCCAAATTATTCCCGAGTCCCTTTACGATGTGCACGCTCACGGGGTTTCCGGATTTGTCGACGATGAAGCCAATAATGACGAAGCCGCTGGGGTTTTGCGTGCCGGACCGTTTCGAAAAATGCGGATTCGGGTTGAAAATCAGGATAGGACTTGTGAATCCCGCCGGCCGAGGCATACCGAACACTCGATCGGCTGACGTGGAAGTTGCGGGGGGGGTCGTGGCTGGGGCAGCCTCGGCATGCTCATGCCATTCCGGCACGGGGTCTGCGCTTTTAACCCACGCGGCGACATATAAATCCCGCAGCATCGAAGCCGCGGCCGCCAGCCGCTCGGCGGTGAATGCCTTGGCCTCCGGCGTTCCGGCGCCGTCGAAGCCGTGGTCCTTGTCGAGTTGATAGACCTTCTCGACGAGCGTGTTGGTGTGGCGCAGGTAGGCGAGGTAGTCATCCCACTCGTCGCCGATAGGCTTCCCCGGCGAGAGCAGCGGTTGCACATCCGACGGGTTCACCTCCGCGTCGACGAAGGCGCTCTCAAACTGTGAGTGGATGGTGTGCGCGGTGGTGTAGCCGTTGGGATTCGGGCCGACCCAGCCGTTGTATTGGATGGTGGTGTGCAGGGGCATCGATCCGTCGCCCACATAATGGCCCAGCCACCCCGCGTAGAAGAGGATCGCGGCCTCCACCGGCTTCGTGTCGGCCTTTTGCGCGCTCAGTTCGCGATAATCGCGCATCGCGGACTTCAGGCGCTGCCACACTTCCTCGGTGATGTACGGCTGGAAGCCGACCTTCTCCGGCCGCTCGTCCGCGGCCTGGGCTGGATGCGCGGCCGCGTAGGCGTAAAGTGCTGCGATGAAGTCATAGCGGCGTCGCGGAAGGGGGCCGATGACGTCCGCGAGCTCCAGATCGATGAAGTGGTCGGGTGCCTGCTCCGCGCTCAACTCCGGCTCCGCGCGGGAGCGCCAGCGATCCGGCTCGGGGCCGAGGTATTCGATCTCGTTGATCGCCTCGGGCGTGCGCATGAACGTGGGCATGTCGGCGGGCAGGCTTTCCACGGCGAGGCGATTGATCATCTTGTGGCCCTTGCTGCCCCAGGCAAACGAGGAGGGAACAGCGAGCAGAGGCAGGAGGAGAAAAGCCAGCAACAGGCGAGCGGAGCGCAGGAAATTCATGATGCGTCGAGTATAAAGGTCGCGTGGAAGAAGAATTCCGATTGCAAATTGCCGGTATTGTCTTTGGTTTCCATTTCGAAGAGATGTGGCAAGTTCCAAAAACATGCCACAATGAAGTACAATGACATCGGAGAGGAAAATGGCATCCAGTGAGGTTCGTTTGCGTCTTGCCGAGAATGGCCGAGTCGTTATCCCTGCCGAGGTCCGCAAAGATCTTGGGCTTGAATCAGGGGGAGAGCTCATCCTTGAGCGCCAGGAGAACGGCTATCGTATGACCACCCGGCGGCACCGCATAGAAGAGGCCCGCAAATACCTCCGTCGCTTCATCAAGCCAGGAGATTCCGTCGTCGATGAGTTGATCGCCGAGCGGCGCGAAGCGGCGAAGCATGAGTAGGTGCGTCCTCGATGCATCGGCGATTCTGGCCGTGTTGCTGAACGAGCCCGGGCAGGATGTTCTGACCGACGACGTACTCTCCGACGCTGTCGCCAGCACCGTGAATCTCGCCGAGGTTCAGACGTCGATGGTGCGCCGGGGGATCGATCCCGCTGAGGCCTGGAAGCGGGCGGTCATTCCAGTCTCTGAGGTGATGCCCTTTACGGTGGATCAGGCGCAGATGGCGGGTAGCCTGGTGGCGCAAACTCGCTCGCTTGGGCTTTCCCTCGGAGATCGTGCGTGTCTCGCGCTCGCGCTCGCGCTGAAATCTCCCGTCTATACGGCAGACAAGAGCTGGAAGAGGCTCAAGCTCGCGATTCCGGTTCATGTCATTCGTTAAACGCGAGGTCCTTCGTCGCTTCGCTCCTCTGGATGACAGCGAACGGGCAGCTACACGCCCACGGGAAACGGCTTTGGCGAAGTGTCGTCGAGGTTAGCGCCGGAACGCCAGCGCTCGAATCTTCCCTGGAAGAGCGAAAGCAACCCGGTGTACACGTAGCCGACCACAAACAGCAGCAGGAAGGGCACCGTGAAGTAGTTCTCGTTGGCGATGGCGTACCAGACGCACAGCACGAAATATCCGCCGATGAGCAGTTCGAGGAAGGGAATGATGCCCAACCGCTTGCGGTACTTTGCGGCCTGCGAGCGCTCGCCCTTCTTCAGGACGCGATATTTCGGCGTCCGCTTGAACGCGCTCTGGATGCCGAAGAGGGCCTCCATGACCGCGATGGTGTTGGTGATGGTCAGCCCGATGCCCAGCGACATGAGGAAGGGGAGATACAGGAACGTTTTGTACCAGTGCTTCGGAAACAGTTCCTTCTGCGAAACCAGGTAGAACGATGAAATGGAAAAGGTCGACGCCATGAAGAGCGGGAAATCGATGTACAACATCTCCCACCAGCCCTGATAAAAGCGGATGATCATGGCCGGCATGAGCAGGACGCTCAGCACCACCATGAGCGGATAGCTGAGGTTGGCCGTCAGGTGGTACCACGCTTCGATCTTGACCCTGAGCGGCACATCGCTGCGGAAGAGGCGGGGCAGAATCTTCTTCGAGGTCTGGATGAGCCCCTTGGCCCAGCGCTGCTGCTGGGTCTTGAAGGCGGTCATCTCGATGGGGACTTCCGCTGGGCATTCGACGTCGAGCAGGTATTTGAATTTCCAGCCGATCATCTGCGCGCGGTAGCTCAGGTCGGTGTCTTCGGTGAGGGTGTCGTGCTGCCAGCCGCCGGCTTCGCCGATGACGCAGGTGCGCCACATGCCCGCCGTTCCATTGAAGTTGAAGAAGACGCCCGAGCGGGCGCGTGCGCCGTGCTCCAGCACAAAATGGCCGTCGAGCAGAATCGCCTCGACCTGGGTGAGGAAGCTGTAGTCGCGATTCAGGTGCGTCCAGCGCGTCTGCACCATGCCGATCTCCGGCTCGGCAAAGTGATGGACCACGCGCATCAGCCAGTCAGAGGGCGGCACAAAGTCCGCGTCGAAGATGGCGACCAGTTCGCCGGTGGCGGTTTTCAGGCCTTCCTGCAAGGCGCCGGCTTTGAATCCGATGCGGTTGGTGCGGTGCAGGTATACGATCGGCTCGCCGAGCGCGCGGTAACGGTCCACAATGGCCGAGGCCACTTCGGTGGTCTCGTCGGTTGAGTCGTCCAGCACCTGGATCTCGAGCAGATCGCGCGGATATTCGAGCCGGCAAACGGCTTCGATGAGGCGGTCGATGACGAATTGCTCGTTGAAGATGGGCAACTGCACGGTGATGCGGGGCAACTGCTCAAAACGCTGCGGCGAGTCTTTGGTGGCGTTCTTTTTGTAGTGGTAGTACTGCCACACCAGCTTGTAGCGGTGCAGCCCGTAGACCGACAGCACGATCATGACGACGAAATACGGGGTCAGGAGCAGCGTATCGAACGAAAAAAGCTGCCAGTGGTAGAGATTCTGGAAGGTGTGATCGCCGTAATGGGTGCGCAGATAATGCCGGAGATCGCTCTTGACGTAGAGCAGGCAGAGCGTCTGCGCCCAGCCAAGAAGAAGGCGCGCGGTCGAAGCCGTCAGGATGAGGAAGCTCTGCATGCTGGTGGGTGCCCGCGCAGGAAGTTCATGCACATTCTACTGGACGGCACGGTCGCGCCCGGTTTCCAGCGCAACTGCGGACGGCCCGCTTCCGGAGCGGAAGCGGGCCCGCGCCTATTTCCGCCCGAAGCGGTACACCACGCCGAGGCTGCCGCCGGCGTTGTACTGCATGGTGCTGCCGTAGTTCGTGATGAGGTAGTTGGGCGTGATCCGGATTGCCAGTGCGGGGCCGAGATTGTAATCCACCGACGCCCCGGCAGAAACATTCAGCACGGTCGAGTCGGTGTAGAGACCGATCAGCTGCGGAGGCAGGCCATTGGTGCCGGTCCCGAAGTTGCCGTGGCCCACGCCGGCTTCCACCTGGCCGGTCCAGCCCCAGTGCTCGCCGCGGAAGAAGCGATACCGCGGGCCGACGAGGAATGCGTACTGGCTGATGCCGGGGTTATAGGTCGAGTACTGGTTCAGCGGCGTGAAGGCTGTTCCGTAATAGCCGCGAGCTTCGGCCGTGACGCCGAGGTTGCCGCGGAGGTAATCCGTGATGTCGATATCCCAGGCGCTTTCGCTCACGTGCTGCAGCGCATTACCGGGGCGGAAGCGCAGGAACCCGCCGCCGAAATCCAGCTCGTATTTGTGGCTGTAGGTGTCCTGGATGATCTGGTTGATGCGGATTTTGCGGCGCGCATTCACGCGCTGCTGGGCCTGGCGCAGCACCTCGGCGCGCTGATCCGGCGTGCTCTGCGGCTGGTCCGCCTGGGGCTGCATGGTGTCGGTCGGTTGCGGCTGCTGGGGAGTTGCGTCCTGCGCGCGCACCGCGAAAGAAGCAAAAAGAAGAAGTCCTGCCAAAAACGGATACGCGGCGTATCCGGAACACCGGCGAAAGTGCATGTACCTGAGTGCCTCCACTGCCTGTGAAACAAAAATGGTCCGTTCCCTGTATTAAACCATCTGCGAGGGTGGGTCTGCCTGCGCGGGGCGCCGCCGGAACCACGCATTGACCTCCGGCCGGAACATCAGAGCCGCAAACAACAGAAAGATCAGGCCGTGCACGATTCCCGTGACGACCGAGTGAATCGCCCCGACGACGACGTGGAAGGCGATCCAGCCGACGGCCAGCCAGCGGGCTGCATTGACGCCACGCAGAAGAAACACGCCGCAGGCGAGGATCACCAGCTCGAAAAGAGCGATCTCGATTTCGTCTGCGCGGGGCGGCCAGCCGATTCGGGCGGCGTGCTCCGCGAACTCGAGCGCGCCGACGGCAATCAGGAGCCAGCCGAGAATGGTGATGAGCAGGGGACGAGCGGGAGATATGCGCATTGCGATTTGTTCACCCCCATGAAAACATGCCGAGACAGCAGCCTGTTAGTCTTTTTCTTTCGAGGGCTCGCGACACATGAAATTCCTGCTTGGCCTGATTCTTGGCGTTCTGATCATTCCGGTCTCGGCGTGGATTTATTTGAACTATGGCCATCCGCCAGTGGCCGTGGCCGACACGGCGTTCCCCTTCGAAAAGCAAATCGTGCATGTGCCGCTGAATGCCCGCATCGACAGGGAAATGCAGTCGAGCGCGCCGATTGAGCCGAGCCCGGCGAACCTGGCGGCCGGTGCGCAAGTCTACCGTCAGCAATGCGCAGCGTGCCATGGTCTCTACGGCCATGCATCGGATTTCGCGGACCATATGTATCCCCATGCGCCGCAGCTGTGGAAGCCGCATCGCAACGGCGTTGTGGGGGTGAGCGACGATCCGGTGGGCGAGACTTACTGGAAGGTCGCCAACGGCATTCGTCTGAGCGGCATGCCTTCGTACGACAAGGTTCTGAACCAGACGCAGATGTGGCAGGTGAGCCTGCTGCTGCAGCAGGCCGCAAAGCCGCTGCCGCCGGAGGTGATGCAGTTGGTGCAGACGCCGCTCGAAGCCGCGACTCCGTCGCAGTAAGCTGGGGAACGACGAAGAACGCCCGCACGGATTCAGTACTTCGTCCTGATCGCGTGGGTCAGGCCGGTGGTGAACTCGAAGGAGTTTCGCTTCGTCGGCGGCGAGGCGGCCGGCGGATCGTTCAGGTAGCTGTCGATCGACCCCACGGAAAACGCCAGATACCCGAATAGCGGCAGCATGAGCGCGACGATCTCGCCCGCCAAGTTGTGTCCGGCGGCGGTTCCGGAGTCTTCTTTTTTTGCTGCCGCGGGATCGTCGGCTTCGGCCCACGCGGACGCGGTTCCAGGCCCCATCGGGGCCGCCGCAAACAGGAAATACCAAAAAAATACACGCAGAGCAGGAATGGTCCGGACATGCAGACGGATCGGGCGGAAACAGCTCTCGGCAAGGGCAAACTGTCGCAAAAACGGGCAGTAAGGCTAGTGTTTCTCGGCCGATAGCACAGGAAGGGGGTGGGAATTCCGGGCCTGAGCCCGCGCGTTCCTTTCGGGATACTCCCCGGTTTTTCGCTGCGGAGTGTGACCTGAATCACCGCGAACCGGGTGTCGGCCTTCGTATCCTTCCCAATATAGGAGCGAAATGGTCGCAATTGCGCTATCATCGATTTTTGGAGCCGAACTGGGCGATGATTTCGACCTGTCCGGAGCATGGAAGTTGAGCTTGCTGAGCGAATTGCCCATCGGAACCACCGGCGTTGTCGAGTCGCTCGACCTGCCTGGGGAGATCCAGCATCACCTGATGCACATGGGGTTCGTTCCTGAAGCCAGAATTACTGTAGTGCGCCGTGCCCCGGCCGGCGACCCCACGGTGTACGCGATCGACGGCTTCGAGGTGGCTCTCCGCCGCGACACAGCGAAGGCGATTCGGGTTCGCGAATACGAGGCACGATGAGCAGTTGCTGCACCCCAGAGCCGGTCGATCTCCCCAGCGGACCCCGCGTTCCGGGCCGCATCCAGACCGTCGCGCTCGTCGGGCCGCCGAATTCCGGCAAATCCACCCTCTTTAACCGGCTAACCGGCCTGCGGCAGAAGGTCGCCAACTACCCCGGCGTCACCGTGGAGCAGCGGGTTGGCCGGCTGAACGGCATCGGCCGCCCCGAACTGACGCTGATCGACCTGCCTGGGATCTATGGCCTCGATACTTATTCGGAGGACGCCCGCGTTGCCGTCGATGTGCTGCACGGCGAAATGCCTGGCACGCCGGTCCCGGACGCTATTCTGCTGGTCCTCGATTCGCTGCATCTCCGCCGCCAGTTGATGCTGGCTGCTCCGGTGCTCGCATTGGGGCTGCCCACGCTGGTCCTGCTGAACATGAGCGACCTGATGGAAGCGCGGGGCGGCATCATTGATTCGCTGGCCCTGGCGCAGGAACTGGGCGTGCCGGTGGCCAAGATCAGCGCCACGCGCGGCGCGGGGCTCGACTCCATCGGACATTTTCTGGATCGGAAGGCCGAGCCGGCCGCCCTCACCGCGGCCGCCAGGATCGAACTGCCGGTTCTCGGCAACCTGCGCTCGTATCGGCAGTGGGCCACCGGCATCAGCCTGCGGACGAAGTACAAGGCCCCGGTCTCGAATCAGGCCAGCAAGCGCATTGATGGGATTCTGCTGCACCGCATCTGGGGACCGCTCATTTTCCTCGTCGTCGTATTTGCGGTCTTTCAGGTGGTGTTCTCGATTGGCCAGCCGCTTTCCGATGGCTTTGGTAACGTCCTCAATGCCGCGGGCGATCGTGTCGCGCCGTATCTCGGTCATGGATGGCTTGAGTCGCTCGCAATCGACGGTGTTTGGCGCGGCGTGGCTTCGGTTCTGGTCTTCCTGCCGCAGATTTTGCTGCTTTTCCTGTTCATCGGGGTCCTGGAGGACTCTGGTTACCTGGCACGGGCTGCGCTGATTGCGGATCGCGTCATGCGTTCGATCGGGCTCAATGGCAAGGCGTTTATCCCGCTGTTGTCTGCCTATGCCTGTGCGGTGCCCGCCATCATGGCCACGCGCACCATTGAGAACAAGCGCGACCGCTTTGCCACGATTCTGGTGGCGCCATTCATGACCTGCTCGGCGCGGCTGCCGATTTACATGCTGATGATCGCAGCGTTCATCCCCAACAAACCGATCCTCGGCGATTTGTTTGGGCTGCGGGCGGCCGTCATGCTGTCGCTCTACGTGCTGGGATTTGTTGCGGCGCTGACCACGGCGCGGCTGCTCAAGTCCTCGATTTTGAAAGCCTCGTCTGCGCCGTTCATCCTGGAACTGCCGCAGTACCGTCTGCCCACGCTGCGCTCGCTCAGCCTGCGCCTGGTCGATCGCGGCAAGGTCTTCCTGCGCCAGGCGGGAACGGTGATTCTCGCCGTCACCCTGGTGCTGTGGATCCTGAGCCACGTGCCGACGCACACTACGCTGGCGGAGAGCGTGATCGGACGCCTCGGCCACTTCATCGAGCCGGCGATTCGTCCGCTGGGCTTCAACTGGAAGATTGGTATTGGCCTGCTGACGTCGGTGATGGCGCGCGAAGTGATTGTGGGGACGTTGGGCACCCTCTATGGAGCTGATCCCACAACGCACTCGCTGGGATTGCAGGCAGCCCTCCGCCACGATCTCACGCTGGGCGGAGCGATGGCCCTGGTAGTGTTCTTCGCCTTCGCGCTGCAATGCACGTCGACCATCGCCATCGTCCGGCGCGAGACGAATTCGTGGCGCTGGCCCGCTCTGCAATTTGCGTACATGAGCGTGCTGGCTTACGCCGCCGCCTTCGTGACCAATCAGGCGATCATGGCGTTTGTGCGCTAGGGCGCTCCGACCGCGGCAACTCCTCCACACGCAGGCTCTCTCCGGCGGCCAGGTATCTCTTGCGACGGAACCAGTCTTCCATCGCCGGTATCAGCCGATCCAGCGGGACGCGGAAGCCCGCTTCCATCAGTCCGTCGCCCACCGGCAGTGTGTCGTCGAAGATGGCGTCGTTGGTGAAGTTGCGCATGGCGAAGTTGTCGATCCACGCGATTGGGCAGGGAACTGCGTCGCTTTCCGGCGTGATTCGTTCGATGCGCAGCCGGCGAACGAACATCTAGTACCCGGCGTGGTGCAGCGCGAAGACGACGACGGACGCAATCAGGCAATAGATGCCGAAGTAGTACCAGCGGCCTTTCTCGAGCCACGAGCTCAGCCACTTCAACGCCACCAATCCGGCGAGGAAGGAAAACAGCGCACCCAGCAGGCTGGGAAACGCCGCCGCTGCGAAGCCGCTGTGGTCGGCGTGCAGCAGGCGCATGGCCTCGCGGCCCACGACGAAGGGCGTGAGGATAACCGCGAGAGCGAAGCTGAAGGCCTCAATGCGGCTGCGGCGGATGTCCTGCAGCAGTCCCACGGAGATGGTTGCGCCCGAGCGCGAGAAGCCGCGAAAGGGCAGGCAAAGTCCCTGCACCGCGCCGATGACGCCTGCCTGGCCTGTGGTGATCGAATCGGCGCCGGAACTGTTGGCTTCGCGCCCCTCTTTGAGACCGGCAATCAGGATGAGAATACCGGCGGCAAACAGTGCCGGAGCGACGATCTCGAGATGGCCGAAGAGGTCTTCAATCTGGGCGTGGGGAACGCTCCTGAACAACGTGTGCTCGATGACTTCGATCACTGCGCCGCCGACGACGAGCGTGAGCACGGTTGCCAGAATTGCCTGCCATGCGAAGCGTTTGAACTCGGGTACGCTCGAGAAGTAGGTAGCGCGCCACTGTTTCCAGAAATAGACGATGACGGCGAACATGGTGCCCGTGTGCAGCATGACCAGCAGCAGGGTCATGGCGGGCGACGAGGGGTCCAAACCCATCAGCTTTTCCGCCACGACTACGTGCGCGGAGCTGGAAACGGGCAGCAACTCGGCCAGTCCCTGGACAATGGCGAGAAGGATCACCTGAAGAAGAGACATGGTGCGATTTTAACGGCAAGCGTTGCCGCAATGGGAACGCGCCCAATTTTGAAAACGCGATGCACGGATGGCCGTTGGGTATCTTCGTCATTTGAAGCGCGCGCGGCGCGGCCCGTATCATGGCAGTGAAGGTCACACGTTTTAATTGAGTCGCCGTGCCAACAAGCCCGGCTGCTCGCGGAGGGTCGCCTCCGGCAGGTCACGAATTCCAAAAACAGGGAGAAAGCGATGCGAATCGGAGTGTTGACGGGCGGCGGAGACTGCCCTGGTCTGAATGCCGTGATTCATGCGGCGGTGAAGAAGGGCATCACCCATTACGGAGACGAGTTTATCGGGTTTCTTGAGGGCTGGCGCGGGGTGCTGGACAACAACACCACTCCGCTGACGCTGGAGAAGGTCGACGGCATTCTGGACGAGGGCGGGACGATTTTGCGGACCTCGCGGACGAATGTACGGAAGATCGAGGGCGGCATCCAGAAATGCGTTGACGTGCTGAAGGCCAACAAGCTGGACGCGCTGATGGCGATCGGCGGCGACGATACGCAGTCGGTGACCAATGCTTTGATCCAGGCTGGTGTGCCGGGCGTGGGCGTGCCCAAGACCATCGATAACGATCTGAACGGGACCGATGTTTGTTTCGGGTTCGATACGGCGGTGATGATTGCGACCGAAGCCATCGACCGCCTGCACACTACCGCCGAGTCGCACAATCGCGTGATTGTTTGCGAGGTGATGGGCCGCGATGCGGGCTGGATCGCGTTGACCGCCGGCGTGGCGGGCGGAGCGCATGTGATCCTTGTGCCGGAGAAGCCGATCGATCTCGACCATGTCTGCGCCATCCTGAAGCACAATCACGATCACGGCAAGAAATATGGGATTGTCGTCGTCGCGGAGGGCGCGAAGCTGCCCGACTCCGGCGCACAGGCGATCAAAGGGACGCAGGTCGATTCCTTCGGGCATGCGCGGCTGAGCGGCATCGCCGAGCATCTGGCAGAAGAGATCGAGAAGAAGACCGGGTACGAGACGCGGTCGGTGAACCTGGGACACACCCAGCGCGGCGGCACGCCGACGGCCTACGACCGGATGCTGGCGACGCGGTACGGACTGGCGGCGATCGACCTGATCCACCAGGGCAAATTTGGACGCCTGGTGGTCCTGCACGGGACCAGGATCGAGGACATCCCGCTGGCGGAGGCGATCTCGAAGAACCGCACAGTGGACGACAGCTTCCTGTCGATTATCAGTTCGCTGGAGCCGAAGCTGTAATCTGTTTGCGCTGACCCTGCCTGGCTGCTGTTTCGAGCCGCCAGGCGGGGTTTGCATTCCGGTTTCCCTGGCAATTCGCTGTTTCTTTCCGGCTGGCGGCTATGGTATACATGGCGTGCCCTGTTCACCCGGAGGAGCCAGTGAAAGCCTCGTTCGCGCAGAGTGAAACCCGAGAAGTGATGGACATCCGGCAGGCCTCCAATTACCTGGGGATCAGCGCCGATAGTTTGTATCGCTATGCATCCACAGGGTTTATTCCGGCCTTCCGGCTCGGAAACCGATGGCGCTTCCGCAAGTCGCGGCTGGATGAGTGGATGGACCGACGGTCGGGTCTGGAAGAGACGCCGGAGCCGAAGCTGGTGCGCTCCGAGAAGAAGCCGGTGCGCGGAGCGCGGGTGCTGAACCGCGCGAGCCGGACCGGATCCTGATGAGTGCGCAGTAACCAGTACACGGTGATCTGGGCACAGTGATCGGGCAGGTCGACGCTGTTACGGTTAATCTCCTCAATTTCACCAAACTCGCGGGCGCCTGCGCCTCTATCCCCGACAACCAATCCCA
The DNA here is from genome assembly GCA_036267295.1 of Acidobacteriaceae bacterium. Taxonomy (GTDB): domain Bacteria; phylum Acidobacteriota; class Terriglobia; order Terriglobales; family Acidobacteriaceae; genus Palsa-343. Next base: position 101,833 of record DATAWI010000001.1, on the reverse strand, counting down.
GCCGCCGGCTACTGCTTTCTTCCTAAGCCTCGAACGATCAGGGCTCCCCAGGATCAGGGGAGCGGACGCCGAAGGCGTTCCGGCGAGTGAGACTGCGGCCGCCGTCTCTCGTTTACCATTTGTAGTTGCGATTCGTTGGGGTCGCGAATTTAGGTGGGGATGCGATGACGCTGCTGAACGACGACCGCCTGTTTCCTTCTGATTCGACGCAGCGCGGAATTGCGCGGCGGCTGTTTGCAGAGATTCGCGGATTGCCCATCGTGAGCCCGCATGGACACACGCAGGCGGTCTGGTTCGCGCGCAACGAGCCGTTTCCGAATCCGGCGCAGTTGCTGGTGCAGCCCGACCACTACATCTATCGCATGCTGTACAGCCAGGGGATCGCGCTGGAGGAGCTGGAGATCGGGGCCGCGGAGATGCAGGATCCCCGGCGGGTGTGGCGCACGTTCGCGGAGAACTACTTTCTGTTTCGTGGAACGCCGACGCGGATGTGGCTGGATTATGTCTTCCAGGAACTGTTTGGGCTGACGGAGCGGCTCTCAGCGCGGACCGCCGATCAATATTACGACCGAATCGCCGAACGGCTGCAGACACCGGAGTTCCTGCCACGAGCACTGTACGAGCGTTTTCATCTGGAAGTACTGGCGACGACGGATTCGGCACTCGATTCCTTAGCGGATCATCAGGCGATTCGCGATTCTGGATGGAAGGTGGGGGGAGCCGAGCCGCGGGTTCTGCCGACATTCCGGCCGGATGCCGTGGTCGATCCGGACTATGCAGGGTTCAGCGAGAACCTGGCAAAGCTGGCGGAACTGACCGGCGAGAACACCCATCTGTGGGGCGGTTATCTCGAGGCGCTGGCGGTGACGCGGCAGCGGTTCAAGGCCATGGGGTGCACGGCGACGGATCATGGACACCCCACTGCGCAGACGGCGCACCTGGACCGGGGCGCAGCGGTGCACCTGTTCGACGAAGTATGGCATGGGCGCGCGGATGCAGGGCAAAAGGAACTGTTTCGCGCACAGATGCTGAACGAGATGGCGCGGATGAGCATCGACGACGGCCTGGTGATGCAAATTCATCCCGGATCGTTCCGCAACCATAATCAGCAGGTATTCGAGCGCTATGGGCGCGACGTGGGCGCGGATATTCCCACGGCAACGAATTACGTCAACGCGCTGCGGCCGCTGCTGGATATGTATGGAAACGAAAAGAACCTGACAGTGATTGTGTTTACGCTGGACGAGACGGCGTATAGCCGGGAACTGGCGCCGCTGGCGGGACACTATCCCTGTTTGCGTCTGGGGCCGCCATGGTGGTTCCACGACAGCCCGGAAGGGATGATGCGGTTTCGCGAGCAGACGACGGAGACGGCCGGGTTTTACAACACGGTGGGATTCAACGACGATACGCGGGCGTTTCTGTCGATTCCGGCAAGGCACGATGTGGCGCGGCGCGTGGACTGTGCGTGGCTGGCGCGGCTGGTGGCCGAGCATCGCCTGGATGAGGATGAGGCGGTGGAAGTGGCGCGCGATCTTGCGTACAACCTGGTCCGTAAAGCGTATCGGCTGTGACGATAAAACGCGGACCTCAACCCGCAGGGGAGATCGGCGCAACCGAATCGGGCACTTTCCGCCTGGGGCGCGTGCGCTGGACGATCTGCGCGATGCTGTTCGCCGCAACATCGATCAATTACATGGATCGCCAGGTGATCGCGATCCTGAAGCCGACGCTGCAGCACACCATCGGCATGACCGAGGTGCACTACGGGTACATCGTGTTCGCATTCCAGCTGGCGTATGCGGTGGGCGTGCTGGGGGCCGGGTGGCTGATCGACAAGCTGGGCACGCGGGTTGGCTATTGCGTGTTCATGGGCATGTGGAGCTTGTCCGCGATGGGCCATGCGCTGGCCAACAGCGCCTTCGAGTTTGGGATCGCGCGCTTTTGCCTGGGGTTGGGCGAGTCGGGCAATTTTCCTGCTGCCATCAAGACGGTGGCGGAGTGGTTTCCGCAGCGGGAGCGATCGCTGGCGACGGGAATCTTCAATTCCGGCGCGAACGTGGGGGCGGTGCTGGCTCCGCTGATCGTGCCGTGGGTGGCGCTGCACTACAGTTGGCGCGCGGCGTTTCTGGTGACCGGCGTCTTCAGCATGGTGTGGATCGCGTGGTGGTACCGGAACTACCGCAGGCCGACGGATCATCCCACGCTGACGGGCGCGGAGTTGCGGCATATCTATGAGGAAGCGGCAGCGCAGCTGGGCCCGAAGGTGCCATGGCTGCGGCTGCTGGGTTATCGGCAGACGTGGGCGTTTGCGATTGGGAAATTTCTGACGGATCCGATCTGGTGGTTTTTCCTCTTCTGGCTGCCCTCGTATTTCAGCAGCCGGTTTCATCTGAACCTGGCACACCTGGGATTGCCGCTGATCCTGATCTACACCATGTCGTCGGTGGGCAGCATTGGCGGGGGCTGGCTGCCGACGCCATTTCGCAAGATGGGATTCTCGCCCGCGAAGGCGCGCATGGCGGCGATGCTGGTGTGCGCCTGCGCGGTGGTGCCGATCTTTACAGCAGGATTTCTGAATTCGGAGTGGGTGGCGATCGGGCTGCTGGGACTGGCGACGGCGGCGCACCAGGGCTGGTCGGCGAATATTCTGACGATTACGTCCGACATGTTTCCCAAAAACGCGGTGGGATCGGTGGTGGGCATCGGAACGAGCGCGGGATCGACAGGCGGTATGCTGCTGGCGGCGAGCGCGGGGTGGATTCTGCAGATAACGCACAGCTATGTGAGCCTGTTCATTCTGGCATCAACCGTCTATCTGCTGGCTCTGCTGATTATTCTGGCGCTGGCACCGGGGTTGAAGAAGGTGGAGTTCACGGCATGAGCCTGCTGGTGGGAAAGGGCGATCCGTCGGCGGAGATTTCTCCGAGCGAATTGCGGACGTTGCTGTTTGAGGCGCTGGATAAGCTGGGCCCGCGCCGGCGCGTGCTGGTGGTGCCGCCGGATGGCACTCGGCTGCATTCGCGCGCTGGCGAACTGACGCAGCACGCGTGGGAATACTACGGCGATCGTCTGCAGGCCGTGCTGCCGGCTCTGGGAACGCATGCGGCCATGTCGGCGGACCAACTGGCGCGGATGTTCGGCAATATGCCACAGTCGCTGTTTCACATCCACAACTGGCGGACGGATGTAGTGACGCTGGGCGAGGTGCCGGCGTCGTTTATCCGCGAGCAGTCGGAGGGGAAGCTGGATTTCTCGTGGCCGGCGCAGATCAACCGTCTCATCGTGCAGGGGGATTTCGATCTCATTCTGTCGGTGGGACAAGTGGTTCCCCACGAAGTGATCGGCATGGCGAACTACAACAAGAACATTCTGATCGGAACGGGCGGGCGTGACGGCATCAACCTCAGTCACCATCTCGGCGCCGTCTACGGAATGGAGCGCATCATGGGGCGCGCAGACAATCCGGTGCGGCGGGTGTTGAATTACGCCTCGGATCGGTTCCTGAAGGACCTGCCGATCGTCTATGTCCAGACGGTGGTGGGACGCGCAGAGAGCGGCGGCCTGGCGGTGCGCGGGCTGTATGTGGGAAGCGATGCGGAGTGCTTTGAGCGGGCAGCGGCACTGAGCCTTCAGGTGAATTTTCAAATGCTGGAGCAGCCGCTGCGCAAGGTGGTGGTGTATCTCGATCCGCATGAGTTTCACAGCACGTGGCTGGGGAACAAGGCGATTTACCGCACGCGGATGGCGCTGGCGGACCGGGCGGAGTTGATCGTTCTGGCGCCCGCGGTGAGGGAATTCGGCGAAGATGCGGGGATCGACGTGCTGATTCGCAAATACGGCTATCGCGGTATCGGAGCGACGCTCGAGTCCATTGCGAAGAATGCGGACCTGGCGGCGGATCTGGGTGCGGCGGCGCACTTGATGCACGGGTCGTCGGAGGGCCGTTTCACGATTACCTATTGCCCGGGGCATTTGACGCGCGCGGAGATTGAAGGCGTGGGATTCGGTTATGGCGATCTGAACGCGATGTGCGAGCGGTACGATCCAGCCAATCTCGTGAACGGATTCAATTCGGTGGACGGGGAAGAGGTCTTCTTCATTGGCAATCCCGGGCTGGGATTGTGGGCGTATCGCGAGCGGTTTTTGAGCTGAGGAGAGTATGAGCGGCAGTGGACTGGAACTCGGGAAGTTTTCCATTGGGGTGGGCGACCGGTTTGCGCACCAGGCGCGGGCCCAGTTGCGGGCCTGCATGCTGGCGGCGGAGGCGGGCGCGGAGGTGATCCCGGTCTGGAACAAGTCGAATCGCGAGCACAACATCATTGGCTCGGAGCCGTCAGGGACGCGCGCGGCGGCCGATGCGGCGGTGGCAGCGATGGGTTGGGCGAGGCCGTACTTCTGCGATGCGGATCACATCAATCTGACGACAGTGGAGCGATTTCTGGCGCCCTGCGATTTCTACACCATCGATGTGGCGGACTCCATCGGCATGCCGGCGTCGACGGCGTCGATCGAGCGCTTTCTGAAGCGGCGGTCGGATCTCAAGGGGAAGGTGAGCCTCGAGGGCGTGGACGAGACGATTGAGATTTCGCCGGAGCTGCTGCGCGCGACGGCAGAGAAATTCCTTTTCGCAGTGGAAGAGGCGGGCAAAGTCTATCGCAGGATCGAGGGAGCGAAGGGGAAGGGAAACTTCGTCGCCGAGGTATCGATGGACGAGACGGATTTCGCGCAGACGCCGGCGGAACTGCTGATTATTCTGGCGGCCATCGCGGACGAAGGGATTCCGATCCAGACGATTGCGCCGAAGTTCACCGGACGGTTCAACAAGGGCGTCGACTACGTGGGGGATGTGGCGCAGTTCCGGCGCGAGATTGGGCTGGACGTGGCGGCAATCGCCTGGGCGGTGCGCAATTTTGGACTGCCGGGAAATCTGAAGCTGAGCGCGCATTCGGGAAGCGATAAGTTTTCCATTTACGCGGCCATTCATGAGGCGACGAGGCACGCGGGCGTTCATTTGAAGACAGCGGGCACGACGTGGCTGGAGGAAGTGATCGGCCTGGCCGAAGCGGGCGGCGAGGGGCTGGCTCTGGCTAAAGAAATATATGCAGAGGCGTATGCGCACCGTGAGGAGCTATGCGGGCCGTACGCCACGGTAATTGACATCGACGCAGCGAAACTGCCTGCGCCGGCGACGGTGGAGGCGTGGACTTCGGAGCAATTCACGTCGGCGCTGCGGCATGATCCTCACTCGCCTGCGTATAACCGGAGCTTGCGGCAATTGCTGCATGTGGGATTTAAGGTCGCGGCGAAGATGGGGCCGCGGTATCTGGACCTGGTCGAGCGGCATGAAGCGGTGATTGCCAGGAACGTGACGGAGAATCTTTTCGACCGGCATATTGCGCCGGTTTTTCTGGGCAAGCCGTCGTCAGTGGCGGCGCGGGAACACGCGGAGGCACGATGACGATTGCGTCGCTGGATCTGACGGGCAGGACGGCCGTGGTGGTGGGTGGGACTTCGGGAATCGGACGCGCCCTCAGCGTGGGGCTGGCGGAGGCGGGCGCGGATGTCGTCGCCTCGGCGCGTCGCGAGCAGCAGGTAGAGGAGACGGCTGCGGAGATTGAGGCACACGGACGGCAGACGCTGCGGCAGACGTGCGACATGCAGGATCGCGGTTCGCTGGAGCGTTTGCTGGCAGCGACCGTGAGCCGCTTCGGCAAGGTGGACATCCTGGTGAACTGCGCGGGCAAGATCAAGCGCGCGCCGACGCTCACGTTTCCGGAAGAGGAGTGGCGGGACATCATCGACACCAATCTGACCGGGACGCTGCGCGCCTGTCAGGTTTTCGGCGCGCACATGCTGGAGCGCGGCTACGGGCGCATCGTCAATATCGCGTCGCTCAATTCGTTTGTCGCGCTGAGCGAGGTGGCGGCCTACGCCTCCAGCAAGGCGGCGGTGGCTTCGCTGACGCGCTCGCTGGCTGTGGAGTGGTCAAAGAGAGGCGTGCTGGTAAACGCGATTGCTCCGGGAGTCTTTCGCACCGCGCTCAATGCCGATCTCCTGGACAACACGCCGCGCGGCAAAGAACTGCTGATGCGCACGCCGATGGGCCGGTTTGGCAAGACGGAAGAACTGGTGGGCGCTGCGGTGTACCTCGCTTCGGAGGCGGCGTCGTTTGTGACCGGTCAGGTGCTGGTGGTGGATGGCGGGTTCCTGGCGAGCGGCGTGAACCAGTAAGCGCGGCCGGCATCTGCGGGCCTGGAGTTTCCCGCTGGCAGCGTTCGGCTGTCATACTGGTAACTGGGTTCTCCATGCCCCTGAACAACACCATTGCCGTGGCTATGTCGGGCGGTGTCGACTCGTCGACCGTCGCGGCCATGCTGCGCGCGGAGGGCTACGACCTGGTGGGGCTGACCCTGCAGCTTTGGAATCAGCGGCGGCTGGCGGGCAAGGAGGGCATGCCGGAGCAGGTGACCGGTCGGTGCTGCTCGCTGGACGATGTCTACGATGCGCGCCGCGTCGCCGAGACGCTCGACATCCCGTATTACGTGATGAACGAGGAGGAGCGCTTCGAGGAGGATGTGGTGCGGCCGTTTGTGCGCGAGTATCTCAACGGGCGCACGCCGATTCCGTGCTCGCTGTGTAACAACCATCTCAAGTTCGACCAGTTGCTGGTGCGGGCGCAGCAGATCGGCGCGGACCGGATTGCGACCGGGCATTACGCGCGCAACGCGTACGATCCCGCACGGGGCCGCTGGATTCTGAGCCGGCCCGTGGATCAGGCGAAGGATCAGACGTATTTTCTGTTTGGGCTGACCCAGGAGCAATTGTCGCGGACGCTGTTTCCGCTGGGCGGATATCACAAGGCCGAGGTCCGCGAGATGGCGGCGCAGCGCGGCCTCGCAATTGCCGTGAAGCCCGATTCGCAGGAAATCTGCTTCATCCCTGGCGGCGACTACAAGCAGTTCATCAGCGCGTATCTCGCGGAGCAGCAGGAAGAGATCCCCGATACGGCGGGCGAATTGGTGGCGACCAGCGGCGAAGTGATCGGGCGGCACGGCGGGATTCACAACTTCACCGTGGGGCAGCGCAAGGGGCTGGGGGTGTCGTCGCCGGATCCGCTGTACGTGATCCAGATCGATCACGCGAGCCATCGCGTGACGGTGGGACATGATGCGGAAGCGACGACACGGACCTTGCGGGCGCGCGATCTGAACTGGATCGCTATTCCGGAGCTCCGCGGCGACATGCGCGTCCGGGCGAAGATTCGGCATCGGCACGAGCCGGCGTGGGCGACGATTCGCAGCGCGGGCGCGGATCAAGTCGAGGCCACCTTCGACGAGCCGCAGCGCGCGGTCACGCCTGGGCAGGCGGCTGTCTTCTATGACGGCGATGAGGTCGTGGGCGGCGGCTGGATCGTCTAAGAGCAGGGCGCAGGGCGCAGGGCACAGGGCACAGGGCGCGGCAACCTGGAAGCCCGGTTGCCAAGCAGATCATCTCCGCAGCCGAGATATAGAACCTCTACTTCACCTCGTTCACCAGGTCCCGCAGTGGTTTGAGGACGGTGAAGCGCGTGAGCGCTGTCGGCTGCGCGGCATCATCGAGAATCGCCAGCTTCTGCTGTTTCCATCCCTGCGGCGCCGACGTGGCCGACGACAAATAGGCGACCGCCTCAGTGCCAAGCGTGCCCAGTTCTGCGAGTTGCTGCGCGCGCGGCAGGGCCTGCGCGAGCAGCGGCGAGTCAGACATGACCTGCAGCAACTCCGGCTCATTCGCCGTCCACGAACGGAACATGGCCATGAGCGCAACCTGCTGATCGGTGCGCGCGCCGGGGTCCTGCAGGTAGGTGCTGACTAGCTCGGCGAAGTCGTGGCGCGAGGGAGGATCGGGCGGCAGCGCGTCGATGAGGCGATCGTGCGGGGAGAAGGTGGTGATGCCATGCGACTCGGACCACTGGGCGCGGGTGTCGAAATCAACCGGCTCGAGTACGGCGGCGAGCACGCGCAGAGCATCGATTTGCTGATTGCCCGCGAGGGCGCGGAGGCTCGCGCCTTCCTGGGAGATTTGCGTCAGGCCGAGGCCTTCGATGCGGAGCGATTCGACCCAGAGGCGGCGGTACATGTCGTCGATGTTGTCGACGGACTGCGGGGACCAGAGCCGCTCGGCGATGGCGGCAGTGCGTGGCCAGATGCGCGAGTCGATGACCTGCGGATCGACGTACTCGCTCCACATGCAGGCCTCGCCGCCGAGGATGCGCGCGGACTGGTCGGGCGTGAGGTTGTTGTGCAGGGGCAGGGGATCGACGCGGTAATGTTCGGCGGCCGAATCCATGTGGTCGAGGTAGTAGCCCGCGGAGAGGATGCCGGTGTAGCCCTGTTTGGCGCCGGCGGCCAGCGAGTCAAAGCCGCGCCAGGACTGCACGATGACGTCTTTGGGCAGATCGGGGGTGAGGATCTCATCCCAGCCGATCATTTTCTTGCCATGCTTCGTGAGGATTTTAAGCAATTGCTGGTTGAAGTAGTTCTGCAGTGCGCCGGTATCCTTCAGGCCGTGTTCCTTCATAAACGCCTGGATTTGCGGGTTGTTCTTCCATTCGACGCCGTTGTTTTCATCGCCGCCGATGTGCATGTAGGCGTCGGGGAAGAGCGCTGCCATCTCGCCGACGAACTTGTCGAGGAAGTCGTAGGTGGACTTTTTGGTGGGGTCCATAGTGGCGTCAAAGACGCCGAAATTGTGGCCGACGGTGAAGGGGCCGGGCGCGCTGGCCAGTTCGGGATAGCCCACCGCCCAGGATGTGCTGTGCGCGGGCATGTCGAACTCGGGCACGACGCGGATGCCGAGGCCGCGGGCGTAGGCGACTACTTCCTGGGCTTGCTCCTGGGTGTAGAACAGGCCGTCGGAGCCCTCGGCAGTGAGCCTGGGAAAGACCTTGCTTTCCATGCGGAAGCCCTGATCGTCGCTGAGGTGCCAGTGGAAGACGTTCATCTTGACCGCGGCCATGGCGTCGAGCGTGCGCTCGATCACGCCGATCGGCTCGAAGTGGCGCGAGCAGTCGATCATGAGGCCGCGCCAGCGGAAGCGGGGCGAATCCTGAATGGAGACGGCGGGCAAATAGAAGCCCTGACCGTCGGACTGGACCAACTGCAGCAGCGTTTCGAGGCCGCGCATGGCGCCGACGTCGGTGGCTGCGTGGAGATGCGCGCTCTGCGCCGTGACGTCGAGCGAATACGACTCGTCCTCATCAAGACCCTGAACGGCCTCGCCCGCGCCGTCGACGGAAACGACCAGCACGGCAGGCGTTTCGCTGGATGCGCTCTGAATCATGACCCCGGTTTGCAGACGGAGGCGGTCGAGCGACCAGGCAATCGCGCCGTCGAGTCGCTCGTCATGAAATTTATCGGCGCCGATCGCAAATCCCTGCGCGATGGCCAGCCGTCCTTCCCCCACGGTGAGTTGCGCGGGCTGAGGCATCAGGGTGTTCACAAATTCCGGCTGCTCCGCGGGCTGCGCCATGGCCACACCGGCCAGCATCGCGCCGGCCACAACTCCCAACGTCATCGTCTTCGCCAATCCATTCACGTTCGCAATTCCTCGATTTTCTTTCCGCGATTCAGGTTACGCAATTGGGGCGAAGTATGCCAGCAGACCAGAGCGGTCGGCAGAGAGATTTGGGCAGAGCATCGTCGTCACAGCTTCCTCGGACTTTCCAATCTGGTACCTTGTTTTTTCATCCACTGCAGGAGATTACGATGATGCGCACCCGATTCGCCGTTCCCACCCTTCTCGTATCGCTGGCCGCGTCGGGGGCGATGGCGCAGAGTTCGCCCACCTGGACGCCTCCGGATGCCGCGACCAAAGCGATGGCGCTCGATATCTACCGGCAGCTGATCAACATCAACACCACGGACTCGGTGGGCAGCGTGACGGCGGCCTCGAAGGCGATGGAGCAAAGGTTCGTTGCGGCCGGATGGCCGGCGGCGGACATTTTCCTGGGCGGACCGAACGATCGCAAAGAAAATCTTGTCGTGCGGTACCGGGGAACCGGCAAGCACGAGCCCATCCTGTTTATCGGGCATCTCGATGTGGTCGAAGCGCGGCGCGCAGACTGGAGCACCGATCCCTTTCAGTTTGTGGAGAAAGATGGCTACTACTACGGACGCGGCACGCAGGACATGAAGGACTGCGACGCGATTATGGTGGCGACGTTCCTGCGGCTGCGCAAGGAGGGATTCAAGCCGGACCGGGATCTGATTCTGGCCCTGACGGCGGATGAGGAAGGCGGCAAGTCGAACGGCGTCGACTGGCTGCTGAAGAATCATCCGGAGCTGATGAAGGCAGCGTTCGCCTTCAATCCAGATGGCGGCGGAGTCGATCTGAGTAATGGCAAGCCGGTCGACGCCGATGTGGACGCGAGCGAGAAGCTCTATGCCGACTACCAACTGATCGTCACCAATCCCGGCGGCCATAGTTCGCTGCCGGTACCCGATAACGCCATCTATCACCTGGCGGATGGATTACACCGGCTGCAGAACTACACGTTCCCGTTTGAGCTGAATGCGATTACGCGGGCTTACTTTGAGAAGCTGAGCACACAGGAGCAGGGGCAGCCGGCGGCGGACATGAAGGCGATGCTGGCGGATCCTCCGGATCAGGCCGCGATTGCGCGCATTTCGGCCGAGCGCGAGTGGAACGCAGCGATCCGGACAACCTGCGTGGCCACGCGTCTGCTGGCGGGACATGCCAACAATGCGCTGCCGGGGATGGCGCAGGCGAACGTGAACTGCCGGATTCTGCCCGGGCACTCGCGCGAAGAAATTCGCCAGGATCTGATCCGGGTGATCGCCGATCCGCAGATCACGGTGAACTACGTCGACGATTCGGGAGATATCCATCCCAGTGCGCCGGATGCCAAGGCCCTGCCGCCGGTGGCGCTGCAGCCGGAAGTCATGGATCCTCTGGAGAAGCTGGTCGCGGTGTACTGGCCCGGAGCGCCGCTGGTTGCGGACATGGCCGTGGGAGCGTCGGACAGCGTGTATACGAATGCCGCGGGGATTCCGACCTACAACTGGTCGGCGATTGAACTGGAACCCGGCGACATGCGCGCGCATGGAAAAGACGAGCGGCTGCCCGAAACGTCGTTCTGGAAGGGCGTGCAGTTCTGGCCGCAGTACATCCGCATGCTGACTGGGAACTGACGGGCGAGAGGAGCTAGCGCGAGGGCGCGGTCTCGGCGGGCTGGGTGACGATGCTGACGTTGGTGATGCCGGCTTGTTTGACGGCGTCCATGAGGGTCGCGAAGGCACCGAAGGGGACTTTCTCGTCCGCGCGGAGATAGATGACCTGATTGGTCGTGTCGGTATTCTGCGCGCGCAGGATGTTGGGCAGGTCGTTCAGGTTGACGGGCTTGTCGTTCAGGAAGACTTCCTGATCTTTGTTGATGGTGACGACCGTGCGCTGCTGGGTAATCTCGCGCACGGTTTTCGTTTTAGGGACTGCGACCTGGATTCCGGACTGCAGGACGGGCGCGGTGAGCATGAAGATCACCAGCAGGACGAGGACCACGTCCACCAGCGGCGTGATGTTGATCTCCGCCAGCGCGGTCTGGGTGTGGCCGCCTCTACTTGTGAACGCCACGAATGTCTCCTGGGTCCTGATTGGGCCCGAGCGCGGCTTCTTCCATGCTGTTGAGGAGCTCGCGGGCGAAGTCGTCCATGCGGGCCGCGAAGTCGCGGCAGCTGGCGGTGAACTGGTTGTAGGCGATGACGGCGGGGATGGCGACGAGGAGGCCCGCGGCGGTGGTGATAAGGGCTTCCGCGACGCCGGGAGCGACTGCGCGCAGCGTGGCGGTGCCCTCGGTGCCGAGTCCGACGAAGGCTTTGACGATGCCCATGACGGTGCCGAAAAGGCCGACAAACGGCGAGATCGCGCCGATGGAGGCGAGCCACGTGAGGCGTCCCTCCATGGACGTCAGTGATTCGCTGGCCGCGGTTTGCGCGGCGCGCTCGAGCGCGGTGATGTTCTTCGGAGGGCCGTAGCCGCCGGTCTGGCGGCGATAGGTCTCGTAGACCTCATCGAAGACATTGACCAGCGGGCTGGGCTTGAACTGTTCGCTGACGGTGGCAATTTCCTGCAGGCGCGTGGCCTTACGGAACGCGCGGAGGAAGCGCTTGCTCTGCGTGCGAGCGCGGCGGAAGGCTCCCCATTTGCCGAGAATGATGGCCCAGGAGAAGAGGCTGCCGAAGAGGAGAAAGGCCAGAACAGTGAGCGCGACCGGCCCACTGTTTTTGACCATCTCCATGATCGCGTTGCCTTCGTCGGCTGCCGGAGGAGCGGACGCGCCGGCGTCCTGAAAAAAGAGAAGAGTTGAGACAAAGCTGGGATGTATCATCGCCTGATTATCACGTTACCAGAAGCAGGAACCGGGCGCGGGGTTGCATGCCCTGCAGGAAGTTCCCTGATTACACCTGGATACGCGAGAAAAGCCACGCGCTGGTGCCGAGAAAAGTGGCGGCGAGGACGGCGAGAATGCCGGCGTCGAGCAGGAAGTTGAATTGCGCGGCGTACGTGAGCTGCCACGCGCCAACCAGCACGCCGCGGAGTCCGTCGATGCCGTAGGCGAGCGGGTCAGCGTGGGTGACCCAGGTCATGACGGTGCCGAGGTTACGCAGCGGAAAGAGCGCGCCGGAGAGAAAAAAGAGCGGCATGACCAGGAAGTTCATCAGGACCTGGAAACCCTGCATGTCCTGGATGGTTGAGCCGATGGACGCGCCGAGCGCGGCGAAGACGATGGCGATCAAGGCGACGAAGACAGCGGCCTCCGGCAAAGCAAACCAGTTCAGGACGCCTGGGGTTCCGGGCGCGTGCGGGTAGGTCGGTCGAAATCCGGCGATAAGGCAGACGACGAGCATCAGCAGCCCTTGCAGGATGGCCACGGTTGCGCCGCCCAGAGTGCGTCCCAGGATGATGTGCAGCCGCGGAACCGGAGCGACCAGCGTCTCCTTGAGAAAGCCGAACTGGCGGTCCCAGAGCATCGCCATGCCGGAAAAGATGGAGCTGAAGAGAACCGTCATCCCGATGACGCCGGGAGCCAAAAACTGGATATAGTTGCCGGCGCCGGCCTTCGCAAAGACGGGTCCGAAACCGAAGCCGAGCGCCAGCAGATAGAGCGTGGGCTGGCCGAGGGATACGATGATCTGCGCTTTGGAGCGGAAATAGCGCTTCACTTCGCGCAGCCACATGATGTAGATCGCGCCCATGGAATCTCCTTATTTTTTCTGCCACATTTGCGCGAAGCGGCGCAGGTTATCGGTGGAGTTGGCGCTTTCGTCGCGCAGCGAGGTTCCGGTGAGAGCGAGAAACGCTCCTTCCAGCGAGTCAGTATTCGTCCGCGCCTTCAGCTCGCCTGATGTGCCGATGGCGACAATCGCGCCGTGGTCCATGACGGCGATGCGATGCGCCACGCGATCCGCCTCGTCCATGTAGTGCGTGGTGAGGAAGACGGTGGTTTTCTCGCTCTCGTTCAGGTTCTTCACATGGGTCCAGAGCTGGTTGCGGCTCTGCGGGTCGAGGCCGAGGGTGGGCTCATCGAGAAAGAGGATCTTCGGCGTGTGAAGGAAGCCGCGGGCAATTTCCAGCCGCCGCTTCATGCCGCCCGAGAAGGTTTTGACGTAGTCGTTGCGGCGCTCCCACAGTTCGAAGAGGCGCAGCAGTTGCTCGATGCGCTCGCCGCGGACCTTGCGCGGGATGTGGTAGAGGACGCCGTGCAGTTCCATGTTCTCGTAGGCGGTCTGCTCGTTGTCGAGGCTGGGATCCTGGAAGACGATGCCAAAGCGCTGGCGGGCTTCGCGCTGTTTCACCCAGGGATCGAAGCCATCCAGATGGATGCGGCCGGTGGTGGGGCGCAGGAGTGTGGTCAGCATCTTGATGGTGGTTGTTTTGCCGGCGCCATTGGGTCCGAGAAAGGCGAAGATCTCGCCGGCGTCGACCTGGAAACTGATGTCCCTGACTGCGGTGAACTGGTCGAAGGTCTTGCTGAGGTTTTCCACCTGAATCACGGGCGATCCTCCCGGGATAGAAATTGCGAATGGGAACGTGAATTAGTTTGCCAGAATCGCACAGTCGCGGCTACGGGAAAGCCTGCGGCCAGCTACTGGAGCTTTTTGAGGTTTGTAGACCAGACCACCTTGTCGCCGGCGCGAATATCGATGGTTAACGTGCCCTCTTCGCCCTGTTCGAGTTCGGGCCCTTTGATCACTTCATTGTGGCCAGCGGCATCGCTGAAATCGACCTCGACTGGACTGTCGCTGAGGATGTGAAAGCGGTAATGGAAACTGCTATGCGGGGCGATGCTTTGGACGCCAAAGGAACCGCCAGGGTAGTTGACCTCGACGAGTTTGACCGGGGAATCCTCGTCATTGATCACCGTCGCCTGCACCCAGGGCGATTTGCAGCCAGAGAGCCCGCCAGCGGCGCCGAGCGCCAGAGAGGCTGCCGCCAAGATCCACAGTGTTTTGCATCGGTTCACAATGATTCCCAGCCTATCATCCTGATTTGCGCGTGGACGGGCGCTGCGCGGATTCCCTCCACGGGGACAGGACGGTATAGCAGGGGATCGCGGTTGCATTGGATTTGGATGCGGCGAGCAGTTTGCGCCGGATGAGCCACCGGACGGCGGCCTGGGCCGCACTCTTCGAGACGCCGACCGACTCGGCCAGCTCCTGGTAGCTTACCTGGAATTCCGAGCCGCCGCGCGCCTGGGCAGCCGTCAGCCAGAGATAGACGAGAAAGCTCACCGGGCGGCGGTCGTGGCCAACCAGGTCGCGCATCAGGACGTCGGTGACATAATCGTCGATCGATGGCATGGCTATAGCAGCGAATACTATAGCAGGGATTGGACGATTGCACCCGCAAATCCGGCTGGGTATGCTCCGGGAATCGAGGAGGCATGGATGATTCGAGGAATTAAGTTTGTGGGGGTTCCGGTGACCGATCAGGACGCTGCGCTGAAGTTCTGGACGGAACTGGTGGGGATGAAGGTGTCGACGGACCAGCCCTTCAATCAGAAGCAGCGATGGATTGAGCTGATGATTCCGGGGGCGGACACCGGCATATCGCTGTTTACGCCGCCGGGACATGAAGGACGGATCGGCGACTTCCAGTCGATTTCCTTCTGGTGCGACGACGTATTTTCGACGGCGGCCGGGATGAAGGCCAAAGGGGTCGTCTTCTCGCAGGAGCCGAAGAACGAACACTGGGGTTCCGTGGCGATTTTCAACGACCCGGACGGAAATCAGTTCGTCCTGTCGAGCCGGGGCAAACCGAAATGAGCTAGCGCGCGTTTGGCCCTGACGCGGAGTTTTGAAGATGGGGGAAAAGAGACGAAAGCGAGAGGATCGGGTCCAGCGTGTCGCGGCTCGTGCCAACGGGATCGAAGAGACCGCTGGCGGTAATGCGTCCAGCGACAAACGCGCAGAGAGGCCGTGGACAGGGTAAGAGCTGACGGGGCAGAAGGGGCGGGAAGGGGATTCACAGCGGCTGCTGCGGGAGTTCACGACAGGTCGCCGCGGTTTGCGGTAGGATGGCGGAACATCTCGGAGGTTTGCGATGAGTTCCCCCGCTCAGAAACGCGTAGTTCTGCCCCGATCCGAACGGATCGAGCCTAAGAATGCAGCCGATGTGGCGCGCACCGATCCGCAACAGGTGATCAGCGTTTCGGTGATCGTGAAGAGGAAGAATCCGCTGAGCGTGCGGGCTCTGGGAGGGCGCCGGGTATCGCGCGACGAGTTCGACGCGCAGTATGCGGCCGATCCGGCAAGCTTTGACGCGCTGCGCACGTTTGCGCACGAGCATGGACTGGCGGTGGACGAATCGGCATCGAGTTTGGCGCGGCGGACCGTGGTGCTGCGCGGGACGGTGCAGGCGATGGACGAAGCGTTCAGCGTGGAGCTGCACGACTATCAGGATCGTGCGACGGGGCGGAAGTATCACTCGTTTGCCGGACAGGTTTCGCTGCCGGAGACGCATGCGCCTTTGGTGGACGCGGTGCTGGGACTGGACGGGCGGCCGGTAGCGAAGCCGCACTTTCGACTTCTGAAGGATTTGCCGAGGGCTGCGGATGCAGCGGCAGCGAAACCTCAGGCGTTTAATCCTCCACAGGTGGCGGCGCTGTACAACTTTCCCACGGGCGTGACGGGGAGCGGGCAGACCATCGCGATTCTGGAGCTGGGCGGCGGGTACAACGCGAGCGATCTGCAGACGTATTTTCAGGGGCTGGGGCTGACGCCGCCGACGGTAGTCGCGGTGTCGGTGGACGGCGGCGCGAATGCTCCGGGGGATCCGAACGGCGCCGATGGGGAAGTGGCGCTGGATATTCAGGTAGCGGCATCGATTGCGACTGGGGCGAAGATCGCGGTGTACTTTGCTCCCAACACGGACCAGGGGTTTGTGGACGCGATTACGACGGCGGTGCATGACACGGCGAACAATCCGACAGTGTTGTCGATTAGCTGGGGCGGACCGGAGGCGAGCTGGGCGCAGTCGGTGATGACGTCGCTGGACGATGCCTGCCAGTCGGCGGCGGCGCTGGGGGTGACGATTACGGTGGCCTCGGGCGATAACGGATCTTCGGACGGGGAGACGGACGGGCAGAACCATGTGGATTTCCCGGCATCCAGCCCGCATGTGCTGGCGTGCGGCGGGACGGAGCTGATTGGGTCGGGGACGAAAATTTCGTCGGAGACGGTGTGGAACGACGGGTCGAATGGCGGCGCGACGGGCGGCGGGTACAGCACGGTGTTTCCGGTGCCGGCGTGGCAGACGGGCGTCGCGGGCTTTGCAGGCACGGGACGAGGCGTGCCGGATGTGGCGGGCGACGCGGCACCGGAGAGCGGGTACAACATCCTGGTGGATGGGGAGCAGGAAGTGGTGGGCGGGACGAGCGCGGTGGCTCCGCTGTATGCTGCGCTGATTGCCTTGATTAACCAGCAGAAGGGGACCTCGGTGGGATTTGTGAATGCGCTGCTGTATCCGGATGCGGCGGATTTTCACGACATCACGCAGGGGAATAACGGGTCGTTTGCGGCGGGGCCGGGATGGGATGCATGCACGGGGCTGGGGTCGCCGGACGGGCAGGAGGTTGCGGCGGCTTTGGTGGGGTGAGGGGGATTTCCTCATGGGCTCAAGCCCGGTGAGTTTTTGGGAGGGGTGCGGCACGGATGAAGCCGTGCCCCTGCAAAGAATCGAGTTTTTCCGCAGGCCGCGAAGCCGTGCCCATTCAAAGAGACGGATTCTTCAGCGAACTTGAAATTTCAGGCAGATTTGGGATGCGAGAGGGGCGGAGTGCGGAGGTTAGTAAACCTCGCGATGGAAAAGCTCGTCTTTTTCTTCACAAGGCGAGCAGACGCAGCCGATGGCGCAGCCGATGAGGGTGGCTACGCCGAGCGTGATGAGAACCGCCGGCAAATAGCTGCTGACCTGCGAGAGATGGGCGAGAAGATCATGCATCGTCAGGGAACCCCGTTTGCAACTCCGGATAATAAGAATCCTGAATCGTTTGTCAGGTTATCTTCATCGCGGCGTCGGCGACACCATAATCGCAAATTTTGATTAAAGTGTGGAGTACTTTTTGGGGGATTGCGGAAAAATTCGTTGCGTGCTGCGGGTGGGCGGACAGAACGGTTGTGGAAAGCGGTCGTCTGGGCTGGGTTAACCCTTAGAGAAAAAGCGCATTAGGCCGGATGGAGCAAGTTCCGGAACCATGAAGGTGCGTGCGTCGCCGAGCGAGCGGGCGAGCGCCTCGGCGGCGTAGTAACCGCTGCGGGCTGCCCCTTCCATGGTGGCGGGCCAGCCGGTGGCGGTCCAGTCGCCTGCAAGAAAGACGCCGGGCCAGGGGCTGGCGGGGGTGGGGCGGAGCCGATCGAGGCCGGGGCGGATGGAGTAGGTGGCGCGGACCTCCTTGACGATGGCCGCCTTGAGCAGGTTGGTGGAGGCGAGCGCGGGGAAGAACAGCGCCAGTTCGCGAAGGGCGAGGTCGATGATCTGCTGGCGGGACATGGGGACGAGAGATCGGGAGGCGCTGACGACGAGTTCGAGGTAGCTGGCTTCGGCTCCGCGATGGCCGGGCTGCAGGCGGGATTTGTTGAAGAGCCACTGGATGGTGGAGTCGAGCAGCACGGCGTGGTCGAGGGTGGTGATTTCGCGATCGAGCCAGAGATGGATCCCGGTGATGGGCGAGTGCTGGAACTGGGAGAGGCGGGCGGCGAGGTCGTCGCTGGCCGCGTTTTGCGGCAAGGCGGGCAGGAGCGCGGCCATGGCTTCAAACGAGAGGGCGAGGACGACGGCGTTGGCGGAGAAAGTGCGATCGCCGGAAGTGACCCGCCAGCCTTCGGCGGAGGGGGCGATGGCGTCGACGCTGGTGCGGAGAGAAACTTCGCCGCCGCGGGCCTGGAGATATTGCACGGCGCGGCCGTAGAGTTCGCTGAGCGGGATGGAGGGGATGCCCATGCGGCCGGCTTCAGGGGACATGAGGAAGGATTCGCGAAAGACTTTGGCGGCGTAGTGGACGGACAGGCGGTCGAGGTCTTCGTTGAGGGCGCTGACGAGGACAGGATGCCAGAAGCGGCGGACGGCGCGCTCCGTTTGGCCGTGGCGGCGGAGCCAGTGGGCGAAGTCTTCTGCGGAGTCCGGGGGCAGGTTGCGGACGAAGGCGGAGAGGCCGCGCGCGATGGCGATTTTGTCCGCGAGCGAGAACGCGGGCGCATGGAGAAATGCCAGCGAGGAATGGAACGGAGCGGGCAGGCGGCCGGGCTGAATGACGGTGGACTGGGGCTCTGAATTCTGGCTGCCGGGCGTGAGGAAGGTGAAGCGGTCGTACCAGCGAATGGCGTCCTCGGCGCCGAGGCGGCGGTAGAGATCGATGAGGGCGGTGCAGCGTCCGATGAGGACGTGCTGGCAGTTGTCGATGACTTCGCCGGTGCCGGGATGCTCGTACGAGGAGGCACGGCCGCCGAGATAGGGGCGGCGCTCGAGCAGAGTGACGTGGTAGCCGGCGTCGGCGAGGGCGCAGGCTGCGGAGATGCCGGCGAGTCCGCCGCCGATGACGGCGACGGTAGGCGAGCTGGGCTGCGGGGGCGCGCTCATCCGCGACTCGCGGGGCGGCTGCGTCCCGTGAGGCGATAGCGCAGAACCTGGAGCAGGCCGCGGAGCAGGATGGCGATGCGTCTGGAGACGGGAACGGAGACGCGTTCGGTGAAGACGTCGAAGTCGCGGCGTTCGATGCTGCGCAGGAGACAGTGATAGATGGTGATGAGGACCCAGAGTGCGGGGCGCGCGTCGGGATCGATGAGGGGAAGGAGCTCCTGGCCGGAGCGGTAGAGGTCTTCCGCACGCTGGGCGGTGTGGGCGAGGAGCTCGCGCTGATTGAGGGTGAGCTGGTTGCCGGAGTGGACGGCGGCGAGGTCGTCGATGTGGACGCCGTAGCGGTCGAAGTCTTCGAGAGGGAGATAGATGCGGCCGCGCGCGGCGTCCTCGCGGACGTCGCGGAGGATGTTGGTGAGCTGGAAGGCGACGCCGGTTTCTTCGGCGAGGGCTTCGGCGCGGGGGTCGGAGTAGCCGAAGATGTGGATGCAGACGAGGCCGACGACGGAGGCGACGTAGTAGCAGTAGCGGCGGAGGGCCTCGTAGGTGGCGTAGGTGACCCAGGGGCGAGCGTCCGCGGCTTCGTCGTAGGCGGCTTTTTCGGCGATGACGGGGTCGAGATCCATGGCGGTGCCGTGGACGAGGTGGTCGAGCAACTCGAGGGGGATGTTGCAGCGGACGCGGGCGTCGGCGAGAGCGATGAAGACGGGGTCGGCGGTAGGCTCTCCGGCAGCGGCGCGGTGCCATGCGTCGAGCCAGGCGGCGAGATCGGCGCGGCGCTGATCCTGGGACCGGGAGTCGTCGTCGGTGACGTCGTCGGCATGGCGCATGAAGGCGTAGACGGCGCAGATGGCTTCACGCTTGGGACGCGGCAGAGCGAGGAAGGCGTAGTAGAAATTCTTCGCCTCGCGGCGGGCGATCTGGATGCAGGTTTCGTAGGCTGCGGCGACGTTCGGGTTGGCAGCGACGGCTGGCGCAGAGGTCAAGCGGCTTTCCTCGATGTGGCGCGGGGAGCGAAGAACTTGCCGGAGAGGGCGCGCAGCAGCAGAGCGGCTTTGCGCGGTTTGGAGATGGAGGGACGGGCGCGGAGAACGTCGTAGTCCTGGCGCTCGATGGCGCGGAGGATTTCGAGGCCGCCGCGGGAGAAGAGGTCGAGATCGACGGCGAGTTCGCGATCGACCTGGCCGATGAGGGGCAGGCCGGCATGAAACATGCGGCGGGCGTAGTCAACCTGGTAACGCATGAGCTCGCGGAATTGCGGAGTGAAGGTGCGGGCGGCGATGGTCTGCTCGTCGACGCCGTAGCGCGCCATGTCTTCGAGCGGCAGGTAGATGCGGCCTTTGCTGTAGTCGAGGGCGATGTCCTGCCAGAAATTGGCGAGTTGCAGGGCGGAGCAGGTTTGATCGGAGAGCGCGAACCGCTCGGGGTCGCAATAGCCGCAGGCGTAAAGGACGAGTCGGCCGACGGGATTCGCGGAGTAGCGGCAGTAGCCGAGAACGTCCTGCCTGGTGGCGAAGCGGGTGGTGGTTTGATCCCGACGAAAGGCGACGAGGAGATCGGCGAAGGGCTCTTTGGGAATGTCGCAGGCGCGGATGGTTTCGGCGAGGGCAACGAAGACGGGATGACGGCTTTCGCCGCGGTAGCAGGCGTCGAGTTCTGCACCCCACAGATCGAGGAGAGCGAGGGAGGCGTCGCGGTCGCCGACTTCGTCGCCGAGATCGTCGGAGACGCGGCAGTAGGCGTAGATGGAATGGAAGTGCGGGCGGAAGCGTTTGGGTAGAAACCAGGAGGCTACGTGGAAATTTTCGTAGTGGGTTTCAGCGAGATGACGGCACCAGGCGCGGGCTTCTTCGAGGGTGGGGGGATGGGCGGGGAAGCCGTAATCGGGAGGGAGAGCGGCCCATCCTTTTTCGAGCAGATCGTGCTGGGTGGCTTCGACGGTCATGGGGGATTGTGGATCCCTCAGGGGCTAAAGCCCCTTTGAGTTTGCGGTTCTGCTGGCACGATTGAAGTCGTGCCCCTTCAAAGCACAAGGTCCCTGCAAAGCACAAGACTATGGCAAGACTGGTGGTCGTGTGCTTCCAAACACAGGACGTCCACCAGATGTTCTCAGGGAATGATAGCGGTTTTGATGTCACCGGCGCGGTTCATGAGCTGACGGAAAACGCGATTGAGATCGGAGAGCGGGGCGCGGCTGGTGATGGTGTCGCTGCAGCGGAATTTGCCGCTGACGATGAGGTCGAAGGCCTTGCGGGCGGCTTCGGGTGTGTGGTGGAAGCTGGCGCGCAGCGTGATGTTGTTGTAGTGGATGCGATTGGTGTCGAGCTCGACTTTGGTGCCGGCGGCGCATCCTCCGAAGAAGTTCACGGTGCCGCCCTTGCGCACCATATCGACGGCCCATTGCCAGGCGAGGGGAGTGGCGACGGCTTCGACGGCGATGTCGACGCCGCGGCGCTGCGGGGTGAGGGCACGGACGGCCGCAATGGGATCGGCGGCTTCGGTGATCTGCACGACTTCTGACGCACCGAAAGTGCGGGCGGCGGCGACTTGCTCGTCGCGCTTGACGACGGCGATGACGCGGAGGCCAGCGAGTTCGGCGACGTGCATGAACATGAGGCCGATGGGGCCGGCTCCGATGACGGCGATGGTGTCGCCGGGCTGGGGCTGGCACTCGTCGAGGCCGCGGACGACGCAGGCCAGAGCTTCGGTGAGGGCGGCGTGCTCGAAAGGAATGCCGGTGGGGATGCGCAGGGTGTTCCGGGAGACGATGCGCGCGGGGATCAGCAGATATTCAGCGTAAGCGCCGTTGTTGAAGAGCAGATTGTCACAGAGGTTTTCCTGGCTGTGCAGGCAGAAGTAACACTCGCCGCAGGGCGCGGAGTTGAGCGCGACGACGCGATCGCCGGGACGGAAGGCGGTGACGCCTTTGCCGACCTGGTGCACAGTGCCGGCGAGCTCGTGTCCAAAGGGAATGGGCGGTTTGAGCATGCGCGCGTGGTAGCCGCGGCGATAGACCTTGAGGTCGGTTCCGCAAGTGAGAGCGGCATGCACCTCAACCACAATTTCGCCGGGACCGGCCTTGGGCATAGGAACCTGCTCGATCCGCAGATCCTCGCGGCCGTGGAGCACGGCGGCTGTCATATGCGCTGCCATCTTTACCATTGTCTCAAAGCTGGCGGTTTCACGGATGAACGAAAACTTTCATCGACGCTGCGGTGGGGTTGGAGGCGATACGGATGGCTTCGACAGCGTGTTCGAGGGGAAAGCGGTGGGAGATGAGCGGCGTGAGGTCAAAACCGTTGCGATAGCCGCCAAAAACCAGCGCTTCCACGTCGTCCTCGATTTCAAAGGAGGAGCTGTAAGAGCCAAGGAGGGTTTTTTCGTCCATGCAGACGACGGCGGGATCGAAAGGGGCGTCGCCGCGCTGGGTCTGAGCAAAGAACAGGACGCGGCCTCCGGGACGCGCAGCATCGATGGCGGTGCGGATGAGCGAATTGCCGCCGACGGCGAGGATGACGGCGTCGGCACCCCGGCCCTCAGTGGCGGCGTGCGCGGCGGCGGCGACGTTTTCGCGGTTGGCGTCGATGGGGTGGTTGAGGCCGTAGGCGCGGGCTAAGGCGTGGCGCTCGGCGTAGAGGTCGGAGGTGAGGACTTTGGCGCCGGTACGCGCAGAGAGCGCGGCGAGCAGAATGCCGATGGGACCCTGGCCGATGACGAGGACGGTTTCATCCGGGGCGAGATCGAGGCGGCGCACGCCTTTGAGCACGGTGTTGACCGGCTCGACGAAAGCGGCCTGCTCGAAGGGGACGCCGTCCGGAATTTTGACGAGGCCTCGGCGGACGATCCAGTCCATGACACGGACGTACTCGGCGAAGCCTCCGCCGGAGGGCTCAAAGCCGGCAGTGCAACCGACGCGCTTGTAGGCTTCGCACTGGGCAAAGGTCTTTTTGCGGCAGTAATAGCACTCGCCGCAGGGCGTGTGGTGGTAGACGATGACGCGATCATCGACGGAGAAGTTCTGAACGCCCTCGCCGATGGCGGCGACGACGCCGGCGGTTTCGTGGCCGAAGATGCGGGGAGCGGAGTGCGAGCCAGTGTGGATCTTCTTGAGATCGGTGCCGCAGACGCCGCAGGCCTGGACGCGGATAAGGACTTCGCCGGCACCGATTTGCGGGACGGGCACTGTCTCGACGCGGACATCGTTGACGCCGCGATAGACGGCGGCGCGCATGTTGGGGGGGAGGGTCCGGGGGGCCTGTTGCTGCAACGCATCGCTGGTTAGGGTAGCCATGAAAACTCCGAATTCAATTTACCGCCAATCGGCGAGACAGCGGGGAACAAAAAACGCTAATTGCTGCGCGGCGAGATTACTGTTGCGTCCGAGACGGCGGAGCGCGCGCCAGGAACGGGGGTGCACGGCGGCCCAGGCGAGGAGCGCGGGCATGCGGAGCCGGCCGTCGGCGCCGGTGAAACGAGCGAAGTCGGGAAGCTGGTCGCTGGGGCCGTCGGTGATGGCCTTGAAGGCGCAAAAACCGAGGTTGCGGGCGCGGGCGAAGCGGGCGACGGCGGCGGCTTCCATGTCGACCATGACGGCCTGGTATTTGAGGGCGAGCTGGCGTTTTTCTGCGGGGCCGGCGATGGAGCCGAGGGTGATGAGGCGGTGGCCCTGGGGGTAGTCGGAGAGGAAACGCTCGCCGGTGGCAGCGTCGACGACTTCGCGGACGGCGTAGCTGCCGCCGACCTGCAGTCCGCAGGAGAGCGATCCGGCATAGCCGATGGAGATGAGGGTGTCGACGGGGCCGGCGGCGAGGGCGGATGCACAGGCTCGGGTGACGGCGGCTGCGCCCATGCCGGCGGCGAGGGCGACGGCTTCGCGCTCGCCCAGGCGGCCATGGTAGAGGCCGTCGCGATGCTCCCAGGTCCGAACGAGCGGCTTGAGTTCGGATGGAAGGGCGGCGATGAGGGCGACGCGGGTCATCTGGAACTACTGTAGGGCATTGCAGAAGCCGCCCGATGGGTGTGGAGTATACTGTGGAGTGGAGTCAGCAATTATGGAGACAGTTCAGATTGTGATCGACAAGACGCTTCTATTGGCAGCGGACGCCGCGGCGCGGCGCACGAAGCGCAACCGTTCGGCTCTGGTGCGCGACGCGCTGCGCGAACATTTGCAGAGGCTCGATGTGCTCGAAAAGGAAGCGCGGGAACGGGAGGGCTACCGGCGGATGCCCCAAACAGAGGAGGAAATGCATCTGTGGGATGGGGAGACGGTGTGGCCGGCCGAATAGCGCGTGGCGATGTGCGGTTGTACGCGTTTGTTTCGCCCGACAAGACAAGGCCGGTGGTCGTGCTGACGCGGGCGAGCAGCATCGGCGTTCTTGCTACGGTGACCGTTGCGCCGATCACATCGACTGTGCGCGGGGTGCCTTCGGAGGTTGTCCTGAACGAAGAGGACGGTCTGAAGGCGAGTTGTGCCGTGAACCTGCACAACACGGCGGTCGTGCCTCTGCGCAGGCTGGGAACACGTGTGGCACAACTGAGTTCCCTGAAAATGGGCGAGATTTGCGAGGCACTGCGGTTTGCTTTGGGGTGCGATGGGGATTGAGACTCGAGGGGCACGGCCCCTTCCAGGTGGCCAGTGAGCGTTGATGGTTTCTTTCATTCACATCGCCGACCAAAAGGACCAGCAGGCCATCCTGCGAAATGGGATCCGATCCAGGAAACGCCGGTCAGGAATTCGGGGTGTCTATGCGACCCCGGTTGTTCCAAACTTCTCAACAACCCATCAGTGGTCCAGAGAGCTGAAGAGGCGGGGAATCAGAACGTTCGTATGCATTCAATTCAAGATTCCTGACAAAGAATATGTCCTTGTGGGGAGATACAACGGCGAGAAGTCGGGAATGACGGCTGGAGAGGCGCTCGGCGTAATCCTCAACCACACAGACCCGATGGGATTGGAGGTGATCATTCCCAGGGGCATCACGGCGGGAGAGATCACGCGAGCCTACCTTTCGCCGCGCACCACTGGCTGGCGGTACTATCCCGCCGCAAAAGGAAAGCCGCCATTCTGCCATTGCAAGTGGTGTAATCGTGGTGAAATACGCGCCAGCCGCATCATCCGGGAAGACGCCTGATCGCGACATCTCTTCAGAGTGCGCCGCAACTTCTTCGTCAGGCTGGAGGCGCATCGCTGTGGGTGGGAGTCAGTCGCCGCGCAGGGTCTGCTGGACGAATATTTGCAGGGAGACCTGAGCCTTCGGTTCGTCAGGGGTGGCATGGGTCGGCGTGAGCTACTCCGACAATTCAACTCAAGTATGACCATGACTCCGATCGGCCAGAGACCGCGCGTCAATTTCGTGCACGACCCCGCAGGAAAGGGCGGCGGTCATGAGAGGAGTTTGAGATCACAGATTGTGATCTTAACGGTGCTGTTTACCGTGACAGGGGAGGCGGAAGATGCTGCGGCGGCGGCTCACGCCGTGGGCGCGCAGCCGTGGGCGCGGAACCAGTCGATCGCCGAGCGCAGGGCCTGATAGACGGGGACGACGCGGAAGCCGAGTTCGCGTTCGGCTTTTGCGGAGCTTGCGAACATCATTTTTTTGCCCATGCGCACCGCTTCGACGGTGGCCCGCGGCTCTTTGCCGCGCAGCTTGCCAGTGAGGATTTCGTCGAAGAACGCGAAGGTCATGGCGACGGAGTGCGGGACCTTCATGGTGGGCGAGGGCAGGCCGGTGATGGCGGACATCTTGTCGAGGATTTGCTTGAGGGTTAGGTTTTCGCCGCCGAGGATGTAGCGTTCGCCGGGGTGTCCCGTGGCGGGGTTGAGCGCGTCGGCGTGGGTGCGGGCGACCTCGCGGACATCGACGAGGTTGAGGCCGGTGTCGACGTAGGCGGGAAATTTTTTGTTGAGGAAGTCGACGACGATGCGGCCGGTGGGCGTGGGCTTGAGGTCGTTGGCACCGATGGGCGTAGTGGGGTTGAGGATGAGGACGGACTGGCCGTCACGAGCGGCTTCGATGGCGACTTGCTCGGCGAGGAACTTGGAGCGCTTGTAGTGGCCGACCATGTCAGCGAGGGAGACGGGCGTGGATTCGTCGACGATGGTGCCGTCGGTTTTGAAGCCCATGGTGGCCACGCTGGAGGTGTAGACACAGCGCGGGACGTTTTCTTCGCGGGCGATGCGGAGCAGGGCGCGGGTGCCTTCGACATTGGCGCGGTACATGGTGTCGGGATCGCGGACCCAGAGGCGGTAGTCGGCGGCGATATGGAGGACGGCCTCGCAGCCGCGCACGGCCGGGCGGAGGGATTCGGGATCGAGCAGGTCGCCGATGACGGTTTCGGCCGAGAGGCCTTCGAGGTTGGCGAGATTGCTGGTGCGGCGGGTGAGGAGGCGCAGATCGGCGCCGCGGGCGGCCAGTTCATGGGCGACGTGGCTGCCGACGAATCCGGTAGCGCCGGTGAGGAAGATCTTCATAAGACGGTCGAGAGTGCACGGTGCACAGTGCACAGTGAACCGTGCACCGTGCGCAGGAACCAGCCCGGTGAACGGCGAAGGGTCATTGCTGATCTACCGAGAGCCACGTTCCTAATTCGCTGACGGGGAGGCGGACGCCGACGTAGAAGGCTCCGAAGAGGCCGTAGGCGGCACTGGCTTCGTCGAAGCGCATCTCGTAGATGAGTTTCTTGAAAACGCCGGGGGTGTCGGAGAAGAGGTCGACGCCCCACTCCCAGTCGTCGAGGCCGATGGAGCCGGAGATGATCTGCTTGACGGTGCCGGCGAAGCGGCGGCCGATGAGGCCGTGCTCGTGCATCATGCGGGCGCGGTCGGCGATGGAAGCGCTGTACCAGTTGACCTGCTCTCCGCGTTTTTTATCCATGGGGTAGAAGCAGACGTATTTGGTTTCGGGGATGGAGGGGAAGAGGCGGCTGGACATGGCCGCGGCCTGGCGATCGATCATCTCCTGGATTTTGCTGTCCCAGCCCTCAGAGAACGGCTCGACGCCGACGGTGGTAAGACTGGAGTAGGTCTTGACGGAGGATTCGTAGAGGCCGAGCTCGACGAGCGAGAGATAGGAATGGGTGGGCTGGAGGAAACTGCCGAATTCCGTGCGAGCGAGGTCGCGCTCGACGCGGGCGAGATCTTCGATGCTGTCGCGGAAATGGATGAGGAGGAGATCGCCTTTGTGGCCGAGCTGGGCAAAGAGAGCAGTCTGGTTGGGACGGTCTTCGCGGGAGGCGCGCTCGAGGGGCGCCAACAGGGCAAAGGCCTCGGCGATGGCGCGGGTCCGGCCAGCCGGATCGAGACGCCGCCATCCGCCCCAGTCAAAACGAAACATTTGGTGGAGCAGGGCGGAGCCGTCGAGGGTGAGGGGAAATGGCGGGGTTTCGGGCAAGGACTTCCTCCGGAGAAAACGAGCTACACGTTACAGGTTACAGGGGACAGTACCGGGTACGCAGGGCACAGTGCACAGTACGCAGTGTGCGGAGTCCAGCTCTCAGCGCTGGGAGGTGGACTCGTCGGCGTAGAACTCGGCGATTTCCTGGGCGTATTTCTGGGCGATGACGCGGCGGCGGAGTTTCATGCTGGGGGTGAGCTCGCCGGAATCGACGGTCCACTCGTCGGAGACAAGGCGGAAGCGCTTGATGGTTTCGAAATTCGCGAGGGTGGCGTTCATTCTGGTGATGAGGGCCTGGTAGAGCGAACGCACCTGGGGGTTGGTGACCAGATCGGTGCGCGTGGTGGAGACGATGGCCTGTTCCTGGGCCCAGTGCTCGAGCGCTGCGAAATTGGGCGCGATGAGGGCGGAGGCGAATTTGTGGCGGTCGCCGACGACGGCGGCGTTGGCAACGAGGAAGCTGGCTTTGAGCTTGTTCTCGATGGGCTGCGGGGCAATCAATTTGCCGCCGGAGGTCTTGAGCAATTCTTTCTTGCGGTCGGTGATGTAGAGGAACCCGTCGGGATCGATGTGGCCGATGTCGCCGGTCCGCAGCCAGCCTTCGGGATCGAAGGCTTCGGCGTCGCCGCGCTGTTGCCAGTAGCCGGGAGTGATGTTGGGGCCGCGGACGAGAAGCTCGCCGTCTTCGGCGATGCGGCATTCGATATTGGGCAGCGGCTTGCCGACGGAGCCCATGCGGTTGGCATCGGGCGTGTTAATCGCGAGGACGGGGGACGTTTCGGTGAGGCCGTAGCCTTCGAGGATGCGAATGCCGGCAGAGGCGTACCAGTAGGCGGTATCGAGGCCGAGGGGGGCGCCGCCGGCGATGAAGAAGCGCACGCGGCCTCCGAAACCGGCGCGCAGCTTTTTGTAAACGAGCTTGTCGGCGAGTTTCCAGGCAGGCGATGTGGGCAGTTGGCCGCCAGCGACGGTTTCGCGATGCTTTTGCCCGGAGTTGATCGCCCACGCAAAAAGCTTGCGCTTGATGGAGGATTCGGCGGCGCGCTGCTCGGCAACCTGACGGACTTTCTCGTAAACGCGAGGAACGGCGACGAGAATGGTGGGCCGGATGGCGGCGAGGGCTTGGGCGAGCTGATCGAAGGACGGGCAATAGGCGATGGTGACGTTCTGCGCGTAGAGGGCATAGTCGAGGTGGCGCGCGGTGATGTGGGAAAGGGGCAGGAAGGAGATGCAGGAGTCGGTGGGCCGGAAGCCGAATCCGGCGGTTGAGTAGTTGATGTTGCTGGCGACGTTGCCGTGGGTGAGGAGAACTCCTTTGGGCTCGCCGGTGGTGCCGGAGGTGTAGATGAGCGTGGCGAGGTCGGCGGGCTGGATCTGATGCGCGATGGCGTCGAAGTCGTCGTCGGACTGGCCGCCGGTGACGAGCTCAGAAAAAGGAGCGGCGCCGGGGGCGGGGTCGTCGTCCATGAGAACGACGTGATCGAGGGCTGTGGTGGCACGAATGGCGGCGATCTTGTCATACTGCGCGGGCGTGGAAACGAAGATGAAGCGCGCACCGGAATCGGCGAGGAGCTGGCCGATCTGTTCAGGAAGCAGCGTGGGGTAGAGCGGGACATCGACGGCGCCGATGGCGAGGCAGGCAAAGTCGGCGACGGCCCACTCCCAGCGATTCTCGGCGAGGATGGCGACGCGGTCGCCTTTGGCGATGCCCCAGGCGCGGAGTGCGGCGGCGACGCTGCGGATGCGGCGAAGGAATTCGGCGGAAGAAACGGGTTTCCAGCCTGCCGACTTGTCCTGAACGAGGATCGCCTGCTCGCGCGGGTTGGCGGCGAGGGTGATGAGAATATCGTTGAGCGTCTGAAGCTGGAGCACTGCGCGGATTACTGTATCGGAGCGGGAGCGGTGACGCAAGATGACGGGGGTCAGGGGCGAGGCAGTCCAAGCCAGCGGGGGACGCGGCGGCGGTAGGCGTCGTACTCAGGGCCGCGGAGGCGCGCGAGGTGCGGCTCTTCGAGGAAGACGACGACGAGGTGGAAGCAGAGGGCTGCGATGACCAGATATTCCAAGATGGAGCGGGAGCGATAGACGCAGCCTTGTCCGGCGATGGCGGTGAGCACGCCGACGTACATGGGGTTGCGGGAGTATCGATAGAGGCCACCGCGGACGACTTGCTGCGGCTCCTCGCCGAGGAGGGCGCGGGCGTGGCGAGTGAAGAAGATGGCGGGCGTGCCGCCGGCGGCCAGGAATCCGGCAAGACAGCGGAAGTAAATGAGCGCGCCGATGGCGACGAGGATCCAGCCGAGGTTCCACCAGCCTCCGGCTGCGGGCCCGGCGCGCAGATCCTGCGGAACGAGCAAGGCGACGACGGCGGGGACCACGACGGTGAAGACGGCAGCGCGCAGCCAGAGCATGACGGATCAGTATGGCACCGGTGGCTGCGGGGGAAAAGCGGAAGCGACTCTCCTCATGCGCTCGGGTGACAGCGCAGGACCTGAGCGATGCTATTGCGCTGGCGTGCCCTCAAGGCCTAACGCTTCGGCGTTTCTCTGCATGGCGGCTACGCAGAAGGCGATGTGGTCGTCGAGGGGGACGCCAAGCTCAGCGGCTCCTTTGACGATGTCGTCGCGATTGACGCCGCGAGCGAAGGCCTTGTCCTTCATTTTCTTTTTCACGCCGGCGGTTTCGACGTCATTGATGGACTTCGTTGGCTTGACGAGGGAGCAGGCGGTGAGGAATCCAGCAAGCTCGTCGCAGGCGAAGAGGGCTTTGGCGAGATGCGTTTCGCGGAGAACGCCGGAATACTCGGCGTGGCCGAGGATGGCGGTGCGCAGGTCTTCCGGCCATCCTTGCTCGGCGAGAATGGCGATGCCGATGAAGGGATGTTCTTCGCGGGAGGGATGCTTCTCGTAGTCGAAGTCGTGGAGGAGCGCGGTGGCTGAATATTTTTCAAGCAGGGCTGCGCGGGCATCGGGGTCGAGGGCGAGGGCGTCGGCCTCGCGTTGTGCGTAAGCACGCACGCAGGTCTCGACGGCGAGCGCGTGTTTGAGCAGGCTGGAGGACTGGGTGTGCTCGTTGAGGAGCGACCAGGCGCGTTCGCGATTGAAGGGAGACGTGGAGGACATGCGGAGCAGCTCCTTTGGTTTTTCCAGGTATTTCCAGGGAATTTACGGCAGACTCACAGTTTTCACTTGACAAAGAGGATACCTTCCAGGCAAGGTATCTCCAAGGTCGAGAACGGCGCGGCTACAATCGGCGCGCCGGGATGACCCGGATCGCTTGCTCTGGCGTTCCGTACAATCTATGGCAACCACGTTAGCAACCTTTGAGGCCCGCGAGGTACTGCGTTGCGACCACTGTAGCTTGGTGCAATTCCGCACATCGAATTCCATGTGCAGGCGCTGCCACAAACCCCTGGAAATTGAAGAACCGGAACCGCTGGCGCCGCAACTGGTAACGGCTGCATCGGCGAGCCCGGAGGAGCCGGAAGGCATCGACGTGGCGCGGGCGGTGCGCGATGTGCGCCACGGCCGCAATCTGAGCCAGCGGCAACTGGCTGGACGGATGCAGGTGCCGCGGACCTACATTTCGAAGATCGAGAACGCCAAAGCGGTGCCGACGCTTTCGTCGCTGGAACGGCTGGCGAATGCGCTGGAAGTGGACATCTGCGAGCTGCTGCGGGATGGGCGGAGCCGGCGTGCGCGGGAGACAGCGTCATTGCTGGCCGACCCATTTCTGGCGGAGATTGTTCCGCTGGTGGCACAGCTGGATGCGTTTCAGCGTTCGATGTTTCTGAACCAGGTGCGCGAGCTGGCGAGCGGCCGCCGGAGGCCCGCATAGCGGGCAAGTGACGACGCTGCAAGGATGGGGCGAGAAGCCCCTTCGATGCACGCGGTGGTCTGTATAATTCGGCAAAGGGTTGTGCTGCCGGCTCTCGCAACGACCTGCGCTGGACTGCGCGGGAAGGCTCGATGAGAGACGGAGCGCGCCCAGCGAGCGATTTTTCCTCTCCGCGCGGGAGCCGCTCGAAAGGATCCGTTGACCCTGGATTCCAGCCGAGTTCATGAACTGCCGCTTGACGAGGCGGTTGTCTACCGCCGTCTCGATCCGGAGCGTTTGCCGCATCATGTCGCCATCATCATGGACGGCAATGGGCGCTGGGCAGGGAAGCGGAGCCTGAAGCGCTTTCTGGGGCACCAGCAGGGCGCCGAAGCGGTGCAATACGTGGTCGAGACGGCATCGCGCATCGGGCTGCCGTGGCTGACGCTGTATGCATTCTCGCTCGAAAACAATCTGAAGCGGCCCAGGGCCGAAGTGAACTTCCTGATGCGGCTGCTGAAGACCTACCTGAACAACAATGTGCAGCGGATGAACGACAACAACGTGCGCATCCGGTATATCGGACGGGTTGACGATCTGCCGGGCGAAGTGAAAGAGCGCATGCACTGGGCGGAAGATGCGACCGCGCGGAATACGGGCACGACGCTGACGCTGGCGCTGAATTATGGCGGCCGGTCGGAGCTGACGGATGCGGTGCGCGGATTGTGCGCGGAGATCCAGAAAAAGGGAATGCGTCTGGAGGATATCGACGAATCCGATATTCATCGGCATTTGTACACGGCGCATATGCCCGATCCGGATTTGCTGGTGCGGACGTCGGGGGAGATGAGGATCTCGAATTTTCTGCTATGGCAGATTGCCTACACGGAGATTTTTGTGACGAACCGGCTGTGGCCGGATTTCCGGGGCATCCACATGCTGGAGGCGATTGAGGATTATCAGCGGCGCGAGCGGCGATACGGCGGGCTGAATGACGGGACCGAGTCGGATGACGTGGAGAGCCTGCCGTCCAAGCAACTGGTTGCCGGACGCTGAAGCGGGATTCAAAAGGGACAGGCGCATCGCCGCGGGCGGTGCGCCTTTTTTATTGGTACGCGGGGCGGTTATTCCGGAGATGAGCCCTGGGGGGCGACGAGAACTTTCTGCGGGGCGTCGACCTTGAAGCCGGATTGTGAGGTCTTCACTTTCAGAGTTTCGATTTGCGGTTTGCCTTTGAGGTTGGCGGTGAACTGCAGTTCGTACTGATTGTTGAGGCGGCGGCTGAACTCGTCGAAGTAGGGCGCGAGGGTGACGGGATTGCCCATGCCTCCCCAGAAATTGGTGCCGCCGGTGGCTTCGTCGACGAGGAGAAGCAGACTCTGGCCGGCGTTGTTTTCATAAGCGCCGCGGTCGGCACGTCCATTGCTGGTCCAGTAGATGGAATAGACGGTGAGGCGAGCGCGAACCGCGTCGTTGATGGCGGTTTGGACGTAGGGGTCTTCGGGGTCATACTGGCGTTCGTAGCTGTCGACGCCGTCGGTGATCATGATGACTTCGCGGCGCTGGTCGCGCTCGTTGGAGGGCCAGTTCTTTGCCAGGCTGGACAGGCAGAAGTACGGGCTGGCGCTGATGCCGGGTTCGCCGCCGGGGATGTGGAGGGCCTGGAGCGCTTTGGCGTGGTCGGTGGTGAGCGGGCCGGAGAAGTAAGCGCGGCCGTTTTCCATATAGGCGATGGCGATTTTGACGTTGGGGGGAAGGCTCTGGACGAAGTGCTGGATTTCCTCCAGCTCGCGGCCGAGGCTGGTGCGCGCTCCGCCGTCGATGAGGAGGACAAGCTCGACGCCGAACTGGGAGCCGCGCAGAGGCTGCCAGTTGGTGACGGGGGTTTGCTTGCCGTTCACGCTGAGGCTGATGGACTGGGTGGCGACGGTGGCATCGGGCTGTTTGTCGTTCTTCGGGAGAACGGTGACAACGGCCTGGCCTTGTCCCTGACTTTCCGCCTGGGCGAACAGCAGCGGCGATGTGGCAAGCAGCGCCGCGAAGAGGGCGGGCGCGAATTTCCAGCGACTTTGCATGATTTCCTTTTCATGTCCGGCGTGACATCGGGCGGACAGCGTGAAGACCTTATCGAAAGCAGGCAACTATGATGACGGCGCTCAGACGCCTGGAGATTCACGAACGGCGAAATCACTGATTATTTAGATGGGGCAGGGGAGCGAATGGTCACAGGACAGCGGAAACGGGGTAGGTAGGCCGTCCTGGTTGGGGTCAAACGGTCCTGATCCTGCGGGCTTAGTGAGCGTGGTGGAAGCCGACGCATTCGCGTCCGGAACAGAGCCGCCAGGATCCGGGCGAATCGCCATTGAGGATCTGGAGGGGCCTGGGGCGTGCGAGGCCGGCGTCGTGATGGGCGGGGGCCTGGAGCAGGTCATGGTTGCCGATGTCCATGACGTGGAACTCGCCGTCGACAAACCCGAAGCCGTACGCACCCGGGACGAGCAGGTGGCCTTCAAATTCGAGGGCGGATTCGGTGAGGAGGTAGCCCTGATATTTCTGCTGGACGGCGGTGGAGTAGCCGGAGGTGTCGACGAGGACGGCCAGCGCATATTCACCGTTGGAGAAACGGACGCCGGCTGCGTTGCGGATCTGCGTGTTGGCGGACTGGCCGGCGAAAAAGACGGCGTCGGGGAGCAGCTTGGCGGCTTCCTGGGCGTGGAGGACGACGGGGCCTCTGGGTTGCTGCGCGTAGGCGGAGAGGGAGACGGCGAATACGAGCGAGCAGGACAGCAGGGAACGGCGAATGATCTTCATGATTTTGCCTCGAAGGGATGCGTGGCGAGTATAACGCGGTGCGGCGGTGGATCGGGTCAGGTTTGCGCTGCGGAAGCCAACCGCAGGTAACTGCGGGCGGGGTTGTGGCGTGGGTGCGGAAAGAGCGGGACAGACGGTAGTATCAGACAGGATGCATAGGGGGCTGATGCAGAGACGCGTGATGTACAAGGCGCGGAACTCGGGGCTGGAACGGTGGCGGCTACTGCGCGCGGCGATGACCGCGCGTGGGGTGGAATCGCTGCTGGTGACGCATCTGCCGGATGTGCGGTGGCTGTGCGGATTCACCGGGTCGAATGCGGCTCTGGCGGTGGGCGGGAAAACGGCGGTGTTGTTTACCGATGGACGGTATACGACGCAGGCGCGCGAGGAGACGGTTGGGGCGCGGGTGGTGATCGCGAAGAAGTCGGCGCTACAGGCGGCGTGCCGGCTGCTGGAGGAGTGGGGCGAGCAGGCGTGGTTCGATCCGCAGCACACGACGGTGGCGGATATGGCGGTGATGCGGGCGGCGATCAGCGCGAAGATGCGGCGGGGATTTTTTACGGCGCTGGATGAGCCGATGGTTGCGTCGCTGCGGATGGTGAAGGATGCGGGGGAAATTCGGCAGATGACAGCGGCGGCGCTGCTGGGCTGCGATTTGTTTGAGGCGATGCTGCCGCGGATGGAAAGCGGCGTGACGGAGATGGCGGTTGCGGCCGAGCTGGAGTTTCTGGCGCGGGGGCTGGGTGCGGAGGGAATGTCGTTCGAGACGATTGTGGCGTCGGGGGTGCGTTCGGCACTGCCGCACGGGCGGGCGACGGGGGCGAAGCTGCCGCGCAAGGGGTTCGTGACGCTGGACTTCGGTGTTATCCTCAATGGTTATTGCTCTGACATGACGCGCACCGTGTACATGGGCGGGGCGACCCGGGACGAGCGAATCGCGTACGATGCGGTGCTGGCGGCGCAGGAAGCCGCGGTGGAAGCGGTGAAGCCGGGAGCAACGTGCGGCGATGTGGATGAGGCTGGGCGGAACGTTTTGCGGCGAGCGGGATTGGCGAAATATTTCAGCCACTCGACGGGACACGGCGTGGGGCTGGAAATTCACGAGATGCCGCGGATTGCGGCGGGACAGCCGGCACGGCTGGAGCCGGGGATGGTGATTACGATTGAGCCGGGCGTTTATTTGCCGGGCAAGTTTGGGATTCGGATTGAGGATATGGTTTTGGTGACCTTGACGGGGAATAGAGTTCTGACGCCGGTGACGAAGGGGTGGATTGAACTCTAGGGCTGGAGGTAAAACCTGGAGCTCTCCTTCAGGGGCTAAAGTCCCTGGATTTTGCGACAGGTTACGGCACGACTGAAGGCGTGTCTCTTCAAGGCAAGGGCAGGACGAAAACCTTCAAGATCAGGGCAGCAAGAGGGCCTTCAGGACCAGAGCAGCAAGAGAGCTTGATCCGGACACGGGAGCCGCGCGAGACAACGATGAATGCGGAAGACATGAACGAACTGAAGGAACTGATCGAGTTCCTGAAGGACAACAAAATCGGCGAATTCGATCTGGAGCGGGAAGATTTCAAAGTCCGCATCAAGTTCGCGCAGGAGGGCGGAGCCGATCTTGCGGGGCTGGCTCGTTTGCTGGCTGCGCAGAGCGCCGCTGCGGCTGTCCCGACTGTGGGTGGAGTGCTGCCGGCGGTGCAGGCGGGTCCGGCGACGCATCCTTCGCAGGCGCCGGATGCTTCGAATGACGAGGCCAACCTGCACATTGTGAAGTCGCCTATTGTGGGGACGTTCTACGAATCGCCTTCGCCGGGTTCGCCCGCGTTTGTGAAGATTGGGGACGTAGTGGAGTCCGGCCAGGTGCTTTGCATTGTGGAAGCCATGAAGCTGATGAACGAGATTGAGAGCGACGGCGCGGGCGAGGTCGTGAAGCGGTTTGTGCAGAACGGCCAGCCGGTGGAATACGGCCAGCATCTGTTCGCGCTGCGTTCCTGACGAGTCGACCGCCGATGGCACGGCGCAGAGATAAACCGAAAACAGGACATGTTGTGGCGATGAACGAAGAAGCGAGGAGATCCGGATTCGTTCGTTTGCGCGCAACGCACTCCATCCCAGAGGAAAAGACAGGCATTTCGCATGCGTAAGGTTCTGATCGCCAATCGCGGAGAGATTGCGCTGCGCGTCATCTGCGCGTGCAAGGAAATGGGCATCCGCACGGTGGCTATTTACAGCGAGGCGGATCGTCATTCGCTGCACGTGCGCTTTGCCGATGAGGCGATTTGCATTGGGCCGCCGCGATCGGCGGAGAGCTACCTGAATGTGCCGGCGGTGATCAGCGCTGCGGAGATCGCGGATGTGGATGCGATCCATCCGGGCTATGGGCTGCTGAGCGAGAACGCAAATTTTGCAGAAGTGTGCCGGGCGTCGAACATCAAGTTCATCGGGCCTCCGCCGGAAGTGACGCGGCTGATGGGCGAGAAGGAAAAGGCGCGCCAGGCGATGAAGCGGGCGAAGGTGCCGATTTTGCCAGGGTCGGAGGGGACGATCCAGAGCGAAGGCGAGGCGCTGGAGTGGGCGCAGACGGTTGGGTATCCGGTGATTCTGAAGGCGTCGGCGGGCGGCGGCGGACGCGGCATGCGTGTGGTGCGGGCGCCGGAGGAATTGCCGGGACTGTTCCAGGCGGCGCAGAGCGAGGCGGCGAACGCGTTCGGCAACGGCGAACTGTACATGGAGAAGTTCATCGAGCGGCCGCGGCACATCGAGTTTCAGATTCTGGCCGATGAGCATGGCACGGCGATGTCGATTGGCGAGCGGGAATGCTCGATTCAGCGGCGGCATCAGAAGCTGATTGAGGAAGCGCCGTCGCTGATGGTGACGCCGAAGATGCGCGAGGATATTGCGCGGACGCTGAAGCGGTCGCTGGAAGCGGTGGGGTATCAGAACGCCGGGACGATCGAATTTCTGATGGATGAAGACGGGAAGCTGTACTTCATCGAGATGAACACGCGCATTCAGGTGGAGCACCCGGTGACGGAGATGATCACGGGGATCGATCTGGTGAAGGCGCAGTTGCGGATCGCGCTGGGCGAGCGGTTGTCGAGCATTGTGCCGGAGACGATTCCGATGCGCGGGCATGCGATCGAATGCCGCGTGAATGCGGAGCATCCGGAGAAATTTACGCCGTCGGCGGGGAAGATTACGGCGTTCAATGTGCCGGGTGGGAACGGGATTCGCGTGGATACGGCGCAGTACTCGGAGGGCGTGGTGCCTCCGTATTACGATTCCCTGATTGCCAAGCTGATTGCGTACGGCGACGATCGCGAAGAGGCGATGGCGCGCATGCGGCGGGCGCTGGAGATGTTTGTGGTGGAGGGGATCTACACGACGATTCCGCTGCATCAGCGGATCTTCCGGGATGAGGAATTCCAGCGGGGGGAATTCGATACGAAGTTCATGGAGCGGTTCTTCGAGCGGGAGAAGGCGAAGAAGGGGATCGAGTAGGAGCAGCCAGGATGGTTTGCTGTTTTCTGCGGATTCAAACCCGCGAAGCTTCCCTCAGAGGCTAAAGCCCGATCTTCTCTCTGCTGGTTACGGCACGTCTCAAGCCGTGCCCCTTCAAAGCAGATCGGTTCCGGAATCTCAAGCACATCGGAAAATTTGCGTTGAGATAAGCGTCTGCCGGGGCTGAAGCCGGTTCATGCGAGAGGCACTTTTCCCCGGCCTGACGGCCGGGGCTTCTACCGTCATGCCGCTGGCGCGGCATCGGATGTTAACCGCTGGACGAGGGAAGAGGCGAGGGCGCGGACTAAAACAAGATCTCGAAACCGAACCAGGCGCAATCGAACCGACGGCCCCGGCAGCTTGGCCCGCGAATTCTAGACGTCGCAGATTTGGATTGCCTGGCGGAGGCTGGCGATGGGGTCGCCGGTGGGCAGGAATTCGTGGGCTACGTAGCCGGCGAAGCTTGTTGCGGCGATGGCTTTCATGAGGGCGGCGTACTGAATCTCCTGGGTGGCGTCGATTTCGTGGCGGCCGGGGACTCCTCCGGTATGGAAGTGTCCGATGACGCCGATGTTGGCGCTGATGGTGTCGATCAGGTCTCCTTCCATGATTTGCATGTGGTAGATGTCGTAAAGCAATTTGACGCGGGGTGAGTTGACCTCGTTCATGACACGCGCGCCCCAGGCGGTGTGGTCGGCCATGTAGTCGGGGTGGTTGACCTTGCTGTTGAGCAACTCGAGACAGATGGTGACGCCGTGGTCTTCCGCGATTTTTTTGACGCGGTTGAGGCCGGTGACGGCGTTGCGCGCGCCTTCTTCGTCCGACATGCCGCGGCGAACGCCGGAAAAGGTGATGACGCTGGGGACTCCGGCTTGGGCGGCGAGAGGAATGTTTTTGCGGAAGGCGGCTTCGATGGCGGCGTGGTTTTCGATGCGGTTCATGGCGTCGGAGATGGTGCCGCCTCCGGCGTAGCCCATGGTGCAGATGAGGCCGTAGCGGCGAGGGATGTCGAACTCGTTGACTTCGAGCAGATCGACCCCTTTGAGGCCGAGGGAAACGGCCTGATGGCAGAGTTGATCGAGCGGCGTGCTCTGGTAGCACCAGCGGCAGACGGACTGGCGAATGCGGGATTTGTTGGCGGGTGACACGCAGTTAGCCTACAGTGTGCGGGGCGCAGCGTGCAGCGAAGAGTTGCTGGTTTCTGGTTGCCGGTTCCTAGTTGATGGTTGGCGAGGACGGCGAGGCGTGGGCGAGGCGGACAGTCAGAAGTTGAAGCGCATTCGCCAGGAGCGGCGAACGGCGCGATGGGTCCTGTAAAATTTTTGAGTATTCGGGAACCCCAGATTCGTTCGGAG
Organism: Acidobacteriaceae bacterium; assembly: GCA_036267295.1. Taxonomy (GTDB): domain Bacteria; phylum Acidobacteriota; class Terriglobia; order Terriglobales; family Acidobacteriaceae; genus Palsa-343. The sequence continues at coordinate 62,832 of DATAWI010000001.1, read as the reverse complement.
AATGCTCATCATGCGCTGTTCCTGCCTGCCGTTTGCGGCTTGCGTGGCCGCTGCCTTTTCGATTGCCATCCCTCTGTCAGCCGGGGCGCAGGCTGGGTCGCAGCCTGAACCTGTGCCGATGCCGCCGCCGATCGCCGCGCCCACGGATATTCCGTATGCGGGGACGATCGCGCTCCAGGTGAATCTGACGAACACGACGGATCGTGTGGTGACCGTGAACGAGAGCATTCCGGTGAAGGCCGGCGAACTGACGCTGCTGTATCCGGAATGGATTCCTGGCAACCACTCGCCGACGGGGCCGATTGAGGCGCTGGCGGGGCTGTTTGTGCATGCGAACGGGCAGAGCTTGCCGTGGGTGCGCGACCGCGTGAACATGTACGCGTTTCACATCGACGTGCCGAAGGGCGTGACGTCGGTGGATGTGGACTTCGATTATCTGTCGGCGATCAGTCGGCAGGATGGACGCGTCGAGATTTCGCCGGTGCTGGCAAATCTGGCGTGGAATACGGTGGTCCTGTATCCGGCGGGACATTTCTCGCGGGACATTCATTTCGATACCAGCCTCACGCTGCCGCATGGATGGCAGTATGCGACCGCGCTGGAGACGGCTTCGCAGGAAGGCGACACGGTGCACTTCAAGGACACGACGCTGAACACTTTGGTGGACTCTCCGCTGGTGGCGGGGGAGTATTTCAAGCGCGTCGATCTGTCGACGGGTCCGGACAATCAGGTGCATCTGGATGTGTTCGCGGATGAGGCGAAGGATCTGGAGATGACGCCGGAGGAAGTGCAGGTTCACAAGAACCTGGCAATCCAGGCGCAAAAGCTATTTGCGAGCCACCATTACGATCACTACGACTTTTTGTTCTTTCTGAGCGACGTGGTGGGCGGGCAGGGGCTGGAGCATCACCAGTCGAGCGAAGACGGAACGCGGGCGAACTACTTTACCGACTGGGCGGCGCAGACACGCGGCGTGGATTTGCTGGCGCATGAGTACACGCACTCGTGGAACGGGAAGTTCCGGCGGCCGGCGGATTTGTGGACGCCGAACTTTAACGTGCCGATGCGCGACGATCTGCTGTGGGTGTACGAGGGCGGGACGCAGTACTGGGGGTATGTGTTGTCAGCGCGGGCGGGGATGCGCTCGCCGGAAGCGACGCGCGACATGATGGCGGGGATCGCGGCGAGCTTTGAGACGGATCCGGGGCGGAAGTGGCGTCCTTTGGTGGACACGACGAACCAGCCGACGATCGACCTGCGGCGGCCGATGAGCTGGACGAGCTGGCAGCGGACCGAAGACTACTACATGGAAGGGCTGCTGATCTGGCTGGACGCCGACACGAAGATTCGCGAGCTGAGCAACGGGCAGAAGTCGCTGGATGATTTTGCGAAGCTGTTCTACGGGGTCGATAACGGCAGCTTCGTCACGCATCCTTACACGCTGGACGATGTGGTGGCGGCGCTGAATAAGGTGCAGCCTTACGACTGGGCTGGTTTTCTCAGGACGCGGGTGTACGACCTGCATGCGGAGGTGCCGGAGAACGGCTTTGCGCAGGGCGGGTACAAGCTGGTGTACAACGACACCCCCGAACCGTGGGAGCGGCACAGCGGCGGGGCGGATGCGATGGTGTCGCGGTATGGCATGAGCTTTGCGACTTCGCTCGGGTTCAACGTGATGGGGGACGGATCGCTGGGCAGCGTGGTTTGGGATGGCGTTGCGTACAAGGCCGGACTGACGCCGGGCGCGCAGCTTGTGGCGGTGAACGGCGGCGTGTTTGCTCCCGCAAAACTGAAGGAAGCGATTGTGAGCGCGGAGAAAGGGAGCGCGCCGATCGTGCTGCTGGTGAAGGAGGGCGACCAGGTGAAGTCGGTCAGCCTGGATTATCACGGCGGGCTGCGCAATCCGCATCTGGAGCGCGTGGAGGGGACGCCAGATCGGCTGGACGATATTTTGAAGGCGGTGGAGTAGGGAACAGGGAGCAGGGATCAGGGAACAGGGCACAGTTGCTGGTGACTTGTTGCTTGTGGCTGGTTGCAGAGTTCAGAGGGAAGAAGGCGAAACTCAGGGGGAGGGCCGGTTGGCGCTTCCCCCTTTTTCTTTGACCTGGGTTATTGGGTGAACTGGAACCAGTTGAGGTTGGCGATGGATCCGGTTCCCTGGAAGACAGCGTAGAGGCTGTGGACGCCAGAGGCGCCGGTGACCGTGCCAGTGACGGTCTGCCAGGTTTGCCATCCACCGGTGACGGGGAGCGTGACCGTGGAGATGAGCGTGCCGGTGGGGCTGTCGAGGTGAAACTCAAGGGTGCCGCCATTGCCGCCGCTGGCGGTGCGCACGCTCACTCCGCTGACGGATGTGCCGAAGTTGATGTCGTTGTAGACGGCGTATTCGCCGGGCGTGCTGTAGCCGAGATCGTAGCCGCCGTTGGTGTCTGAGGTCTCTTCGGTCTCGAGGCCGGAGACGGTGTTGAAGCTGGACGCCTGAATTTGTGCGGTGGCATCGATGGAGGGCACGCCGTTCTGCGTACCGGTCCAGGTGAAGGTTGCGCCTGCATACGATGCCAGCATGTAGGTGAACGAATTCGCGCCCCACTGGACCTGGAAGGTCTGGCTGGCGGCGGAATCGTTGAAGACGAAGAGGGCTTTGGAAGCGTCGGGGTTGAGGAAGGCGACACTCACGAGGCCGTTGGCGTTGGTGGAGAAGACGCGCTGCGCGCCGGGGAGCATGTATTTGCTGTAGTGGCCGAGGGTGTAGAACTCCACGTCTTTGGTGATGGCGCCGGTGGTGCTGTTGACGGTGACGATGGGGGTGCAGTCGCCGCAGCCGCCGTCATGCGGGCCGAGATTCTCGTCGAGCGCGAGGCTCCACTTGACGAAGGATTTGCCGGAGTTGCGGAGGACCTGAGTGATCTCTTCGAAGTCAGTGCGGAGCTGATCGGTTTGCCAGGTCCCCCCGGAGTGCTCGGTTTCCCATGTGCCTTTGGTGGGGAAGAGATTCTGTACGGTCTGCTGTGCGCCAGGCGTGCCGCCGTAGCCGTGCCACGCGGTTCCGGCGACGAGCGGGGAGGCGAGGACGGTGGGGTCGGTGAGGACAGTCTCGGGATAAGAGGGCGTGTCCCAATTGTGATCGTAGACGAGGACCTGGGGAGTGAGGTTGGCGGCGGTGAGTGCCGGGAGAACGTAGTCGCGCAGGACGGTGAGCTGGGTGGGCGCGTCCATGCCCATGCCGGGATAATCGGTGGGCTGGTAGAGCGGCTCATTCTGGAGCGAGATGTAATCGATGGGGACGCCGACGGCCTGGTAGGTCTGGAGATATTTGACGAAGTAGTTGGCGAAGGGCGTGTACATGGAGGGCAGGAGCGTGCCACCGATGAGGGAGTCGTTGGACTTCATCCATCCGGGCGGGCTCCACGGATTGGCCATGATCTTCATTTGCGGGTTGAGGGACCTGGCGGACTTGATGAGGGGCAGAATGTAGGCCTGATCGTGCGCGATGGAGAAATCGGCGAGGGCGGTGTCGGTTTGGCCGGTGGGCTGATCGTCGAAGGAATACTCGGTGAGCGCGATGTCCGATGCGCCCATGGGATTGCGCATGAAGCTGAGGCCGATGCCGCTGCCGGTACGGGTGAAGAGGTCGGTGAGGGTGGGGTTGAGGGCCGAGGATGGGGCGACCGTTTCAAGGAGCCAGGCGGCGGAGTCGGTGAAGGCGGCGCCGAAGCCTTCGATGGTCTGGTAGGTCTGGGTCTCGTCGACCGTGATTTTGTTGGCGCCCGCGGAGGTGGTGGTGAAGGGGAAACTGGGCTGGGCGGCCATGAGGCTGGACTGGTCATCGGTGCTGAGCACGGCGGAGACGGTGGGTCCGGCAATGAGGTAAGCGGAGCTGGCGACGTTGCTGTTGGTGTCGCCGGTAGCTGCGGCGATGGCCTTGACGGTGGTGTCGGCGGCAACGTTGATTGCGATGCTGTAGGCGGGCGATGAGGTGGTCGGTGTGGTGCCATCGGTGGTGTAGTAGATCGCCGCGCCGGACGTGGTGTCAGTGATGGTGACCGATTGCGCGCTGGTGTAGGTTCCGGCCGCGGGCGTGATGGCCGGCGTGGCGACGACTGGAGCGATGACAAAGGCGGCTGAGGCGACCGTGCTGGCCGTGTGGCCCGAGGCGGTGGCGATGGCTTCCACCGTGGTGTTGGCGGAGACCTTGAATGCCGTTGTGTAAGCGGTGGAAGCTGTGGAGGGCGTTGTGCCGTCGGTTGTGTAATAGAGGGTTGCGCCGGAGGTGGCGTCGGTGATGGTGACGGTTTGCGTGGTGGTGTAGGTGCCGGCGGCAGGAGAGATGACGGGTGTGGCTGCCGGGGTTTGCTGAACCGGACCAGTGCTGCCAGAGCCGCCGCCGCATCCGCCGAGCAGGAGACTGAAGAGTCCGGCTGCCAGGACAATCTTTCGCGATCGCATCATGTCATCCCCCGTTGCCCTACTTTGCACGAGCGTCGAAGGCCACAAATCGCCGCGGCGCCGCGACGGTTCTGCGTTCTTCCGCATGGCATTGATTTACGGAGATGGATTACAGTCGCGGCCCGCGGATGTGTCAAGTATCGAAAGTGTGGGCCGCGAGTAGCGCCAGAAGTCAGCGCTGGACGACGGAATCGAGGAGTTCGAAAAACTCGGGGAAGGAAATGGCGGCGGAGTCCGCTCCGCGGATGAGCGTATCGCCTTCGGCGCGCAGAGCGGCGACGGAGAAGGCCATGGCGATGCGGTGATCGCCGCCGGAATCGATCTCGGCGCCGTGGAGGGATTGGCCGCCGGGAACGTCGAGGCCATCTTCGAATTCGGTGACCTGGGCGCCCATGGCGCGGAGGTTGGCGGCGACGAGGGCGATACGGTCGGATTCCTTGACGCGCAGTTCTTTGGCGTCGCGGATGCGGATGCCGTTCTGGGTATAGGGGCCGATGGCGGCGAGGACGGGCAACTCGTCGATGAGTTGGGCGGAGAGCACGCCGGAGATGGTAGCTCCGCTGAGGCCGCGAGGGAGCGCGTTGACCTGGACGGTGCCGACCAACTCGCCGTGTTTCTCTTCGAGATTGAGGACGCCGATGTGGGCGCCCAGGGTGGTGAGGACGTCGAGCAGCGTGGCGCGGGTGGGGTTGAGGCCGAGGGAGTCGAAGATGAGGTTCGATTCAGGGAAGAGCGCAGCGGCGCAGAGGAAAAATGCGGCAGAGGAGATGTCTCCGGGAACGTGGGCTTCGATGCCGGTGAGCGGCTGGCCTCCGGCGACGGAGACGGATTCGAGGGAGCGGATGATGGTGGCTCCAAAGGCGCGGAGGGCAAGCTCGCCGTGGTCGCGGGTGCGGACGGCTTCGCGGATGGTGGTTTTTCCTTCCGCCTGGACGCCGGCGAAGAGGAGCGCGGTCTTGACCTGGGCGCTGGGGATGGGGGTGGTGTAGTCAATGCCGGTGAGTTGCCCGCCACGGATGGTGAGGGGCGCGTGGCCTTCGGTGAGGTCGATGCGTGCGCCCATTTGTGTGAGGGGCTTGCGGATGCGCTCCATGGGGCGGCGGCTGAGGGAGGCATCGCCGGTGAGAGTGAAAACGCCGGACTGCGCGGCGAGCAGGCCGGAGAGCATGCGCATGGTGGAGCCGGAGTTGCCGCAGTCCAGAGGAGAATCGGAGAGCTGAAAGCGGCCACCGGTTCCGATGATCTCGACGGCGGACACGTCGCGTGTGACGCGCGCACCGAGGGCCTGGACGCAGCCGAGGCTGGAGGCGCAGTCGGCGCCTGTGGAGAAATTGGTGAGGCGCGTGGCGCCCTGGGCGAGGCCGCCGAGCAATGCGTAACGGTGCGAGGTGCTTTTGTCGCCGGGAAGGCGGAGGCTGCCCTCGATGGTGCGGGCGGGGGAAATGAGGCGTTCAGTGGCAGCGGCCTGCAAGGGATGCTCCGAAGATTTGGGATGTATCTATCGTAAAGGACGCGGGCGGGGGATTGAGACGGCGCCCGACGAGTGGACGGTGCTGGCGGCTGTCGCTTTGCGGGGCACGCCCGGAAAATCATTAGAGATTTTTAATCGCCTACCGATGAGAAGTGGGTGGGCACTCTGGGTCGGAGATCGCGCGTCGTGGCCAGCATGACATTGCTGGCGGTGGCAGGCTGCGGCGCGACGGGGCGGACGACGCCTCGAAGTGCGGCGTTCGGCCCGAATGACTCGGTGTTCGCGGTTCCGGAAACTCGGATCGAGGGGGTCGATCCGGAGTTCCGCCTGGACCGCATGGTCCTGCTGCTTGCGCCGTCGGCTGAGCAACAGCAGTTACTGGATGCGCTGGCAGCGGCGCAGCAGGACCAGGGATCTTCTGCATTTCACCAGTGGCTGACGCCGGAGGAGTACGGTGCGGCGTTCGGGTTGCCGGCGGACGAAGTTGCGCGGATCGCGGAGTGGCTGCGCGAGCAGGGATTCCAGGTGGAGGGAATTTCGGCGAACCGGCGGATGATCATCTTCAGCGGGACGGCGGGCGCGGTGGACGCGGTGTTCCATGCGGGGATGGCGCGGTATGGGGTGGGCGGCGCGGGACGCATTGGCAACGCGTTGGAGCCGGTGTTTCCCGCAGAGTTTGCGAGGGAGATTGGCGGGGTGGTGGGGTTGCGGAGTGTCCGCAGTGCGTCGGAACATGCGCCCGTAGCGGAGTTTGCGGCGGGGGCGGAAAATTATCTGGCTCCAGCGGATATTGCGACGATTTACGACGTTGCGCCGCTCCTCGCGCAGGGCGTGCAGGGAGCGGGGGCGACGATTGCCGTGCTGGCGCGGTCGAATCTGCTCGCGGGGGATGTTGCGGATTTCCGCGATGCGTTTGGGTTGCCGGGGAATCCGCCGGTGGTGGTGGTGAACGGCGCGGACCCGGGGGTGCCGGGCGCGGGCAGTGCAGACCAGGCGGATTTCGAAGAGACGGAGATGGACACGGAGTGGGCCGGTGCGGTTGCGCCGGAGGCAGCCGTCGTGGTGGTCGCGTCCGCGTCGACGTCGACCACCGACGGCATTGTGTTGTCGGCGGAATACGCGGTGGATCATAACGTGGCGCCCGTGATTGCGCTGAGCTACGGAGAATGCGAGGCAGATTTGGGCACTGCGGAAAACGCGATGCTGAACGCGCTGTGGGAGCAGGCGGCGGTACAGGGCATCACGGTGGTGGTGGCGTCGGGCGATGCGGGCGCAGCGGGCTGCGACGATCCGGAAGACGCGACGGCGACGAAAGGGCGCGGGGTGAACGGGATGTGTTCGACGCCGTACAGCCTGTGCGTGGGCGGCACGGAATTCACGGAGCAGGGTGGGGGGTACTGGGCAACGGACAGCGGGGTGAGCGGCGGATCGGCGCTGGGGTATGTTGCGGAGACTGCATGGAACGAGAGCGCGGCCGGAGGCTTATGGGCGGCCGGCGGCGGGGCGAGCGCGCTCTATGCGCGTCCTTCGTGGCAGAGCGGGACGGGGAATATGCGGATGGCGCCGGATGTTGCGCTGGCCAGCGGGAGCCACAACGCGTATCTGGTTTGGCTCAACGGGGCGCAGGTGGCGGACAGCGGGACGTCGGCAGCGGCGGTTGTGATGGCAGGGATGGCGGCGCTGCTGGTGGAGCGGGCGGGCGAACGTCTGGGCAATGTGGGGCCGAAGCTGTACGCGCTGGCGGCCGCTGACCCAGGGGCGTTCCACGACATTGTGAGCGGGGACAATTCAGTTCCGGGCGTGGCAGGGTATGCGGCGGTGACGGGGTACGACGCGGCGACGGGGCTGGGCTCGCTGGATGTGGCGGCGCTTGCCGCGGACTGGGGGGCGGGGTGGCGCGTTCCGAAAAGGCAGCGCTGCAGGCCGCGGGTGAATTGCCGGCCAGCGCCGATCCGGCCGCGGCGGCTGCCTTGAAGACTTTCTGTAACCGTTGCGCGCCTTGATTTCCGCCCGCCCGCGTGCGAGGCTGAGATCAAAGTGAGTCTTTCGCTGAACGGACCAGGGCCGAATGAGTTGTTTGCCGAGGAGTATCGCGCGCTACGGCCGCGCGCGCCGATGCCACCGATCGACGTTCGCTTTCGCCGGTTTACCTCGCTGAATACGACGATTCGCCTGCGCGAGGGGGAGATACGAGCGAGTCTTTCGGATTTGCTGGAGGGTGCGCCGGAGAAAGTGCTGCGGGCGATCGCGCATATTCTGCTGGCGAAGCTGTATCGCCAGCCGATTGATGCGCAGCAGGCGCGGGCGTACCGTCGCTTCACGACCAGCGAGGCGGTGGTGCGGCAGAGCGAGCGCATCCGGCAGACGCGGGGGCGGAAGCGGATCGTCTCAGCGCAGGGCGATCGCTACGATCTGGACGAGGTGTTTGAGTCGCTGAACCGGCGCTTCTTCCACGGGCTGATGGGGCGTCCGGTACTGACATGGAGCGAGTACACGGCGAAGCGGCTGCTGGGGCACTACGATGCGGCGCACAACACCATCATGGTGAGCCGGGTGTTCGACCGGCGGGGCACGCCGCGCTATGCGATCGAATACCTGATGTACCACGAAATGCTGCACCTGAAGCATCCGGTCAAACACCGGAACGGGCGGCGTTGCGTACATTCGCGGGCGTTTCAGGATGAGGAGAGGCTGTTTCCGGAACTGGCGCTGGCGAAAGCTTTTCTGAAGCAGTTATGAGGCGGTCAGCGGAAAAGCGACCAGCTAAGAGCCGGTTCGCTAACGAGCGGTCAGGTAACGAGCCGTCAGCTAAAAAGCGGCCGGCGGAAATAGAGCCAGCTCGATGTGGTTAGGTGGTGTGGACGGCGTTGGAGTGCTCGGTCTGCGATGCGGTGGCGCGGGTGCGGGCGTAGATGACTAATCCCAGGCCGAAGGCGATGGCGCCGAGCGAGGCGAGTTGAGCGTTGGTCAAGCCCCAGAGGATGCGGGGGTTGATGCGAATGAACTCGACGAGGAAGCGGGCGATGCCGCTGAGGATGAGGTACTCGCCGGTGATCTGGCCGAGGGGCAGGGGTCTCTCGGGATTGCCGCGGCGCCAGAGCACGAACGCGATGAAGAGCGCGCCGAAGAGCTCATAGACAGGCGTGGGATGGACGCGCTGCATGGTGGGCACGAGGCCATTGGGGAAGCTCATGCCCCAGGGGAGATTGGTGGGCTTGCCGTAGTCGCCGTCGCCGGAGACGAGGCAGCCAAGGCGTCCGACACCGTAGCCGATGGCGGCGGCGGGAGCGGCCAGGTCGAGCATCTGGAGGGAGCCGAGCTTGTAGACGCGCGCCTGCCAGAGAAGCGCGAGGATGCCGACGATGAGGCCGCCGTACCAGGCGAAGCCAGCGCGATCGAAGAGCATATCGGCGGGGTGGGCGAAGAGCAGGTGGGGCGTCTCAAAGACATGCCAGAGCTTGGCGCCGAGGATGCCGGCGACGGTGGAGATGGCGACGATGCTGATGGCGTCGGCGTCGATGCGCCAGCGGCGGAAATTGCGGTAGAGGACCCAGCAGCCGCAGACGGCCGCAAGCCAGAGGAGAATGCCGAAAGTGCCGATGGAGAAGCGTCCGATGTGAATAAAAGGGTACATAAATGCGTTATTTCCAGTATAGCTTCCACAGCAGGCGGCTGAGATAATACGGAGCGATGAGCACGACAACCGAGACGCAGGAACTGGAAATACTTTTTAGCCGCGAGCAGATTCGCCATCGCGTGCAGGAGATGGGCCGGCAGATCGACCGCGATTTTGCGGGCGAGAAGGTGGTGCTGGTGGGGGTGCTGAAAGGGGCGGCGATTTTTCTGGCCGACCTGGCGCGCAGCATTTCGGTGGACAACACGTTCGACTTTGTGGCGGTGTCGAGCTACGGCAAAGGGAGCCGGACGAGCGGCGCGGTGAAGCTGATCAAGGACCTCGATCAGCCGATTGAGGGGAAGAATGTAATCATCGTCGAGGACATTCTCGACACCGGGCTGACGCTGGGATTTCTGTGCAGCCTGTTCGAGCAGCATCAGCCGAAGACGCTGAAGATTGCAGCGCTGCTGGACAAGCCCTCGCGGCGGCTGGAGAAGATCGATGCTGATTATGTGGGGTTCACGATTCCCAATCAGTTCGTGATCGGGTATGGGATGGACTTTGCCGAGAGGTATCGCAATCTGCCGGATATTTGCCTGATGCCGCCGGAGCTGGCGCCGCATTAGGGCGGACGGGACGGCCGGGAAAGACCGCGGGGCGAAGAGCGGCCGGCGATGAGGAAATGAACCGGCAGTTCGCGGGATGATTCGGGAAAATTGCGGTGCGCCTTGGGGTGCGTCGCGTTCCACAGTCAGCGGGAAAACACCGTATGATGGCTTTCGTTCGACGCGGAGGGGCCGCGCCGCCGCGAGACGCCGACAGGAGAATTGTGAGCAAGGAGCAGCAGCAGAATCCCCCGGGACCGCCGGAACGGGCGGAGCATGCGGAGAACGCGTGGGAAGGAGATTACCGTCCGGCGTCGGCGGAAACGGCGCGGCCGGTGCAGGCGCATATCGATCCGCCGCAGACGGAGTTTCTGTTTCAGCTGGCGGATACGCTGAACACCACGCTGGACCTGAAGACGCTGCTGGAGCGGACGGCGTCGCTGGTGCGGGCGGTGATCGACTACAAGATTTTCGCAATTCTGCTGATCAACGACCGGACCAACGACCTGCGGATGCGCTTCCAGATCGGGCATAAGCCTGAAGTGGAGCGGATGCGCATCCCGATTGGACACGGGATCGTGGGGCAGGTGGCGCAGACGCGGCAGGCGATGCTGTTGAACGATGTGCGCCAGGCGGCGAATTACATCGACGCGAACCCGGATGTGCGGTCGGAGATGGCGGTGCCGCTGATTACCAGGAACAGGGTGATCGGGGTGATCGACATCCAGGCAGAGCAGCTGAATTATTTCAAGCCGGAGCATCTGCATCTGCTGACGCTGACGGCGTCGCGGATTGCGGGGGCGATCGAGAACGCGCGGCTGTATACGCGGGTGGCGCGGCAGGCGTCGACGCTGCAGGTGCTGAACGACATCAGCCGGGAGATTACGTCGATTCTGGATCCGGATGAACTGCTGGAGCGGGTGGGGCAGCTGATCCGGCGGATTATCGACTACCAGATGCTTTCGATCTGGCTGATCAACGAGCGGGAACAGGTGATGGAGAACCGGCTGGCGATCCGGTTCCGACACGCACACGAGGCGAAGACCGGGCAGGAGAAACGGAGCATCTGGGATTCTTCGCCGACGGCGGGTCCGCGTGTGACGTCCGCGAGCAGCGCCGCCGGTCAGCCGGAGCGGGTGGCGGTTCAGGTGGCTTCGATCCCTCTGGAGCGGGGGCTGGTGGGCGCGGCGGTGCGGGAGAAGCGGGTGGTCAATGTGCCGGACGTGCGCAAGGATCCGCGGTATTTCATGGTGAATCCGGAGACGCGGTCGGAGATGGCGGTGCCGCTGGTGTACAAGGGGCGGTCGATCGGGGTGCTGGACATTGAGCACTCGCGCGGGCACTTCTTCAACGAAGATCACGAGCGGTCGATGACGACGCTGGCGGGGCAGATTGCGATCTCGCTTGAAAATGCGCAGTTGTACCAGCGGGTGGCGCAGCAGGAGCAGCGCCTGGAGCGCGATCTGGCGATGGCGCGCGAGGTGCAGTTGCGGCTGCTGCCGCCAAAGAAACCGCAGAACAAGCGGGCGGAGTTTGCGGCGCGGTTTCTTCCGGCGCGGACGATTGGCGGGGATTTATACGACTTTCTGCAGTACGACACAAACCGGAGCGCGGTGGCGCTGGGGGATGTGAGCGGGAAGGCGGCTCCGGCGGCTCTGTACGCGGCGCTGGTGAGCGGGATTATGCGGTCGGTGGCCAGCCGGAAGCTGTCGCCGGCGCCGATGCTGAAGACGCTGAACGATGCGCTGCAGGAGCGGAAGCTCGATTCGCAGTATGTGACCATGCTGTTTGCGCTGTGGAACGACGAGAACCTGACCCTGCAGATTGCGAACGCGGGGGCGGTGCAGCCGCTGGTCTGCCGGGGCGAGGAGATCGAGACGATCCAGGCGGAGGGATTTCCGCTGGGGATGTTTCCGAACGCGACGTGGGAGGAGTTCAGCATCTCGACGCAACCGGGGGATTCGGTGGTGTTTTTCAGCGACGGGATTGTGGATGCGCAGAACGGGGCGGGGGAGATGTTTGGCAACGACCGGCTGGTGGCGTGCGTGAAAAGGAACCAGCACAAGACGGCGTCGAAACTGGCCGAGAGCATTTTGAGCGAAGTGGGGAAGTTTCAGGGAAAGCAGGACCGGTTTGATGATGAGACGGTGGTGGTGTTGCGGGTGGTGTGAGGTCCAGCCTCGAAATGTGACTTAGTTAGTCAACATTGCAAATCTGATGCGCAAGCGTACAATTCCCCGAAACTCAAGTTAGGAGAATTAATGAGACGCCTGTTGCAGGTTTGTTGCGCCCTGGTGCTTTGTCTAATTATCCCAATGACCGCCATTGCCGCAGATAGCGGCTACGCGGTCATCTACGATGGCGGCTCTCTTCCCGGCATCAAAACTGGAACCAAAATAAGGATGTATCTGGAAGGCGACAAGATTCGCTTCGCCAACGAAGGCAAGGCAGGGCTGGATCTGAGCGTCATATCGGCGGCTTCCGTTACGGAGGTCAGTTACGGGCAGGATGTTCACCGCCGGGTCGGCGCGGCCATTGGACTGGCCATTTTCTCGCTCGGGTTGGGCGCTTTGCTGGCGCTCAGTAAATCGAAGAAGCACTTTGTCGGACTGACTTGGGCGGATGGGGACAAAAAGGGCGGATTCGCGATGCAATGCGACAAGAGCGATTACCGTGGGATTTTGGCCGGTCTGGAAGGGGTCACGGGAAAGAAGGCGGTGGATTCGGACGCATTGACCGTGAAGAACTGAATTGGTGTTGGGTCGAGGGGCATCCGTGACGGGATGCCCCTTTTGTGTCATTACCCTGGCTCCCCGGAAGTGTCATCGATGGGGTTCTTTTGGGGAGTAGGAATCAGATTACCAACGGGAATACAAAGGGTAACGGAGATGGTGACTTCTATGAGTAAGCGCGTTGCAATCCTGTACCTTCTTGTCTTTCTGGCCGGTGTAGTGGGCGGCGTTTGCCTGCCCAGTTCGTTCTATGCGGGTCCGGCATCGACGCCGACCCATGCCAGCGTCCGGACGGCGCCGGTGCTGGCCGGGCGATAGCGTTCGGCCAGCAGGGCGGATTTCCGAAGAGAGCTGATCCACGGGATGCGCGGGGAGTGCCGGTCAGCTGGAAATGTTGTGTGCGGTTGGGTCATGAAGTGCTTGAATCGATGGAGTCAATGAACCTGGCGGTTCGGCGGCTGCTGCAGGCGATCAGCCTTGGTAATCGGAAGGGGCATCTTCGGATGCCCCTTTTCTTTTTGGGGACCGGAAGCGCCTGAGTTTTGCGGCGGTTGGGGAGAAGTTCGGAAATGGAGGGCGCGGGTCTGCTATTCTCTAGCGTTTATTCCCTCTCTGCGGACGTGTTCTGCGGAGCGGCCGAAGGAGCAGGGCTATGCCCGAAAAGCGAGGGCGGAAATATCACCGGGACCGGGTGGCGGAGACGCTGCGCGATGAGATTGGCGCAATGATCGAGGGCGAACTGTCGGACCCGCGCATCAGCTTCGCTTACGTGAGCCAGGTGGTGGTGAATCCGGGGGGGAAGTCGGCGCTGATTTACGTGGCCGTGGATGGAGGCTTGCAGGAAGAAGCCGACACGCTGGATGGGCTGATGGCGGCGCGGGGGTATGTCCGGCATGAACTGCTGGAGCGGATGGGGGTCCGGTATGTTCCGGAGCTGACGTTCCATATCGACCGCTCGGAGAAGATGAAGGCGCGCATTGAGGAATTGCTGGGGCGGAAGAGACGGACGGGAATGAAGACGCAGAGTACGGAGCAGGGCGGGTGAACTGTTCCTCAGGGGCTGAAGCCGTGCCCCTTCAAAGTATAAAACCGGGGCCGGGGGCATAGCAGGGAGCTCGGAACTGGGACCAGGGAACTGGGACCAGGGAACTGGGAACAGGTAGCCGGAACATGGATCAGGGAACTGGAATCGGCGGGTGATGGCGACGGGGCAGAACATTCAGACGGAGCAGAACGTGGGGCGCGCTGGTGTGGTTGGCGGAGCGCACGGTCCTGACGCTGTGCTGGATGTGCTGAGCCGCGGGCGGCGATTCGCGGTGTGCGCGCATGCGCGGCCGGATGGCGACGCGGTGGGCTCGATGCTGGCGCTGGGGATGCTGCTGGCGCAGATGGGCAAGCAGGCGGATATGGTTTCGGCCGACCCGGTGCCGCTGATTTATCGCGGGCTGCCGTGCGCGACGACGATCCGGCATGCATCGCGGCTGGACGGGGACTACGACGCGGTGATCCTGCTGGAGTGCGATGGGATTGCGCGGGCGCGCTTGGGTGGGCTGGAGGGACGGTTCCTCGTCAATATCGACCATCACGTGAGCGGGCGCAGGTTTGCCGACGTGAACTGGATCGATACCGATGCCTGCGCGGTGGCGGAGATGGTGTACCGGCTGGCGCGCGCGGGAAGCGTGACGGTGACGGCGGAAATGGCGGCGTGTCTCTACGCCGCGGTGCTGACGGATACGGGATCGTTCTGCTACGAGGGAACCGACTCGCACGCGTTTGAACTGGCGCGGGAATTGGTGGGGCGGGGCGTGGATCCCGCGGAGATTGCGCGGGATGTTTACTTCTCGAATCCGCTGTCGAAGATGTTGTTGCTGGGCGCGGCGCTGGCGAATCTGCGGCGCGACGGGCGGCTGGCGTGGCTGTGGGTGACCAACGCGGACATGCAGCGCGTGGGCGCGGCGGAGGAAGACTGCGAGGGCGTGGTGAACTACGCGATTGCGGTGGCCGGCGTGGAAGCGGCGGTGCTGCTGCGGGAGTTGCCGGATCGGCGGGTGCGCCTGTCGCTGCGCAGCAAAGGGCAACTGGACGTGGCGCGGATTGCGGCGCGATTCGGCGGTGGGGGCCATCTGCATGCAGGCGGGTGCACGCTGGAGGGTCCGCTGACGGCGGCGATGGAGAAGATTCTGGAGACGATGCGGCGGGAACTTGTGGCGCAGGAGCAGGGAGAGGGCGACGTGCGGGAGTAGCCGCGGTTGGATCGGGTACGGTTGGTCGGGCCCTCGAAGGTGGTTGGGTTCAGGGCATCGCTGGTGAGCGCGGACTCGGGGGAAGTGCGGGACGCAAACCAAGTCTGATAAGCTGCGTGGAATCGTTTAAGCAGGCATCCGGAACCGTGACCGAGACTTCGAAGCCCACCCACGAAATCGAAGCCGGCAAGCCGTCTGGCGACTCGCCAGGGGAGCCGAAGGCTGCGCCGCGTCGTCGGCTGGCGTGGTTGTGGGGGGAATTTCCGGCGCTGAGTACGATTGCTGAGGCGACAACGCTGTTCTTTCTGACAGCGTTTTTTCTTTTTTATGGGCTGGTGCCGATCTTCGGCGGCGACGGTCTGGGACTGGTGGGCGCGGACGAGCCGCGGTACGCCCAGGTGGCGCGGGAGATGCTGGCGCGGCGCGATTACATCACGCCGGTGCTGTGGGGCCATCCGTGGCTGGAGAAGCCGGCGCTCTACTACTGGCGGGCGATGTTCTCCTTCAGGGAATTTGGCGTGCATGACTGGGCGGCGCGCCTGCCCTCGGCCAGCTTCGCCTTCATGCTGGTGGTGCTGGTGTATCTGCACATCCGGCGGTTCCGCAACGGAGGGCAACTGGATGCGGCGCTGATCACGGCGTCGTGCGCGGGGATTTTGAGCTTTGCGCGCGGCGCGTCGACAGATATGCAGCTGGCCGCGCCATTCTGCATCGGCATGCTGGGCTGGTATGCGTGGTACGAGACGGACAGTAAGTTCTGGCTCTTCGATTTGTATTTCTTTGTAGGGGCAGCCACGCTGGCCAAGGGGCCGGTGGCGCCGTTAATGGCGCTGGTGATTATCGGTATCTTCGCGGCGCTGCGGCGGGAGTGGTCGCTGTTCCGGCGCAGCCTTTGGTGGCCGGGATTTGTGCTGTATTTCGCGATGGTGCTGCCGTGGTACATCGCGGTCCAGCGGCGGAATCCAACGTTTATTAAAGTCTTTTTCCTGCAGCACAATCTGGAGCGATTCGCGACCAACCGATTCGAGCATTACCACCCGTTCTGGTACTACATTCCGGTGGTGCTGCTGGGGCTGACGCCGTGGGCAGTGATTGCAGTGACGGCGTTTGTGGATGCGGTGGATGGTTCGATCAACGAATGGAAGGCGCGGCGGGCGAAGTATCTGTATGTCGGACATGGGCGGGCGGGGGACGCCTTTCCGGAGTTTCTGGTGTTGTGGGCGCTGGTGGTGATTGTGTTCTTCTCGCTGTCGGAGTCGAAGCTGCCGGGGTACATTTTGCCGGCGCTGCCGCCGCTGGCGATTCTGGCGGGAGACTATCTGAACCGCATCCGGACGCGGGGACTGAAGACCTGGCTGCTGGTGCTGCACGCGGTGCTGACCGGGATTCTGGCGATGTTTGTGCTGCTGATGCCGCTGCATCTGCGCAATCCTGAGGCGATTCCGCCGCGGGTGGCGATTGTGGCGGCGGGGATGGTGGGGATTGCGGTCATCATCTTCATCCTGATCACGGTGGCGCGCTTCGGGTTGAAAAGGCTGCGTATCGCCACGATGGCGCCCATGGTGGTGCTGCTGCTGTACATGTTTGGCGTGGGGCCGGTTTTCGGCATGGGGGAACTGGAGACCACGAAGCGCAATATCAATTTGATGGACACGACGTTTTCGGCGCGTCCGCTGGCACAGATTTTGAATGAGGTAAGCCCGCCGCCGGGATTGGTGGCGGTGTGGCACGTGCGCCGGGATGTACAGTACGGAATTTCGTTTTATCGCGACAGCCGGGTTGTGGATTACGATGTGGGCATCGCGGTGATGGATCCAACCGGGGGCACGGGGCCGCAGGGCGTGACCATCGACGAAGTGAAAGAGGGAACCTGGGCGGAACAAATCGGGCTGCGGCAGATGGAAGGCGAGAATATCGTGGCCGTGAACGGGCAGCCGGTTCTGAACGCGGCCGATTTTAATGCGATGATGGCTGGGTGGCGGCGCGGACAACGGCTGCAATTCGAGGTGATCGACCCGAGGATCCCGGACAAAGCGCCGGAGTTTGTGGGGGGCACTTTGCAGGATGGGATTCCAGAGCAGGACCATATGCTGGTGATTCCGGAGGCCGCCGTTTCAGGGCTGCGTCATAAGCTGGCAGGGCGGGTCTACGAGCCGTACTTCTATTACCCCTGGCAGGGTTTGATGGTCTACAAAGTGACGGAAATCCCCACGGGGTCGGCTGCCGGGAAGCACTGATGGACCGGCGGCCAGCTGGGCAGAAAGGAAACTGACAGCGCACCGGACGTGTGTTGCGGCGGTCTTCGATCGATGGGTTCGGCTCTCCAGTTCGAGATTCTGGATTTGCGGCACTACTCGGCGGGAAGCCTGCGTCCGCTGCTGGAGGCGGAGAGCCGCGTGTGGAGCGAGCGCCTGCACTGGGACTACCGGGGGTCGGCGGATTTGCTGCTGCAGTATCTGGATTCGCGGGTATTGCCGGGCTACGTTGCGGTCGAGAACGGCCGGGTGACCGGGTATGTGTTCTGCGTCTATGAGGGACACAAGGCGGTGATCGGAGACGTTTTCGCGATGGACGGCGGGGACTCGGCCGCGGAGATTCGGGACGAATTGCTGCGGCGGCTGCTGGAAATGCTGCAAAACTCCCCGGGGGTGACGCGGGTGGAGTCGCAACTGCTGCTGCATCCGCATGGCGCGCACCGGACGGTTTTTGAAGAGACGGGATTCGAGATCCACGAGCGCATTTTTATGGAGTGGCCGTTGCAGCCGGACCCGACGGTGCAACTGGATGCCGGCTGGCAGCACAGAGGGCGGGAGATCGACGTGCGGCGCTGGGCGGACACCGATTTTGGCGCGGCGGCGCGGTTGATTGCCGCTGCCTACGACGGGCATCAGGACGGACACATCAACGAGCAGTACCGGACGGCGCAGGGATCGCATCGGTTCCTGCACAATATCGTCCGCTTTCCAGGATGCGGGTATTTTGACGTGGAAGCCTCGCGATCGCTGACCATCAAGGGAAGCCACGAACTGGCGGGGTTGCTGTTGTGTTCCCGGGTGCGGGACGATGTGGGGCATGTGACGCAGATCTGCGTTGCGCCGGAACACCGGGGTAAGGGCTTCGGGACGCTGCTGATGCGGGAGTGCGCCGCGAATCTGGCGAAAAGAAAGTTCAACCTGCTGACGCTGACGGTGACCGCCTCGAACCAGAGCGCCGTGTCGCTGTATGAGCGGCTGGGGTTCCGGGGCACGCACCGGTTCGACGCCATGGTGTGGGACAAGCTGAAACAGCGGCAGAGCGGAACTCCCCAGGCGGCATAATGCCGGCAGCGCGTCGATGCCGACAACCATTGCGATGACACTGGCGTCTCTATTGCTGCATTGAGATGAGCAGAATGCTGTGTCGGGCGCTGGACACAGGGCTTTGGACACAGAGTGCCGGTCACAGGCGTCCCCAGGCTTTCACGGGCGAGTTTGCATGGATGCAAGCCACTGAGCGAGAATCAGCCTGCCAATCGAATCTGAGACCCAGAGAACCATCTGCATGAAGCAAGGCCGAGCCGAGGGCACCATCACGTTTTCGCTGCATGCGCACCTGCCCTGGGTGCTGCATCACGGGACATGGCCGCATGGGCTGGAATGGCTGCTGGAAGCGGCCGCAGAGACGTACCTGCCGCTGCTGCGGGTGCTGAGGAATCTGGAACGCGATGGCCTCGCGCTGAAAGCGACGATCAGCCTGTCTCCGGTGCTGCTGGAGCAACTGGCGCACCCGACGTTCAGGGCGGAATTTCCCGAATATCTGAAGAGAAAGATCCAGGCGGCGCAGGAAGACGAGTCGTACTTCCGGCAAAGCGGCGATGCACATTTTGCAAAGACGGCGCTCTACTGGCGGACGCTCTTCGAGCAGACGCGGACGGATTTCGAGGAGATCGGGCGGGACATCGTTGGGGAGTTTCGCCGGTTCAACGACGCGGGATTGATTGAAGTGATGACGTGCTGCGCGACGCATGGATATTTGCCATTGCTGGGAACGGATGAGAGCATTCGCGCTCAGGTGATGACCGGGGTGGCCACGCACGAGCGGCATCTGGGACGCAGGCCGAGGGGGATGTGGGTTCCAGAGTGCGGATACAGGCCGGCGGGGCGATGGCAGGCAGCGGTGGCTCCGCATGGAAGCGGCGACACGTGGCCGGCGTTCGAACGGCGAGGCGTGGAGGAGATGCTGGCGGAGGCGGGCATCGAATACTTCTTCGTGGATTCGCACCTTGTGGAACAGTCCGCGCAGTTCACTCCGTATGCGACGAAGGCGGGCGGCGGGGCGGTGGGAACGCCGGCGGCCCTGCCCGGGGCGACCGCGGGGGCGCGCTCGCTGTACCAGACGTATGTGGTGGATGGGCGCAATGCGCGGCAAAGGCCGGTGGCGATATTTCCGCGCGATCCGCTGACGGGGATCCAGGTGTGGAGCGGGGAGAGGGGCTATCCGGGCGATGCCCATTACCTGGATTTTCATAAGAAGCGATGGCCGGGCGGACACCGGTACTGGCAGGTGACGCAGTCGAATTCGGACATGGCGATGAAGACGCCGTACGATCCGGAGCGGGCGGCGGAGCGGGTTCGCGCACACGCTGAGCATTTTGTGGGCATGGCGAGGGAGGCGCTGCGGGAAAGCGCCGATGCGGATCATCCGCCGATTCTGAGCGCGCTGTTCGATGCTGAGTTGTTCGGGCACTGGTGGTTTGAAGGGCCGGTGTGGCTGGAGCGGGTCGCGCGGCTGATGGCGAGCGATGAAGTTCCAATCGCGCTGACGACGGCTTCGGAATATCTGGACGAGCAGCGGACGGAGGGACTGCTGAAGATCAGGGAAGGGTCGTGGGGCAAGAATGGCGGGAATGAAGTGTGGCTGAACGAGCAGACGGCGTGGACGTGGTCGCATATCTATCCGGCGGAGGCGAAAGTGCGAGCCATGGCGACCGAGGGCCGGTGGCGGGACAGCGCGACGGGGAAGCGGATTGCACAGCAGATGTGCCGGGAGCTGTTGTTGCTGGAGTCGTCGGACTGGCAGTTTTTGATCACGACGGAAGCGGCGCGGGATTATGCGGAGCATCGCTTTCTGACGCACATGGATCAGTTTCGCGAATTGGAGAGATTTTGGGCGGAGTTTATGGAGACGGGCACGCTTCGACCGGCCAGCGGAGAACGGCTGGCGGCGATCGAAGAGCGGGATGGTCTTTTTGGCGAAGTGGATCCGGGATTGTGGAGCGAGCAGGGGCCGGGTTGCGCCGCGAATGCGAAAGAGCCTGAGACCGATCGGGCGGAAATCGTCTAGCGGGCGTGTTCGGTGGCGACTGGAGCGGGCTGCAGAGCCGCGGCGGAGAACGTCGCTTCGACCATGGAGTCCATGCCCATGCAGGAATTGATCATCAGGTGGTAGAGGCGGCGGTCGTCCCACTCGCGTTGGTGGAAGCGGCGGATGTACTCGGAGCGGCGGCGGTCAGTGGCGATGATTTCGCGCTCGGCTTCTTTGGCGTGCTCCGGGAAGGTCTCCTGGAACCAGCGAATTTTGCGAGCGAGCGTGGCGTAGACGAAGACGTGGAAAGCGCCGGGGGCTTTGGAGAGCATGCAGGCGGCGCCGCGTCCGACAACCACGCATTTGCCCTGCGCGGCCTGTTCGGTGAGGTAGCCGCGGACGAACTCGACGAGGCGCTCGCTGTCGAAGACGTCGGGATCACCGGGCAGACGCTCGAGCGAGCCAAACCAAATGGCCTTGCCGAAACGGTAAAACCAGGGGTCGATGCGCTCGTCGCAGCGCTTGACGAGGGTGGGGGCGACGCCTGCCTTGCGGGCGACTTCGTCGACGATGCAGCTGTCGATGAGCTTCCAACCCAGACAATCCGCCAGGCGGTGGGCGTATTCTGCGCCGTGGCTGCCGTACTCGCGCTCGACGGTGATGACCTGAATCATGGCGTCCCTCTTACGATGGCTTGCTGAGTTCTGCGGCCGAATGGAGCCGCATATCGATTGCGCCGATAGTTTACTCCCGAAGCTCGACGATGGTGGCGCCGGCTCCGCCCTCGTTGTGGGGCGGCTCAGCAACCGTGGCCACCTGCGGATGGCGCTGGAGCCAGGCGCGGAGCGTGCGGCGGAGGACGCCCATGCCGGTCCCATGCACGATTCGGATGCGCTGGAGGCCGGCGAGGAAGGCGCGATCGAGGAATTTTTCTACTTCATCCTGGGCTTCGTCGGCGGTGCGCCCGATGACGTTGATCTCGCTGCTGATGGCGCCGGGCTCGGCGACGGAGACGCTGATGCCATGGCGGCGGGCAGCCTCAATGGGCGATTTGCCGGGCGGCTTGCCGGGGTTCGGCGCGGAAGCGGAGGAGACGACTTCGGCGATGTCGTCGCGGGCGATGCGCATCTTCATGGGGCCGATGGCGACTTCAAAGGTCTGGTCGTCGATCTGACGGCGGACGGTTCCGATTTTGCCGAGGCTGCGGAGTTTGACCATGTCGCCCTCGGCGACATGGCGGGCAACGTGGGGCTGGGCATGGCGGTCGCCGCGGTCCGCGCCGGTGTGCTGCGCGACGACGGCGGTATTGAAGGTCTCGGAGAATTCGCGGCGGAGACGCGCGATGCGGCGCTCGGCCTCTTTGGAGAGCTTTTGCTGGGCGGCGCGATCTTCGATGGCGCGGACATTTTCGCGCGCCTGATATTCGAAATCCCTGAGAAGCGACTGCATCTGGGTTTCGAGATCGCGGACTTTGGCGCGCCACTCCTTCATGCCTTCGAGGGACAGGCGGGCGCGCTCCTGCGATAGCTCCTGTTCGAGACGGCGGGTGCGGAGGCGTTCCTGGTCGAGGGCGGTGAGCTGTTCGTGGAGGCTCGCGAGAAAGCGGGCGATGTCCTGGGTTTGCGTGGTGAGGCGCTGGCGCGCGGAGTGGACGATCTGCGGGTTGAGGCCGAGGCGCTGGGCGATGTTGATGCCGGCGGACGCGCCGGGAACGCCCTGGCGCAGCTCATAGGTGGGCGCGAGGGTTTCTTCGTTGAAGCCGACGGCGGCGTTCACGGCTCCTGCGGAATTTTCTGCGTAGACCTTGAGCGCGGTGAGGTGGGTAGAGACAATGGACCATGCGCCGGCGTGGAGGAAATGCTCGGCGACGGCGACGGCGAGGGCTGCGCCTTCTTCGGGGTCCGTGGCGGAACCGAGTTCGTCGAGGAGGACGAGCGAGCGGGGCGTGGCGCGGGCAGCGATGCGGTTGAGGTTGTTGACGTGGGCGGAAAAGGTGGAGAGGTCTTCCTCGATGGACTGAGCGTCGCCGATGTCGGCGAGGAAGGCGTCGAAGACGGGCGAGACGGCTTCGTCGGCGGGGACGGGCACGCCGGCCTGCGCCATGATGGCGAGCAGGCCCGCGGTTTTGAGGGAGACGGTTTTGCCGCCGGTGTTGGGGCCGCTGATGATGAGCTGGCGATGGTCGTTGGAGAGATCGAGGGAGACTGGGACGATGGGCTTGGCGTCGGCGCGGAGGCGGCGTTCCAGCAACGGATGGCGCGCATTCTTCAGGCGAAATTCGAGTGTGGATTCGGGAGCGAACTGCGGAGCAACGCAGGCGTATTCCTGGGCGAAGCGAGCGCGGGCGAGGAGGGTATCGACCTCGGCGAGAACGGCGGCGCCTTTGAGAATGGGGTCGGCGACCTGCGCGATCTGGCGCGTCATGTGCAGGAAGAAGCGGTGGATTTCGGCCTGCTCCTCTTCGAGGAGGCGAACGAGGTCGTTGTTCAGCTCGATGGTTTCGAGGGGCTCGACGTAGACGGTTTGTCCCGATGAACTGGCGCCGTGGACGACGCCCTGGACACGGCGCTTCCACTCGGTTTTGACGGGGATGACAAATCGCTCGCCACGGATGGTGATGAGGTCCTCCTGGGTGGAGCCGCCGTCGGAGTAGCGGCGGAGAGCGGAGCGGAGGCTCTCTTCGATGGAGCGCTGCTGGCGTTCCATTTCGCGGCGAATGCGGCGCAGGTCGCTGGAGGCGTCGTCGGCGAGGGTGCCGTCGGGAAGGATTTTGTCGTGGAGGGCATCCGTAAGCGGGCGGAGGCTGGTGGCGAGCAGCGGCTGGGTGAGCGCGGTGAGCTGCGGGATGCGGGATGGGTCGGCGGATGCGGGCGGAGCGTCGATGAGGTTGGTCCACGCGGTGATTTCGTCGGCAAGGCCGATGAGGGCGAGGATTTCCGGAGATTCGAGGGCCACGCCGTCGATGCGGGCTCTGGCAAGAAGGTCGGAGGGGTCAAAGAGGGAGCGGGTGATGGGGATGGCTCCCGCCGACGAGAGGAGGCGCATCTCAGCGACGAGTGCGTGCTGGCGGGCGATCCAGGCGCGGTCCTGGGAGGGAATGAGGGAGGCGATCCAGGCGCGGCCAAGGGCGGACTGAGTATAGGCGCCGAGGAAGGCGACAAATTTGTCCCACTCGAGCGGCGGGCCGGGAGGAACGGGATCGGGGATGTCCGGCAGGAGGGGCATGTGGGTATTATCTGCTGCCCCGCGGCGAGGCGGCATCCAAGGTTGCCATGGGAGCGGTGGTTGCATGGGTTGTTGGCGGTTGCAGTGGGCAAGCAGCGGTCTGGTTTGCATGGCGATGATGGCGGGCTGTGGCGGAGGATCAGCGAGCGGCGGTTCGGGGGGTCCAGGTGGGATGGGAACGGCGAAGGTGACCGGTGTGACGGTGAGCTGCAGTCCGGTGACGGTGGTCCCCGGTGGGACTTCGCAATGCGGAGCGAACGTGACGGGAACGGGATCGTTTAGCTCGGCAGTGACGTGGTCGGCGAGCGCCGGGGCGATCGGTTTGGGGGGACTTTTGACGGCGCCGAAAACGGCCGGGATGGCGACGGTGACCGCGACCAGCGTGCAGACGACGACGGTTTCCGGCAGCGCCACGGTGACGATCCAGGCGAAGGCGCCGCACAGCCAGCATGTGGTGCTGGTGATGGAGGAGAACCGGAGCTACTCGACGGTGGTGGGGCAAACCAGCGTGTGGCCAAATCTCAATGCGTTGATCGGACAGGGCGCGCTGCCGACGAACTATTACGCGGACACGCATCCGTCGATAGGGAACTATTTCATGCTCACGACGGGGCAGATTCTAACCAACGGTGACAATTCGACCGCAGTGTGGAACGTGGACAACCTTGCACGGCACATGCTGGCGGCGGGCGTGACCTTCAAGGTCTATGCGGAGGGGATCACGCAGGGATATGTGGGGGGAAATACCGGGCTGTATTTGATCCGGCACAACCCGTTTGCGATGCTGTCGGATGTTGCTGACGATGCGACAGTGGCGAACCAGGTAATCCAGCCGTTCAGCCAGTTTGTGACGGACGCGGCGGCCGGGAATCTACCGGAGTTTTCGTACATCGTCCCGGACGTAAACGACGACGCGCATAACGGGACGCCGCAGCAGGCGGATGCGTGGCTGGAGGCCAATGTAGTAACGCCCCTGGCGGGGACGGCGGCTTTCTCGGCAGGCGGCGATGGAGTGCTGATTGTTGACTTTGATGAGGCCGCGACCAGTGATGCGACGCATGGCGGCGGGCATGTTTCCCCGGTGTTGTGGGGGCCGGGGGTGAAGGCGGGGTATCAGCAGACGTCAGCGACGGTGTATCAACACGAGAGCATGCTGCGGATGATGATGGAGTTGCTGGGACTGAAGAATCCGCCAGGAGCGGCGGCGAAGGCGCCGGATATGACGGAGTTCTTCAGCGGAAATTAGTGTGCTGCCGTGGGGTGCGACGGGCATGGGGCGAGCGGCTGGGAACACGTCCGCGAGGCGCGCTGAGGTTACCGCCGTTCTGCAGCAACAAAATTACCCGCATGCGCGACGGTCCCGGGGCGTAGAGTGGATGGTCCGTAAGAGCGCAGAATGGGCGTCCTCGCGAGTTCGGGAGTTTCGCGCAGCAAGCGGGCAGCGATGGCGCTGCTGTGCGCGGCGACGATCGCAGTGGTGACGTGGAGCGTGGTCCGATGGGCATATCGCCCTGCGCCAACCGGCGATCTGCACCATGCGCTGGATCGGACGCTCGCAGATTTTTTCCAAAGCAATCGGCCGGTCAGGAACTGCGTGATTTCGGTGATGTCGGGGGATGGATCTCTGGTTTGGTCGGGCGCCGCCGGAAGTGCCCGGGAAAACGTGGCGATGACCAGTGACACCCCGATTTACATTGCCAGCGTCACGAAGCTGTACACCGCGACGGCCGTCATGCGGCTCGCCGAACAGCGAAGGCTGACGCTGGACGATCCGATGGCGAAGTATCTGCCCAAAGAACTGATCGACAAGATTCAGGTCTATCAGGGGAGAGACTATACCAACGCGATTACCCTTCGGGGATTGCTGGCGCATCGAACGGGAATTCCGGACTATTACAGCGAAAAAGCGGGAGACGGGAAGAGCCTCTTTGAGCTTTTCGTGGAGGACCCAGGTCGCTCGTGGACGCCCGAGCAAACGATCGCGCGAGCGCGGGATGAACTTAAGCCTGCATTTGCGCCGGACACGCAGACCTCGTATTCGGACACTTACTATCAATTGCTGGGGAAGGTGATCGAACGCGTGACGGGCAAGCCGCTGGAGGTGGTCTTCGAGGAGTTCTTTTTTGAGCCTTTGGGGCTGCGTCACACGTGGATGGTGGGGCATTGCCGGCCATCGGGGGCACTGTGCCCGTTGCCCGCTCAAGTCTTTCTGGCGGATCGAGACGTGACGGCAACGCGGTCGAATGGGGCGTATTGGGCTGATGGCGGAATTGTCTCGACGGCGGCGGAAATGAACGTCTTCCTGAAAGCGCTGCGTGAGGGAGGACTCATCCGGCAAGAGTCGCTCGATGAGATGCACGAATGGAAGCCGATGAGCCGTCCGCTGGAGTATGGGTATGGAACGATGCGTTTCGAACTGCCGTGGCCGGTGCGCGCCTTAACGGGGATTCCAGTTCTGTGGGGACATTCCGGGTCGACAGGTTCGTTTTTGTATTATTCGCAGGATTTCGATTTATATGTGGCCGGCACAACCGATCAGATCGACGGGAAGATGAAGCCCTTTCTCCTGATTGGGCGGGCGATACAAACGGTGAACGCCGAGTCCCGATCTTCAGGTGCGCGCCGTTCCGGTGATTGACTTCCCGCAGGTTGTCTGATTTCATCTCCCCATGGTTCGGCGCCTTCTCTCGATGGTGGATGCGATCGCGATTACGCGAATTAGCAAGTCCATGAGAAAGGGCGCGGGCGGCTGAAGGATAAACTCAGGGAAGCCAATAGCCATCGCGCTCACTGCGCCGATGGCTTTTTATTTTGTTCGGAATGGGATAGAAACCCACACACGCGACACCGGCCTGGGTGGGTCACGCGGGCACGCTGAGGGAGGAAGACGTTGAGCGTCACACTGGAATCGATCAAGGCCGCGCGGGAGCGGATTCGCGGGCATCTGTATTTGTCGCCGGCGCGGCATTCGGCGGGATTGTCGGAGATGACCGGGCAGCAGGTGTTTCTGAAACTGGACAACCTGCAGCGGACGGGCGCGTTTAAGGAACGGGGTGCGCTGAACAAGATTTTGACGCTGACTCCGAAAGAGCGGGCGCAGGGCGTGATTGCGGCGAGCGCGGGCAATCATGCGCAGGCGGTTGCCTATCACGCGAGCCGTGAGGGACTGCGGGCGCGGATTGTGATGCCGCTGATGACGCCGCTGGTGAAGGTGGCGGCGACCTCGGGCTTTGGCGCGGAGGTGGTGCTGCATGGAGCGAATTACGACGAGGCGTGCGCGGAGGCGATTCGGCAGGGCGAGGCGGAGGGGCTGACATTTCTGCATCCCTTTGACGATGACGAGGTGATTGCCGGGCAGGGGAGCATTGGGCTGGAACTGCTGGAGCAGGTGCCGGGGCTGGAGGCCGTGGTGGCGCCGATCGGCGGCGGCGGGCTGATCGGGGGGGTGGCGTGCGCCGTTCGTGAGAGCAATCCGCAGGTTCGCGTGATCGGGGTGCAGACGGAGCGGCTGCCGTCGATGGTGCGGGCTACGGAGGCCGGGCATCCGGTGACGATTGCAGCCGAGGCGACGATTGCCGATGGTATCGCCGTGCGGCGGGCAGGCGAGAAGACTTTGCCGCTGGTGCAGAAATATGTGGATCAGATTGTGACCGTGGATGAGGAGGAGATCGCGAGCGCGATTTTGGTGCTGCTGGAACGGGAGAAGACGCTGGCTGAGGGCGCGGGAGCGGCGGCGCTGGCGGCACTGCTGCAGAAGAAGACTACGCTCACCTCGGAGAAGACCGCGGTGCTGGTGTGTGGGGGGAACATCGATGTGACGCTGCTGTCGAAGATCATTGAGCGCGGCCTGGTGCGGGATGGCCGATGGACGCGGATGCGCATTCATCTAACGGACCGGCCGGGATCGCTCCATCATCTGACGAAGATCATTGCGGACCTGCGGGCGAATATCGTGCAGACTTCGTATGATCGCGCTTATTACGGGGTGAGTTTGGGCGATACGGTGATTGACTTCACGCTGGAGACGCGCGGGGCGGCGCACATTGGCGAGATTGAGCAGGCGCTGACGCAGGGCGGGTACCGGCATGAACGGATCGAGTGAACAGTGAACAGGGAACTGGGAACTGGAAGCAGGGAACTGGGATCAGGGGAAGGGGACCTGGGAGCCGGGAACGGTGAGCGGGGAACTGGGTCAGAGCTTATTGCTGATCGCCCAGATCATTTTGCTCGTCTCTTCAGCGAGTTGTTCGGCCTTGGTGATCTCGAGTGGGTCGCCAAAGCCCAGGTTAGTCGCAATCACAAGCTGGGTTTGGATCTCGAGAGCGGAGCCTCGCGCGATTCCCGGAAAATTGCGATATTCTGCGCGACTGCGTCTTCCATTTCCTTCTGCGATATTGCTCGCGACCGACACTCCTGCGCGTCGTAGCTGGCTCGACAGGCCGTAAGTTTCTTCGCGGGGGAAGCGCTGGGTCAGCTTGTAGATCTGGGTTGTCAGTTCAATCGCCTTTTGCCAGACAAGGAGTTCTCGAAAAGACTTCGCCATTTGCAGATTCCTTCCTTCGATGTATCGTCCGGTGCGATTGAATCACGAACAATGCCAGGGGACGGCGGTCCTCAGGCCGCGGTCGGTTACGGCTTTAACTTCCAGCCGCGGCGTCTATTCCCTGATCCCTGTTCCCTGTAACCTGTAAGAGATGGCTGATCAGCTTTATTTGAGTTTGTGGTATCCGAATTTTCGGATGGAGGCGCTGCCGGCGGCGCTGGAGAAGGTGATGGAGCAGTTTGTTGCCGTGGGCGGATCGGGGCGGGTGGCCGCGGCGACGGTGTATCCGATTTCGTGGAATGAGACCCCCGTCTATCAGCGGATTTACCGGAATGAGAACGACGATGAGGCCGCGGAACCGCGTCCGGCGATCGCCGCCGCGCTCGACAACGCGCACGAGGACTACGCCTGGGAGTTTGAGCTGATCTGGGAGCTTTGGGTTCCCGAGCAGGCGCCGGGGCTGGACACCATGTGGCGGCATGAGCCCCGGGTGGTGCGGGTGGTGGCGTTCGGGCCGGAGTTCGACGAGCGGATGTACGAGACCAATGGGCACATCCGAGTCGACTTCGGCGTGGATACGGCGTTCCTCTACGAGGACATGGACCTGGACGAGGACGCGGTGGATCGGGTGAAGCAGAACATCCAGAAGCTGGTGGATTTTACAAATGCAGTGCAGAAAAACGGGGGCATTTCCACCCGGCTGCTGTGGTCGGAATCGGGAGAAAGTCTGGCCAAAAAACTGATTGAGCGGCTGCAGCAGGTAAACTGAAGTCTGGACGGGTTCGTCGGCCGGGCAGGCAAGAAATCAATCGTTTGGGACTGCCGGGAGAGGCGCCCGCAGAAGGAAATTGCGCCCCGCGCAGCCGGCGATGGGCCGATGATCAACAAAGCAAATTCTTTGATTGAGATTTGAGACGAACGGCCTGTCGCGGTTCGGGGCGGGCAGAGGCAAATTCATGAACGAGAAGGCGTATTGATGAAGGTTTTAGTCGTTGGTGGAGATGGGTATTGCGGGTGGGCGACGGCGCTGTATTTGTCGGAGCGCGGCTATGACGTGGCGATTGTGGACAGCCTGGTGCGGCGGCATTGGGACTTGCAACTGGGCGCGGACACACTGACGCCGATTGCGCCGATCCGCCAGCGGGTGGATCGGTGGCACGAACTGACGGGCAGGAAGATCAAACTGTTTGTGGGCGACATCTGCGATTACCCGTTTGTGCAGCTGTTCATGCGGAAGTTTGAGCCGGAGGCGATTCTGCACTTTGGCGAGCAGCGCTCGGCGCCTTTCTCGATGATCGACCGCGAGCATGCCGTGATGACGCAGGTGATGAATGTGACCGGCACGCTGAACCTCCTGTATGCGATCAAGGAGTTCAACCCGGCGATCCACCTTGTGAAGCTGGGAACGATGGGCGAATACGGGCAGCCCAACATCGATATCGAAGAGGGCTACATCACCATCCAGCACAACGGGCGGGAAGACCGGTTGCCGTATCCGATGCAGCCGGGGTCGTTCTACCACCTGAGCAAGGTGCACGACACGCATAACATCCGATTCGCCTGCAAAATCTGGGGTTTGCGCGCGACCGACCTGAATCAGGGCGTGGTGTACGGCATCCTGACCGATCAGACGGGGATTGACGAAGCGCTGGTGAACCGGCTGGACTACGACGAGGTATTTGGGACGGCGCTGAACCGGTTCTGCATCCAGGCGGCGATCGGGCACCCGCTGACGGTGTACGGATCGGGCGGCCAGACGCGCGGGTTCCTGGATATTCGGGATACGGTGCGCTGCATGGAGATTGCGGTGGCGAACCCGGCGGCGGAAGGGGAGTTCCGGGTCTTTAACCAGTTTACCGAGCAGTTTAGCGTGATGGATTTGGCGATGATGGTGAAGAAGGCCGGGGAGGATGCGGGGATCGCCGTGCAGGTGGACCACGTGAAGAATCCGCGGGTGGAGAAAGAATCGCACTACTACAATGCCAAAAACACGCAACTGAAGGATTTGGGGCTGGTGCCGCATTGTCTTTCGGAGTCGCTGCTGACATCGCTTCTGCAGTTCGCGATCCGGTACAAGGATCGGGTGGACAAGACGCAGATGATGCCGACGGTGACCTGGAAATAGGCAGGCGCGCATTCGGAGCGACGGGCTGGGAAGGCTATCGAACGGCCTGGACCGGCCCCGCAAAATAATCCGCGCGACGACTCAGACTGAAAAGGCGCATACTACGTCTAAATGGAGCAGGGTTTCGTCCGCCCTGGAGAGGGGTCTACCCCATGAGCACCCTAAAAACTACCCTCAATGTGGTGATTTGCGGCGGCCTTGCGCTGTCCGGCGCGTGGATGCTTGGGCAGAGCTCGAGCACCCCGGCAACGCCCGCGCCAACAGCAACGACGCCTGCCGCGACCGCGCCTTCTGCCAGCCAGGGTCAGCAGGCGCCGGCGGCCGACAGCGGAAGCACGCAGGTGGCTGATGCGTCAGCGATGCCTTACTGTCCCGGGCCGGTCCTGCATCGGGCACCCGGCGCAGGCGGCGATATTTGCTCATCGGGATCCAGCGGCTCCCCTTCGGGGCAGGGCACTTCCGATGAATCTGAGTCGAGCGATTCGAAGGTTGCGAAGAACAGCATCGGCCAAACGGATTCCAATATCAACCCCTTCAAGCAGGTGGAACCGCTGCCGGACGGGACGATGCCCGGAGTGAAGAAAGGCAGCATCGAAGACGTAAGCGCGGTGGGCGAGCGCAGCATCGGCGCGCGCGGCATGGGGAACTGGTATTCGGCCGACTCCGAAATCAAAATGGGGAAGCAGTACGCGGACGAGATCGAGAAGAGCACGCGGTTTATCACCGATCCCGTGGTGACGGAGTACATCAATCGGATCGGGCAGAACATCGTGAAGAACTCCGACTGCAAAGTACCGTTCACGATCAAGGTGATCGACACGGACGAGATCAATGCGATGGCGCTGCCGGGCGGCTTCTTTTACGTGAATTCCGGGCTGATTCTGGCGGCAGACGAAGAAGCGGAACTGGCGGGCGTGATGGCGCACGAAACGGCGCACGTTTGCGCGCACCATGCCGCACGCGAAATGACACGGGCGAATTATGCGCAGATCGGCATGGTCCCGCTGATCATGATGACCGGATATAGCTGGACAGGGTATGGGATTTACGAGGCGACGCAACTGCTGATCCCGATTACGTTCCTGGAATTTTCGCGCGAGTTTGAGGCACAGGCGGATTATCTCGGTGTTCAGTACATGTATCGCGCGGGATACGATCCGCAGGCGTTTGTAACGTTCTTTGAAAAGATTCAGAACCTCGAAAAGACGAAGCCGGGGGCGGTGGCGCGGGTATTTGAGAATCATCCGCAGACGCCCGACCGCATCGAGCACACGGAAGAAGAGATTGCGACAATTCTGCCGCCCAGGGACCAGTATCTGGTGACGACGTCGGAGTTCAACGATGTGAAGGCACGGCTGGCGCGCATTGAAAACAAGCGGCGGATTCTGGACAACAAGAAGGGCAAGCCATCGCTGCGGCGCGTAAGCTCAAACGGGTCGGGCGACAGCACGGATTCGAACAGCACCGGCGATCAGCCAACGCTGCACCGGCGCGACGACACGAACAGCAACTAGCCGAAAGTCAGGGAAAAGCAGGGAGCCAGCCTTTGGGCTGGCTTTTCTGTGCCTGCTTGTTCTGGCGGGCGCAGGAATGAAAGGATGGCAGGGACAAACAGGAGGAAGAGGAAGCGATGCGCTATCGGGAGTTAGGACGGACGGGATTCGCAGTCAGCGATGTGGCTTGCGGGCTGTGGGGGATGAGCGGATGGAGTGGATCGGATGATGAAGAGTCGCTCCACACGCTGCAACTGGCGGTCGATCTGGGGTGCAATTTTTTCGATACGGCGTGGGCTTATGGAGAAGGGAAGAGCGACGGATTCCTGGGAAAGATTCTGGCGGCGAATGCAGGAAAGCGGATTTATGCAGCGTCGAAGATTCCGCCGAAGAATCGGAAGTGGCCGGCGCGGCCGTCCTATGACTATAACGAGGTGTTTCCGGCGGAGCACGTCTTCGAATATGCGGACAAGATTCGCGGGGCGCTGGGAGTGGACACGATCGACGTGCTGCAGTTTCACGTTTGGGAAGACGCATGGGCGGAGCGCAGGGAGTTTCGCGAGACAGTGGAGAAGCTGAAGCGCGACGGAATTGTGCGCGCGTTCGGGCTGAGCCTGAATCGGTGGCAGCCGGCCAACGGGATTGCGGCGATTCGCACGGGACTGGTGGATACGGTGCAGGTGATCTACAACTTGTTCGATCAGAATCCCGAGGACCAGCTGTTCCCCGTGTGCGATGAGTACAAGGTGGGTGTGATTGCGCGCGTGCCGCTGGATGAGGGGTCGCTGGGCGGGAAGATGACGCGGGAGACGACGTTTCCAGCGGGCGACTGGCGAGGTGGATACTTCAATCCGGAGAATCTGCGGCAGACGCTGGACCGCGTGGACGCCATACGGGAGGATCTGCCGGCGGGCATGGCGTTGCCGGATGCCGCACTGCGCTTCATCCTGACGCATCCGGCCGTGAGCACGATTATCGCAGGGATGCGCAAGGAGGCGCATGTCCGGGGAAACCTGGCGCTGAGCGATGCCGGCGGCCTGAATGGTGGGCTGATGGAGAAAATGCGCAGGCACCGGTGGGAGCGGAAGCCGGCGTCCTGGTCGGACTGAGGAGCGCCGATCGAAGGAACAGCCAACCGGCGTGACCAAATTCTTACATCCTGCATCGAACAGAACGTAAGGATGGTTCGGACACAGCCATGTTGCCAATGATCTCCGTGGTTGTACCCGTGCGCAACCGGCGCACGTTGCTGCCGCAACTGATCGACGAATTGTTACAGCAGAATTACCCGTCGGATCGGTTTGAGGTTCTGGTGGTCGATGGACGGTCAACCGATGGGTCAGCCGATTTGGTGCGGCGGCGCTATGCGCAGAAGCATGCCAGGGTGCGGGTGCTCGACAATCCAAAGATGCGATCGAGCGCCGGCCGCAATGTGGGGATTCGCGCGGCGGCCGGCGATGTGATCGTGTTCGTGGATGGGGGCTGCAGCGTTCCATCGCGGAATTTGCTGGAGGATGCGGCGGCGCTTCTGCAGCAATCGGGAGCGGGCTTTCTGCTGCGCCCGCAGCCGTTGCTGGGACCAGCGCCGACGCCGGTAGGGGAAACCATCGCGCACGCGACGGGGAACTGGCTGGGGCGGATGCGGAATCCGGCGGGACGGGACAAAAAGAGCCGCGGCCTGACGAACGCTTCCCTGGCGGGGGCGGCGTACCCGCGCCAGCTATTTGCGCAGGTGGGGTTCTTTGACGAGACGCTCGATGCCTGCGAAGACAGGGAATTCATTACGCGGATGGACAAGGCCGGGATCGAGGGCTGCGTGGATGCGCGGCTGACGGTTTACGAGGTACCGCAGAAGAATGTCCGAGGGCTGATCCGGCAAATGGTTTGCGAGGGGCGGTGCCGGATTCGGCTGATGCGGAAGCATGTCGGCTCTGGATCGCTGGAGCAACTGGCGCCGATGGCGTTGCTGTCGGTTGTGCCGCTCACGGCGCTTGCCTGGGCGATGCTTCCGCGATTCGCGGCGGAAGTGGCGACGGTTCCGCTGGCGCTGATGATGGGGGCGATTCTGGCGGCATCCCTGCAATTGGGAGTGAGCCATGGATTGGCCGCAGCGTGGCGGGCACCGCGCATCTTTGCGGGCATGTATTGCGGCCTGGGTTGGGGACTTCTGGCGGAAGCGCTGAGGCCGGCGAAGGCCGCTTCCGTGCCGGTCATTGTGGAAGTGATGCGACCAAGGCCGGAGTTGCAGGTGGCGGAGGAGATCGAGCGGGCCGCCTGAACGGTAAACTGGCGGTGTGAGTTCGAACTATCGCGGCCGGATCGCGCCCTCTCCTACGGGGCTTTTGCATATCGGGCATGCGCGGACGTTTTGGCAGGCCTATGAGCATGCCCGCGCGGCTGGCGGCACGCTGATTCTGCGCAATGAGGATCTGGATCCGCAGCGTTCGCGTCCGGAGTTTGTCGATGCGATGCTCGGGGATTTACGCTGGCTGGGCATCTGCTGGGACGAGGGTCCGGATGTCGGGGGCCCGGTGGGGCCCTACGCGCAGAGCCGCCGCGGCGAACATTACCTGTCCACATGGAAGCATTTGCTGGAGCGGGGATTTCTGTATCCCTGCACCTGCTCGCGGAAGGAACTGAGCCGGGTGGCGCAGGCTCCGCACGAGGGCGACGAAGGGCCGATGTACCCGGGGACGTGCCGTCCGGCGGCAGCGCTCCATCCACGGATCGATTCGCCGGTGGGCCGTAACTGGCGTTTTCGCGTCCCGGATGGCGCAGTCGTCGAATTTGATGATTTGCACTTTGGGCCGCAGCGGATGGTTGCGGGCCAGGATTTCGGGGATTTTCCGGTGTGGCGGCGCGACGGGGTTCCCGCGTATCAACTGGCGGTGGTGGCGGACGATATCGCGATGGGGATCACTGAGGTGGTGCGGGGTGCGGACCTGCTGCTTTCTACGGCGCGGCAGATCCTGATTTATCGCGCGCTGGGGCAGGCGCCACCGCAATGGTTCCACTGCGGGCTGGTGCTGGACGAGCGGGGCGAGCGACTGGCGAAGCGGCACGATGGGTTGTCCATTCGCGCGCTGCGGCAGCAGGGGAAGCTGCCGAGGGAATTGCTGTAACCGGTATCAGCAGGGCAAAGGACCGTGGCGTGTCGCCGGCCGGCGATTGAGGCCCGGCGGCGTGGTCAGGCGGTCTCTTCTTCCTCGTCCTGTAGTTCCTCGATAGCCATATCGCGAAATTCGTTGGAGTCGAAGACTTCTCCGCAATCGAGGCACTCGACGAATTCGACATCATCTTCGCGTGCCACAACGCGGACCCGGGGGTGTTTGCAGACCGTATTCATGGGGTTTTGAGGGACAAATGAGTTGGTATGGGGCAGATTGTATCCAGGCGGGGGCGTCTGTCAACTGCCAACTTTCGTCGGGATGGGGGAATTGGGTGACGAGGGGGCCTGCGCCGGACCGGAAATATCCGGCGCCCTGGTAGACTGAAGGCATGACAGACGCGGGACGGGTATCGCAGGAAGACGTGCGGCGCGTGGCGGAACTCAGCTATCTGGAGCTCACGCCGGAGGAAGAAACGCGCATGCAGCGCGACCTGAACGCCATTCTGGACTACGTGGCGCAACTGAGCGAACTGGACACGGCGCATGTGCCGGCGATGGCGCAGGTGGCGGAGGTGCTGGCCGTCGAGGGCGAGATTCCGACGGAGAAAATGTCGGTGCTGCGGGAGGATACGGCGCGGCCGTGCCTGGACCGCGAGCGCGTGATGGCATCGGCTCCGGAGAGCGACGGGGTGTTTTTCAAGGTGCCGAAAGTGATTGAGCGATGACGACGATGACCGCAGGGGCAGCTTCGATTGAGAGCGTTCGCGGAGCGATTGAGCGGAAAGAAACGACGGCAACCGCTGTGGCCGAAGCGTGTCTCGCGCGAATTTCGCAGGAGGATCCGAAGATTCACGCATTTTTGACGGTGGATCGGGAATTTGCGCTGGCGCAGGCGGCGCGGATCGACGAGAAGGCCGCGCGGGGCGAAGCGTTGCCGAACCTGGCGGGCGTGCCGGTGGGCATCAAGGACGTGCTGACACTGGAAGGGATGCCGGCGACGGCGGGGTCGAAGATTCTTGAGGGATATCGGCCGCCGTATACGGCAACCGCGGTGCGGAAGCTGGCGGATGCCGGCGCGGTCTTTCTGGGCAAGCTGAACTGCGATGAGTTTGCGATGGGCTCGTCAAACGAGAACTCGGCGTATGGGCCGGTGCACAATCCGCATGATTTGGAGCGGGTGCCGGGAGGATCGAGTGGCGGATCGGCGGCGGCCGTGGCTGCGGGCATGGCGGTGGCGACGCTGGGCACGGATACGGGCGGGTCGATTCGGCAGCCGGCGTCGTTTTGCGGCGTGGTAGGCGTGCTGCCGACGTATGGGCGGGTGTCGCGGTATGGGCTGATCGCGTTTGCGTCGTCGCTGGATCGCATTGGGCCGTTTGCGGCGACGGTGCGGGATGCGGCGAGCGTGCTGGGCGTGATTGCGGGGCAGGATCCGATGGACGCGACGTCGTCGCCGCTGCCGGTTCCCGATTACGCAATGGAACTGGATCGCCACGCGGAGTCGGGGGTGCGCGGGATGAAGCTGGGCGTGCCGGCGGAGTATTTTGCCGAGGGGCTGGACGCCGAGGTGCGAGCCGCGATCGAGACGGGGATTGAAAAGCTGCGGGCGGCGGGGGCGGAGATTCGATCCATCTCGCTGCCGCACACGCGGTATGCGATTCCGACGTATTACGTGATCGCAACGGCGGAGGCGAGCTCCAATCTGGCGCGGTTCGATGGGGTGCGGTATGGGCTGCGCGCGCCCCAGTCGGACACGCTGGCGGCGATGTACCGGCGGACACGGGATCTTGGCTTCGGCGCTGAGGTGAAGCGGCGCATCCTGCTGGGAACCTACGTGCTGAGCCACGGCTACTACGACGCGTACTACCGCAAAGCGCAGCAGGTGCGGCGGCTGCTGACGGACGATTTTCTGACGGCGTTTCGCGTGGTCGATGCGATTCTGACGCCGACGGCGCCGACGCCGGCTTTCCGCCTCGGCGAAAAGTCGGACGATCCGGTGGCGATGTATCTGGCCGATATCTACACGGTGACAGCGAGCCTGGCGGGGATTTGCGGACTGTCGGTGCCGTGCGGGAAATCGCGCGCGGGGCTGCCGATCGGGATGCAGATTCTGGGGAAGCACTTCGACGAGAGCACGGTGTTTCGCGTGGGGCAGGCTGTGGAGAGCTTGCCGGCAGCGTAGGAATTGGCAATGGTGCGCGCCGGGATCAGCGAACCATTGGGATGCGGTCGGCGTATCCTCTCGTAATGCGGCCGGGTTTGGGCCGTTTGCGGTGTGCGCGGGTTGGGAGACTCCTTGAGCGATACAAATCCTGAAGCAGAAATCGAGGCGATTGGGCCGGATTTGTCTTCCGTTCAACGAGCGCAACCGGGCGTGGTGTGGGTTTTTCTGGGGCCGCAGGGAATCCGCGCGGGGTGGGGGATCCTGCTGTTTGGCGGGATTTGGTATGCGCTGTTCTATGCATTGCAGTGGCTGCTGATGCCGCATGTGCATTTCGATCCGCAGTCTGGTGTGCCGCCGGGGACCGGGATGGTCGTCGAACTGGTTCAGTTCATCCCTGCCGTGATTGCCACGTGGGTGCTTTCGCGGATTGAGGGGCGACCGGTGCTGGCGTACGGGTTTGAGGGACGGGCGCGAGCCGTTCGACTGGTTAGTGGGCTGGCCTGGGGATTTGTGGCGATTTCGGGGCTGGTACTCACGCTTTGGAAGCTGGGTTATCTGGCGCTGCAGCCGGGGATGCTGCCGGCCGGGACAGCCGCGAAGGACGCGGCACTCTGGGGGGTGGTGTTTTTGGTGGTGGGCTTCTTCGAGGAGTCGTTCTTTCGGGGGTATGCGCAGTTCACGCTTATGCGGGGGGTCGGATTCTGGTGGGGCGCGCTGCTGTTTGCGGCCGTGTTTGGATTCATGCACCGGACCAATCCCGGCGAGTCGCCGGTGGGGCTGGCGTCGGTGGTCGGCGTCGGGCTGGTCTTCTGCCTGAGCGTCTGGTACACGGGATCGCTGTGGTGGGCGGTCGGCTTCCATGCGGCGTGGGACTGGGGGCAGTCGTACTTCTACGGCACCGCGGACAGCGGCATGGTGGCGGGCGGGCACCTCCTGCGGGAGCATCCGGTGGGCGCTGTGTTATGGAGTGGGGGCACGACCGGGCCGGAGGGAAGCATCCTGGTAGTGCCAGTGCTGCTGGTGATGGCGCTGGCAATGGCTTTGTGGTGGGGCCGGCGGGTGCAGTCGCCGTTTGCGGAGGCGGCGTGGAAGCCGCTGCGGAAGCGGATTCAATAGGCGGGCGGAAGATGGCTTGCGCCTGACGCGCGGAGAGGCCGATTGTCGTGGCCCGATGCCTGCATGGCCGACGCTTACAGCCGGTGGTCCATCGGCACGTACTTCACGGGATATTCCGGGCCGGTGTATTCGGCGCGCGGGCGGATGAGGCGATTGTCGTCCAGCTGCTCGATGACGTGAGCCGTCCATCCAGCGACGCGGCTAACGGCGAAGATCGGCGTGAAGAGATCGATGTCGATGCCGAGCGTGGTGTACGTCGAAGCCGAGTAGAAATCCACGTTGGCATTGAGCTTCTTCTCTTCTTTGACGAACTGCTCGATGCTGCGCGACATTTCGAACCATTTGGTATTGCCTGAGTCGCGGCTGAGTTGCTCGGACATTTTGCGCAGGTGGGTGGCGCGGGGGTCCTCGGTCCGGTAGACGCGATGGCCGAAGCCGAAAACCTTCTTCTTTTGCGCGAGCAGGCTCTTGACGTATTCGACGGGATCGCCGCCCTGCTTGGCGATTTCGAAGAGCATCTTCATGACGGCTTCGTTAGCGCCGCCATGCAGCGGACCTTTGAGAGCTCCAATGGCGCCGGTAATGGCGGAATGCATGTCGGCCATGGTGCCGGCGATGACACGCGCGGCAAACGTGGAAGCATTGAGCTCGTGGTCGGCGTGGAGGATCAGAGCGATGTCAAAGGTGCTGGTGGCGGCCGGGATGGGCTTCTTGCCGTGCAGCATCCAGAGGAAATTGGCCGCGTGGGTGAGCGAAGGATCGGGCTCGACGATTTCCTTGCCCTTACGAATGCGATCAAACGCGGCGACCAGCATGGGAAGCTGCGCGGTGAGCGCGAAAGCCTTGCGAACGTTGGAATCGTGGTCGACGGCGCTCTCGTCGGGATCGTAGAAGCTGAGTGCGGAAACTGCGGTGCGCAGCACTTCCATGGGGGTTGCGGCCTTCGGGAAAGAGCGCAGGAGGCTGCAGATCTCAGCGGGGATACGGCGGGCCTCGGTCAGCCTGCCGGAAAACTCCTCAAGTTCGGATTTTCCGGGCAGTCGGCCATGCCACAGCAGGTAGGTTGTTTCTTCAAAGGTGGAGTGGTCGGCAAGCTCATGAATATCGATGCCGCGATAGGCGAGCACACCCGCGTAGCCATCGATCCAGCAAATACCGGAGTTTGCTGCTACTACACCTTCCAATCCCTTGACCACTGTCGCTGTCGCCATGTCCGCAATTTTCCTTCACCCCGAGAACGGGGAATGATTCCAAATACCGAGATGCCAGCGCTGCTCCGGGCGATGCAAAGGCAGGTTTTGCGCAGACTTTGCAGGACACACGATGCAGAAAACTCAGGCAATTCTCTTATAGCTTACGCGAAACAGGACTGTCACCGAGCTACGGCGAGGAGGGCCATGATTTCGGTTACCAAAGTGAGAGGCAGCGAGAGATCGTCGATCAGGCGGGTGAGACTGAGCGGACGAAGCGCGTTGCGCGGAAGGGGGAAAGATCGACGGAGGGCTGCGTGCCGGAGATCCACTGGCTGAGGACGCGGGCAGTGCCAGGGCCAAGCAGGATGCCGTTCTTGAAATGGCCGGTGGCGACCCAGCAATGATCGCCCACGGCATCGATGATGGGCAGGCCGTCTTCGGAGCCGGGGCGCAGGCCCGTCCAGGTTTCGGAGATGCGGGCGTCGCGCAGCGGATGCCAAAGCTCGGCAGCTCGCTGGAAGAGCTCCTGAATGCGATCCGGATGGACCTCTTTATCGAAGCCGGCGTCCTCCAGGGTCGGACCGATCGTGTAGCGACCGCTGCCGCGAGGAACGATGTAGACCCTGGGGGTGCGCAGGACACAATCCATCTGAATTTCGCCGGGGAGTTCGACAGTGAGCATGTGACCTTTGCGGGGGGTGACGGGGAGCGCGTCGTGCAGGGTCGGCGCCCAAGCTCCGGCAGCGTTGAGAAAGTTTCCGGCGGGGAACGGGCCGCTGGAGGTTTGGAGCAGAACGGAGTCATGGGTGGCGCTGACGCCGAGAACCGGGGTGTGCTCGTGGAGCTCGATGCCGGCTGCGCGCGCGGCGGCGGGGAAGGCCTCGGCAAGATCCCAGGCGTCGATGCTTTGCTCCTCGAGCCGGTGGAACGACCATCCGGAGGCGTCCGTACCGGGGGCCAGGCGCTGGATTTCCTCGTCGCTGAGGCGCTTTGCGCCGTTGGTGAGGTGGAGAGAGCCCTGCAGCGTTGTTGTCGTGCGGATGGGAATTTTGGCGCCCGAGAGATGCTCGATGCGACGGAGAAATTCGGGGTAAAGAGAGAGGCTGAGGCGGGCGAGATCGCGGAGTTCCGGGGGATTTTCGGGGTCGGCTCCGGCGAGCATGCCGGCGGCGGCGCGGGAGGCCTCCGACATGGCTTCGCCACGATCGAAAACGGCGACGCGCTGGCCAGCGGCTGCGAGATCGAGGGCAGTCGCGAGGCCGATGATGCCTCCTCCGGCAATGGCGACATCCACTGACTTCATACCTTGATTCTAGGACGTAGATTTCAATGGAGGGCAGGAAGTGGCGCAGATCGACGCACGTTGGGATTTTGATGGGTGACTTTTGTGTACCCTGGAGAGGCGGGAGGCGCAGCAGGAAGGCTCATCGCCCAGCCCATAAAAAGAGAGTGCCGCGTTGGAGGCGGCACTCGGAGACTGCAAGGAGGCAACTGGCCCGTCCGTCGAACCGGCACAAGGTTTTGGCGGGTGCGATGGAAAGCCCAGTTTGGTGCAACGCGCGACGGTAGATGAGCCCCGAAACGATTGTCAACAGGAAAATGAAACTCATGGAACAGGCACGGTTACGATTCCTGGCAAGGTAGGATGGACGCCTGCGGGTGAAGCGGTCCTTCAATCGGCGGCCGGGTTGGCGGCGGACTGTTGGATCCGGGAATTCCAGCACAAGCTTTCGTCACAATCGGAGTGGCACATTCTATGAATTTTCGTCGTTGCAGTGGGTTCCTGGTGGAAGGGTCTGGCCTTATTCTGCTGGCGGGTGCACTTGTGTGGGCTGGTCCGCGGGCGGGAGCCCAGACCGGGAATGCTCCGGGAGGAGGGGCGACGTCCATTTCCGCCCAGGAGCAAAAGGACATCGATCGGGATACGGCGCAGCACTTCGGGGGCGCGCCGGTCGATGGCGGCCCGCGGGCAAAACTATCGCCTGCGCTGAAGCCGGCAGCGGTGCGGGCGGCGATGCGGAAGGTGGCTGACTGGGAACTGGCGCAGTCGCAGCCTTATTTCGACCGGACATGGACGTGGAGCGTGCTGTACACGGGGTTCATGGCGGCGTCGCAGACGCTCCGCGACCCACGATACGAAGAGGCCATGGCGGGGATGGCGGAGAAATTCGCGTTCCAATTGCGGTCGGAACATCCGAATGCGGACGACCAGAGCGTGGCGCAGACCTATCTGGAACTGGATTTGATGAAGCCGGCGGCGATGAAGGTCGACCCGACCCGCACGGCTCTTGATGGGTTGCTGGCAGGCGGCGCGGCGGCGATTCCGAAGAATCAGGCGCAGATTCCGTGGTGGTGGTGCGACGCGCTGTTTATGGCGCCTCCCGTGTGGACGCGGATGTACGCGATCACGCATGAGCAGAAATATTTGGATTACGTGGACAAGCACTGGAGGGAGACTTCGGATCTGCTGTACGATCCGCAGCGGCATTTTTACTACCGCGATGTGACGTTTCTGCACGCGAAGGATGCGCGCGGGAATCCGGTGTTTTGGTCGCGCGGGAATGG
Source organism: Acidobacteriaceae bacterium (assembly GCA_036267295.1). GTDB lineage: Bacteria > Acidobacteriota > Terriglobia > Terriglobales > Acidobacteriaceae > Palsa-343. The sequence goes on along the minus strand of DATAWI010000001.1, from coordinate 20,903 downwards.
CTGGGTGATGGGCGGGATTGCGAGGACACTGGAGTTCATGCCGAAGGATCGTCCGGATCGCGGATGGTATGAAACGCAATTGCGCGAGATGGCTGCGGCGGTGGCGACGGTGCAGGATCCGCAAACGGGGTTGTGGCATTCGGATTTGCTGGATGCGACGGATTATCCGCAGCCGGAAACGTCGGGGTCGGCGCTGATTGCGTTTGCGCTGGCGTGGGGCGTGAACAACGGAGTACTGGATCGCGCAACGTACCAGCCAGTGATTGCGAAGGCCTGGCGCGGGCTCGTGGCGCAGATTTATGCGGACGGGCAGCTGGGGAATATCCAGCAGACGGGCGCGGCGCCGGGGCATTATCTGCCTGCGTCGAGCTACACGTATGGCGTGGGGGGATTTCTGCTGGCGGGCGCGCAGGTGGAGGAACTGTCGAGCGGGAAAGATCGGCATCACGCGCGACCCTGAACTGAATGGCCGGTCCTGCGCTGGGGTGCGGGGGAAGGCGGCATTTCGCCGGATGGACGCATCCAGATTTGTATGATCCGCAAACTGAAGTCGGGCGAATATCGCCTTTATTCGCGCAAGAAGGACGCTTCCACTGGAAAGCGGCACAATTTGGGAACTTTCTCCTCGATGGAGAAGGCGAAGCAGCATGAGCGCGAGGTGCAGTACTTCAAGAAGCACTGATACGCGGAGCGGTGAGGAGATTATGGCGACTCGATCGAAGGCGAGCGCGAAGAAGAAATCTGCGCAGCGCAGTTCGGCCACCAGGTCGAATGCGTCGAAGCGGTGGGTGAAGACGGTGACGACGGACTCTACGCATCCACCCAGGGACCTGTTTACGAAGAGCGCGCCGGAGATTGCGCGATCGCTGGCCTCGAAGAAGGTTTCGCCCAAGGGACCTGGATCGGGGATGCGCATGCTTACTTACTTCATTAATCGAGCGGGCAAGGGGCTGAGCGCCGCGCGGCGCAAGGAACTGGAGCGGGCGAAGCAACTGCTGCACGAACGCATTGAGCAGGAGAAACAGCGCAGAGAGAAGCGAGTGGCCTGACGAACTTTCAGGCTACGTTGGCCGGGGTGGTGTCCGCGGGATCGGAGAAGAGGCAGAGCCACGAGGGATCGAGGCAGAGCCAACGCTGCGTGTCGAACCAGCTGGTGGGCAGTTCGGGGATGTGCAGCAGGCCGTGGCCGCTGGCGCAGATGAGTTCGATGCCGCTCCAGCCAAGGAAATTGCAGGATGCCTGACCGACGCGCGCGGGATTGGAGAGCAGGCGGAGGCAGACGGGGCAGCGGCGGCGCTGATCCTGAAGAACCCAGCGGAATCCAAAGAGCAGCGCGAGGAACGAGGCAAAGGCCTGGACGGCCGATGCGTCGGAGAGGCTGAGCACGCCCGATCCGAATGCAAGATCGGCGGTCCAGAAATAGGCGATGGCGGGGGTCAGCAGGAGTTTGGCGGCGAGAAAGAGCCAGCGCCGGGCGACCAGGCTGCGGTGCAATGGCTCGCGGCTGAGGGGATAGTCTCCGAGCGAGAGCGCGGTGATGGCAGGGAGCGCAAGGAGGGCGAGCAGCAGGCAGCAGGAAAAGGCCAGCAGCGGCCGCTCCGCGATGAAACTGAGCGAACCACATTCGTATTTGCTCTCGACGCCGTAGCGGGTTTCCTCCATCGATCGCCAACCGGCGTGGGGCGGGGGAAACGCTTCGCTGCGGATGCGTGCCACGACGAATCCACGAACGGTGGGCGGCAGGATTTCGAGGCCATGGGGGTCTTCGAGCAGCCAGCCGTCGACGTGCCCGGGCAAACGCCATGCGGAGTCGGGCAGGATGCCGGCGATCTCAACGGTTTGTCCGGCCACCCGGGCAGTGTGTCCCACGATGGAGGGATCGGCGCGATAGAACCTGCGCCACGCGGAGCGAGAGAGCACGAGGCGCGGAAGGGCGGGCGTCGATGCGGCGTGAATCGGCGACTGGTTGATACCGAGCATTTCCAGCAGATTGCCGCTGGCGATGGCAAGCGAAAGGGCGGCGGTGCGCCGGTTTGTCAGATGCAAATGTACGGCGACGGGCTGGTAAAAGGCGATCTGCGAGAAAAGCCCAGCAGTATCGCTCGTCCACTCCTGGTAGTCGGCGAGGCGAATGCTGGGCGCCTGCATTCCTGTATCGCCATTGCTGGAGATGACGGCCAAAGTTTCGGCGTCGCGGTAGGGAAGCGGCAGGATGGTATTACGCGTCCCGGGCAAGGCGAGGAAGGCGACGATTCCGACCGAACAGGCGAGGTTGAGGATGAGGCCGCAGCGGGCCGCAGAGCCGGCGCGATAAGTGTTCGCCGCATCCTGTCGCAGGGTCTGAACGCGCAGACAGAATGCGTCCTGGACGGCGCCGACGCTGAAGAGAATGGCGGCGCGCGTCCCTGTGATTCCCGCGCCCGGAATCCCAGGGCCGACCTCTGAGCCGTGCTGCGCGTGCCAAAGCTCCGAGGACCACTCGGCGGTCCATTCGTGGCGGTCAGCGCCGGGAACGAGAAGCGAGGCAGCGCGGATGAGAACGCGTGGGAGCGCTTCGAGCGACGGGTGGATCATGCGTGCTCGACCTCCGGCACGGGGATCATTCTGGCGAGCAGGGGATAGCGTTTGTAGACGGCTTCAAGGGTGGCGCGACCGGCGCGGGTGATGCGGTAGAACTTACGCGGCGGGCGCTGCTCGGCGTCGGCGATGGACTGCTGCTCCCATTTGGAGAGGATGAGGCCGTCGCGCTCCAGGCGGCGCATGGCGGGGTAGACGGTGCCGCTGGGAAGGCCGGTCATGGACATGATGCTGAAGCCGTAGAGGTAGCCGGCATGGATGGCCTGGAGGATCATGGCGGCGGTATGCGAGAGTTTGGCCTCGACCGGCATGGGAGAGATTGTACCCTATGTAGCATTCTGTTTGACGCGAAAATAGACAGTATGCTACATAGGGGTAGATAGGGAGAGATTGTCCATGCTTGAAGTGCAGCACCTGTCGCGGAGTTACCGCGGGATTCCGGCAATCCGCGATGTGAGTTTTACGGTGCGGCCGGGAGAGACCGTTGGATTTCTGGGACCGAACGGTGCGGGGAAATCGACGACGGTGAAAATCATCACCGGGCTGCTGCAGCCGAATGACGGGAAGGTGCTGTTTGCGGGACGGGATATCCATGCGGATCTGGTGGCGTGGCGCGCACGCCTGGGGTATATCCCGGAAGAAGCGCACCTGTACACCTGGATGTCGGCGATGGAGTATCTACAACTGGTGGGACGGTTGCGGGGCATGCGGGAACGGACGATCCGGGAAAAGGCAGAAGGGATGCTGGCGCTGCTGGGGCTCGAGTCGTGGCGCTTTTCTCCGATGACGGTGTATTCGAAGGGCATGCGGCAGCGGGTGTTGATGGCGGCGGCGCTGATGCACGATCCGGAAATGCTGGTGTTCGATGAGCCGCTGTCGGGGCTGGATGTGTTGTCGGCGCGGCTGTTTCGCGATCTGCTGCAGGAACTGGCCACGGCGGGGAAGGCGGTGCTGTACATCTCGCATGTGCTGGAGATCGTGGAGCAGCTATGCGGGCGCGTGATTGTGATCGCGCAGGGGAAGGTGCTGGTGGATGCTGCTCCGAGCGAACTGACGACGCTGATGAAGCTGCCGAATCTTGAAAAAGTGTTTGCGCAACTGGTGCGGCAGCAGGACACGCGGGCGGCCGCGCGCGCGATGGTGGATGTGATGAGGATCAGCAATGCGTAGCCCGCTGCGCGTTCGCGAGCCGCGCGAGGCGGTGCTGTCGCTGGAGGTGCTGGCGCAGAGCGCGGCGGCGGAGTCGGAAGAGGCGACGCAGTTCGGGACGCTGCTGCGGCATTTTCTGGAGCGATTTTTCACGAACGAGATGACGTCGTCGGATGGCGAAGGAAAGACCCGCCTGGTGCAGGCGGCGTGCGCGGTGGGCGTTCCGGGGTTGGTGATCGCGCTGTATCTATACACGCCGTACCATCTGCCGCACCGGCCGCGCACGTACTGGGAGAGCGCGGGCGATCACTACTTCTACGCCCTCTACTCGATGGTGGCGATGGGGCTGCTGACCCTCTTCGAATGGGAGATGTTTTTTCCGGATCTGCTGGATGTGTTTGTGCTGTCGCCGCTGCCAGTGCGCGATGGGCGGATGTTTCGAGCGCGGGTGGCGGCGATTTTGATCCTGGTGGCCGGGGCTCTATTCGATGCCAATGTTCTGGCGGTGGTGGTGCTGCCGGCGGCGATGGATCCGCCGCATCTGTTTCGATTTTTGGCGGCGCACGTACTGGCGGTGGGAATGAGCGGGATTTTTGGCGCGGCGTTTTTCATCGCGCTGGAAGAAGTGCTGCTGGGCGTGCTGGGCGACCGGGTGTTTCGGCGGCTGGCGCTGGGTCTGCAGGGGATTTCCGTGGCAGCGTTGCTGACGATGTTGTTTGCGTATCCCGTGGTGGCGGGCGTGTTGCAGGGGATGCTGCAGGCGGGGAGCGCGGCGGTGCGGTGGTTTCCGCCGTTTTGGTTTCTGGGGATTTATCAAAGAGTTCTGGATGGGGCGGGAACGCCGCCGGTGTTGGTTGCCGCGGCGCGCATGGGGTATGCAGCCACAGCGATTGCCGTGGCTACCGCGTGTTTGGCCTATCCGCTGGCGTGGTGGAGGAAGACGCGCGGACTGCTGGAGGGAGCGGCTCGGCGCGAGGGGCGGAACCTGGCGGAGGTTCCGGCGCATCGTTTGGTGCACGCGACGCTGGCGCGGAAGCCGGGAGCGCGGGCGGCGTGGCATTTCATCGGGCAGAATCTGCTGCGCGTGCCGCGCTATCGGATGGTGCTGGTGATGTATGGCGGCGCGGGCGCGGCGCTGGTGCTGGCGACGGTGATGCGGGTGGTGGCGACGCGCAGAGGGATTCACTTTGTGTTTTCTCCGGATGGGCTGCGGGCGGCGATTCCGATCGTGGCGTTCTGGACGGTGGCGGGGCTGCGCAGCACATTTCTTGCGCCGGCGGATCAGCGTGGGCGGTGGATCTTTCGAGCGGCTCTCGGCAAGGCAGGATGGCCGCAGGTGCAGGCGACGCAGCGATGGGTGCTGATGGGGAGCCTGCTGCTGACGCTGGCCGTTGCAGGATGGGCGTGTGCCGCGGAGCCAGCGCCGCTCCACACCTGGCGATTCGCGGCGGGTCAGTTGGTGATGGCCGTGGGGCTGAGCCTGTTGCTGACGGATGCCTTCTTTTTCAAAGTGAGGACGATTGCGTTCACTGGCGCTCAGTCGAGGTCGGCGACGAATCCGGCGCTGTTGCTGATCCCGTATGTCGGATTCTTTCCGGCGATTGTGATGTTCACGGTTGGGCTGGAGCCGGTGATTGAAGCCAGTTGGACGAGCGTGGGCGTGGCGGCGGCGATGGTGGCTGCGGCCCACGCGGTGCTGCAGGGACTCCATCGCAGGCGGACGATGGAGTTCCTGCAGCAGGCAGAGGTGGACGAGGACGAGGAAGAGTTTCCGATGCGGCTCGGGCTACGGTATTAGGCTGCCTTGCTGTCGCGCGGGGGCCGGATCACGATGGGCACGAGAATGGAGACCGCCATGACGCCGGCGAGAATGTGGAGGCCGGTGGCGAAGGAACTGCCGCTCTCGCGCAGACGCGCGATGAGCAGCGGACCAACGGCACTGGCGAATCCCCACGCAGTGATCATGAGGCCGTAGATGGGGCCGATCATCTTGGTGCCGAAATAGTCGGCGGTGAAGGCGGGCATGGTGCCGAAGCCGCCGCCGTAGCACATCAGAATGACGAAGGTGACGAGGGTGAGCAGGCCGGCGGAGTGGACGCTGGGCATGATCCAGAAGAGGACGACCTGGCAGAGATACATGGCGACGAAGGTCCAGCGGCGGGTAAGGCCGTCGGAGATCCACGCCCAGAAGATGCGGCCTACACCGTTGCCGATGGCGGCGAGGCCCACCATGCCGGCGGCGGCGATGGCGGTGACTTTGGCGATCTCCTGGAACATAGGCGATTCCTGGGAGATGACGGAAATGCCTGCGGAGGTGTTGAGGAAGAGCGCGAGCCACAAGGCCCACCACTGCCAGGTTTTGAGGGCTTCGCTGAAGGTGTAATCTCTGGCGGCGCGGTTGGCGGTTTGTTTGGTGCTGGGGCTCCAGCCAGCGGGCGCCCAGCCGACAGGAGGATTTTGCATGAACCACCCAGCCGCCATGATGACGACGAAATAGGCGATGCCCAGATAGGCAAAGGTTTGCAGGACGCCGACGTGCTGGATGAGGTGGGTTGCGAGGGGCGCGGTGACCAGGGCTCCGGCGCCAAATCCGCCAACAGCGATGCCGGTGATGAGGCCGCGCTTGTCGGGGAACCACTTGAGGAGCACGGCGATGGGAACGATATACCCAAAGCCGAGTCCGATGCCGCCGATGAGGCCGTAGGTGAGATAAAGCCACCAGAGCTTATACGCGGAGAAGCTGGCGAGGAAGATGCCAAGGCCGTAGAGGAAGCCCGCGGTGAGGGCGACGACGCGGGGACCCTTGCGGTTGAGCCACAGGCCTCCGAAGAACGCGGCGAAGCCGACGACGAAGATGCAGATGGTGAAGGTCATGGTCACATCCGAGATGGACCAGTGGAACTGCTTCACCAGCGGAGTGCGAAAGACGCTCCACGCATAGACGGCACCGAGCGCCATCTGCATAAAAATGCCCGCCAGCGCGATGCCCCAGCGTTTCCCGTTCGCCATGTCGTTCCTCCAGGAGTGGATGGTGCGGTTGCTCAATCTTTCGGAGTGGGGCTCCCCTTGAGCTTGAGTTGATTGCCGAGCGATTCCAAAAATCGATTGATGAGGGCGACGCTGCGGCGGAGTTCCTTGCGGCGAAACTGCGCCAGCAGAGAGAAGAGGCCGGGCGGGTCAATGACGGGCTTTTTCCGGCTGCCCAGGGTTTCGGCGGTGGCGGCGGCGAAGGACTCCATGAGCTCGGGATTGACGGAGGCGATCATCTTTCCAAAGATGATCGCATTGCGCAGCGCGTTGATGGCTTCGGGCGTATTGGCGGTGGTCACGACTTCGTCCAGCACCTTGTCTCTTGCGGTGACCATGCCGCGGAGCAACTCGAGAATGCCGGTGTCGTGGAGAGCCTGCAGCAACTCGAAGGAATCCAGTAGGGCGGCGGCGTGCGCTTCGGGTGCCTTCTCCAGACGGGCCAACAGCTCCTTGCGTGGGTCGCGCGGCGCAATTTCGAGCGGGATAGGTTGAGCCATGGTGGCTTCTCCGATGCTTACTTCTGCTGTGCCGCTGTTTCTCTTGCTGCGGGCCGGTGAGCCGGGGCATTCTGAATCTGGACGAGACCGTTGCCGGGTTGGTGATAGTCGCTGCGCTTCCACTTGCGCTCCACTTCCACGCCGCGCTGCGGGGTGGGATGGCCAAATCGGGAATTGGTTTTCGGAAGCGGGTTGGGGCCGGTTTCTCCGAGGACGCGCAGGCGGACGGAGGATTCCTTGTAAGCCGGCGTGTGCGTGACCTTGTCGGTGTGGCTGCTGGTGAGACGATTCACGGGCTCTTCGACCGAATTCATGGGCATGTAGAGCTCCGAGCCTTCGACGCGCTCGGTGACGACGGCCTGCACGCGGACTTCTCCATAGCGCGAAGTGAGCTCGACCCAACTGCCGCTGGCGATGCCGCGGGCATTGGCGAGTTCCGGGGAGACCTCCACGAAGGTGCACGGAGTCTTCTCGCGGATGCCGGCGGTGCGGTAGGTGAGATTGCCTTCGTGGAAATGCTCGAGCAGGCGGCCGTTGTTCAGGTGCAGGTCGTAGTCGGCGTTGGGCTGATCGGTGGGCTCGGACCACGCGACGGGGAAGAACTTCGCTTTGCCGTCGGGCAGGGCGAAGCGTTCCGTGTAGAGCAGAGGCTGGTCGGTGCCGTCGGCGGCGACCGGCCATTGCAGCGTCTTGTAACCCTCCAGCCGCTCGTAGGTGACGCCGGCGAACATGGGGGTGAGGGAAGCGATCTCCTCGTAGATTTCCGACGGGTGGGAATATTTCCATGCGGCGCCGAGTCGGTTGGCGAGATCACGAATGATTTCCCAGTCGGGAAGGCTTTCGCCGAGAGGTTCGAAGACCTGATAGAGGCGCTGGATGCGGCGCTCGGTGCTGGTGAAGGTGCCTTCTTTTTCGAGGCTGGGGCTGGCGGGGAGGATGACGTCGGCGAAGCGGCAGGTCTCGGAGAAGAAGCAATCCTGCACAACGAAGAAGTCGAGTTTGGCGAGCGCGGCGCTGACATAATTGGCGTTGGAATCGACGAGGCTCATCTCCTCGCCAAAGATGTACATGGAGCGGAGCTTGCCTTCGTGGATGGCGTCGATCATCTGGTGATTGTCGAGGCCGGGCTTGGGCGGGAGGGTGACGCCCCAGGCTTTTTCAAATTTGGCGCGAATCTCGGGGTCTTCGACGTTTTGGTAGCCGGGGAAGTTGTTGGGCATGGCGCCGTGGTCGCTGGCCCCCTGCACATTGTTGTGGCCGCGCAGAGGATAGGCGCCGGTACCGGGACGCATGTAGTTGCCGGTAGCAAGCAGCAGATTGGAGATAGCTGTGGAGGTGTCAGACCCCATGGAGTGCTGGGTGACGCCCATAGCCCAGAGGGCGCAGACGCTGGAGGCCGCGGCGACCATATGTGCGACGCGCTCGAGCATTTCGATGGGCAGGCCGCAGCGCTGGCTGGCCATTTCCATGGTGAAGGGCTCGAGGCTCTGGCGATATTCGTCGATACCGTTGACCCACTGGTTGAGGAAGCTGGTCTTCGCCAGTCCCTGGTCGAGGATGTATTTGGTGACGGCGCAGAGCCAGACCAGATCGGTTCCGGGCTGGGGATGGAGGAAGAGGTCGGCACGCTCGGCCATCTCGTTGCGGCGCAGGTCGGAGACGATAAGCTTTTGGCCGTGCAGCTTGTGGGCGCGTTTGACGCGGGTGGCGAGAACCGGATGGCTTTCGGCGGTGTTGCTGCCGACGATGAGGACGAGGTCCGCCTGCTCGATGTCGGAGATGGAGCCGGAGTCGCCGCCGTAGCCGACGGTGCGGAAGAGGCCGATGGTGGCCGGGGCCTGGCAGTAGCGCGAGCAGTTGTCCATATTGTTGGTACCGATGACGGCGCGCGCGAGTTTCTGCATCAGGTAGCTTTCCTCGTTGGTGCACTTCGACGAGGAGACGAAGGCGAGAGCGTCCGGGCCGGAGGCGGCTTTGATCTCGCTGAATTTTCCGGCGATGAGGGAGAGGGCTTCGTCCCAGGTAGCTTCGCGGAAGCGGCCGCCTTCGCGAATGAGAGGTTTGGTGAGGCGATCCTGGCTGTTGACGAACTCCCAGCCGAACTTGCCTTTGATGCAGGTGGAGACGCCGTTGGCGGGGCCCTGCGCAGGTTCCACTTTCAGGACGTGGCGATCGCGAGTCCAGATATCGAAGCTGCAGCCGACGCCGCAGTAGGTGCAGACGGTCTTGGTTTTGCGAATGCGCGCTGCGCGCATGGCGGCTTCGACTTCCGAGAGCTGCATGATCGCGCCGTCGCCGACTTCGGGCTCGATGGCCTTGACGACATCGATCATGCCGTGGAAGACGGGCGGGGGAAGCGCGGTGAAGTAGCCGGCTTCGCCGATCATGGATTTTTCCATGAGGGCATTGCAGGGGCAGACGGTGACGCAGTGGCCACAGGAGACGCAGCTGGATTCGCCGATGGGCGCGCCGCCATCCCACTGAACCCGGGGATGCGGGTCTTCCCAGTTGATGCTCAGGGTTTCGTTGACCTGGAGGTCCTGGCAGGCTTCCACGCAGCGGCCGCAGAGGATGCACTGGTCCGGATCGTAACGATAGAACGGATTCGTGGCGTCGATGGGGTAAGGTTTGGGCCTGTAGGGCGTGCTCTGATGCTCGACGGCCAGCAGCTTCGTCGTGTCGTGGACGGTGCAGTTGCCGTTGTTGTTGTCGCAGACGGTGCAGTAGAGGAGGTGGTTGCCGAGGACGGTATCGAAGGCCTCGCGCTGCGCTTTCAGGGTCCGCGGCGACTCCGTGGAGACGGCGCTGCCGTCGACGGCGACTGCGGCGCAACTGCGCACCAGCTTGCCATCGACTTCGACCAGGCAGGTGTCACAGGTTTGGATGGGGCCGAGTTGGGGGTGATAGCAGACCTGGGGGACTGCGATTCCGGTTCGATGGAGGAGATCGAGCAGACGTTCGCCGTCTGCGAATGAATGCGGCTTCCCATTGATTTTTGCAACGGGCATGGCCCCGCCCTTCCTGCGGTGCAGGCGATGCTATCACGGAGCCGAGGTGCGGTGTGTTAACGGGGAAGCGCCGGATGGTACTCGATGCCGCGGGGCACAGAGGCCGTTCCGGGCGTTCGCGGGGTGGCCCTGGCCCTCGACGCTCGGCAGAACGATGCGATATTCTCGGAGATACCGGCTTCGGAGAGGTGGCAGAGCCCGGTTGAATGCACCTGACTCGAAATCAGGCATACCTGTAAGGGTATCGGGGGTTCGAATCCCTCCCTCTCCGCCAGAACCACTTTGCAAACCATGGGCTGCAAAGGAGTTTCCGCAGTAAACCATTCATAATCATCGGTTTGCAGCGTTTCCGGGTCGCATGTGACTCCTGGTATAAATCCGGTCTTGCCGTGCTGTTGTTTGAGAGAGCGATTGTGGTGGCAGTCAGCACCGACTCGCTGCACGTGACCTTCCACGGGTTCGGTGGCTTCCCCGGGGAAACACTCAACGATGAACAATTGCCGCTGGAACCATATTGACTCTCGCTGCGGTGCTTCGGCTCAGTCCGGTCGCATTGAGCGTGGACTATATCGCCGACCCCGGCCGCTAACGGAGTCGCGGAACGCCCCTGCCATAGGTGCCCGGAGGAGCCAGTTCCTTGCGCAGCGACGGCTCCGTGAGATCACGACGGTTGCTGCTGAAGATTGTGTCGCCCTGCGAGATCAAATAATCGGCAGTACGAGCCGCGAGAGCCTGAATGGTGAGGCCTGGGTTTGCCGAACCCTGCGTCGGAAAAACTGAACCGTCACAGACGAACAGGTTGGGGATGTCGTGCGCGCGTCCGAATCTATCGACCACCGACTGGGCAGGGTCTGCGCCCATGCGGCATCCGCCGACCAGATGTGCGTACCTCGCTTCCTGGACGACCTCTTCCGCACCTGCAGCGCGCATGACCTCCATCGTTTTAGCCTTAGCGGCCTTGATGACCTTGTGGTCGTTGCTGTGCAGATTGAAGGAGACGTGGGCGACACGCAGGCCAAAGCGATCCCGATCATCCTCCGCCAGAGTCACGCGATTATCGGACCACGGCAATATCTCGCCCAGCAAACCGAAAGCCGCCCAGTGGTTGTAATCCATCATTTCGCGGCGGAGACCCCAGCCCCATGCGCGCTTCGCCGAAACCATCTGCTTCCCAAACGCGATCGGGAGAGGCCCAACGGTTTGAATCGCGAAGCCGCGCGCGAAATCGTTCTTTGGATTGGTCTCGTAGAACTCTTCGGTGAGAGCGTGCGCGGGCGGTGCTTTATACATCCGGACCGGCTGATCGAAACGGCCGAGGACGACGTTACCGGCCTGGGCCATGAGATAGCGTCCCACAGTGCCGCTTGAATTCGCCAACCCCTTTTCGAAGCCGGGGCAGACGGAGTTGAGCAGGAGCCGCGGCGTTTCGATAGCGTAGCCGGAGACAATGATCGCCTTCGCCCGCTGGAAATGGGAATTGCCGTCGTGGTCGAAATAGTGGACTCCCACAACGCGGCCGTTGCTCCCCACTTCGATCCGCGCAGCCATAGATCGATCGCGAATCTCAGCGCCGCTGGCGAGCGCATCGGGAACGTGCGTGATCAGCGTGCTGGCCTTGGCGCCCACTTTGCAGCCCTGGATACAGAAACCGCGATAAATACAGTGCGGGCGGTCGCCATGCGAACCAGAGAGAATTGCCACCGGTCCGCCGATGGAGACGGGGATATTCAGCGCCGTGCAGCCCTTGATGAGAGCATTCCCGACGCCGCCCATGGGATGAGGTCCGTAGATATAACCGTGCGGGTGTCCCCAGGGATAGTACGCCGGGCCCGCGACCGGCATTTCCAACTCGAGCTGTTCGTAGTAAGGACGGATAATGTTGTAGTCGATCGGCCAGTCGGCGCCCACGCCATCGCGCGTGTAGACCTCGAAGTCGGAAGGGTGCAGGCGCGGGGTAAAGGCCGCCCAGTGGACGGAACCTCCGCCCACTCCCTTGCCGCTGTTGTTCGCTCCCAGCGCGAGCGGGTCAGAGCCGCCCGTCACGCGGGGATCTTCCCAGTAGAGTTCGTGCGATCCGGATTCGTCGCTGACCCAGTCACGTTCCGTATCCCAGAAGGGTCCGGCTTCGAGAGCCACCACGTTGAAGCCCGCGCGCGCCAGGCGTTGCAGCAATATGCCGCCGGCCGAGCCGCAGCCAACGATGACGTAGTCGATGTCATCGGTTTCGCGGAAGCGGCGCATCGGCAGATGAATTTGCTGTAGTGACCCCAGCATGTGGGGCGCGCCAGGCGGCGCTTCGAACGATCCGAGAAGGGGCCGGTCACTGAGGCTCATTCGATGTCGCCGCTATTCTGAAGAGACTCCGTGTGAAGATGATGAGTCGGCTCGGTGGTGTCGGAAACCGCAAATGGCGGAGCATCCCAGTCGTACCGCTGCTCTTCCACTTCCCAGGGCTCGGGCTCGCCCCTTTCGAGGCGCGTATAGGCGCGAGGATAAGCCGGTCCCCCGAATCCGATCTCATCCCAAGCCCAGGGATGCGCGTAGTAGGCTTCGATCGCGTCCTGCATCATCAATTGCCAGAATCGGCCGATGCTCATTTGTTTCCAGATTGATTTGGCAGCCTTCGGCTTGCGGTCGTGGATTGCCTGCAGGACCAGATCCTGCTGCCGCTGGGGAAGCGTCAGAAATTCGCCACCGAAGCGCTGCTTCGCCTCTTCGTCGATAGCCCGCTGTCCCAGGCCGTAGGCTTCCCGATCCGGTGGCATCGACTCGTAGCGATAACCGATACCGCGGTTTTGGTAGAGCCGTTCATCGAGCGGCTCGACCAGCGGAATGCGCCGCTCCGGCACGCGGTCGTGCTGCGGGATAAGGTGATCGAAGACCGCGCGCCAGAAGCGTGCCTGCTCCGCGGTGAAGTAACGGATAGAAGGCGTCTGCTCGACGCGCATCTCGACGAGATTGCGGGTCGCTTCATCCCAGAAGGCTTTTTGCGCCAGGGTGCTGAAGCCCGGATAGTAGCCGGGTGTTTCCCTGGGCGGCAGAGGCTCGCCGGTGGCCGCATCGCGCGGCAGCAGGATTGGGTCCGGAGCCTGGGTGGGGTGGATGGCGGCGCGGCGTTCCCGCGCGTGCTTCGTCATGCGCGTCTCCGGCGGAGCAGGCTGGCGAGAAAACCGAGCATCCCCGCGGCTCCAAAGAGAAGGGGGGCAAAAATGGGTGGCCCGTACATGATGTTGTAGAGCAGATGCCGACGGCCGCCAGGACGGCGAAGCACTCCCCGCGCGTGATAGAAAAAGCCAATCGCGGCGTCGGCCGAGGCGACCGTGCACAGCGCCGGCAGTGCTGTGCTCGCGAGCCTGCGACTCCGCACGGATCCAAAGGCGGCTGCGGCCAGCAGCGGAGCAATGACGATCGGGCTCCATTGCACTTTGTAGCGGAAGTTGTTCTTGTAATGCGAGTAGTAAGCCTCGAACCCGCTGAGCAACGCACTGATGCCGGCCACCACGGCGACCTGCCGCTGAAACTTCCCCTCTCTCACGTCCTGCTCATCGGAGATCAGTTCGCGCCCCTCCCGTGGTGGAAACAGGCGCGCAAGCCAGCCGTCGTCATCGCGCGCGCTCGCGGCATCGTCGCGGCTGACATCCTCGCGCTGCAGGTACGAAGCGACCAGTCCCAGATAGGCGCTGGTGCCGAAGAGCAGCGGCGCGAAGATGGGTGGCCCCATGATGATGTTGGTCATGGGCAATCGCCAACCGCCTGGCTTGCGCCGAATGCCGCGAAGGTGAAAATAAAATCCCACGCCCGCATCGACCAGCGTGACAGCGGAGGTCAAACGCAAGATGGTTCGCGCAGCGCGCCCGCTGAAGAACGCGGCGATGCCGGCGGCGGCAAGCAGACCGCTCAGGATCACGGGCGTATACATGACGCGGCGGCTATAACTTCCGCGGTAATGCTCGTACGCCACTTCGAGGCCGCTGATGACGCTGGTGGCTGCGGTCAGAAGAGCCAGGCTGCGCTGGAAACGCCCTTCGCGAATGTAGTTGGCAGCCAGATCGGCGTCCTGCACCGGATGAGCGAGAGAGATTGCGTTCGTACTCATGCGCTTCTACACAACCTCCCGAATCTGGTCTTCTGCGATAGTTTTGATGATTTTGGCCGCGTCTTTCTGGCCACGCACGAGTGATTTAGCGAACTTCAAGGCTTGCTCGGTGGTGATTTTTCCAGGCATCGGCGGCTCGTTGGGATCGACCACGGCCTGTACCAGAGCGGGGCCGTCGTAACGGAGCGCTTCGCTGAGAATGCGTTCGGCATCCTGAGGGCGTTCCAGGGTATACCCGCGCATGCCGCAAGCCTCGGCGACTTTGGCAAAGTCGATCGGTTGCAGCTCGACGCCAAATTCCGGATTACCCTCCAGAATCATCTGCTCCCACTTGATCTGTCCGAGCACATTGTTCTTGACGACGATGACCTTCACGGGCAGTTTGTACTTCACCAGCGTTGCCAGTTCTCCCATCAGCATGGTCAGGCCGCCATCACCCACAACGCAGACCACCTGCCGGCCGGGAAACGCGACGGCCGCGCCGATGCTGTAGGGGAGACCGTTGGCCATGGTGGCCAGCGAGCCGCTGAGAGAAAACTGCATGTTGCTCCTGATCTCCACGTAACGGGCCGTCCAGGTGGCAATCGTGCCACTGTCAGAAGAGACGATCGCGTCGTCGCGGAGCAGCTTGCTGAGGGTGTGGGTCACGACCTGCGGCTTCATCGGCATGTCCTGCCGCGTGCCACGCTCCTCCATCAGTTGATTCCAGTTCTTCATGCGTTCCTGCGACTTCTTCAGGAACTTATTGCTCTTCCGCTTGAGCAGCGGCAGCAGCGCCTGCAGGATGGTCTTCGCGTCGCCGACCAGTCCCACATCCGCGGGATAGCGCAGACCGATTCGCGTGGGATCAAGCTCGATCTGCACGCATTTCGCCTGGCCCGGCTTGGGCAAAAACTGCATGTAGGGATAACTGCTGCCAATGAAGACGAGCGTGTCGCACTCTTCCATTGCGTCGACCGACGGCGCGGTGCCGAGCAGGCCGATGCCGCCCGTCGTGTACGGGCTGCGATCGGGCAGCACGCCTTTCCCGAGCAGCGCCTTGACGACGGGACCGCCGACGGTATCCGCCAGTTGCGCCACTTCCTCGCGTGCCCCGAGCGCGCCGCGCCCAACCAGGATCGCTACCCGCGATCCGTCGTTGATGACAGAGGCTGCCTGGCGCAACAGAAAGTCGGCGGGCCTGGCCATTAACGAAGGAACCTCGTCGCCGCTGTGTCCGCGCGGGTTTGCATTGCTGCGCATGGAGTCCGAGACCGGCCATTCCTGAATGTCTTTGGGTATGCAAATGTGCGCAACGCCGCGTCGGCCAAAAGCGGAGCGCACGGCCATATCAACGACGTTGACGGCATGGGCGGGTCCCATAATCCGCTGGTTGAAGACGGAGACGTCCATGAAGAGCTTGTCCAGATCGACATCCTGCTGGTAGTCCATGCCGATCAGGTCATGAAAGGTGTGGCCGGTGATGGCCAGCACAGGCTGCAGATCGCACTTCGCGTCATAGAGGCCATTGAGCAGGTGGATTCCGCCAGGGCCGGAAGTCGCGCAGCAAACGCCCAGTCGACCGGTATACTTCGCGTAGCCGCAGGCAGCAAACGCCGCAGCCTCTTCGTGTCGAACCTGGATGAAGCGGAGTTTGTCCTGATGGGTGCGCAGCGCCTCGAAGAATCCGTCCACCCCGTCGCCCGGAAAGCCAAAGATGGTGTCGACGCCCCATTCCATCAAACGCTCGACAACTACATCCGATACTTGCTTCGCCATTCTTTTCTCCTTCGCGCTTCGGCTATCCGATTCTTCTGTGGGTTGCTGTGATGGGGTTGCTGACTACGCTTTGAACCGCTCCGCATCTTTCTGCTTCAGTTCGAGGCCGTGTCCCGGTCGGGAGAGGTCGGGAATCATGCATCCGCGGACGGGCTCGCAAAATCCGTCGAAAAACATGCGTTCGATGCGCACGTGGTCGTGAAAATACTCCATGTGGATTGCGCGCGGCACCGAACAGCAGACGTGCAGGTGCATGCTCGGCCCGCAGTGCGATGAAAGCGGAAAGTTGTGTGCCCAGCAAATCGATGCTGCGTCCAGAAATCCACTGAGGCCGCCGCAGCGGGTGCAGTCCGCCTGCAATACAGTGATTGCCTGCGCCGCGATCATCGCCTCAAAGTACCAGGCAGTGTAGCCATATTCCCCGGCGGCAATATCCATGCCAAGCGGCGCACGCTGGCGGATTTGACTGAGCCCCACGAGGTCGTCAGAACTAACCGGCTCCTCAAACCAGAGGACACCCTGCTCTGCAAATCGATGTGCCAGATCGATCGCCTGCGTTACTGTGTAGGCGCCGTTCGCGTCCACGAAGAGACCGCATTCAGGTCCGATGGCCTTGCGCGCCGTCGCCACCCTCGCCAGGTCCTGATCCGGATGGGTGCCGATCTTCATCTTGACGAACGCGAATCCCTCCGCCGCCCAGGCGCCGAGTTGGCCCGCAAGTTGCTGGTCGCTGTAAGTTGTAAATCCGCCGCTGCCATAAACGGGAATGCCGGTGCGCACCTGGCCGAGGAGGCTGACCAGCGACACATTCAGCAGTCGCGCACGCAGATCCCACAGCGCATTGTCGATCGCCGAAACAGCCATCATCGCGATGCCCGTTTCGCCCAGATTGCGAATGGCGCGCAGCATCTTCTGCAGCGTTTCCGCGGCCCGCATGGGATCGGAGCGCAGAACCACCTCCTTCAGCAACTTATCCGCCGCCGCCGCAGTGCCCGCATCAGCGTAGGTGTAGCCAAGAGCGCGCACCGTGCCGCACTCCAGTTGCACCAGCACCATCGAAGTACTGTTCCAGGAAAATGTCCCATCGGCTTCAGGGGCATCGGTCGGCACGGTATAGAAGCCGATCGAACCGCCGGTGATCGAATACTCCGTCTTCATGCCCTCACTCGCCGCTCTGTTCTTCTTTAAGAGTTCGTTAGCAGGTCAAAACCGGACCACGTTCCAGCCACCACGGCGCAGTGCCGGAGACCGTCCACTCCTTTGATATAGATGGCTGGCTCACCGTTGAAGGCCGTCCCGTCGGAGGGGTTCGCCTTTACGACCGTCGGCTTCCAGACAATTGACTTGCGATCAACTTCCTCCCGAACAAGAGCATGCATGCCGTGCAAAGAGCCGTTCCCGTGCACCACGAACAAAGCCTGCCAAAGGAAACCACCTGGCGCACCATCTTGATGCCGGCCACAGAGCCGTCCGTGACCAACTTGGCGGCCAGTAACTTTCCGACGGCCGGATATTCTCGTGCCATCAACACCAGAACGCAGGTCGTTCCGTAACTTCCAAGGCCCAACAGGCTGTCGGGGATTCCCAGCGGATGCGCTGCTTTCGATTCGGTAATTTCGTCGGAGGCGAAGATCGCGGCGGGAGGATCGGGCAGATGGTCGATCCATCCCAATTGGTAGGCCGCTACGGGTACGAGCGTCGCCATGGCAGCCGAGGTAGCAAGCAGCAGCGCCTGATCGGATTTCACCGGCGTCCCCGCGCGACGAGGAGGCCCGCTCCCAATCCGGCCAGCGCGAGGGCCCCCATCATGAACCAGTCACGGTGGAGTTCCACGAAAATCTCGGCACTGCGGTGTTTGGACTGATTGTCGAACTTACCCCGCGCGCTGTGTACGCCCGGCACGTAGTCATACAAGTTGTTTGGCGCATTGGGATCCCTCGGCTCACTCGCAATCTGCTGCGACGCGTATCCTGTTTTGCCGAGATAGCGATCGAGCAGGCCGGGTACAAACTGCTGCCCCACAATGGCCATCACCGTTGGCGCGCCCACCCAGTACTCGCGGCGCGGCCTCTTCGCCAGGGCCGCCGCAACGACCACTCTCGCTGTCACCTCCGGCTCGTAGATGGGCGGCACCGGTTGCGTGTTATGTGGCATCCGATTCTTTACCCAGTCGAACTGCATCGTGTTCATCGCCGGCATGTGCACGGCGGTGACCTGCACATGGCTGCGATCGTGGTAGAGTTCGCAGCGCAGGGAATCTGTAAATCCATTGATCGCGTGCTTGCAGGCGCAGTAGGCCGACTGCAGCGGGATCGACCGGTAGGCCAGGGCCGAACCGATCTGGATGATGGTGCCGCGATCCCGAGGCAGCATGCGTCGAAGCGCCGCCAGCGTACCGTGCACGAACCCCAGATAGAGAACTTCGGTGACGCGCTTATAGTCTGCCGGTTCCATTTCCTTGACGGGAGAGAAGACGCTGACCATCGCGTCGTTCACCCACACATCGATGGGACCGAGTGTCTCTTCAATGTGGCTGGCTGCGCGCTCCACGGCGTCGGCGTCCGCCACATCCACCGGAACAAAAACCGCGTTTCCACCGAGCCGCTGACACTCCTCTGTTGCAGCAGCCAACGCCTCAGGATTGCGCGCGAGGAGTCCAACTTTAGCGCCGCGCCTGGCATACGCATGCGCAATTGCTCGTCCGAGACCGGCGGACGCGCCCGTAACAACGACGACTGGAGAATTTCCCAAAGGGGACTACTTTCAGGCTAAGGAGAAGAGCCGAATCAAGATACCTGAAGAGTGAGAGGTTGCTTCGCAGGCAGGGGATGTATGCGAATTGACGGCGGCCCGCGAATGCTGGAGTGATCGGCCAGGAGCTAAATTGCCGGCAAATGGTCGCTGAGGATCGTCCACACCCGTGACGGCCAACGCCCGATCACTTCCCGAAAACGCACCAGGTCGCCGGGAGGCGACGTCACCGTGTCGATCGCCGAAGCCTGCGCCGCCGCAACGAGGTGAATTGCCGCGATCGCATACGGCAACGGAATCCCATCAGGCAACGCAGTCACTTGAGAAAGCGGGGACCGGCGAACTTTCAACATCAAGGTGAAATCGAGATGCGCGCTAGACCTGCAGGACATCGCCATCGCGCGCGACCATCTCGTACAGCACTGGATTGACGAAGAATCCGAGGAATAGCCGTGAGATGAGCCCCGCGACAATCACAATAGCAAAGGGTTTCTGGGTGTCCGATCCGATTCCGGTGGAAAGGGCTGCGGGCAGCAGGCCCAGGCAGGCGACCAGAGCGGTCATCATGATGGGCCGCAGGCGCAGGAGCGAGGCTTCCATGGTGGCGGTGCGGATGTCCTTGTTTTCGCGCCGAAGTTTGTTGATGTAGGAGACCAGAATCACGGCGGTTTCGACGGAGACGCCCATGAGCGCCAGCAGCCCGAGACCGGAGGAGACGCTGAACGGCGTGTGGGTCAGCTTGAGGGCGATCAAGGCGCCGACCGGTTCGGTGAGGACCACGCCCAGGGCGATGGTGATGGGAAACTTGAAGTTGTCGTAGAGGGCGAACAGGATCATGAAGATGATCAGCAGAGCCAGTGGACCGATGATTTCCATCTGGTGCTTCGCCTGGAGGAGTTCGCCGTACTCGCCACCCCAGGCGATGCGATAACCCGGGGGCAGACTGCTGGCGATGTCGGCAATCGAACGCTGTCCCTCATCGACTGCGCTCTGCAGGTCGCGCCCTTCGATGCTGTACTGGACGCCGATGTAGCGCGAGTTGTCCTCGCGGTAAATGAAGGACGCGCCGCTGGCCTCATGAATGTTGGCCAGCTCGCTCAGAGGAATTTGCTGTCCGGAGGGCGTTCCGACGAGGAGGTTGCCGATCGCGCGGGCGTTCTGGCGGAATTGCGGTTCCATGCGGACGACGAGGTCGAACAGCTTCTCGCCCTGAATCACCTGGGTTGCGGCCTGTCCACCGACGGCCGCCTGGACGATGGCTTCGACATCCGAGACATTGATGCCATAGCGGGCAATCTTGTCGCGATCGACATTGACGATGAGACTGGGCTGGCCCAGCTCCCGCACGACGGTGAGCTCGGTGAACCCGGGCACCTTCTCCAGACGGCGCTTGATCTCCAGAGCTTTGCTCTGCAGAACGTTCAGATCGGGGCCGTAGATTTTGACAGCGAGAGCGCTCTTTAACCCGGTCAGCGCTTCGTCGACGGCATCTTCGGCCGGCTGGGTGTAGTTGAAGATGACGCCTGGGAAAGCCCGCAGCCTTTTCTGGATGTCTTCCTGGAGTTCCTTCTTGTTGTGAATCGGGCCGGACTTCCAGGAAACGTCATTGTAGGGCTTCAGGCCGACGTAGAACTCGTCGTTGAAGAAGCCGGTTGGATCGGTGCCGTCATCCGGGCGACCCAGTTCCGAGCCAACGTCGGTGACCATCGGGTACCGCATGAGGATGTCGCGCACCTGGGGCGAAAAGCGGCTGGCTTCGTCAAAAGAGATGGTGTAGGGCATGGTGGCGCGGATCCACAGCGCGCCCTCATCGAGATGGGGCATGAATTCGCCGCCGATGAAGGGCACCAGCAGAAGGGTTGCGCCGAAGATCCCTGTCGCCACCAGCATGGTGAGTTTCGGATGGTCGAGGCACCACTCCAGCTCCCCGGCATATTTGCGCCGCACCCATTCGAACGGCTTGTTGACGCGTTCGTGCACGCCCTTTTTGAACCAGGACCAGCACATCACCGGTACAAATGTGAGCGTCAGAATAAG